>JBQTIX010000062.1:0-8997 GCA_052387695.1 Panacagrimonas sp. | reverse complement strand
GTACCGAGGGAAGCGTCGCGTATCGAGGGCACGCCCGGCACCTCGATACGCGGCATTGCTGCGCAATCAGCGCCGCTGTCGCGGCGCTACCACTCGGTGCGAACGGATTTCATACTGATGCACTACCTGCTTTTCGCGGGCGGACCCGACGTGCACCCTTCGTCGAAGGGCGCGCAGTGTCGGTTCCGCCTCCGGCTTGAACCGACCTACATCGACCTTGTGAGTCAGGTGCCTCGCCTTGCCGCGACGGGCTCGCATCGAATCCGGGCTTGAACGGGGCGCTGCGAACGCGTCTTTGGAGGAGCCCTATCGCGACAACAGATTCAGTGCTCGCGCCCGGGCCAGCGCGGCGGAGCGGCTGGATACACCGAGCTTGGTGTAGAGGTTGTAGAGGTGCCATTTCACGGTGGCGACGGACACGTTCAAACGGTCGGCGAGCTGTTGGTTGGAGAGTCCCGCCTCGATCAGTCCCAGCAATTCCAGCTCGCGCGCGGTCGGCGTTTCCAGCAAGAAGCTCTCGCCGCCCTGTGTCTGGCTCAACTGATCCAGCAGGGAGGAATGGCTCAAGGGCAGGTCGCGACAGATTTCGATGAAAAACCGGCGCTCCTCTTCCTGCGCGAAGCCCCATGCCTGCGGCCGCGTGTCGTTGACCAGGCCCGCGATCATGTCGCGGCGATCGCGGAACGGCCGCCGGATAGAACGTCTGGCCGCCAGCCCCACCGCGCGTACGAGGTGTCGCGTGGCCGGCAGGGGATTGTGCGAGCAGATCGCGATGGCCACCTCGTTGAGCGCCAGTTCCACCAGTCGTGCAGCGCAACCGTCCTTCCTTGCAAGCCGCGTCTGCTCCGCGTTGAGCACCTCCGCCTGCCGGAGCTGGCCGGCCGCAATCAGCAGGTCGATTTCGGCGGCGGCATACAGATCACAGGCCCGTGCCGTTTCCAGACCCTCGACGGACGCGCGAGTCCGGCCCGCTCCCTGATGAGTCGCCAGACCGACCAGGGTTCCCTCCGCCAGCGCCTCGTCCAACCGCCCCAGACGAACCAGGCGCTGGACCAGGTAGCAGGACAGCATCAGGCTCAATCGCGGCGGGTAGCCACTGGCGATCTCGCGCAGCTGAGCCAGGGCAATCGGATCGTCGATACGACCGGACCACAGCTTCACCGCGGCCTCCAGGCCGACCGCGGCGGTATCCAGGATTCCGTGGGTGTGGGCCCAGCGCAGTCCCTGGGAAAGCAGGTCGCGCGCCTCGTCGTCGAGGTTCATCTCGACCGCACACTTCGCGCCGACCAGCGCGATGGTCCCGGCGATGCCGGCCCCATCGCCGAGCGCCGAGCGCGCGCGCGACAGCGCGGCCAGCAGATCGTTGTGCGCCGATGCGTAATCGCCCTCGGCGATCGGGATCATCGCGCTCAGCAGCGACACCCAGCCGGCGCCGTAGGGTGTGTTGCCTTGCGCGATTGCCGCCTGCGCGGTGCGCATCAGGCTGCGTGCTTCCGCGAACCGGTGTGCGCCGGTGAGATAAATCCCCGCCGCGCTGGCCACGGTCGCCACGTCGAACGGATCGCCGACACCGCGCTGGGCAAGCCAGTGCGTGGCATGGTCATAGGCGTCGGCGAGCCGGTCGGTGTAGGTATCGACACAGGTGCGGATCACCTCCACGCGCCGCTTCAGCTCCGCCATCTGCGCCATCTGCGCCGCGTTGCGGCTCAAGGGCAGTTCGCGTTCGAGGCGCTGGGCGAGCCGTTCGTTCTGCTGGCGCGCGTAGTCGTAGCGACGATGGAACACCAGCGCCCAGACGTACCAGACATCCGCCTCCCAGCCGACTTCGTGCCCACCGCTGCGGAGCTTTTCCACCCACTCGATGTACTGCCTCAGGTCGCCGCGATCGCGAACGAACATCGGCGCCACTCGTTCCAGCACGGCGCTGGCGAGCTGGGTGGATCCGGCAGCCAGCGCGTAGTCGATCGCGTCCCGCCAGTGACCGCCGCGCTCGCACCACTCGGCCGCGCGCTCAAGCACGCTACGGCGTTGATCCTGGCTCAGCGTGCGCTGCGCTTCCTCGCTTAGGAATTCGCGGAACAGGCCGTGCAACCGGTACCAGTTGCGATTGCGGTCCAGCGGAATCACGAACACGTTGCGGCGCAGCAACTGGCCGATATGTTGCGCCGCCGTCTCGTCGCCGGTGGCGTGACGGCACAGTTCGACGCAGAAACTGCGTAGCAGGGACAGCTCCAGCAGGAATTTCCGGATGACCGGCGCAAAACCCGCCAGCACCTGGCGGTTGAGCAGGTTGGCGATGTCTTCGTCGGCACCGGAGAAGTGCGCCAGCGCTTCGAGCGGCCGATCGGACGACGACAGGATGATCTGCGCCAGCCGCACTGCCGCCGGCCAGCCCTCGGTCTGCCGGACCACCGTGTCCACGCCGATATCGCCGAGATGCGCACACAGATCCGCGCCAAGCAGGTCGCGAACTTCGTCCGGGCGCAGGCTCAGCTCGGTATAACCGATTTCGCGCACGCGGCCTTCGAGCTTGGCCCGTGCCAGGTTGATCGGCAATTCGTGGGTGCTGGAAAAAACCAGGCTCACCGACGACGGCGTGCGGAACACCAACCGGTCCAGCAGGTATCCCAGCGTCTCGTCGGGGCAGTAGCCGAGATTGTCGATGAGGATGAGCGAGGGATCGGGCAGTCGCGCCACGGCGTCGAGCAGGGCGTCGATGCGTCGCTCCATCGGTTCGTCGCCGCGGATCAGGGCCTGGGTCGGATGGACCTCTCTTTTAGGGTCGCCGAGAGCCGTTTCGAGCAGACCCATCACCCGCTCGACGCTGTTGTCACGGTCGTCCAGTGCGATCCACCGGGCCTGCACGCCAATCTGGCGGCAGTGATTGAACAGTGCGGTGGAAAGGACCGTCTTGCCGTAGCCGGTCGGCGCGACCACGCAGATCACCTTGGCAAGGCTTTGCGAGTCCTGCGCCAGGACATCCAGGAGGCGCGTCCGCACCAGCGGGAACCCGAAGCTTGGAGGCTCCAGGGATCCGGCGCTTCCTCCGCGCGTTCTGCGGGCGGGCGCATCGAGGTCGTTTGCCATCTGACCTGCCCTTTCGTTTTCCGGAACAGGATTGTAACGATGCAGCGCCCGGCCACGCGGCCGCTCGCGACCGGTGCGGGCCGGTTGCAGTTCGGGGGAGGTCGGGTCAAGCCCACATATTTTTCGCGGGCGGATCCGACGGGCGCACTTCGCATGGAGAGTGCGCGTGTCGGATCCGCCTTCGGCTTGATCCGACCTACAACCGACCTGCAAGGGACCTTCGGTGCAGATACCTCGTCTTCAGCCCGTGTATTCCCGCCCGAAGATGTGCCGCGCAATGACCCAGCTCTGGATTTCGTTCGCACCCTCGTAAATCTCACCGATCTTGGCGTCGCGGTAGATCGACTCCAGCGGGAAGTGGGTGCCTGGCCCGGACAGGGTCTTCACAAACCCGTAGGCGCCGCAGACCTGGATGGCGTCGCGCGCGACGTCGCAAGCCAGGCGCGAGCCGGCGATCTTGGCCATCGCCGCCTCGATGTCGGCGCTGCCCTCGCGGTCGTAGCGGAATGCGGCCTTCTGGTACAGCGTGCGCGCCATCTCGATCTGCAGGGCGTGCTCGGCAAAGCGGAACTGCCAGTGCTGGAACCGCGCCAGTTCCTGGCCGAAGACCTTGCGCTGCGTCATGTACTGCGTCGAGAAATCGAAGGCCGCCTGGGCCATGGCCACGCCGATGGCGCCGATGCCCATGCGCCCCAGCACCAGGGCGCCGATGGCGGTGCGGAGGCCCCCGCCCTCCTTGCCGACCACGTGATCGTCGGCCACGAACACGTCCTTGAACGTGATGTCCGCCGTGAGCTGCACGTGGTTGCCCATCTTCAGGTCCGGCGCGGACACGCTGACGCCGGGGTCGTGCATGTCGGCCAGCAGCATGGTCAGGCTGGGGCTGGCAGCGTCACCGGTCCTGCACAGCACCACGATCAGGTCCCCCACCGGCGAATTGGTGATCCAGCGCTTCACGCCGTTGATGCGATAACCGCCCGGTACCTTGCTGGCCAGGGTCTGCATGGACCTGGCCGACAGGTCGGTGCTCGCCTCCGGTTCGCTGGTCGCGAAGCAGCCGACGAATTCGCCGCGGATGAGCTTGGGCAGATAGTGATTGCGCAGGTGCGGGGGCGCTCGCTCCAGGGTCTTGCCGACCAGGATGGCCTGGCCGTCGTAGAGCGCCGAGGCCAGGCTGGGCGAGTAGTAGCCAATCTCTTCGAGCACCGTGGCGGTGGCGAGCGTCGGGAACTCCAGACCGCGGCCACCCACGTCTTTCGGATAGGGAATCTCGTAGATACCGGCCTTCGCCATCGCATCGAACTCGGCACGCGGGAAAGACTCCTTCGACTCCGGCGTGGTGTTGAGCCGGTGCGCGACCGGGCGCACCACCTCGTCGGCGAACTCGCGCACCTCCTTTCGGATGCGCCGGGTCTCTTCCGGCAGGTGGATGTCGCTGAACAGGGAATCGGCGCGGCGCGGAGGGGGGCTCATGGAGGGTGTCTCGTCGGAAGGGCCAGTCACGATAAGGGGGTGGGCCGATGCAAGCGCCAGACTTAGGGATGGTGCGAGTCGACAGACTCGCTGCTGGGTTTCCACCCTCCACCCAGGGCCCGATAAAGCTGCACCGTCGCCAGCCGTGCATTCAGCCGCGCCGAAGACCGCGTGAGCTTGGCGGTGAACAGGTCGCGGTCGGCATTGATCACGTCGAAATAGGAGGAATAGCCGATCCGGTAGCGCGCGCTGGCTATTTCCTCGGCACGCTGCTGCGCGCGCACCAGTTCGGCCTGCGCAAGTTCGATCTCCAGGGATTTCTGGCGCGTGATCAGGGCATCGGAGACTTCGCGAAACCCAGCGCGCACCGCATTCTCGTACCGTGCCAGGGCCTCGGCCTTGCGGGCGTCGGCCAGGTCCACGCGATAGAAATTGCGATCGGCGTCGAGCAAGGGCTGAAGCAGGCTGACCCCTGCCGACCAGGTTTCTGCAGGCGCGGTGAACAGATCCGTCAGCGGTCCGCTGAGCGAACCGAAGCTGCCGGTCAGTGAAATGGTCGGAAACAGCGCGGCCTTCGCGCTGCCGACTCTCGCGTTGGCCGCCACCAGCGCCTGCTCGGCTTGCAGGATGTCGGGGCGTCGCTCGATCAGCGTGCTTGGGAGTCCGGCCGGAACCTCGGGCGTCAGGCTCGTGCCCGCGTCGACGGGCGGGCGCCGCACATCGTCAGGCCGGCTCCCGAGCAGTCGCGCCAGCGCGTTGTCGCTGAGCGCCAACTGTCGCTCGAACTCCGGAATGCTCGCACGCGCCAGCGCGAGCTGGGCCTCGGCGGTCGCAACGTCCAGCCCACTGACCGTCCCACGATCGAACTGCGCGCGCGTCAGATCGAGAAACTGCTGGCGCGTCTCCACCGTCGCGCGCGTGATGCGAAGTTGCTCGTCCAGGTTCGCGAGGCGGAACCAGACCGTGGCGACGTCCGCGACCAGGCTCACCATCACGCCGCGACGCGCGTACTCGGCCGCGAGCAGTTCCGCGCGAGCGGCCTCGGTCTCGCGGCCCAGGCGACCCCAGAGATCCAGCTCCCAGGACAGGCCGATGCGGGCCGACTCGCCAGTGCCGATCCGGTCGTTGCCGCGCGCGGCATCGACACTGGATTTGGCGCGTTCGATCCCGGCGTTGCCCGCGACCCGCGGCAACTGGCCCAGCCTTGCGGACCCCAACACCGCCTGCGCCTGCTCGACCCGGGTGGCGGCGATTCTGAGATCGAGATTGCTCGCGATCGCAGTTTCGATCAGGCGTTTGAGTTCGGAGTCGCGGTACAGGTCCCACCAGCCCAGGTCGCCGACGGACCCCGGCGCATCCGACTCCGGCTGCCAGCGATAGGCATCCGGCGTCCCGATCTCCGGACGCACGTAGTCCGGACCCAAGGCGCAAGCGGACATCGCCGTTGCTGCGAGCAAGACCAGGGCCCGCTTCATGGCGACGCCTCGGGAGTCATCGTCCGCGGCTTGCTGAACCGGTCGACCGCGCCCTGCAACACCACGTAGAACACCGGCACCAGGAAGATGCCCATCAGCGTCGCCGCCAGCATGCCGAACACCACGGTGGTGCCGAGCACCTGGCGCGCGGCGGCGCCGGCACCGCTCGCAAAAACCAGCGGCAGGGTGCCGAGAATGAAGGCGAACGAGGTCATCAGGATGGGTCGCAATCGCGCGCGCGCGCCTTCGAGCGCAGCCTGCGCCAGCGGCACGCCGCGCTCGCGCGCGAGCTGCGCGAATTCCACGATCAGGATCGCGTTCTTGGCGGCCAGCCCGATCAGCATCACCAGCCCGATCTGCGCGTATACGTCGTTGGAGAAGCCGCGCAGGGTCAGCGCCGCAAACGCGCCGAACACCGCGAAGGGAATGCCGAGCAGCACCGCGAACGGCACGATCCAGCTCTCGTACTGCGCCGCCAGCACCAGGAACACGAGCAGCACGCTGGCGGCGAAGATGTACACCGACTGGCCTGCGGCCTTGCGCTCCTGGTAGCTCACGCCAGTCCACTCGTGGCGGAATCCAGCCGGCAGATTCGCGGCCAGTTCTTCCATCGCTTCCATGCCCTCGGACGAACTGAAACCCGGCGCGGCCGAACCGTTGATGGTCACGGCACGGAAGATGTTGAAGCGCTCGATATAGTCCGGCGTCTGCTTGGATTTGATGCTCACCAGGGTCGAGAGCGGCACCATCTCGCCTTCCGCGGTGCGCACATAGAGCTGGTTCACGGCTTCGGGCACGGCGCGCGCAGGGCCATCGGCCTGCGCGGTGACGCGATAGGTGCGGCCGTAGAGATTGAAGTCGTTGATGTAGCTGCCGCCCAGAAACGTTTGCAGGGACGAGAAAATATCGGAGATCGGAATGCCCAGCGTCTTGGCGCGTTCGCGATCGATCACATACTCGATCTGCGGCGTGGCGGGGTTGAAGAAGGTGAAGACGCGGGTGAGGTCCGGCCGCTGGTTGGCCTGGCCGAGCAGTCCGCCCATCGCCGCGACCAGTTGATTCAAGTCGCGGCCGCCGCGGTCCTCGAGCACGAATTCGAATCCGCCGCCCTGGCCGATGCCGGGAATCGAAGGCGGATTGATGACGAGGATATTGGCGTCCTTGATCTTGCGGGCGTCGGCGGTAAGCCGTGCGAGGATTTTCGCGGCGCTCTCTTCCGGCCCGCGCTCGCCCCAGGGTTTGAGCGCGATGAACGAGGTTCCCGAGGAAGAACTGGTGATGCCGGCCAGCGCGTTGAAGCCGGTGATCTCGGTCACACCCCCCACACCCGGAATGGCGCGCACGATCCTGTCGTACTCCAGCATCGCGGCTTCCGAGCGTTGCAGCGAAGCTCCGGGCGGCAGTGTCAGCAACACCAGCAGATAACCCTGATCCTCTTCGGGCAGAAACCCGCCGGGTCGCGACAACACCAGCCAGCCTGCGGCGAGAAGCAGAGCGCCGAACACCAGCAGCGCAATCGCGGAGCGTCGGATGGCATGCTTCACCGTCGCTGCGTATCCGGCGGTGACACGCGCGAAGCCGCGGTTGAACGCGCGGAAGAAACGGCCGAGCACGCCGGGCATGTGCGTTTCGGTGCTGGGCTTGAGCAGCAGCGCGCACAGCGCGGGCGTGAACGTCAGCGCGACCAGCATCGAGATCAGCACCGACACCGACAAGGTGAGCGCGAACTGTCGGTAGAACTGCCCGGTCAATCCGGGCAGGAAGGCGGCGGGCACGAACACCGCACTCAACACCAGTGCGATCGCAATCACCGGCCCGGCGACTTCCTGCATCGCCTCGCGCGTCGCGTCGCGCGCAGACAGACCCTTGGCGTCCATCTTCGCGGTCACGGCCTCGACCACGACGATGGCGTCGTCCACCACCAGGCCGATCGCGAGCACCAGCGCGAACAGGGTGAGCGTGTTGATCGAAAATCCCAGCGCGACGAACGCGCTGAACGCACCGACGATGGAGATCGGCACCGCCAGCATCGGAATCAGGGTGGCGCGCCAGCTTTCCAGAAACAGGAACACCACGATCAGCACCAGCACGCTGGCGATGGCCAGGGTCACCACCACTTCGTGCACGGACTCGGACACGAACTGCGTGGTGTCGAATGGCATCACGTACTCGATGCCCTTGGGAAAGGTCTTCGACAGTTCGTCCATCGCCTGTTGCACGCCGCGTTTGACGTCGAGCGCATTGGCCTCGGGTAACTGGTAGATGCCGATGCCGGCCGCGGGCTGGCCGTCGAGGCGGTTGGAGCGCGTGTAGTCGGTGGCGGCAAGCTCCACTCTCGCAATGTCCTTGATCTGCACCAGGCTGCCGTCGCGCTGCGCGCGCACCACCACGTTCTCGTATTCCTCGACGCTGGTCAGCCGCCCGCGCACGGACACTGCGTACTGCTTTTCCTGGCCCTTGGGTGCGGGCTCCGCGCCGACCGTGCCGGCCGGCGCCACCACGTTCTGTTCGTTCAACACGCTGGCGATGTCCTGCGTGGTCACACCGAGCCGCGCCATTTTCTCGGGATCCAGCCAGATACGCATGCCGTAGTCGCGCGCGCCAAACACGATCACCTGGCCGACGCCGGGGACACGTGCGATCGCGTCGAACACGTTGAGCGTCGCGTAGTTGCTCAGGAACAGGTAGTCGTACTTGGGATCGGTGGAACGCAGCGCGACCAGCAGCAGGATCTGCGGCTGGCGCTTGATCACGCTCACGCCCTGGCGCACCACTTCCTGCGGCAACTGGCGCTGCGCAATCGCGACGCGGTTCTGCACCTGCACCGCCGCGATGTCCTGGTCGGTGCCGATCTCGAAGGTCACGGTGAGCGCGTAGGAGCCGTCGTTGCCGCTCTTGGAACTCATGTACAGCATGTCCTGCACGCCGTTGACCTGCTGCTCGATGGGCGCGGCCACCGACT
>JBQTIX010000061.1:0-58800 GCA_052387695.1 Panacagrimonas sp. | reverse complement strand
AGCCCACCTCGAGATGAGATCTCGCGGGTCTTCGAGACCCCTTAAGAGCCCTTGTAGACGACAAGGTTGATAGGCACGGTGTGGAAGTGCAGTAATGCATGAAGCTAACGTGTACTAATTGCTCGTGTGGCTTGACCATATAACCTCAAGCGTTCTTGCATGGTCGAATAGATCAAGGCGACGAAAAACAAATTAGCGTCAATCACTGAGGCATTGAGAAATGTCTTCGGTGTTCAACTACAAACCAAATTCGATAAACTGAAACATCAGTTTGTCAGCCAGTTTGCCTGGCGGCGTTAGCGAGTTGGAACCACCCGTTCCCATCCCGAACACGGAAGTGAAACGACTCAGCGCCGATGATAGTGTGGCAGCTGCCATGCGAAAGTAGGTCACTGCCAGGCTCTTGAACGAAACCCGCCGACATAGTCGGCGGGTTTTTTATTTAAGCGCTCGCTCGTATCAGGAAGCTGGCCCGTAAGCATCACAGGTCGCGGTAGGGACGCCGGTTGCCCGGCGCCCCCCGCACAGATCCGTACGTGCAGAATTACCGCATACGGCTCCTACGTCGGGTGATTGGCGTGGAAGCGCTTGAAAGGAGAAGGGTGCACCAGCTTTGGATAGGGCACCCATCGATTGACCCACCGGCGGAAGCGAGCCCACGGCATGCGTCGCCGCTGGCTGCGTCGTCGGAGCGCGTGTAGCCAGTGCCGCACCACTGCGCTACGAAATCCTTGAAGCCGATCCAAGTTGCCCGAAACGGCGTGGTAGTTAAAGTAGCCCTGCACAACGCGCTGTAACCAGCGACCGACATCGTCGACCGGTCCGTGTCGCTTGCGCATGAGCGCCTCGCGTATTGCGTGGAGAGTCGCCCGCAGCCGCCGCGCAACCGTCAGTCGCCGGACGATGAAACGTCCGTTCTTCGCGCGCCCACAGATGTGGGTGAATCCCAGAAAGTCGAAGGTCTCTGGCTTTGACTCGCCACGGCGCTGTCGGTGGTCGGCCGCGAAACGGCCAAACTCGATCAGTCGCGTCTTGTCGCCGTGCAGTGCCAGTCCAAATCTCTAGAGCCGGTCCCGCAGGTGCGCCAGAAATGCCTCCGCTTCCTCTCGTCGCTCGAAGCCGACAACGGTGTCGTCCGCGTAGCGCACGACCATCATGTCGCCGCGCGCGTTCTGCTGCCTCCACCGATGCGCCCACAGGTCGAAGACGTAATGCAGGTAGATGTTCGCGAGCAGAGGACTGACCACGGCCCCCTGCGGCGTTCCCACCTTCGTCCGTGACCGAACGCCCTCTTCCACCACACCCGCCCCCAGCCATCTCCGGATCAGCCGCAGGACCCGTGGGTCTGCGATCCGATGCTCGACAAACCGCAGCAGCCAAGCGTGATCCAGCGTATCGAAAAAACCTCTGGATGTCCGCGTCGAGCACCCAGTTCACCTTGCGACTCGCAAGACCTACGCTCAGAGCGTCCAGCGCATCATGCTGACCGCGCGCTGTTCGAAAGCCGTACGAGAATCCGAGGAAATCAGCTTCGTAGACTGCGTTGAGAACCGTGATCAACGCCTGCTGCACGATCTTGTCCTCGAGGGCAGCAATGCCCAGCGGACGTTTCGTGCCATCAGCTTTCGGGATGAAAACACGGCGAGACGGCTGCGCACGGTAGCTTCCCCGGTGCACCGCCTCGTGCAGTGCCACTAACCGATCCTCAAGACCGCATTCGTACTTGTGCCACGTCAGGCCATCGACTCCAGGTGCCGCCTGCCGTTTCAGGGCATAGAAGCTATCCCGAAGCAGCTTCGTGTCGACATGGTGTAGCAGCGCGGTGAACCGTACATCCTTCCTCCTCTTTGCCGCTTCACGCACACCGGCCAATCCCTCAATCGCGGCTGCCCGGCCCTGTGTCCGGACCGCGGGAGTTTGGTCAGCGTTCCCCTTCATCGGCCGCCTTCCCTCCACCACCTCCGCAGGCCATGGGCCCTTGTTCGGCAGTTTCATCGGTACTACGCAGCCGTCCGACTTCCCATCCTCGTTCATGCCGAGCGTGAGGCCAAAGCCTTCCTCGGCCGGTCCGCCGCACACCGCTCGGCGGACAAGGTTGGGATCTCCCAGGTTCCGGTCGGGAAACATCCATGCATGCTCCGGGTCTTCGACTGCGTGGAGCCTGCCGCACACTCGCGTATAACGTGCGCGTCAGTGTTGCCTTCCGCTTCGCTTAACAGCGTCGGCGCTCCAGAACGGCTGATTTCGCAGCTCAATACCGGGCCTGCACTTTCCCCTGTCAACGCTTCACGTGCAGCCTTGCGACTGCCCGCGCATGACTCGGGGCCAGAGTGACTCGCTACGTCTTCTCTGCGTGAAACTTTCATCCACAATTTCCCGCCAGCTTTTCCTGGCGCACTAATAAGCGTCCGCCGACGCCCCCTTGACGCGACGCTTTGTTGATCAGCAAGCGTCTGGGCCCCCCGCGTCAGACTAGTTGCCGCCTTGATAGGACCATCCTTGGGGGCGTCAATGAAGGTAGAACGTGGCTCGATACGGACAAGGATTCAAGGACCGCGCGGTAGCGCGGCTGTTGCCGCCTGAAAGCGCGGCGGTGGAAGTGGTGGCTCTGGCGGTGGGTGTGGGCACCGAGACCTTGCAGCGTTGGCGAGAGCAAGCGCAGTCAGGTCCAGTGCGGACTCGGACGTGGACTGCGGGATCGCGTCTGGAGGCGGTGATTGCAACGGCACCGATGGCCGAAGCGAATCGGAGCGTGTGGTGCCGGGAGCACGGCGTGTTTCCGGCGGAGCTTACGAGGTGGCGAGCCAGCGCAACGGCGGCTCTGGCCGAGCCTGAAGAAGCCCGCGCCAGCCCGCAGGCGACGCGACAGGACCGCAAGCGCATCAAGGAACTGGAGCGCGACCTGCTGCGCAAGGACCGGGCGCTGGCCGAGACGGCGGCGCTGCTGGTGCTGTCAAAAAAAGTCGCGGCGATCTTCAACAAGGCTTAAGGACGAATGATCGACCTCGAAGATCGCCAGCGTTTGGCCCACATCATTCAGATCGCCCAGGGTGCTGGCGCGCGGCTGAGTGCCGCGTGCGACACCGCAGGCATCGACACCCGCACCTGCAGCGCTGGAGGGCCCGCGGCGGTCTGGTGGACGGTGATGGCAGGCCGCAGGCCGTCCGGCCAGTGCCCGCCCATGCCCTGAGTCCGACGGAGCGCGCCGCGCTGCTGCGCGTGGCCAACGAGCCGCGCTTTGCCGCGGTGCCGCCAGCGCGCATCGTCCCGATGCTGGCCGACGAAGGCGTGTACCTGGCCAGCGAATCCAGCTTCGCGCGGGTGCTGCGGGCGCATGGCCAAGCCACTCACCGCGGACGTGCCCGCGAGCCGCACGCAGTACGCCCGCCCACGACCCACATCGCCACCGCCCCGCGCCAGGTGTGGTGCTGGGACATGACCTACTTGCCGGCGACGGTGACGGGCCGCTGGTTTCATCTGTACCTGATTCTCGACCTGTACAGCCGCAAGATCGTGGGCTGGGAGGTGCATGATCGTGACCACGCCGATCACGCGGCGCATCTGGTGCGACGCACGGCTCTGGCCGAAGGCATTGCAGCGATGCAGAGCAAGCCCGTGCTGCACGGCGACAACGGCGCCACGCTCAAGGCCACGACGGTACTGGCGATGCTGCACTGGCTCGGCGTGAAGCCCTCGTACTCGCGACCGCGCGTGAGCGACGACAACGCTTACGCCGAATCGCTCTTCCGCACCACCAAGTACCGGCCCGAGTTTCCGGCCAGAGGCTTCGAAGACCTGGAGGCAGCTCGCAGCTGGGCCGTCGGCTTCGTGCGCTGGTACAACGTCGATCATCGCCACAGCGGCATCCGCTACGTCAGCCCCGCACAGCGCCACGACGGCGCGGATAGCCCGATCCTCGCGGCGCGCCACGCGCTCTACACCCGTGCCCGCCAACGCAACCCGGCCCGCTGGTCCGGGGCGACACGCAACTGGTCCCCAGTGCTCGCCGTCGCCCTCAACCCCGAACGCGACTGCGTCATCAACACCTACGTCGCCGAAACCTTTAAACAACTCGCTGCATGAATGAGACGGCAACTACCTTGACGCGCGCCAGGGGCCCCAGGGGAGAATTTCATCGTCGCTGCACAAGTCAAAGCGACTGCTCACGAAACCAACTACGGTTTCTAGGTTGAAGCGGATACGGCGCAAGTATCCTGGGTAATCGCGCTGGCTGTAGAACCCGTGAGGGCGATGGTCTGGTCGCACAGGATGTCGGTCGAGCGATCGGCGGGCGCCGATTACAAGCGCCACGCATCGAGGTTGCGCTTGGCGCGCATGACAAGGAAGGCACCCGCCTGATGCAAGGCGTAGAGGCGCTCGAAGTCGACGTACCCACGATCCATCACATAACGGCAGAAAGTCCATCCATTGGGAGAACAGCGTCTCGCCGACGAGCATCCGGGGCGCCTGGGATCAAATCCCGCCAACCCTCGCCGAGCCGCCCTTTCACGTTCAAATCAACACCACCCAAAAACGCGAAAAACTCAATGTCTCCATGAGAGATTCATCGGGTTGCCCGAGCGCTCAACCGGACCGTAGTGCAAGCCGAGCAAGGTTTCGGCGCCCGGTGCCAACGTATCGGATTTGGAAAAATGAAATGAAAGTGTGACGTACGTCACATTTCGGCGGTGCGAACCGCTTCCATTTTCACACGGAGAGCGCACGATAGGGGTCCCCAAATTCCGGGGGCAAGTAGGAGGCGTGAAGATGAAAACTGTTTTGCGTTTCTTTGCTGTTCTGGCAGTGTCGTTTTTTACCTTCGTCGCATCAGCAGTCGATATCAATTCTGCTGATGCAAAGAGCCTCGAAAAGCTGCCACAGATTGGTCCGGCCAAGGCCAAAGCCATCGTCGACTACCGCGCTACCAACGGACCATTCAAGACGGTAGAAGATGTAAAGAAAGTTGACGGTATCGGAGACAAGACGTTCGATGCTATAAAAGCGGAGATATCGATTGGTGAGAAGTCTGCGAAGTAAGTGCTGAGACGCTCGCCGCGTGGCGGGTTGGCGCTTGCTCGCGGCGAGCGTAATCGGTGCTGTGGACGGGCCCGAACCCCGATGGGAAAGGGCCTCCTAGCACTCGCCGAAAGACGTGATGCATTCCGGGCGCCTATCCATTATCTCTTGAGGAGAACGCTCTCCGGTCGAGGGCTCGGGTGAAGCAGTGCGGTGAACCGGCTCAGCGATAAATCGCGCTACAACATCCGGTCGCGTACAATCGCGGACTTTTTTGCTGCCTCCCGGCCTTTCAATGATTCAAAACCTTCGCAACATCGCCATCATCGCCCACGTCGACCACGGCAAAACCACGCTCGTCGACAAGCTTCTGCGCCAGTCCGGCACGCTCGACAAGCGCGAGGAACTGGGCGAACGCATCATGGATTCCAACGACCTGGAGCGTGAGCGTGGCATCACCATCCTGGCCAAGAACACGGCGCTGCGCTGGATGGACACGCGCACCAACACGCAGTACCGCATCAACATCGTCGATACCCCCGGCCACGCCGACTTCGGCGGGGAAGTGGAGCGCGTGCTATCGATGGTCGATTCCGTTCTGCTGCTAGTGGACTCGGTGGACGGCCCGATGCCGCAGACCCGGTTCGTGACGCAAAAAGCCTTTGCGATGGGCCTGAATCCCATCGTCGTACTGAACAAGATCGACCGCGATGGCGCGCGCGCGAACTGGGTCGTGGACCAGGTGTTCGACCTGTTCGACAAGCTCGGCGCCAACGACAAGCAGCTCGACTTTCCCTTCATTTACGCCAGCGGCCTGATGGGTTACGCCGGGGACAACCCCGACATCCGCGAAGGCAACATGGACCCGCTGTTCCGCGCCATCATCGACAAGGTGCCGGCGCCGGGCGTGGAAATGGACGGGCCGTTCCAGATGCAGATCACCTCGCTCGCGTATTCGAGCTATGTCGGCGTCATCGGCACTGGCCGCATCAAGCGTGGCAGCATCAAGCCGAATTCGCCGGTGTCGATCGTCAATCGCGAGGGCAAGGTGCGCATGGGCCGCGTGCTGCAGGTGCTCGGGTTCATGGGTCTGGACAAGATCGAGGTGACGGAAGCGATGGCTGGCGACATCGTCGCGGTGACCGGCATCGACGAGCTGGGCATTTCCGAAACCGTCTGCGATCCGAAGAACCCCGAGCAGCTCGCAACGCTCCAGGTCGACGAGCCGACCATGAGCATGATGTTCGAGGTCAACAAGTCACCGTTCGCGGGCAAGGAAGGCAAGTTCGTCACCAGCCGCCAGATCAGCGAGCGCCTGCAACGCGAACTGAAGACCAATGTCGCGCTGAGAGTGGAGCCGGGTGATTCGCCTGACCAGCAGCGCGTGTCCGGCCGTGGCCTGCTGCACCTCGGGATCCTGCTGGAGAACATGCGCCGCGAGGGCTACGAGATTGCCGTTGCGCGTCCACAGGTGATCCTCAAGGAAATCGACGGGGTTGTCTGCGAGCCCTACGAATCGCTGGTCGCCGACGTCGAAGACAAGCACCAGGGCGGCACCATTCAGGGCCTCGCCGGACGCGGCGGCAAGATGCTGGACATGGTTCCAGACGGCCGCGGCCGTGTGCGTCTGCAATACATGATCCCGTCGCGCGGGCTGATCGGCTTCCAGACCGAGTTCATGTCCATGACCTCGGGCACCGGACTGCTGTTTCACAATTTCGACCATTTCGGACCCAGGGCCGAGAACGCCGATATCGGCCAGCGCCACAACGGGGTGCTGATCTCCAACGACCAGGGCGAAACGCCTGCCTACGCCATCTTCAACCTTCAGGAACGCGGCAAGATGATGGTGGAACCGGGACAGTCGATCTACGAGGGCCAGATCGTCGGCATCCACTCGCGAGACAACGATCTGGTGGTCAACGCGCTGAAGGGAAAGAAGCTGACCAACATGCGCGCGTCGGGCAGCGACGAAAACGTGCTGCTGGTGCCGCCGGTGAAATTCTCGCTGGAGCAGGCGCTGGAATTCATCAACGACGACGAACTCGTCGAACTGACTCCCGCCGCCATCCGCGTACGCAAGAAGCGCCTCACGGAAAACGAGCGCAAGCGCGCCGATCGCACCGACTGTTGAGTCTGGCCTGCGGCGGGGCGGCAGGCTCTGTCGCAGGCTGCCCGCCGTCAGTGGCGGAAGTGGCGGATACCGGTGAAGACCATCGCCATTCCTGCTTCGTCGGCGGCGGCGATGGTTTCCGCGTCCCGCATCGATCCGCCGGGCTGGATGACGGCCGTGATTCCGGCCGCCGCCGCGGCATCGATGCCGTCGCGGAAAGGGAAGAACGCATCGCTGGCCATCACCGATCCGGGCACGACCAGCTTTCCATCCGCGGCCTTGATGCCTGCGATCTTTGCCGAATAGACCCGGCTCATCTGGCCGGCTCCGATGCCGATGGTCTGACGATCCCGCGCGTAGACGATCGCATTGGATTTGACGAACTTCGCCACACGCCAACAGAACAGCAGATCGTCTATTTCCGATTCGCTGGGCGCGCGCTGCGTGACGATCTTCAGGTCGGCACGCGTCACCTCGCGATGGTCGCCGGTCTGAATCAGCAGGCCCGAGCCGATGCGCTTGACGTCATGTCGGTTGCGACCGTCTCCTGGCGGGATCGCCAACACGCGGACGTTGGTCTTGACGCGCGTCGCCACGAGCGCGGCATCGTCGACGGCCGGGGCAAGGATGACCTCGACGAACTGCCGACCGACGATAGCCTGCGCGGTGGCCGCATCGAGCGGGCGGTTGAACGCGATGATCCCGCCGAAGGCTGAGGTCGGATCGGTGGCATAAGCCAACTCGTAAGCCGCGCCGATGGTCGCCCCCAGCGCAACGCCGCAGGGATTGGCGTGCTTGACGATGACGCAGGCGGGCTCGGCGAACTGCCGTACACACTCCCAGGCGGTGTCGGCGTCGGCGAGGTTGTTGTACGACAGTTCCTTGCCCTGCAACTGGCCGAACGTCGCCAGCGTACCCGGCGCGGGGTGCAGATCGCGATAGAACGCCGCCTGCTGGTGCGGGTTCTCGCCGTAACGCAGGTCCTGTACCTTCACGAAACTGCTATTCGACTGCGCGGGAAACTCGGCGCGCGATCCGTCGGCCAGCAGCGACGACAGGTAGTCGCTGATCGCGGCGTCGTATTGCGCGATGCGGTTGAACGCCGCGACCGACAAAGTGAAGCGAGTCTCGCGCGAAAGCCCTCCGGACCGCTGCAACTCCGCGACCACATCCCCATATTGCTCGCAACGGGTCAGCACACCGACGTGCAGCCAGTTCTTGGCCGCTGAGCGCACCATGGCCGGACCGCCGATATCGATGTTCTCGATCGCCTGTTCCAGTGTGCAGCCGGCCGCGGCGACGGTCTGTTCGAAGGGGTAGAGATTGACCACCAGCAGATCGATGGGCTCGATCTCCAGCGAAGCCATGACCCCATCGTCGGTGCCGCGTCGTCCCAGCAGGCCGCCGTGGATCTTCGGATGCAGGGTTTTCACCCGGCCGTCCATGATCTCTGGAAAACCCGTGTACTCGGAGACTTCGCGCACACGCAAGCCGGCACCACGCAGGGCGCGATAGGTCCCGCCGGTGGACAGCAGTTCAATCCCCAGGTCGGACAGCGAACGGGCGAGTTCTATGAGGCCGGTCTTGTCCGAGACCGACAGCAGCGCGCGGCCCATCATCGGAAGCTCATCGGACGGACTGCAAGCCGATCTTGTGCTGGCGCAGTTTCTTGCGCAGGGTCGCCCGGTTGAGGCCCAGCATCTCCGCCGCCTTGGACTGGTTGTTGTCGCAATAGCGCAGGGTGGCGCGCAGCAGCGGAGGCTCCACCTGGTCCAGGACGGTGGTGTAAAGCTCCACCGGACGATGGCCATTGAGGCTGCGGAAATAGTCGTCGATGCTCTCGGCCACGGACTGGCTCAGAGGCTTGGGGTCGTTGAATCGGTGAGCGGACATGCGCGTCGGTCGCCGTGGACGAGGATCGACGTGTGGCCGACCCGCCTCAAAAAAGGGCCGCAATCATAGCGCCAAGAATCCTGAGCGTGTCAGCCCCCGGTTCGGCGAATTCCCGCGATGCGCGTCCATCCTTCCCGCGAGGTGTCGGGCTCAAAGTCGAACCATCCCGCGTACGCCGCACGCACCTCCTCGGCCTGCCGTTCCAGCAGGCCCGCGAGGACGATGCTGCCGCCCGGGCGCAGCCTTGAGGCCAGCAGGGGGGCGAGTTCGATCAGCGGTCTGGCCAGAATGTTGGCGAGCACGAGGTCGGCGGCGAAAGGCTGGAACACCGCGTCGTGCGGTAGCGGCTGCATGCGCTCGCCCACGTCGTTTTCAAGCGCATTGTCCGTCGTCGCCTGGATCGCTTGCGGATCGATATCCACCGCGACGCAGGACTGCGCCCCCAGCAGCAAGGCCGCGATGCCGAGGATGCCGCTGCCGCAGCCGAAGTCGAGCACGCGGGCGCCTGCCACCGGGTTGCGGGCGATCCAATCCAGGCACAGCGCGGTGCTGGGATGCGTGCCGGTTCCAAAAGCCAGGCCCGGGTCCAGCACCAGGGTCACGCAGCCCGGCTCATCGACGCGCTTTTCGCGCGGGCAGACCCAGAGGCGGTCGCCGAACTTCAGCGGCTGGCAGTCCTTGAGCCAGACCCGCACCCAGTCCTGATCCTCGATGCGCTCCACGGAGCATTCGATGCCGGCGCCATCCGGCAGCTCTGCGCGCAGCGTCCGCAGGATCGATTCGTCGTCCGCGTCGTCCTGAAACAATCCGATCGCCACGGTGCGCAACCACAGCGGCGTGGCGCCCGGCGCCGGCTCCAGCACCGGGTCGTCACCGGCATCCACCAGGCTCACCGCGCTGGCCCCGCAGGCCAGCAGCCACTCCTCGGCGAAGTCGGGATGGGCAGACAGCACACGGATTTGCAGGAAGGCCATGTCAGCGTCGGGGGTGGAGTCGCGGGCCGGAATGGTAGCGCCCACGGGTGCCGTACGAAGGGGCGGCGCCCTGACAAGCACAGGCCGCTGTGTTCCAATCCGCGCCCCTCGCGGTCCCCAGCGTTCCTATCTGTGCGTCTCCTGTTTTCCAATCTGCCGGCCCTGCTCGGCGAAGCGCGCGCCAATTTCCGGCTTGCGGCGCCGCTGATTGCGGCGCAGTTGTCGTTCGTGAGCATGGGAACGGTCGATACGATCCTCGCCGGGCGCCTGGGTGCCAGCGAGCTGGCGGCGGTCGCGGTGGGCAGCAATGCCTGGTTCCTCAGCCTGGTGATGTTCATGGGGCTGACGATGGCGGTTTCGCCCATCGTGGCGCAAAGAGTCGGCGCGCAGCAGTCGCCGGAGCGGATCGGTCGCTTTCTGCGCGGCGCGCTGTTGCTGTCGTTGTTGCTGGGGCTGTTGTGGTTCGTGCTGGTGCAGCTCGCGGCCGCGCCCGTGCTGGGCTTGCTCCAACTCGACCAGCGCACCAACGGATTGGCCGAGCCCTACATGCGCGCGCTCGCGTTTTCCACGCTGCCTTTCAGCCTCGCGTTCGTGCTGCGCAACGGCGCCGAGGGGCACGGTCTGACGCAGGCGCCGCTGATCGCCGGTGTGGTTGGCGCGCTGGTGAACGCCGGCATGGCCTGGGTCCTGATGTATGGCCGACTCGGTGCGCCGGCAATGGGTCCGGTCGGTGCGGGATGGGCCACTGTGATCGCGGCCTGGGCGATGGTGGGCTGTTACGCATCTCTCTATGTGGTCACACCGAAGCTGCGCGCGCTGCGCCTGTTCGGGCGGATGCGCATCGAGCGCGAGACGTTCGAGATCTTTCGGGTGGGCCTGCCGATCAGCGCCATCGTCACCGCCGAAGCCTGGCTGTTCTGCATCGGCGCATTGATGATGGCGAGATTCGGTCCGGATGTCGTCGCGGCTCACCAGATCGCGATCAACTTTGCCTCCCTCGCCTTCATGATCCCGCTGTCCATCGGCATGGCCACCACCGTTCGCGTCGGCCACGCCGCCGGCGCCGGCGATTGGCGCGGCGTGGCCTTGCGTGGGCGGACCGGCATCGCGATGGGCGCCTGCTTCGCGCTAATGTCGGCCTCGCTGATGGCCCTGGTTCCCGCCGCGATCGTCGCGGTCTACACCGATGTCCAGGCCGTGGCCGCCGTGTCGGCGCGCTTTCTGATCTACGCCGCGATCTTCCAGATTTTCGACTGTATCCAGGCCACCTCGAACGGCGCCTTGCGCGGCATCAAGGACACGCGCCTGCCGATGGCGATCACCCTGTTCGCCTACTGGGCGGTCGGCATGCCGGTGGCAGCGGGTCTGGCTTTCGGCACGACGGCCGGTCCGGTCGGGGTCTGGTATGGATTTATCGCCGGTCTGGCGGTGGCCGCTGCCGGCCTCAGTTGGCGGTTCTTCCGGCGGACCCGTGCGAGGGCGCCCTACCTTTCTGGCAAAGGGGTCTGAACATAGGCCTGGATCATCCTCGACCGGCGGCGCAAGATGCGGGCCCCAATGCTCGACAAGGAGATTCCCGTGACCCTGCGACTCGGCGACCTTGCCCCCGATTTCGAAGCCGACACCACCGCCGGCCCCATCAAGTTTCACGAATGGCTGGGCGGTTCCTGGGGCGTGATCTTCAGTCACCCCAAGGACTACACACCGGTCTGCACGACCGAACTCGGCTACACCGCCAAGCTCAAGGGCGAGTTCGACAAGCGCAACGTCAGGGCGATCGGTCTTTCGGTGGATTCACTCGAAGACCACCGCGGCTGGAGCAAGGACATCGAGGCCACTCAGAACGTCACGGTCAACTTTCCGATGATCGCCGACCCCGACATGCGGGTCGCCCATCTCTACGGAATGATCCACCCCAATGCGAGCGATCGCTTCACCGTGCGCTCGCTGTTCATCATCGATCCAAAAAAGAAGGTGCGGCTCACCATCACCTATCCGGCCAGCACCGGTCGCAACTTCGACGAGGTGCTGCGCGTGATCGATTCTCTCCAGTTGACCGACACGTACAAGGTGGCGACGCCGGTCAACTGGAAGCAGGGCGAGGACGTGATCATCGTGCCCTCGGTGTCCGGCGAGGATGCAAAAAAAATGTTCCCGGGCGGGTGGAACGAGATCCGGCCGTACTTGCGCGTCGTACCCCAGCCGAAGGGCTGATCAACTCTCCAGCTTGCGTAGTTCCCGGCGCAACTCGTAGTCGCGCGAGGACACGCAGGCTTCCATGTTGCGCAGCCGATCTTCCATGCGCGTGAAACGCGAGCGCAGGTCAGCGGCGGACGGGACTTTCGGCGAGGCGTCCGATGCGCCATTACCGGCACCGGAGCTGGACCTCGGCTGACCCGGGTCAGACTCCATCAGGTACCAGAGCACGAGATAAGCCAGCAACATCGGAAAGCCGCCGCCGAAGAAAAACACCACCAGCACCAGCACGCGGATCAGGCGTGTGTTCCAGTCCAGGTAGTGGCCGACGCCAGCGCATACGCCGCCGATGTAACCGGCCTTCGGGTAGCGTCGAAGCCGGTGCCAGAAACCGTTATTCAGCATCGCGTGTTCTCCAGCCCGGCGCCTCGGCGTCGAGCAGTTTTTCCAGGGCCTCGATGCGCCTTTCCATGCGCTCCGCAATGCGCACGAGGTCGGTCTGCGCGGCGGCGGTTGAGGGGCTCATGGCGCTCGCCGCCTCCGTCCTATGGCGCCGCTGGCGGTCGATGAAAACCAGCACCATGCCGGGCAGCAGGACGAAGATGCACAGCAGCGCAAAGATGGGAATGAATAGATCTTCCACGGATCAGGGCCCCCCGGAAGCGCCCGGTCTTGCAGGTCAGGATTTCGACAACGACGACGGCGCGGACTTGCCGAGCTTGGTACGCAACTCTGCCAGTTCGTCCTCCACCCTGTCCGCACCCGCCAACTGGGTGAATTCGTCCTGGAGGCTGCGCGTACCCAGATCGTAGCTTTCCAGTTCCGCCTCCATGCGATCGATCTTGCCTTCGTAGCGCTCCATTTTCAGCATCGCGTCCTGCATGCGCACGTCCTGGATCTGACCCTTCACCTTGAGCCTTGAGCTCACCGATTGCTGGCGCAGCAGGATCGCCTTCTGCCGCGTACGCGCATCCGCGAGCTTGGCCTTGAGCTTGGCGGTGTCGGTGTCGAGCTTCAGCACTTCCTCTTCGACATGAGCCAGTTCCTTGGCAAAAGAGTCTTTCTGTTCGACCGTCCGGTTGCGCGCCGCCAACGCGCCACGCGCGAGGTCCTCTCGATCCTTGGACACGGCGAGTTCCGCCTTGGCCTGCCAGTCCGCAGCTTCGGCATCGAGACTGGCGACAGCCCGCTGAAGCTCCTTCTTGCGCGCCAGCACTCGAACGCTGGTGGAGCGCACCTCCACCAGCGTGTCTTCCATCTCCTGGATGATCAGTCGCACCATCTTTTCCGGATCCTCCGCCTTGTCGAGCATGGAGTGGATGTTGGAATTGATGACGTCGGAAAGGCGGGAAAAAATGCCCATGATGGGTTCCTCGGGGTATCGGATGGTGCGGTCAGCTCAAAGCCTCGCTGGGCTTGGGCTCGATCTCGGCGGGTTGGGACGGTTGGGGCAGCATGGGTTTCAGTCGCTGTTCCAGATCTTTTGCGAAGTCTTTACGCATTTCGCGCAACGCCTCGTTGCCTTGCTCGGCCAGCCACTGCCCCAGGGCGCTGGCCAGGCTGAGGCCGGTGCTGGAAGTGGAAATGGGAGCGGCGTGGGCGGGTAGCGTGGCGACGAATATCAGGGCGGCGGCGAGGGTCTTGCGGTTCATCAGTGTTCTCCCCAGTGATGGTACGAACGCCATAGCGAGGGTCATGCCAGGTGCTATATTTTATTTAACTAATTGATTTAATTAATAAATTAAATAAATTTATTACTTGATTTGAAATTTCATTGGTTCCGATAGCTGATAAATGGTAAATATCGCTAACATCGAATTAAGTACGCCACATGAACCCGACTTCCAGTCCGGAACCGATTCTAGGCCAGGCCGACAATTTCCTCGCCGTGCTGGAGCGGGTGTCGCGGGTCGCGCCGCTTTCTAAGCCGGTGCTCGTGATCGGCGAGCGCGGGAGCGGCAAGGAGCTGATCGCGGCGCGGTTGCATTTCCTATCCGAGCGCTGGCAACGGCCGCTGGTCAAGTTCAACTGCGCGGCGCTGAACGAGGAACTGCTGGAGTCGGAACTTTTTGGCCACGTCGCAGGCGCGTTCACCGGTGCGGCGCGGGCGCGGGTCGGGAGATTCGAACTGGCCGATGGCGGCACCCTGTTTCTCGACGAACTGGCGGCGATGAGTCTGCGCTTGCAGGAAAAGCTCTTGCGGGTGATCGAATACGGCGAGTTCCAGCGCCTGGGCGCCAGTGAGACACTGAAGGTGGATGTGCGTCTGGTCGGCGCCGCCAACATGGATCTGCCCGCACTGGCGCGGCAGGGGCGATTTCGTGAGGATCTGCTCGACCGTCTGTCTTTCGACGTGATCACCCTTCCGCCGTTACGAGAGCGATCCGAAGACATTCTCCTGCTGGCGCAGAAATTTGCCGAGAACATGACCCGTGAACTGGGCCGCGAATACTTCGCCGGATTCTCGCCGCTTGCTCAGAAGCAACTGACACAGCACGCATGGCCGGGCAATGTCCGGGAGCTGCGCAACGCGGTAGAGCGCGCCGTATACCGCACCGAGCGCGCCCGGCAGGTGGTGGAGGAACTGGAACTCGATCCGTTCGCTTCCCCGTATCGGCCGGTCGCCGCGCCGGATATGGCGGCAGCACCGCCGCCGACGGAGCGTCCCACCGCTCCTGGGCAGAGCTCTCGCGCATCAACGCCGCGGCGTCTACCGGTGGATTTCCAGCATGAAGTCGCGGCTTTCGAAACCGGCCTGCTCCGGGAGGCGCTGGAGCAGGCGCGATTCAATCAGCGTCGTGCAGCAGAACTGCTGAGCCTGAGTTATCACCAGTTCCGCGGCCAGTTGCGCAAGTACGGGCTGCTGAAAGCGACTTGAATGATCCCGATATGAGGATCGTTCCGAGCCGGGTCGTTCTATGGCGGCCGCGATAAAGGTCGGGCGGGGTCCAGCCGATCCTCAGCGCCGAGCTACGCCTTGCGCAGCGTGATCTGCATCAGGTCGATGCTGCCGGTGCGGAAGCCGCACTCGCAGTACGCCAGGTAATAGCGCCACATTCTCAGAAAGCGCTCGTCGAACTGCTCCACGATCTTGTCGCGCACGGCCAGTACATTGCGATGCCACTGCGCCAGCGTGTCGGCGTAATCGAGCGCGTAGAACTTCAGATCGGCCGGCATCAGGCCGGCGCTGCGGGACAGATCCTCGAAGCGGCCAGGCGGGCACAGCATGCCGCCCGGGAAGATGTATTTCTGGATGAAGTCACGCTTGGTGCGGTAGTGATCAAAGATCGCCGGGTTGATGGTAATGCCCTGGATCGCCGCCTGACCGCCTGGCTTGAGTGCGCTGGCGATGGCATGGAAGTAGGTTGGCCAGTACTCCTCGCCCACCGCTTCGTACATTTCGATGGAGACCACGCGGTCGTACTGCTCGACCACGTCGCGGTAGTCGCGGATTTCGAACGTCACCTTGTCCGCGACGCCGGCACGCGCCGCGCGCAGACGCGCCTCCACCAATTGCTCCTGCGACAGCGTGATCGAGTGCACCCGGCAGCCGGCGTGCGTGGCGGCGTAGATCGCGAAGCCGCCCCAGCCGGAGCCGATCTCCAGCACCGTGTGTTCGGGCTTCAGGTTCAGGCGTTCGAACATCAGCTTGAACTTGTTGACCTGCGCGTCCTGCAGGGTTTGTGTGGGCTCGATGAACATGCCGGCCGAGTAGGCCATCGTGTCGTCCAGCCACATCTTGTAGAACTCGTTGCCGAGGTCGTAGTGGAACTCGATGTTCTTGCGCGCGGTGCGCTTGGTGTTGGATTTGCGCCGGTGCTGCCAGTAGCCGTAGAGCTTGCCCAGCCAGTTCTTCTCGAACGGACCCTTGTAGTAGGGCTCATTCAGATACAGCACTTCGAGCAGGCGGGCGAGGTCCGGCGAGTCCCAGCAGTCGTCCAGGTAGGAGTCGCCGATACCCACTTCGCCGGAAGCCAGCACGTGCCGCATCAACCCGCCTGAGCTCTTGATGCGCCAGACCGCGTGCGGACCTTTTTGCGGTCCCTCGAAATGTCGCACCGCGCCGTTGGGCAGAAATACGTCGAGCGAGCCCTTCTGCATGCCCGAGAGCATGTAAAGCGCCAGGCGCATCGCCCAGCCGAGGCCACGCAGGTCGCCGCTGGACGCCAGCCCGCTCGGCAAGTCCGGCGAGAAGCCGTCCCGGTTGATGATGCGACCGTAGTCGCCGCCCGCCCCCGCCCCTTCCTGATTCTTCTTGTCCATCTATGTCACCTCGAGTTGCGGCGCTTTCGGCTTCTTGTGAAACCGCGCCCCGCGTAACCAGATTTTCAATGCTTCCCAGTGAATCGCGGCGACGACTTTCAGGGTCATCACCGGCATCCGCATCACCTGCCCCAGAATCGCTGTATCGCTCAAAACCCTGCGCTGCGCCGCGATGCTCGCATCCAGAATCGGCACGCCCTCGCGCGATTCGTGAATCACCACCCGCAGCGTTTCTCCCGGCTCACTCAGCAGGAAGCGGTAGCGTCCCACAAGATCGAAAAAAGGCGATACGTGGAAACACTTGTCCTTGTCCTGCCCTTGGTCATACGGCATCGCTTCGCCGCCGGATGCCAGAACATAGCTGTGCTTCTCGCCGAAGGTATTGCGCACTTCGGCGATCACCGCCCGCAGGCGGCCGTCGCGGTGCTCGCAGTACCAGATGCTGATGGGGTTGAAGGCGAAGCCGAACAGGCGTGGCATGCAGAGCAGACGGATGCGCCCGCCGTCGAGGCTTATGCCTTCATTGCGCAGAATATTTTCCGCCCAATTGCGCAAGCCGCCAGAAGTTTCTGCGCCGTGATCGCGGTCGTGGAAGGACAGGACGTTGAAGCGGTTGTGCGAGAAGAATCGCAGCGATCCGGCCGCCTCGCTTGCGCGATCCACGTCGATCAGCAAGTAGAACACGCGATAGACAAAGCGATACAGCGGCGCGACCAGGCGCCGGTGCATGACCGTCGCGGGGTACAGCATGACGGCGTCATTCACAGCTGAGCCCAGTCCGGCAGGCAGGACGAGTCGATCGCCTTGACCGCACGCAAACCGGACTTGAGCCCGTCTTCGTGGAAGCCGAACTGCGTCCAGGCGCCCGCGTACCAGACCCCGCGACGGCCCTGAATCTCCGGCAGGCGCTCGTGCGTCATCACGCTGGCGGGGCCGTAGTGCGGATGCTCGTACGTCGTGTCGTAGAGGATCCTGTCGCGCGGAATCTCGCGTGTGGGATTGAGCGTGACGATGTAGTTCACCGGTCCCGGCAGCCCTTGCAGCTTGTTCATCCAGTAGCTGCCCGAGATGGGTCGGTCGTGAACCTCGTCCACGTCGTTGAGGTAATTCCAGCTCGCCCAGGCGGCGCGGCGTTTCGGGAGAAAGGATTCGTCGGTGTGCAGCACGCAGCGACTCTGGTTGTACGGAATGCCGCAGAGGATGCTGCGCTCCACCGCGTCGGCATCACTCAGCAGGCGAAGTGCCTGGTCCGAATGCGTGGCGCAGATCACCTGGTCGAAACGCTCTTCGCCACTTGCCGTCGTGATCGTCACGGACGCCGACTCGCGACGAACGCCGCGTACGGGCGTGCTCAGCCTGAGCTGTCCTTCGAACTGCACGAGCAGTTTCTTCACGTACTGGTGCGAGCCGCCGATCACGGTACGCCAGGTCGGCTGCTGCGTCGCGGTGAACAGCGAGTGCGAGTCGAAGAAACGCATGAAGTCGGCAGCCGGATACTCCATCGCCTTCTTCGGCGAACAGCTCCAGATCAGTCCGGCCATCGGCAACAGATAACGGCTGGCGAGCTCTTTCGACAAACCCGACGAGGCCAGAAACTCACCCACAGTGCCGCCCGGCAACTGACCCGATTTCAGCAGGCGATTGCACTTGGTATTGAGACGCAGGATGTCGATCAGCATGCGCAGATGCGAGAGCTTGAACAGGTTCGCGGGCTGCGCGAACACCGTCCACACCTGGTCGCTGCCCATGTACTCGTAGGCCCCGTTTCCCAGCGACACGCCGAAGGACATGCTGGTCGGCCGCGTCTTCACGCCCAGCTCCCCGAACAGCGCCGTGAGATTCGGATAGTTGATGCCGTTGTAGACGATCCAGCCTGTGTCCACCGGCTGCACGCCGCCGCCCGCCAGCGGCACCTCGATGGTGTTGGTGTGGCCACCCACGCGGCTGTCCTGTTCAAACAGCACAACCGAGTGACGGCGCGCCAGCAGCCACGCCGCGATGAGACCGGAGATGCCGGAACCGATGACAGCGATGTTCATGGAAAGCGAAGTCGTGCAGTGGCGCTCATTACTCGCCGCGCGAGGATGTGGATGCGCGGAACTGTAGCGGGCTGCGCGACGCGCGTCGCCGACGATGGGAGTGGGGCGATTCGGCCGTCTTAGCAAAGCCGGTGACCGTCCCGCTGAGCCTTGGTGGCACGGCGACCCGCAACGCTGACTACCGATTGCCAGGGAACAGCATCGTCGTCCCCGCTGGCGCCCGGTTCGCCATAGTCCCCGTCACCGTCATCAACGAACGCAAGCGCGAGCCGCGCGAGGCCTTGACACTGACCATGGGCAAGCCCGTGAACGCGACCAAGGGTGCGATCACTGTCTTCGAGCTTGCCATCAGGAAAAGCGACTAACCCGGGCTTCCGGAGCGGAATGCCGCATCGCGAGAGGTCTGCACAGACTCGATCCGTCTCGCAGATCGGTCGTAGATCGGATCAAGCCGAAGGCGGATCCGACACTGCGCGCGCTCGCCATGACGTCGAGTGTCGGCTCCGGCCGCGAAAAGCACGCGGCCTTGAGCCGACCTACGTGAGTTTTGGAGCGCGCATATCGAGTCGCGGTGCGCTTTCAGATGCAGCCGTGCACCGATGCCGATGAAATGATGTTCAAGGCTTCAACAAGGGTTCGAGACTCGGCCATGCGGCGTCCAGCACTTTCGGCTGCGCCGATGCGTTGGGATGAATGCCGTCATCCAGAAACCAGCGCTTCCTGTCGGCGGCGATGCCCGACAACAGGAACGGCACCAGCGGCACTTTCCGGGTCCGCGATACCTCCGCGAACGTGCGCGTGAAAGCCTCGGTGTAAGCGGCTCCGTAGTTCTCGGGGATGCGCATTTCGAACAACACCGCCGTGGCGCCCGCTCGTGCCGCCGTGTCCACGATCCGTTCAAGGTTGGAGCGCATGGATTTCAGCGGCAGTGCGCGCAGGCCGTCGTTGCCACCCAGTTCGACCAGAACCAGACTCGGCCTGTGGCGTTCCAGAAGAGCGGGCAGACGTGCGAGCCCGCCGGCCGTGGTCTCGCCGCTCACCGAAGCGTTGACCACGGCGTAGGGCAAGCCTTGAGACTTCAGTTTTTGCTCCAATAGATGAACCCAGCCGTCGCCGGCGTCCAGACCGTAGCCGGCAGAGAGGCTGTCTCCCAGCACCAGGACCACCGGTGCCGGGGCTTTTGCCGCCAACATCGCCGGCAGCAGCACCAGACTCAAGAAAAACCGGCACAGCAATCGGAGTGATATGGGACGTGACATGGCTTGGGCAGTGCGCGCCGACGATGTGGCGCATGAGATTAGCAGCGGCGAAAAACGTCTGAAGATTCTTGATGGGGTCGATTTGACTGTCCCTCAAGGGGAGTCGGTGGCCATTGTCGGTCGCAGCGGTTCCGGCAAGACCACCTTGCTGTCCATGCTCGCGGGCCTCGACCGGCCCACGCGTGGCCGCATCGAGCTGGCCGGCGCCGACCTCGGCCCGTTGGATGAGGACGGTCGCGCGCGATTGCGGGCGGGCAGGGTCGGCTTCGTGTTCCAGTCCTTCCAGTTGCTCGCCGGTTTCACCGCTCTGGAAAACGCGCGGCTCGGCGCCGAGCTTGCCGGTCACCCGGATGCTTCGAAGCGTGCGCGCGAGGCGCTCGAAAAAGTCGGCCTGGCCGAGCGGGCGAGCCATCACCCCTACCAACTCTCGGGCGGCGAACAGCAGCGCGTCGCCATAGCACGTGCTTTCGCCGCGAGTCCCGCCATCCTGTTCGCCGACGAACCCACCGGCAATCTCGACAACAGTACCGGCGCCGACATCATCGACCTGCTGTTCGCACTCAATCGCGAGCGTGGCGCGACCCTGGTGCTGGTCACGCACGACACGGCGCTGGCTGAGCGCTGCGACCGCGTGCTGACCTTGCGTGATGGGCGGTTGGTCGGGTGAGGCAGCGACTGCCGACAGGGCAGAGGCGTGCGCTCCGACGGGCCGTCTGTGCCGCGAGAGACGATTCTTCGCTCCGCTCAGAACGTCGGACCCTTTTTCTTGCTTTCCTCAACCCCTCTTACGGCTTGCTGCGCAATAACGGCGCAACACCGCGCTGATGGCTTCCTTCAAACAAAGGATCACGTGATCGACCAAGTGCGCTGGCGGATGCGCTCCGCTTATCCACCCTACGCCAGATCCTCGGTAGGGTGGATCAGCGGAGCGCATCCACCGGGGCCGACCGACCCACCACCCGAATCTGTCTGAGGACCTGTCAATCCAATGTCCATGCTTTGTAGCGGTCTGCGTACTCCCGAACTGCTGATCCTCGCGCTCGCGGTCGTCATCGCCGTGGCCGCAAGCAGCGCAGTGAGCCTGTTCAGTGATCGTGTCGCGCGGGCCATCGGTGAGCAGTCCGGCGAGGCTTTCGGTGCGGACGCCGCCTTGAGTTCCCGCGATCCGCTGCCGCAAGCGCTGGTCGCGGAATTGAACGCACGCGGCATCGGGCAGGCGCAGCTCGTGTCCTTTCCCAGTGCGGCGTTGGCCGGCGAGAACACCGCGCTCGCGGCGGTGAAAGCCGTCGATGCAGGCTATCCACTGCGTGGAAGCCTGCGTACCGCCGGCGAGCCCTTCGGACCCGAGAAGGTCGAGTCCAGCGGGCCAAAACGAGGTGAGGCCTGGGTCGACCTGCGCCTGTGGCAAGAGCTGCAATTGAAGCTCGGCGGCGAGATGCAGTTGGGGCTAACCACCTTCCGCGTCGCGCGACTGCTGACGTACGAGCCCGATCGCGGCGGCGGATTTTCGGACCTTGCGCCGCGTGCGCTGATTGCGCTGGGGGATCTGGCTGCGACCGGCCTGATCGCGGCAGGTTCGCGCGTGCAGTACAAACGACTGCTGGCCGCGCCGGCGGCGACGATCGCGGCGCTCGACGAGTTGAAGCTGCCCGAAGGCGTGCGTTTGCAGTCGCCGCGCGACGGTCGTCCCGAGATCGCCAACTCGGTTTCGCGGGCGCAGCAGTTCCTCGAAATCGCCGTGCTCTCGGCGATGCTGCTCGCCGGTGCCGCGATCGCCGCATCCGCACACCAGCACGGCGTGAAGCTGCGTGACGAGGCCGCGCTGATGAAGGCGCTGGGCGCCACCTCCTCGCGCATCGCGCAGCGAACGCTGCGGCGCCTGCTGGTGCTGGTGCTGGGCGCCGGACTGGTGGGGCTTGGGATCGGTTTTGCGGCGCAAGGGGTCGTTGCCGCGGTGGCTTCCGGACTGATGAGCACCGCCTTGCCTCCTCCCGATCCGCTGGCCGCGATGTGGAGCATCGGGCTGGCGATGGTGCTGGTATTCGGATTTGCGGCTCCGCCCTGGCTGGCTGCGCGGCATACCCCGCCGATCCGCGTGTTCCAGCGCGATGTGCGCGGGAGTGGTCAGGGTCTCACGGTCGGCATCGCGATTCTCGCGGCTGCGGCGCTGGTGGTGCTGCATACCGGCGAGACGCGGATGGCGCTGATCGTGCTGCTGGGCGCGGCCGGTGCGGCCGTGGTGCTCGGGCTCGCGGCCTGGCTGCTGGTGCGCGCGCTCGCCGGTCTGCGTCAGCGCGGTGGAACCGCAATCCGGTTTGGTCTGGCGAATATCGCGCGCCGGCGCTGGGCGAGCGTCGGCCAGGCGGTCGCGCTCGGGCTCGCCTTGCTGGCCCTGCTGCTGGTCAGCGTGGTGCGCGGCGATCTGCTCGATACCTGGCGCAAGCGCCTGCCCGCGGATACGCCCAACCAGTTTCTCATCAACATCCAGACCGACCAGGTCGCGTCCTTGCAGACATTTTTTGCCGAACGCGGCCGGCCGGACCTGAAGCTGTGGCCGATGACGCGCGCGCGGCTGATCGAGTTGCGCGGCGAGCCGGTGACCGTCGACAGCTTCGACGACGACGAGACGCGGCGCTGGATCAATCGCGAATTCAACGTCTCCTGGACGGACCGTTTCGGCCCGGACAACCAGTTGCTTGAGGGCCCTTGGTGGGATCCGTCCACGAACGGAGAGCCCTGGCTTTCGGTGGACGACTATGCGGTCGAGCGGCTGAAGCTGAAGCTTGGAGACAAACTGAAACTCCAGATCGCCGACCGAGAGATCGAGCTGTCGGTCTACAACATCCGCAAGGTGAGTTGGGACAGCTTCAAGCCCAACTTTTTCCTCGTCACGCCGCCGGGCGTATTGGATGAAGGCGCAACGCAATGGCTCACGAGTTTTCATCTGCCGCCCGAAGACCGGCCGCTGCTGAGGGAGCTGATCACCGCGTTCCCCAACGTCACCGCGCTGGACCTCGATGCCGCGATGGCCCAGGTGCGCGGCATCATCGAGCGCGTGGTGCGCGGGGTGGAATTCATCTTCCTGTTCACGCTCGCGGCCGGCCTGGCGGTGTTGCTGGCGGCGATCGAGGGCACGCGCGCGGATAGAGTGCGCGAGACCGCGCTGTTGCGGACCCTGGGAGCGAGCACGCGCACGATCACCCTGGGCCTGCTGGCGGAATATGCGGCGCTCGGTCTGGTGGCGGGTCTCATCGCCGCCGCCGCGGCGCAGGGGCTGGGTTCGGTGCTGGCGGCGCAGGTGTTCGAACTGCCTTATCGCTTCAGTCCGCTGCTCTGGCTGAGCGGAAGCTTGGCCGGGTGCCTGCTGGTATCGGGTTTGGGCTGGCTGTCCTTGCGAAGGACGCTGTCGACGCCGCCGAGGATGGTGCTCGCGGCTTGAGCTTTTCTCATTCGGTGTCCGATACCGGATCGTCCCGGCGGCGGCCGTTTTTCGAGCCGCCCACCAGGCCGGTGAGATGCTCCTTCGAACGACGCCGCATCTGCCGAATACCGACCAGGGTGTTCGCGGCCTCCTGATCGCGCGCATCGCTTGCGCGCAGCAGGCCGAACTCCTCGTTCAACAGCCGCACGACGGGGCCATCCGGCGCGTTCTCCAGGCGAATGAATCCGGCGCGTGTCAGCGAGGTCAGACCTTTGGCAAGGTCGCTCTGACGCAGACCGGAAGCCTTGAAACCTTCGGTGATTTCCCCGGGCGTGAGACTGCACCCGACCGCGATGAGTCGCGAACTGAAGATCTGGTGTATTGCCAGCCAGATGGTTTTGAGGGTGACGTTCATGCCGGATCTGGTTACGACTGCCTCTTCGACGAGCCCGGCACGATACGCGCACGCGCGGCGGGATGTTCGGGTCAGGCCGCGTTTGCAAACGCGTTGAGCAAGTCCTCGCGACGTCGGCCGGTGGCCGGCATGCCCGACCCGCCCGAGTAGGCGCCCAACGGTCGCGTGCGCAGTTCGCGGACGCGAGCCAACACTTCGGCCGCGTGCCGGTCCGTGACCGTGTTCTGAAGCATTCCAAAGCGCGCGTCGAGCAGTCGCGCCGCCGGCCCGCGGTCGGCCATTTCCAGACGCACGAAGCCCAGGGCGGCGAGCGATTCCAGCCCGTTGGCGAGGTCGCTCTGACGCAGCCTGCAATCGATCCACCCGTCCATCATGTCCTTGAGCAGCAAGCCGCCGCCCATGCCCACCCGGTGCTCGCGGAACACGCCGTGAACGGCGAGCCAGATGGTTTTTTGGGGGATGATCATGATCGGCTTTCGAGGCTTTTCGGGTGGGGCGTTTGCCCCTCGCTTCAAGTGTCGTGCCCGCACCCGCGTCAAGCGCCATAAAACGATCTACATCATTTATTTTTATGGAATTTATTTGAGATGCGCCGGCCCGGAGCCCCCTTGACCAGAGCGCCACAAGGGGCGGCTCGCCGACGCCGGATTGTCACAAGTGACACGCGCTCGTCAGCTCAGTGCCGCAGCATCTCGATCCCCACGCCGACCAGCATCAAGGCAAATGCCACTTGCAGCTTGCGCGGCGGCAGACTGTGCGCCAGCTTGGCCCCCAGCGGGGCGGCGAGCACGCTGGTCACCGCCAGGCCCGCAAACGCACTCAGGCTGACGTAACCCAGCGCCGGCGTCGGCACGCCGGGTTCGCCCCAGCCTGCGATCATGTAACCCAGAGCACCCGCCCAGGCGATGGGAATGCCGCCGGCTGCCGCCGTACCCACCGATTCGCGCAATGGCACGCCGCGCAGGGCCAGGTACGGGCCCGTGAGCGAGCCGCCGCCGATCCCGATCAGCGCTGAAAGCAGGCCGATGACGGTGCCGGCGACGCCCAGCTCGGACCCGCGCGGAGGTGCCAACCGGTCGAGTGCGCCGAACCGGTAATCCAGCAGCATCTGCAGGGCGATCAGCAGACTGCTCGCACCAACCAGCTTGCGCAGCGCGCCGCCGGACATCGCGTCGGCGACGAAAGCGCCGCTCGCGGCGCCCAGCGCAAGCCCGGGGCCGTACCAGCGCAGCAATTCCCAGCGCACGCTGCCGCGCCGGTGGTGCGAAAGGGTCGAGGCGATCGAGGTCGTCGCGATCACGCCAAGCGAGGTACCGAGCGCCACGTGAATCACCGTGTCCGCACCGATTCCCTGACCGGTCATGACGAACGCCAGGGCCGGCACCATGATCATGCCGCCGCCCACGCCGAACATGCCGGCCAGCACGCCGGCCACGATCCCGGTCGCCAGAAAAATGAAAAGGGTTTCCATCGCCTTCGTAGAATGTCGGGGCGCGCATCCTACGCGACCCCGAACATGCTCAGATCAATCGTGCCCAGACTCATCCTGATGGTTCTCGTTGCGGTCGCGGCGGCGCCCGCGTTCGCGCAATCCGACGACCCGTACCCTGCGCGGCGCGCCCTGTTCGTCGAAGCCCTGGCTGCCATTCCAAGGGGTCTGCCGACCGAGGACGATGCCGAGGCCCTGCGTAGCTACGAGCTGTATCCCTATCTTCAGGCAGAGCGGCTGAGCTTCCGCCTCAAGTCCGCGGAGGCCGCGCCGGACGATGCCATCGCCTCCTACCTGACGCTCAACGGTGACGCCCCCTGGACCCGCGGTCTGCGCGCGGCCTGGCTCAAGAATCTCGCCGAACGCTTCGACTGGCCGCGCTTCATGGCGTTCTATGCCGACCCGCGCGCCGACACCGCGCTGCGCTGCCAGGAGCTGAACGCGCTGATCGCAACCGGCGCCGACCCAAGCCTGCGTGAACTCGCGCTCGGCATCTATCGGACCGGCTCGGATCTGCCGGACGCCTGTGACCCGCTGATCGACTGGCTCAGGGAGCAGGGTGCGCTCACGCTCGACGAACTCGCCGGCCGCGTGCGGCTTGCGCTGGAGGCCGGCAAGACGCCGCTCGCCAGGGCCTTGATCCGCCAGTTGCCTCCGGAGCACCAGAGCTACTACTTGCTGTGGGCCGACATTCTCGAAGACCCCCAGCGCAACCTGGAGCGCGGCTTTGCGGCCAACCTCGAGCCGAAGGCGATCTTCGACGGCGGCGCACGACTGGCGCGCAAGGACGCGGACGTGGCGCTTGCGGTCGTCGCCCGCATCGAGGGCCAGTGCTCTGCGCCGTGCCGGCTCGTTTCCCCGGCGAGTCCGGGCGATTTGCGTCGGGAGATCGCGCTCAACCAGGCCTGGAGTCGTCGCGAAGAGACCGTCGCCACGTTCCGCACGGTGCCCGAGACTGCGCTCGACGAACGTGCTCACGAGTGGCGGGTGCGCGCCGCGCTATGGGCGGGCGACTGGCCGCTCGCCTCGCAGTGGATCGCCGCCATGCCACCGACGCTCGCCGGGCAGCAACGCTGGCGCTACTGGCGTGCGCGCAGCGACGAAAAACTCGAGCGTGCCGAGCCCGCGCGGGCCGGCTACGAGCAGCTGGCCACGGAAAACGGCTACTACCCGGTGCTGGCCTCCGAGCGGCTCGACCGCGCGTTCCAGCCGCACCCCGGCCGGCGACCGGCCGATCCCGCGATCTTCAAGGGGCTTGCCGCGCAGCCGGGATTCGTCCGCGCACGCGAAGCCTATTTCGTCGACCAGGCCGCGTGGGCGCGCACCGAATGGGCCGAGGCGACGCAGGGCTTCGATCCGCCGCGCCTGATCGAGGCTGCGCGTCTGGCCGCCAGTTGGGGCTGGATGGTCCAGGCGGTCGGCACTGCCACGCGGGCCGAGGTGTTCGACGAGTTCGACCTGCTCTACCCGCGGCCCTACGAGACGGAGGTCGCCGCCGCCGCCCGGCGTTCGCGCCTGCCGGCCGAATGGATCTACGGCGTGATGCGCCAGGAGAGTCTGTACGATCCGCGCGCACGCTCGTCGGCCGATGCGCTGGGCCTGCTGCAACTGCTGCCCGAGACGGCGCGTGCGGTGGCGCGGCGTGGCGGCCTGGACACGCCGACCCGCACCGACCTGTTCGATCCCGCCACCAACGTGATGCTCGGCGCCGGCTACCTGCGCGAGCAATTGGACACCTTCGGCGAGCGCTTCGTTCTGGTGCTGGGCGCCTACAACGCCGGCCCCAACGCCTTGCGCCGCTGGCTGCCCGAGACCGCGAAGGAGACCGATGTCTGGATCGAGAACGTGCCGTTCAACGAGACCCGCAACTACATCCAGCGCATCATCTGGAACGGCACCGTGTTCGCCTGGAAGGCCAGTGGCAAGCCACAGCGCATCACGCGCTGGCTCACGCCGATCACGTCCGAAGTACCGTCGGACGCGAGTCCACGATGAAGCGCTACCTCGTCGGCGGCGCGGTGCGAGATCGCCTGCTCGGCCTGCCCGTGAAGGAGCGCGACTGGGTGGTGGTCGAGGCGAGTCCTGCGGATATGACCGCCGCCGGGTACCGGCCGGTGGGCAAGGACTTTCCCGTGTTCCTGCACCCGCAGACCCACGAGGAACACGCGCTGGCGCGCACCGAGCGCAAGCAGGGCCGCGGCTATCACGGCTTCGTGTTTCACACCGGCCCCGAGGTCAGCGTCGAGGACGATCTGTACCGGCGCGACCTCACGGTCAATGCCATCGCCGAGGACGAGCAGGGAGTATTGATCGATCCGCACGGCGGGCAGCGCGACATCGAGGCACGAGTGCTGCGCCATGTCTCGCCTGCGTTTGCCGAGGATCCGGTGCGCATTCTCAGAGTCGCCCGCTTCGCCGCGAGATTCGCGCCGCTGGGCTTCCATGTCGCCGATGAAACGGTCGCGCTGATGCGGCAGATGGTTGAGGCCGGCGAGGCCGATCACCTGGTGCCTGAAAGAGTGTGGAAGGAGACCGAGCGCGCGCTGATGGAGTCACGCCCGCGAATCTTTTTCGAGGTGTTGCACGCCTGCCGCGCCCTGGCGCGCGTGATGCCGGAACTCGCCGCGCTCGCCGGTGTGCCGCAGCGCGCGGATTATCATCCCGAGGTCGATTCGCTGGTGCACACCCTGATGTGCGTGGATGTCGCGGCGCGCGCCGATCATCCGCTGGATGTGCGAGTCGCCGCGCTGCTGCACGACCTGGGCAAGGCCAAGACGCCACACGAAGAATGGCCCAGCCACCGCATGCACGATGCCCGCGGACTGCCGCTGGTGAAGGCCTTCTGCGAACGCCTGCGCGTGCCCGCCGCGCTGCGCGACCTTGCGCTAATGGTAACGCGCGACCACTTGCTGGTTCATAAAGTGAAGGAATTGCGTCCCGGCACCCTGCTGGAACTGCTGGAGCGATTCGAAGCGTTCCGCCGTCCGGACCGTTTCGAGCTGGCGCTGAAATCCTGCGAGTGCGATGCCCGGGGCCGCCTCGGTTTTGAGGACTGCGCTTATCCGCAGACCGATTTTCTGCGCGAGGCAGCGCGCGAGGCCGAGGTCTCGAACGTGGACGTGCAGGCCGCAGGTTTCACCGGTCCGGCGTTCGGCGAGGAAGTGCGGCGTCGGCGGCTGGAGCGCTTGAGCGGCTGGAAGAATCGTCGCTCGTAGGTCCGTTCAAGCCGAAGGCCGGCCCGACCTGCGAATGTCGGTCCGCCCGCATGAAGCTGCGAGCTCGTTTGCTGCCCGAGGGCGATCCGGTCGCCGTGATGTCCTTTTGTCCGCGTTTCATTTAATTTATTGAGGCGGCCGCTATTCACTTGAAAACGCACGCGTGGACAGAGGTCTCATCGATCTACGAGGTTGGCGCTGGCCGCTTCAATAACACAGAGCCATGTTGGGTTATTGATCCGGCTACGCCGACCTACGTTTGAATCATCGAGTTCAACTCGATTGTGGCCGGATCAATAAACCTGATTCAGAAACCACTTTGTGGTGGTCGTTCAGACGCCCCGGAATCCTTACCTCATGCTCGACTCCGAGTTCGCGCCGATCACCCGGCCCACCGATGTCACCCGCCTGCTGCACGCCTGGCAGGCCGGTGACCGCGCGGCGCTCAGCCGTCTGATGCCGCTGATCTACGAGGATCTGCGGCGAATCGCGCGGGAGCGTCTGAGCCGGGTGCCGCCGGGGCAGACGCTGAGTACCTGCGCCCTGGTCCACGAAGGCTATGGGCGGATTGCCGGCTCGGTGCTGGAACTGAAGAACCGCACCCATTTCATGGCGCTGATGTCGCGGGTGATGCGTAATGTGCTGGTCGATCGCGCGCTCGCCAAAGGCGCTGCGCGACGCGGCGGCGATGAGTTGCGGGTGGACCCCGAATCGGCCCTGTCGGTGGCTGCCCGCGACGAATCACCAGGGGATTTGCTGGACCTGCACGCCGCGTTGCAAAAGCTCGGCCAGCTCGATGCGCGCAAGGAGCAGATCGTGGAGATGTATTTTTTTGGCGGCCTGTCGCGACCGGAGATCGGGGAGTCGCTGTCGCTGTCGCGTTCCACCGTCGATCGCGACCTGCGGCTCGGCATGGCCTGGTTGCGCGTGGCCATGGCAGAGAGGGTCGCATCGGTCAGTCCAGGCTCCTAGCCTGCGTTTCTCACGGACGGCCGGTTAGAAACCCAGGCTAGCTGTTGTCAATACGGCCCGCTCGAAAGCCCTGCACCCGAACTGCCGGATCCGGCCAGACGGAACTGCAAGGGCGTCACCCCGCTTTCACGATGAAAGTACTGGGTGAAATGCGCCTGGCTGGAAAAACCGCAGCGCAGCGCGACTTCCGTCAGGGACAGCGCGGTGCTGCGCAGCAGATCGCGGGCGCGCGCCAGGCGCCGCTGCGTGAGATAGCGATGCGGCGAGACGCCTGTCGATTCGCGAAACGCGGCAGAGAAATAAGTGCGGCTCAACGCGGTTTCATCGGCCAGGGCCTGTAGCGAGATGCCGTGCTCGATACTCGCCTCGATGCGCTCCCGCACGCGCTGCAATGCTCGCTGGGACAAGGCGCCGCGTCGCTGTGGGATGATGACCGCGGCACCGCCGCTGTCACGCAGCAGGTGCAGGGCCATGAAATCGGACACCGCATCGGCGTACAGCGTGCCCAGTTCGCGGGGCGCGCGCAGTTCCTGCTCCAGCGCCTGGATCGTGGAGGTCAGCACCGGATCCTGCACGCCACAGCGGAACCGCAGCCTGGGCGTGCTCGGGACATCGCAGTCCGAACCTGAGAAAAACCGCGACCCGAGGTGGATCGAACGCGAATGCACTTCTCCGCGGATGTCCCAGCCGATGGGAGTCGCCGGCGGAATGATGGTGATGAGACCAGGATGGGTTCGCCGGTCCCAGTTGCGACCCACCCGTACCGGGACGGTCTGCGCGCCGCCGACGTGGTAGACGATCACGGGCTCCTCGAAGGGCTCGAACGCCGCCTCCCGGCAATGCCCGCGCCAGCCATAGAACGCCAGGTTATTCCAGCCGGCCGATTCACTGGACAACTCCGGCGTGAATCCGACCGCCTGCACGATGGCCTTGCCCGAGGTCGCGAAGCGGCCGGGCTGCGATCCCGCGATGGTGGACGACGATGGCTGCATATCTCCTCAGCTGGAGCCGGAACCTGCTCTGGGTTATGGCATGCTCACCTGTGTACACCTCTGGCGTGAGCCGGGCAAGACCGGGCGATTTCGACAAGCACCTGAGGATTTCGAAATACCCGCCGGGCTGACTGGTCTTCAATGGACAGTCAGTACCTGAAACGGAGGAACGCGATGACGCCCAACCTCGGCAGACCCCTGCCCGCCGATGAGCTGCTGCACCATCAGACCGCGAACCTGATGGGTCGCGTCAACGAGTCCGACCTGGGCTGGACCGAGAAGATCTGGTTTTCGATTCCGAAGAAGGATGGCTCGATCCAGATCGATTTCGGCCTCGGCAAGTACCAGAACCGCAACGTCTTCGACGGCTTTGGCGGCATCTCCCGCGGGGGCCAGCAGTGGACGGTACGCGGCTCGCGCACCCTGTCGTCGGACCCGGTGCGCATGGCCGTCGGCCCGCTCGAATACGAGATCGTCGAGCCGCTGAAGCGACTGCGCATCCGCATGGCGGAGAACAGCACGCAGCCGGTTTCGTTCGAAGTCGAGTTCAGCGCGCTGAATCCGCCGTTCTGCGAGGACCGGCATCTGCAGCACGATGAGCACGGCTATCGCGCGGTATCGGACATCGTGCGCTATCACCAGGCCGGCACGGTGCGCGGCTGGCTATCGGTGGAAGGCAGGAAGGAGGACGTCACACCCAAGGATTGGATCGCCTTCCGCGATCACTCCTGGGGTGTGCGCCTGGACGTCGGCGCCTCGCCGGTGGATCTGAAGCCCGCGCGCGACTGGGGCGACAAGGAGATGGCCAATATGGCCTTCCTGCTCAACTGGTCGCCGATGTTCATGGAGCGGCCCAACGGCGAGCGCTACGAGTATCACTACTACCTGCAGATGCGCGATCACAAGCCGTTCTATTTTTCCGGCTATCGCAATCTTCAGGACGGCAGCCAGGAGCGCATCGCACGCATCCGTCCGGAGTTGAAGTACGACGACCGCACGCGGCGGCTCAAGGGCGGCAGGATCCACTTCGACATGCTCAACGGCGAGAACCGCACCGTGGAAGTCGAGGTGCCGGGCGAAGCCGGCTTCCACCTGGGCACCGCGCTGTACCTGGGCCTGGACGGCAACAAGCACGGCATGTACCGCGGCGATCTGTTCGTGGACGGCGAGAAGATCGAGGACACGCTGGACCTTGCGACGCTCAAGCGCATTCACCAGTTGCGCGACTGCCCCATCCGCATCCGCGAGGGCGACGCGGTGGGCCATGGCATCTTCGAGTCGGTGCTGGTCGGGCCCTGGCCGGAGTATGGTCTGAGCGCCGAGCACTCCTTCATCTAGTCGGGGACGGATATGGCACGCGATCTGGATCGGATGACGCGGGGGCTGCGCGGGTACTTGCCGGAAGGCGGAAGGATCACACGCATCGTCGCGCTCTCCACCGGGCACTCGAACGAGACCTACCTGATCGAGGGCATCGATCGCATCCTGCGCATGCCGCCTTCGGAAGAGGGCCTGCTGCCGCCCTACGACATGGCGCGGCAGCACGCGATTCTCGATGCCGTGAACAAGGTGCCGAACGGCACCACGGTGCCGCGCGTGTTCGAGCTGTGCACCGATGCGAGCGTGATCGGCGATGCTTTCTTCCTCATGCAGCGGCTCGACGGCGAAGCCTTCGATCACGTTGCGCCGGACTGGATGAAGCGCGCGGGCGCAGCCACGGTCTCCGCGATGTGCAGCCAGTGGGTGGGCGCCGTGACTGCATTGCACCGCCTTCCCGCATCTTTGATGCCGTCCGGCTCGCGGACCGTCGCACAGGAGATCGAACACTGGCGCGATGTCGCCGTGCAGGCGGACGCTGAGCAAGGCCTGATCGATCTGCTCGACGCACTGAGCAAGAACCCGCCGGCTGCCTCCGGCCCGATGACGCCGGTGCACGGCGATCCCAAGCAGGGCAACTGCCTGTGGCGCGGTCCGGAATTGCAGGCGCTGCTCGATTGGGAAATGGCTAGTGTCGGCGAGCCGTTGACCGATCTCGGCTACATGCTCCAGTTCTACGACCAAGGTGAAGTGTCGTTCGCCAACGCGGGTTTCGAACTTGATGGCTGGTGGTCGCGCGGCAAGGTGATCGAGGAATGGCAGCGTGCGAACAATCGTAGCGCTCAGGACATCCGTCGCTACGAGACGCTGGCGCTGTGCAAGGTCACGGCGATCATCGCGCTCGGCTATCACCTGTCGCGCACCGGCCGCGCGACCGACCCGCGCTTCGCAAGCTGGGGCGTGGTCGTGCCTTTGTATCTCAAGCTCGCGCAGCAGCGCGTGCAGATGGCGTAACAGCAGGAGCAACGCATGAACGCACCCGGTTCAGCACCCAAGGCCGACGTCGAATCCTTCTACGCCGGCTACGACCATCTCGATCCACCGCTGGGCGTGGACGGCACGCCCTACCCGTACTACGAAGCCTTCCGCGACGCGGCCATTGCCGCCGATCAACCGGTGGGCTGGAGCGAGAAGCACGGCGGCTTCTGGGTGGTGACCAGCTTTGCGGACTGCGAGCGCATCGACCGCGACACCGAAACCTTTTCCAACGACGGCATCATCTTTCCCAAGTACGCCGTCACCGAGCCGCTGATGCTCGCCGAGCAGGACGAGCCGGAGCACATGCGCTCGCGCCGCCTGGTCAACCTCGCGTTCATGCCGCGCGGCGTGACCGCGCTGAGCGAGGCGATCCACACCGCCGTCCACGAACTGATGGATGGCTTCATCGAGACCGGCCGCGGCGACGTCGGCCGCATCCTCGCCGACCCGGTGCCGGCCATCCTTACCGCCGTGATGCTCGGCTTTCCTCCGGAAGACGGCCCGATGTTCGATAGCTGGACCACCGCGCTCACGCACGAGTTTCTCGTCAGCCGCGAAACCGCGATGCCGAAGATCACGCAGATGTACGAATACTTCGAGCGCAACATCGAGCGGCGGCGCAAGGAGCCGGGCAGCGACATCCTCTCTCAGGTCATCAACTCCGAGATCGACGGCGAGCGCCTGAGCCACAAGGAGCTGCTCGGCTTCTCCACCGTGCTGCTGATCGGCGGCATCGAGAATTCCGCCAAGCTCATCGGCAGCGCGTTCTGGCGCCTGGGCTGGGACGTGGAACTGCGTCGCCGCCTCGCGCGTGACCCGTCGAAGATGAACGCCGCGGTGGACGAGTTCCTGCGCTACTACACGCCGGGCTCCATCGGCCGCACCGTGAAGCGCGAGGTCACCATCGGCGGCAAGACTCTGAAGCCGGGCCAGCAGGTGATGCTGGTGCTGCCGATGGCGAATCGCGATCCGCGTGCCTTCCCACATCCCGATGCCTTCATCCTCGACCGTCCGCGCAATGCCCATCTCGCGCTGGGCACCGGGCCGCACGTCTGCCTCGGCCAGCACCTGATTCGCATGGAGGCGCGCGTGGTGCTCAACGAGTTCCTCGCGCGCATCCCGGAATACCGCATCGACACTAGCGCGCCGAGCTTCTGGACCAAGGGCCAGGTGCAGGGCATGTCGCGCGTGCCCATCGCCTTCGCGCCGGGCAAGCCGCGCCTCGCGACACGCGGTGCGGGCGTCGATGCCTGGCTGCGTCACGCGGCGCGTCCCTGAGCACGCCCATGACCACAATCATTTTCGTCGACCCCGCGGGCAAGGAACATCCGGTCGAAGCGCAGTTAGGCCAGAGCCTGATGCAGGCCGCGACCGGCGCGCTGATTCCCGGTATCGAGGCGTCCTGTGGCGGCAACTGCATCTGCGCGACCTGCCACTGCTATGTGGACGCCGCCGCGCTCGCTCACCTACCTGCGCCAGACGAGATCGAGCGGTCGATGATCGAATGTCTCGCCGAGCCGCGCAGCAACAGCCGCCTCACCTGCCAGGTGCCGGTCACCGAGGCGATGGACGGGGTTCGTGTCCACGTCGCCGCCTCGCAGCACTGATCGTCATGCCCGGACTCTTCGACACCTACACGCTCAAGAGCGTGACCCTGCGCAACCGTATCGCGGTCTCGCCGATGTGCCAGTACTCCGCCGTCGATGGCGTGGTGAACGACTGGCATCTGGTGAATCTCGGCGCACGCGCCTCGGGTGGTGCTGCGCTGGCGGTCGCGGAAGCCACGGCCGTTGCGCCCGAGGGCCGCATCACGCAGGGCTGCGCCGGCCTGTGGAACGATGCGCAGGCGGAAGCCTGGAGTCGAGTCGCGCGCTTCGTCGCCGAGCGTGGCGCCGTGCCCGGCATCCAGCTTGCGCACGCCGGACGCAAGGCTTCTGCGAACCGTCCCTGGGAGGGCGACGATCATCTCGCCGCGAACGATCCGCGCGCCTGGGAGATTCTCGGGCCCTCGGCGCTCGCCTTCGGTGGCAACCTGCCTCGCGTCCCGCGCGCGATGACGCTGGACGACATCCAGCGCGGGCAGCAGCAGTTCGCGGACGCGGCGAAGCGTGCTCACGCAGTTGGCTTCCAGTGGCTGAACCTGCACTTCGCGCACGGCTATCTGGCGAACAGCTTCATGTCTCCGCTCGCCAACCGTCGTGAAGATGCCTACGGCGGCAGCTTCGACCACCGCTCGCGCTTCGCGTTGGAAACTTTCAAGGCCGTGCGCGCCGTCTGGCCCGAGAATCTGCCGCTCACGGTCCGGCTCGGCGTGCGTGATTTCGTCGAGGGTGGCCTCACGCTCGAAGAAGGCATCGAGCTGTCGCGCCGTCTGCATGCGGCTGGCGCGGACCTGATCGACGTCAGCATCGCGCTCAACAGCGTCGACGTCTCCGGCGTGCCCTGGGGTCCCAGCTTCATGGTTCCGGTCGCGCGAAGGGTGCGCGAGGAGGCCGGAGTGCCGGTATCCGTGGGCTGGATGATCGACTCGCCGCAGGAAGCGGACCGCATCATCCGCGACGGCAGCGTCGATCTGTTCACCTCGGCACGCGCGATTCTCGCCGAGCCCTCGTGGCCTTATCGCGCGGCCAGCGAACTGGGCATCGAGACGCCGCAGGATGTACTGCCGACGCAGTACGCCTCCTGGCTCAAGCGCCGCGTCGTCACGCGCGGCTCATAACGAATCGAACGACGAGAACGACAGCCATGTCGCAGCTCAGCACCAAATGGGGAGAGCCGGAGAAGACGCACACGGTGCGCTTCTTCCATGACCGCATCCGCGCGCTCGTCGCGCAGCGTGCGGCAGCGGCCGGCAAGCCCTGGGCGCAGGTCGCGAACGCGCAGACCATGGCCTTGCTCAGCGCCGACGATCTGCTTTCCATTGAGCGCGAACTGCTCGCGACCGGCTATCGCTACGAGGCCTCGGCGACTGTTTCATCGCGCGAGGCGCCGGAAAAATACAAGGCGCGCGCCGAGGCCACAGCGAGCAGCGGTGAAGCGGCGACCGCCGATGCACAGGGCCGCATCCTCGTCGGCGAGGGCGACAACCTCGTGCAAGCCGCGACTAGCATCAGCGGCATTGCCCGCTTCATCTCCAGCATCGACGAGGTCACGCAGATGCTGATCGGCGGCGTGCCGGAGAACACGGTTGCCGTGATCGACGACTCCGGCGGCACTCTCACCGCACCCATCCTCGAAGAGTTCAAGGCCGTGCTCTGCCTCGGCGGTACGGTGCGTTCGCATCTCGGCATCCTCACGCGCGAATACGGCATTCCCTGCTTCATGAACTGCAAGATCGATTCGTCGCTGAAGGACGGCGATACAGTCGAGATGGAGACGACCGCCGTCGCCGTCTCAGGCGAGGACTACGAGACGGGCAAGACGGTGCGTGCGAAGGTCTGGAAGGTGGCGCCGTGAGCAAGCTGACCTACCCCGCGCTACTGTCGACGAACGAGCTGATCCGCAAAATCTCGGACACCACATACTGGCTGTGCATCACCCGCACCGTGCAGCAATCCAAACTCTTCCCGGTGCCGTCCTACATGCTGCTGTCCTACCTTCAGGCCTTCTACACCTGGCCGGCGCTGCTGCGGAAGTGCGAGGCGGTGATGCCGGCCGAGGAATTCGGCGACCGTGCGCGCGAGGTCAGCCTCAAGCTCAACACGCTGAATTCCGCCTGGTGCCTGCCGGCCTTCTACATGATCGGCCGCGAGATGCTGATGGCGCTCGGCCTGCTGAAGCCGGAGGACGCCTGCGAAGACGTGGCCTATCTCTGCGACTTCACGCGCCGCTTCAGTCTGGCTTATCACCGCAATGACGCGCACCTGACGAACAAGGACTTCGGCGACCGCAGCCAGCTGCTGCCCGAGCGCAGCCTGCAGGTGTTCGAGGCCGATCTGTTCGAGGTGCGCGAGGGCGATCGCTTGCACGAGGCGGCGACGCAATTGACGTCCCAGCTCGCGCAGTACGCCTTCCTCGCGCACTGCGAGTGCCGCATCGGCATCCACAACAGCGGCCCCTACAATTTCGGCGAGAAGAACGGGGAGAAGCGCCAGTTGCTCGTGCGCGACTTCACCGATCTCTCGGAAGGCGACTATCCCTGGCTCGACGGCATCGCGACCGAACTGAAGTTCAACAACCTGACCCTTCCGGTCGTGGTGAAGAACACGCACTTCCGGCTGGTCGACGACTGGGCCTCGTTCGAATCCGAACCCGCCTACAACTCGGCGAACGTGGTCGCCGTCGGCCTCTACACCTCGGATGCGCTGACCGAGGGCTATGTTCCCGTCGGCATGGGCAGCGCCGAGGAACTTAGCGAGACGATGGTACACATCCGCCATGTGCTGCACGAGGCGACCGCGGTGCTATGGAAGCGCATCGCTGGCTGGTCGCGCGAACAGATGATCGACGCCGGCGCACTGGTGTATTCCTCGGTCGCGAAGGATTTCGCGCATCTCGCCGGCGTCTACGACCCGGCCGACTGGTTCACGCTCGATCCGCGCGCCGCCCGCTTCAAGCCCATGCTCAACGACGAGTACGGCCGCGACTCGCTGGGCGAGCTGGTCGGCTATCTCTCCTACCCGACGCAGACCGCGAACGATTACGTGATGGCGCGGACCTCCGATGGCCCGCGGCACATGATGAGCGGCGTGCCTTACGCGGTGCTGCGCGGCGGTGACTTCGTGTCCAGCACCGGCCCTGCGCAGCAGGGCACGAGCAGCCTGCCGACCAAGACCGGCGGCTACACGACGAGCCGCGGGCGGATTGATCTGGCGAGTTACAACCGTCTCGCCGCGGGCTTCAAGCCCGGCCCGCAGTCGGCCGGGTTTCGCTGGCTCGACGAGGAATGGATCAAGCACCATCACCGTGAGCCGCTGGCCGACGCGCTGTATCGGCAGACGCAGGAAGGCTCTCGAATGCTGCGCGGCAAGGGCGCCGGATTGCGACGTGCGGACCTACAAGCCTTGGTAGGCGAGACCGAACCATGACACCCCTGCCGTCATTCCCGCGAAGGCGGGAATCCAGTCCCTCAGTTCGTAATGAGGTTCGACTTGCGGACGAAAACTGGATGCCCGCCTTCGCGGGCATGACGTTCTCTTTATTGCTGCGTTTGGCCGTCAGAAGCACGGTGAAGACCAGCATCATGTTTGTTGCGGTGGCGGGTGTCCTTTTGGGCTGCGGTGAGACGGCGAATCAAATGCGGATAAAGACCCCGGATGCCGCCATTGCGACAGCCCGTGCTGCCTGGAAATCAATTGATGAAGACCAAGGCACCTCGAATCAAATGTTCTCTACGCAATCCATTGCCAGTCTTGAGCCATACACGGCCACTCTCAGTGGCGGCGTTTGGACTGTGCATGGAACGGCCCCTGCTGCAAGCAAAGGCGGAGCATCCCCCATCACCACAGTCCGCGCAGATAACGGGAAAGTGATGGTGGGCTTCATTGCCGAGCCTCCAACACGATGAAAACGCATAAGGACCGTAGGGTGGGCAAGGCGAAGCGTGCCCACGTTCCCCGCTCGAATAGCTGCGGTGGGCAGATGAATCCTGCCCACCCTGTCGGACGGTAGACATGGAAATCGGAGATCTGATCCATCGCGCCGCACTGGCCTACGGAGACGACGTCGCGCTGGTCGATGGCCAGCGCCAGGTGAGCTTCAAGGAACTCGACCGGGCCACGGACCGAGTCGGCCACGGCCTGCTCGCACGCGGCCTGAAGCCCGGTGATCGCGTCGCCGTGCTGCTGTCGCAGAACGTCGAATCGGTGGTCGCGTACTACGCGCTGGCCAAGGCCGGGCTGGTGCGCGTGGCATTGAACGGACGCGAGACACGCGCCGATCACGAGCACAAGATCCAGGATTCCGGCGCGGTCGGCCTGCTGCGCGATGCCAATGAAGGCCCGGACGCCGAGCACGTGGTCACGCTGGCCGACCTGCGCAAGATGGAGGCGACCGCGAACAGCGCGCCCTGCCGCGTGCCGCGCGGGCTCGACGATCTCTATCGCCTGGCCTACACCGGCGGCACGACCGGCAAGCCCAAGGGCGTGATGCTGACGACGAACATCGAGATCGCCGAGATCAGCAATTTCCTGATCGACGTGCTGCCGGACATCCGTCGCGGCGACACCATGCTGCACGGCGCGCCGGTCACGCACGGCAGCGGCGGATACCTGCTGCCGCACCTGATGCGCGGCGCGCGCAACGTGATCCTGCCGAAGTTCGATCCGGAGTCCTTCATCGAGGCGCTGGAGCGCGAACAGGCGACCGCGACGTTCCTGGTGCCGACGATGATCTCGATGCTGCTCGACCAGCCCAGCCTGAAGCGCAAGAAGCTCGCGTTGCGGCGCCTCGTGTACGGCGCGGCGCCCATCGCCCCGACCGTGCTGCAACGCGGACTCGACGCACTCGGCCAGGTGTTCGTGCAGATCTACGGCCAGGCCGAGGCGCCGATGTGCATCACCTGCCTGCAGCCCGAGCATCACGACCGGCTCGGCTCCGCCGGGCGCGCGTACTCGATGGTCGGCGTCCGCATCGGCGACGAGCAGGGCAGGGAGCTGCCAATCGGCGAGACCGGCGAAGTGCTGGCCCGCAGCCCCTGCGTGATGAAGGGCTACTGGCAGCGACCCGAGGACACCGCGGCGAAGTTCACCGCCGAGGGCTGGCTGCGCAGCGGCGACATGGGTTATCTCGACAAGGACGGCTTCCTTTATCTGGTCGATCGCAAGAACGATCTGATCATCAGTGGCGGCTTCAACGTGTACCCGCGCGAAGTCGAGGACGTGCTGCTCGCGCATCCCGCGATCAGCGAAGCGGCGGTCGTCGGCCTGCCGGACGAGCGCTGGGGTGATCGCGTACACGCGGTGATTTCGGTGCGCACACCGCTCAGCGAATCCGAGGCGCTCGCGTTCTGTGCCGAGCGCCTCGCCGGATACAAGCGTCCACGCGGCGTGAGCGTTCTCAAGGATCTGCCGAAAAGTCCGGTCGGCAAGATCCTGCGACGCGAGGCGCGCCGCATCGTGATCGAGGGGGCGAAGTCATGAACACCTTCGAAGCTGTTCACGCACTCGCGCTGAGGCTCAAGGCGGATCTCCCCACGCTGCAGGCCAGCACGGGCACCGATGCATCGACGCTCGAAGCTGCGCTCGCGCCGGCGGTCGCGGACGGGTACGTCATTCCGGCCCGCGGCCTTTACGTGCTCGCGCCCAAGGGCGCGACCTGGCTGCAGGAACGCTACCCGCAGGAATTTGCCGCGCAGCGCGCGGACACTCAGCTTATGGCCGAGTACGGGCGCTTCGAAGTCATCAACCGCGAGCTGAAGTCGCTCATCACGCAGTGGCAGAGCATGAGCGTCGGTGGCAAGCAGGTCCCGAACGATCATTCCGACGCCGTGCACGACGGCCGCATCCTTGATCGCCTCGCGAGCCTGCACGAGCGCGCCGAAGCGCTGCTCGCGCGCATGGCCGCGCGACTGCCGCGCCTCGGCCGTTACGCGACGCGCCTCGGCGATGCGCTCGACCGCGCCCTGAACGGCGAGCACGAGTGGGTCAGCGGCATCCGTTGCGATTCCTACCACACGGTCTGGTTCGAGATGCACGAAGACCTGCTGCGCCTGCTCGGCCTGAAGCGCGAGGAGTAGGCCATGAAATGGACTTCCCTCATCGACGGACGCGACACGCCGAGCCGCGACGCTATCGGCGGCAAGGCCTGGAGCCTGGCGCGCATGCGTGCGCTCGGCCTGGAGGTTCCACCGGCCTTCGTGATCCGCACCGAGGCCTGCCTCGCCTGGTTCGAATCGGGCCACAGGTTTCCGCAGGGACTCATAGATGAGATCGGCGCCGGCATCGCCTGGCTGGAACAGGCGACCGGACGGCGCTTCGGCGGCACACCGCCGTTGCTTGTGTCGGTGCGCTCCGGCGCGGCGGTGAGCATGCCCGGCATGATGGATACAGTGCTCGACCTCGGCATGAACGCCGACACGGAGCGGGCACTGGCCGCCGACTCCGGCGACGCGGCATTTGCTGAGGACACGCACCGGCGGTTCCGCGAGCTGTACCAGCGCATTGTGCTCAAGGAGTCCGGCGAGCCGATCCCGGAATCACCGCTGGATCAGTTGCGGCGCGCCATCATCGCGGTGTTCGACTCCAGCCGCTCGCGGCGCGCCAAGGCCTATCGCAAGCACCACAACCTCCCGGACGACCTGCCCACCGCGGTCACGATCCAGGCGATGGTGTTCGGCAATCTCGATGTGCGCTCCGGCACCGGCGTGCTGTTCACGCGCAACCCGCTCACCGGCGAGGCGCAGCCCTACGGCGAGTACCTGCCACGCGCGCAGGGCGAGGACGTGGTGGCCGGCACCAGCACGCCGGAACCTCTCAGCCGCTTGCGCGAGCTGCTGCCCGAGGTTCACGACGCTTTGATCGCCGGCGCACGTCAGCTCGAATTTGAGGAGCGCGACATGCAGGACGTCGAGTTCACCGTGGAGCGCGGCCGGCTCTACTTCCTGCAGACGCGCGCTGCGAAGCGCGCCCCCGCGGCGGCGATCCGCATCGCGGTGGAACTCGTGGATGAGGGCCTGATCGATGGCGCGCAGGCGCTGTCCCGCGTCTCGACCGAGCAGGTGGACGCGGTGTTGCGTCCGCAGCTGACGGACGCGCGCTGTCGTGATGCCGAGGTGCTTGCACGCGGCGAGCCGGCGAGCCCCGGCGTGGCGAGCGGCCTGGTGATCGAGGACTGCGACGAGGCCGAGCGGCGTGCCGAAGCGGGCGACGCCGTGGTGCTCGGCCGTCCGACGACGAGCCCGGATGACGTACACGGCATGATCGCCTCGCTCGCCGTCGTGACCGATCTCGGCGGCAGCACCTCGCACGCCGCGGTGGTCGGTCGCCAGATCGGCAAGCCCTGCGTCGTCGGCTGCGGCGAGGGCACCTCGGCGCGGCTCGCGGGTCTCGTGGTGACGGTCGATGGCGAGCGCGGCGTGGTGTATGCCGGAAGCCTCGAACTCGAAACACCGCGCGAGCAGGACCACCCCTACCTGTCGCGACTGGCTGCCTGGGCCGGCGGTCGCCCGCTACGCGAAGCGCTCGCGCGCTGAGCAGCCGCGCATCCATACCCGAGAGAACCCGATGGCGCTCAGCGAAAAGGAAATCCTGCAGGTTCTGGACATGTTCCAGAAATCCGGCTGGGAGGGCATGCAACTCGAAAGCGGCAGCGTCAAGCTGAGTATCTCCAAGACGGGGCGGCCGCAACTTGCCACACGCGCCGCAACGGCCCCGGCGGCCGCACCTGCTCCAGCTTCCGTAGCAGTGGCTGCGCCTGCGGCGGTGCTGCCGCCCGCCGCGCCGATGATCGATCCTCGCTGGATCTCGGTGAAGGCGCCGCTGCTCGGTCATTTCTACGCCTCGCCGAAACCCGGTGCGCCGCCCTTCGTTGCACTGGGCCAGCAGGTCGCGGCCGACGAGACGGTCGCGATTCTCGAAGTGATGAAGCTGATGAATCACGTCAAGGCCGGCGTGGCGGGACGCATCGCCCGCATCGCGGTCGCGAACGGCGACCTGGTCGAGTTCGACCAGGCGATTCTGTACATCGACCCCTCTCATGGCTGAGGGCCGCATCCGACGCGTCTTCGTCGCCAATCGCGGCGAGATCGCGGTGCGCGTCGTCCGCGCCTGCCGCGCGCTGGGCATCGAGTGCGTGGTCGGCGTTTCCGCAGCCGACCGCGAGACGATGGCGGCACGGCTCGCCGACCGCGCGGTGTGCATCGGCCCGGCGATGGCGCGCGACAGCTATCTCAACATTCCTGCAATCATCACCGCGGCCAAGGGCACGGGTTGCGACGCGATACACCCGGGCTATGGTTTTCTGTCCGAGCGTCCCGCCTTCGCCGAGGCCTGCGCCGAGAACGGGTTGATCTTCATCGGGCCGACCGCCGATGCGATGCGCGCGGCGGGCGACAAGATCACCGCGCGCGCGGTGGCCGAGCGCATCGGCATTCCGCTCGCGTCGGGATCATCGCTGATCGAGACATCCGCGGAAGCGGTGCAGATCGCGAACAAGGTCGGCTATCCGGTCCTGCTGAAAGCCTCGGCCGGTGGTGGCGGTCGCGGCATGCGCGTGGTGCGCGTAGCGGCGGACATGGCGGGGCAGTTCGAGCAGGCATCGAGCGAGGCGCTGGAGGCCTTCGGCGACGGCCGCATGTTTCTCGAACGCTTCGTCGAGCGCGCTCGGCACATCGAGGTGCAGGTGCTGGGCGATATGCAGGGCCGCGTGGTTCATTTGTTTGAGCGCGATTGTTCCCTGCAGCGCCGACACCAGAAGCTGATCGAGGAGGCGCCCGCGCCGAATCTGCCGGAAGCGACGCGCGCCGCGCTGCTCGAAGCGGCGCTGTCCTTCGCGAAGGCGATCAACTATACGAGCGCCGGCACCGTCGAGTTTCTCTACGACGCCGATGGCGACCGTTTCTATTTCCTGGAGATGAACACGCGCATCCAGGTGGAGCATCCGGTCACCGAGACCATCACCGGCATCGATCTCGTTGCCGAACAGATTCGCATCGCCGGCGGCGAAGCGATCTCGTTCCGGCAGGCCGACCTGAAGGTGCTCGGCCATGCCATCGAATGCCGCATCAACGTCGAGGACGCGGACCGCGACTTCATGCCCTCGCCCGGTCGCATCCGGCGCTGGGAACTGCCCAGCGGCAAGGGCCTGCGCATCGACACGCACGGCTACGAGGGTTATCTCGTGCCGCCGAACTACGACTCGCTGCTGGCCAAGCTCATCGCCAGCGGTGCTGATCGCAAGCTCGCCATCGCACGCGCGCTGGAAGCGATCAGGCACATCGCCATAGAGGGCGTGAAGACCACGCTGCCTTTCCATCACTTCGTGCTGGAGCATCCGGACTTCGCGGCGACGCGCATCACCACGCGCTGGATCGAATCGACCGGCATGAAGCAATACCTTGAACACAGGAGCGCTCACGCATGAGCCGAACCATCCGCTTCATCGACCAGACCTTGCGTGACGGACAGCCAATAGGCTGATGGGCATGCGCATGCCTCTCTCACCCTACAAAGCCGGCCCGCGTATCGCGTCGCATCAAGCGCGCATCTTCAATGCATAGCCCGGTGCATCCGAGGAACTATTTATGAGCCGCACCATCCGCTTCATCGACCAGACCCTGCGTGACGGCCAGCAGAGCTGGTGGGGCATGCGCATGCCTGCCGCGATTTCTCTGGCGCTTGCGCCGGACCTGGACCGCGCGGGCTACGACGTGATCGACGTGACCGGCAGCAGCCTGTTCGAGATCCAGGTCAAGCACTGCAAGGAAGACCCCTGGGAAAACCTGCGGCTGCTGTCCGCGGCGATGCCGCGCACCAAGCTGCGCGCAGGCACGCGCAGCAACGGCATCGTCACCTTCAACCTCACGCCGGACTCCGTGATGGACCTGTGGATCCGTAGGCTGGCCGCGAACGGCATCAAGTCTTTCTGGATCTACGACGGCCTGTTCAACGTGGACAAGATCAGCCGACTCGCCAAGGTCGCGAAGGCTTCAGGCTGCGAGGCGGTGCCGACCATGCTGTTCTCGTCCAGCCCCTACCACACGGACGAGTACTACGCGGCGCGAGCCAAAGAACTCGCGGCGCTGGACGTGGACGGCATCGAGATCGAGGACGCCAGCGGCGTGCTCACGCCAGAGCGCACGCGCAGCCTGTGCAAGGTGGTGAAGAAGGCGATCGGATCGAGGCGGCTCGAACTGCACTTCCACAACAACACCGGCCTCGCACCGCTCAACTACATCGAAGGTATAGAGCAGGGCGCGGACACCATCCATACCATCTGCCGGCCGCTCGCCAATGGCGTTGCGCATCCTTCGACCGAGGCGATGCTGCGCAACATCGTAGCTAAGGGCTGGAACTCGACGGTGGACCTGGCCGCGGTCGAAAGCATTTCCGCCAAGCTCAAGGCGATTGCCGAGCAGGAGGGTCTGCCGATCGGCCAGCCCGCCGAGTACGACCTGTTCCACTACCAGCACCAGTTGCCCGGCGGCATGACCGGCACCCTGAAGAATCAACTCAAGGATCGCGGCATCGAGGCCAGCCTGCCTGCGATCCTGGAAGAGATCGCGACCATCCGCCACGAGCTGGGCTACCCGGTGATGGCGACGCCGTTCTCGCAGCTCATCGGCACGCAGGCGGTGATGAACCTGATGACGCCGGGCGAGCGTTACAAGTACGCGCCGGACGAGATCATCACCTACGTGCTCGGTCACTACGGCCAGCCGGTGGCGCCGCTGGATCAGAACGCGAAGGACCGGATTCTCTCGACGCCGCGCGCGAAGGATTTCGTGAACTGGACCCCACCGCAGCCCTCGCTCGAAGAGCTGCGCAAGGATTTCGGCGGCAAGGTGTCCGACGACGAGCTGATCCTGCGCCTGCTGGTACCTTCGAGGGACATCGACGCGATGCGCGCGGCGGGTCCGCCGAAGCGCGAGTACGTGATCCGCGGCAAGAGCGGGCCGGTGGCACTGATCGAGAGGCTGATGAGCCAGCCGGTGGGCACCTACATCGATTTTCAGGGCGAGGATTTTTCCATCACCTTGGAACGGGGTGTCTCGTGAGAGGGAGCAGCAGTAGCCCGGTTTGGGCGGTCGTTTCGCCCAAGCCGGGAGACCGCCCCCGGCTTCGCTATCGCGAAACCCGGCTACGCGTTCTGCGCAAGGTCGGAGGCAGGTCATGAGTGGTGTCAGCAAGCGCCGGGCGGGCGAAGTGATGGGCGGCGCCTTCGTCGCCGATCCGCGACCGGTGGCACGTGGCGACCACGTCGTCGGCTCGCGCTGCCGCGCCTGCCGCTACCCGAGCGCCCCGCCCGCACCCTGGTGCCCGGTGTGCCAATGCCGGGATGCCGATGCGGTGGAGTTCGGCCCCGGCGGCACCGTGTGGTCGTCCACACTCGTACACATCCCGGTCGGTCGCTGGAAGCCCCCGTATGCGCTCGCCTACATCGACCTCGACGACGGACCGCGCGTGATGGCGCATCTGCAAATCCCGCAGCCGCTGCGTGTGGGTGCCCGCGTGTGCATCGTCGGCGGTGACGAGGGAGGAGACCTGATCGTGATGGCGGAGACCTCGAATGGCTGAGCGAAGGGAAGTCGTGATTCGCGGTGTCGGCACGTCCGACTACGGCCGCTTCCCGGAACGCCGGGTCGAATCCCTGGCCTGGGACGCGATACTCGAAGCGATGCACGACGCAGGTGCCGAGGCGGGCGAGATCGACGCCGTGTTCGTCGGCAGCGTGTTCGGTCCGCCGGGCGTGGCCACGCGCACCCTGCGCGGCATCGGCATCGGCGGCGTGCCGGTGCTGACCATCGAAGCCGCATGCGCGAGCGGCACGGCGGCCTATCACGAGGCCTACGAGGCGGTATCGCGCGGACGCTATAGCTGCGTGCTGGTGTTCGGCATCGAGCACCTGTCCTCGCTGTTCACCAGCGGCGCCATCGTGCCTGAAGCCACCGACCCCGAGGGACGCGCCGGCTTGCCGCTGCCGGGTCTGTACGCACTACAGGCGCAGCGCTACATGGAGCTGTACGGCGCCACCGCGGAGCAGTTCGCCGACGTGGCCGTGAAGAACAAGACCAACGGCCTGCGCAATCCGCGCGCGCAGTTGAAGAGCGAGGCACCGACGGTCGAGCAGGTGCTGGCCTCGCGCAAGATCGCTGATCCGCTGACCTTCCTGCAGTGCTGCCCGGTCAGCGACGGCGCGGGCGCGGTGATCGTCGGCACGCCCAAGGGGCGCAGGGGAGAGGTGCGCATCCTGGGATCGGCCATGGCCTCGGGGCGGCTGTGGGATCACCGCTCGAACGACTTCTGGGGCGAAGGCCCGGTGCGCCAGGCGGCGCAGCAGGTGTATGCGCAGACCGGCATCCAGCCGCGCGAGGTCGATGTGCTCGAAGTGCACGACTCCTTCACCATCGGCGAGATTCTCACGCTCGAATCGCTGGGCCTGTGCAAGACCGGCGAAGGCGCTGCGCTTGCGCCGAGCGGTCACACACGCATGGGCGGCGCGCAGCCGGTGAATCCCAGCGGCGGTTTGCTCTCTCGCGGTCATCCGCTCGGCGCGACCGGCACGGCGCAGATCGCGGAGATCGTCTGGCAGTTGCGTGGCACGGCGGGTGAACGACAGGTCGCGAACGCGAAGCTGGGCATGGTCGAGACCATGGGCGGTGGCGCGGCGGGCATGGAAGGCAATGCCTCCGTCGTCACCTTGCTGGCGCTACGCTAGAGCGAACAAACGCAGATCGATCAACGCAAATCGCGGAGGAGAAGAAACATGGCATCGTCAGCAGATTCGCCGGAGCGCTCTGTGCCGCGATTCGACGTGGTCGTCGTCGGCGCGGGGTTCTCTGGGATGGTCGTCGTCCACCGCGCGCGCCAGCGCGGCTGGAGCGTGCAATGCTACGAGACCGGCTCCGGTGTCGGTGGCACCTGGTACTGGAACCGCTATCCGGGTTGTCGCGTGGATATCGAGGGCTTCGAGTATTCGTACTCGTTCTCGGAAGACCTCCAGCAGGAATGGGAGTGGAGCGAACGCTATCCGCCGCAGGCCGAGCTGGAGCGCTACTGCAACCACGTCGCCGACCGCTTTGGTCTGCGCGAGAACATCCGCTTCAACACCCGCGTCACGGCGGCGCACTTCGACGAACGGGCGCAACGCTGGACCGTACACACCGACACCGGCGAGCGCGTGAGTGCACGCGTGCTGATCACGGCGACGGGCATCTACTCCGAACCCTACCGGCCTCCCTTCGAGGGCGTTGACGGGTTCCAGGGCCTGCAGCTGCAGAGTTCGCGCTGGCCGCGCGAGCCGGTGGATTTTTCCGGCAAGCGCGTCGGCATCATCGGCACCGGTGCCTCCGGCGTACAGCTCACGCCGATCCTCGCGAAGCAGGCAGCGCAGTTGACGGTGTTCCAGCGCACCGCCACGTACACGGTGCCCTTGCAGAACCACAAGGCGAACCCTGAACAGACGCGCGCAGTGAAAGCGAATTACGCGACGCTGCGCGAGGCGCAGCGCGTGTCCGGTGCCGGTTTCACCACGGTGCACTCTAAGCCGGTGCCGCCACCGACAGTATCCGCGCTGGAGGTCGGTCCCGAAGAACGCCGCAGGGTGTACGAGGATCGCTGGGCCTCCGGTGGCCTGTGCTTCTATCACGCATTCGCCGATCTCATCACCAGCGAAGAGGCCAACCGCACGCTCGAAGAATTCCTCAGGGAGAAGATCCGCTCGCGCGTGTCGAAGGCGGGCGTCGCCGACAAACTCATGCCGCCCACCGAGAACCCGGTGTTCACCAAGCGCCTTGCGGGCGACACGAGCTATTGCGAAACCTTTGACCGCGACAATGTGGAATTGGTGGACCTGCGCGCGGAGCCGATCCAGCGTTTCACACGCACCGGCCTGGTGGTCGGTGAGCGCGAGATCCCCCTGGACGTGATCATCTTCGCGACCGGGTTCGATCTGGGCACCGGCGCGATGTCACGTATCGACATCCGCGGCCGCGCAGGGCTGAGCTTGAACGAGCATTGGTCGCAGGGTATCCGCACCTATCTCGGCATGATGTCGCACGGATTTCCCAACCTGTTCTGGCTGTTCGGGCCGGGCTGTCCGTTCTACAACCCGGTGCTGCTCGCGCAGTATCAGACCGAGCAGATCGAGCGGTTCCTCGACGGGCGCAGCGACCCGGGCGAACTCGTCGAGGCGACGCCGGAAGCGGAAGGCCAGTGGTCGGAGCTGAGCAACGCCATCACCAACATGACCTTGTTCACCAAGGGTCACAACTACTACATGGGCGACAACATCCCGGGCAAGCCGCGCGTCTCGACGGTGTTTCTCGGCGGATTTCCGCTATACGTCGAGCACTGCGACAAGGCGGTACGCACGCGCGAGAATTTCATCTCTGGCAAGAGCGCCTTACCGGCTTGAAGGCCGGTCCTGAAACTGCATATTCCCGACGGCGAGATCCTGGGTGATCGAGGGCGACCCGATCACCGCAATTCCATCCTCCCTTGTCAACTGCAGGGTTTGAAGCTCACGTGACCGTTGCACTGGTATACGGGGTCGACGCTGCTCGTCTTGGCCTGAACGCTGTCAGTCGGTTTCACCGCCGCTTTCCCGGCCGAGGCATTGGACGCCCAATTCGCGACGCCGAGCGCGCCCATCAGCGCAAATCCAACACCCAGGCTGATCCAGAGGACGGTGTCGGACCTCTGCTCGAAGGTCTTGTGGGGTTTGCCGTGCTGCGCGAACTGCTCCTGCGACATGATCCATCTCCAGCGAATGGGGTGCGCGGATACTGCGCGCCGTTCGGGGCCATCCCGCTCGGCCACCGACGCAAGGTCAATCGCGGCCGCCGAACGTATGGGGGATGCGGCTCGACCCCCCGGACTGACGGATCAGGCCGCCACGAGCGCGGCTGCGGTACTGTCGACAGGAAATTTCAGAAGGATGCCAGGGGCACACTTGAGGTCGCAGCCGGAGCGATTGTCGCCCCGGCCCGGCCCCCCGTGAGAGAGGAAGTTCACGTTCTTCAGGTAGCCGTCGCAGACGTCCAACAGCGGCCGGTCACGAACGTCCGCTGTCGCGTGCGCTCGACGCAACAGCAGACGTTGGAGCCGATACGGGCATACGGCGGCAGTTGGGCGACTACTGGGTGCGCGTGGCTCGATCCAGCTCGCGCAGGCGTAGCGCCTCGGCGATCTGCGCCGCGCCGACATCCGTCGCGGCGGCAAGGTCTGCGATCGTGCGTGCCACTTTCAGTACGCGGTGATACGCCCGCGCTGATAGCCCCAGGCGCGCCATCGCGGTCTCCAGCAGGGTCTTCGCCGCGGCGTCGAGCGCACAATCGCGCTCGATCTCCTTGGGCGTGAGGCGCGCGTTGGGTTTGCCCGCGCGCTCCAGTTGTCGGGTATAAGCCGCGATCACCCGCTCGCGCACCTTCGCGCTGGTTTCGGTATTCGGGTCCGGCGCGGCGGTCAGGGCCTCGTGCTCCACGCGCGGAACGAACAATTGCAGATCGATTCGATCGAGCAGCGGCCCCGAGATTCGCGCGCGATAGCGGCTCACTTGGTCGGGTGTGCAACGACATTTGCCCGAAACGTCGCCCAGGTATCCGCAGGCACAGGGGTTCATCGCGGCGATCAACTGGAAGCGTGCGGGAAAATCAGACTGGCGGGCCGCGCGCGACACGGTGATCTGGCCGGACTCCAGCGGCTCGCGCAGGACTTCCAGAACGCTGCGATCGAACTCGGGCAGCTCGTCCAGAAACAAACAGCCGAGGTGGGCCAGGGTGATTTCGCCGGGCCGCGGAATGGAACCGCCGCCCACCAGCGCCACGCCCGAGGCAGTGTGATGCGGCGCGCGATACGGCCGCTGGCCCCATTTGCGCACGTCGAAACCCTTCTGCCCCACCGAGCCGATGGCGGCGACTTCGATCGCCTCGGCTTCCGTGAGCGGCGGCATCAGGCCCGGCAGGCGTGCGGCGAGCATGCTCTTACCGGCGCCGGGCGGACCGATCAGGAGGATCGAGTGGCCGCCCGCGGCGGCGATTTCCAGCGCGCGCTTGGCCTGGTGCTGGCCGCGGACTTCGCTCAGGTCCGGCACCGGTTCAGCGCTCACGGTCGGCGTGGCTGCAGCTCGCACGGGTAGCGCTCCGGCGTGCAACGCGCTGCACAGCTCGGCCAGGTGCCGCGCCTCGACGATCTGCGCGCCGCCGGCCAGCGCGGCTTCGTCGGCGTTGATCGAGGGGACGATCAGTTTTCGTCGCGCCTGGCTGGCCTTGAGCGCCGCGGGCAAGGCGCCGTGCACCGGGCGAATCTCGCCCGAGAGCGACAGCTCGCCCAGCACTTCGACATCGAGGAGCCGCGATGCCGGAATCTGCTCCGAGGCCGCGAGGATGCCCAGGGCAATGGCGAGATCGAAGCGCGCGCCTTCCTTGGGCAGGTCGGCCGGCGCCAGGTTGCAGGTCATGCGGCGGTTGGGAAACTGATAGCCGCAGGTTTGCAGCGCCGCCTTCACGCGGTCCTTCGACTCGCGCACCGCGGCTTCCGGCAGGCCCACGATGAACAGGCCCGGCAGGCCCGGTGCCAGATGCACCTCCACCGTCACCAGGTCCGCGGCCAGGCCGTTCTGCGCGCGGGAGAGGATGGTGGCGAGGGACATGGCGAGATGTCAGGCGTCGGGCATCGGCTTACGTCTCCCGGCTTTCCAGAGCCGCCAGCCGCGCCTCCACCTGCTTCAGCCGAGCCTGCGTGCGCACCAGCAATTCCGCCTGCACGTCGAAACGCTCGCGCGACACCAGGTCCCAGCGTTCGAGGTTGGCGCGCAGCACGGCGCGGAAGTTGTCCTCCAGTTCGGCGCGCAGGGACTTGAGGCCGGGCGGCAGGATCGCCGCCAGACGTTCGGCGAGGTCTTCGATGGCCTTGAACTCATTCATCGTCGGTCAGGATCGGTCAGAGAAATTTGAAGGCGAGGATCGCGACGACGGTCGGTGGGATCGCCGCGAGCAGCAGCCCCAGGGGATTGATCGCCTCGTCCTCGAAGCGCGACTTGAGAATCGAATAACCCGCCGGATTGGGCGCATTGGCAATCACCGTCAGGCCGCCGCCGGTGACGGCACCCGCAACGAGCATGTATTTGAACTCGTCGCTCAGGCCCTCGACCAGCGAACCCAGGTAGGTGAGAGCGGCGTTGTCGGTGATCGCCGTCAAGGCCGTGGCGCCGTAGTACACCGCATCCGGGCTCATCGACAGCAGCAGCGGTTGCAGCCACCACTGCTGCTGCCCGCCCAGCACCACCAGCCCGGCGAGGAAAAAGGCGACCAGCAGGGCCTCGCGCAGGATCAGCCGCCCCTGATGATGCCGGTAGGCGGTGGCGAATCCCATGAAGAACAGCAGCAGCCCCAGAAACAGCGGTGGATGATGTGCGAAGAACACGATACCCACCAGCAGCAGCGTGTTGAGGATGGAGATTGGAATCGGCACCGCTGCGCGCCGCGACTCGTCCACCATCGGGACGCCACGCAGTTCACGCTGGAACAAGGCGGTCACGACGGCCGCGTTGACGAACACCGCCATCGCGGCTTTCCAGCCGAAGGTGCTGAGCATGAAGGCCATGTCCCAGCCCCATTTGCCCGCCACCATCAGTACCGGCGGTGCCGCAAACGGCGTGAGCACACCGCCGATGGACACGTTGACGAACAGTACGCCGACGGTTGCGTACTTGACGCGCGTGGACAACCCCTCGTGATCGAGAAAGCGATCGCGCAGCATCAGCGCGCCCAGGGTCATCGCCGCCGGCTCGGTGATGAAAGAGCCGAGCAGGGGCACCACGGTCATCAGGGTCACATACGTCGCGACGCTGCGCGGCAGCGGCACCAAGCGGGCGAGCGTACGCACCAGACGCGTTGCCAGGTCCAGGATCGGCCGGCTCCCGGCGACGATCATGATCGCGAACACGAACAGCGGCTCGGTGTAGTTGCGGGTATCCAGGTACTCGATCGCCGGTGCCGAGCCCTGCAACAGGAACATCAGGCTCACCAGCACCATCGCCCAGAAGCCGAACACCACTTCCACTTCACCGAGCAGGTGAAAGATGCCGGCGTGCGCCGGATGCCGGTTCGCAAGATGCTCGAACAGCTTCGTCGAGAAGGTGTGGATCAGCGCGATCGCGAAGATCGCGCCGGCGATGGACTGGATCAGCGTCGGGCTCATGGTTGCACGCGGACCGCGCTCGGGAATGGGGACAGACCTTAGCAAATCGCGGCGGGGCCTCGGTCGGCAGGGCTTGTATGCAGGACTTCGATGCGTACAATCCGCGCCGCGCGGTGTGTCGACGGGGAGCCCGCGCTGGAACTGACGAGAGGATCCGCGGTCCATCGCGCGCCAGAATCATCCGCCAGCAATTCAGTGGAAGAATTAACGAGAAGATGGCCAGCGAAAATATCCTGATCGAGGCCCGGGGCCTCACCAAGCGGTTCGGCCCCAACACGGCCGTCACCCATCTCAATCTCAGGCTCGCCCAAGGCGAAATTCTGGGCTTGCTCGGTCCCAACGGGGCGGGCAAATCCACCGTCATGAAGATGCTCACCGGCAATCTCGCACCCAGCGAGGGCGAGGTGTTCGTCAAGGGCCAGTCGCTGCATGAATCGGCGGTGCTGGCCAAGCGCCAGCTCGGCTATCTGCCGGAACAGCCGCCGGTGTACCCCGAGCTGACGGTGGACGAGTACCTGCGTTTCTGTGCCGGCCTGCACGACATCGCCCGCAAGGACCGGCCCGACGCTGTTGCCGCAGCCAAGCGCGATTGCGGCCTGACCGAGGTGGGTCGTCGTCTGATCGGCAATCTGTCCAAGGGTTTCCAGCAACGTGTGGGCCTGGCGCAGGCGATCATCCACCGGCCGCCGGTGATCGTGCTCGACGAGCCCACCGTGGGCCTGGACCCGATCCAGATCCGCGAAATCCGCACGCTCATCCGCGAGCTGGGCAAGAACCACAGCGTGATCCTGTCCAGCCACATCCTCCCGGAAATCCAGGCGGTCTGCGGTCGCGTGATGATCATCAATCGCGGTCGCGTGGTGTATGACGCGGCCATCGACGCGCACCTCGGCCAGAACCGGTTGTTCGTGGGATTTGCCAACGCGCCGGACGCCGGCACGCTCGCGGGCATGAATGGTGTGGCGGCGGTCGAATCCCTTGAAAAAGGACGCTTCCGTCTGACCGTGGCGCCTTCCAACGATCCACGCGAGGCGCTCGTCGCGGCGTCCGTGCAGAACGGCTGGGGCCTGCGCGAGCTGCGGCTCGAATCGCAGACGCTGGAGGAACGCTTCGTCGAGCTGACCGCGGGCGACGAACTCACCTACAAGGAAGCCGCGTGATGAAGAACACCCTGACCATCGCCACCCACGAGATGCGCCGCATCTTCGTCTCGCCGCTCGCCTGGGCGGTGCTGGGCGTCACCCAGATCATCTTCGGCTACATCTTTGCCGGCGCGGTGATCCAGTTTCGCACCATGTCCGACCAGGGCGAGCAGCCGCTCGGCGTGTCGGAGTACGTTGGCAGCGGCGTCTATGGTTCGGCGACCATCATCCTGCTGCTGGTGCTGCCGCTGATGACCATGCGGCTGTTCTCGGAGGAGCGCAAGAGCGGAACCATCACCCTGCTGTTCTCGGCGCCGGTGACCCTGATCGAGATCGTGCTCGGCAAGTTTCTCGGCGTGATGGTGTTCGTGCTCGCGATGATCGGCCTGCTCGCCGCGATGCCGGCCTCGCTGTTGCCGGTGGTGAACCTGGACCTGGGCCGGCTTGCGGCGGGTCTGCTGGGCCTGCTGCTGGTGACCATGTCCTTTGCGGCCTGCGGCGTGTTCATCTCGTCCCTGACGCGTGAGCCGACCATCGCCGCCATCGGCACGTTCGGTGCGCTGCTGCTGATCTGGCTGCTCAAGATGCCGGCCAACATGGGCTCGAAGTTCGCGCCGGTGTTCGATTACCTATCGCTGATCAGCCACTACCAGCAGTTGATCACCGGTCTGTTCGATTCCTCCGACGTCGTCTACTACCTGCTGTTCACCGCGTTGTTCCTGTGGCTGACGGTGCTGCGGCTGGATATGGAGCGGAATTGAGTCTCGTGAGGCGGCGTAGGTCGGATCAAGCCCGCGCTTTTTGCGGGCGGATCCGACGCGCCGCCCGCAGCGTCGGCGCCGCGCTTCGCGCGTGAGCCGACCTACGCCGCCCGATCCGTATTTAACGCCTCGACACGTATCGCATCCCCATGAAGCAAAGAAACCAGAACCTGATCCAGCAAGTCCTCGGCGGCCTGCTGTTCCTGGCCGCGATCGTGATGATCGGCTGGCTGTCCGTGCGCTTCAACGTCAAGCAGGACTGGACGGCCGGCAAGCGCAACACGATCTCGGAAGCCAGCCGCAACCAGCTTGCCGCGATGGCAGACCCTGTCAAGTTCATCGCCTTCGTCTACCCCGGCAGCGACGAACGCAGCAATACGCAGTTTTTCGTCGATCAGTACCGCCGTTTCAAGAAGGACGTCGAGCTGGAATTCATCGATCCTTCCAGCCAGCCGCAGAAGGTGAAGGAGTACAACATCTCCTTCGCAGGCGAAGTGGTGCTGGAATACCAGGGCCGTCGCGAGAGCCTGCGGCAGTTGTCGGAGCAGAACATCACCACCGCGCTCCAGCGCCTGACCTTCTCGGGCGAGAAGTGGATCGGATTCCTGGAAGGCCACGGCGAGCGTTCAACCTCCGAGGCCAACGACCAGGGCGCCTACACGCGCCTGGCCCAGGTGCTGCGAGACAAGGGTCTCAAGGTCCTGCCCATCAATCTGATCAAGACGCCCACCGTCCCGGACAACATTTCGGTGCTGGTGATCGCCAGCCCCAGGAGCCCGTTGTTCGAAGGCGAGGTCAAGCTGATTTCGGATTACGTCCGCGACGGCGGAAATCTGCTGTGGCTGACCGATCCGGACTACCTGCCGGGGCTCGATCCCCTGGCCCAGGAACTGGGCGTGGGCTGGAAGAACGGTTTTGCAGTGTTTCCCGAATACGAGTTGCTCGGCACCGGACATCCGGGCATCTACGCGGCGCTGGGGTATCCGCCGGGACCCGTCACGCGCGGGATGGACCAGGTCACGCTGTTCCCGATCGTGCGCTCGATCGACGTCGAACCGGACCGGGGCTGGCAATCCCTGCCGATGCTGCAATCCAACGACGAGTCCTGGCTGGAAACCTCGCCGATGGATGGCAGGGCCGTAACCAAAGACGGCGACGATCTGCCCGGGCCGCTGACCATTGGCGTGACCCAGACGCGCGATGTGCCGGTAAAGCCAGCTGCCAAGACGCCGGAAGGCGAGGCGCCGAAGGCCGAAAGCGAGACCGCGGGCAAGACCGAGCAGATGAAACAACAGCGGGTCGCGCTGGTCGGCGACGCCGACTTCCTGTCGGACGCTTACCTGACCCAGTACGGCAACCAGCAGTTGGGGCTCAACATCATCCAGTGGCTGGCGCAGCGCGACTCGCAGCTCAATATCGACGTGCCCAAGGCGCCGGACACGACCCTGTTCCTGCCCGACTGGGCCATGATCCTGATCGGTGTCGGCTTCGTCATCGTGCTGCCGCTCCTGCTGATCGGCACGGGTGTGGGGCGCTGGATCGTGCGTCGTCGTCGTTGATCCGATCATGAAACGCATCCATCTCAATCTGCTGCTGCTCGTCGTCGTCGCCGGGCTCGGGGCAGCGGTCTGGTTGAGTCAGAAGAAGGACGAGAAAGGTCCGCCGCTCACCTCGCTCAAGCGCGACGCGATCACGCGCATCGCGCTCGAACATCCGGACAGGCCGGTCATCAAGCTGGAGAAGAAGGACGGCAAGTGGTGGCTGACCGAGCCGGTGCAGGCCGAGACCGACAGCTTCGAGATCAACGGCATTCTCGGCGTCGCGGAGCTGGAGGTGAAAGCCAAGCTCGATGCCGGTGCCAGCAAGGCCGAGCTGGAACTGGAACCGCCGAAATACACCGTCACCCTCGACGATACGAAGATCGCCCTGGGCGGCAGCGAGCCGATCAAGTTCCGCCGCTACGTGCTTGTCGGCGATGTGCTGGGTCTCGTGGACGATCCACCCAGCGCCGCGCTCGATGCTGACTACTCCGATCTCGTCGCCAAGGCCGTGGTGCCGGAAGGCGCCGAGCTCGCAAAGATCGAACTGCCCGGCTTGGCTCTGGAAAAGAACGCGGAAGGCGTCTGGACCAGCCCGCAGCAAGGCGAGGCCAGGCCCGCGCAGGTCACCAGGCTCGCCGAGTCCTGGAAGAACGCACGTGCGATGTGGAACGCGGCGGAGCCCGAGGCTGCCGCCAAACCCAGCGAGCCTGCGAAAGCCGATCGGGTGCAACTCACGCTCGCCGATGGACGCGTGATCGACCTGGTGGTCGCCGAGCGCGATCCGCAACTGGTGCTGGCCCGGAAAGAACTGGGCGTGCGCTATACGCTTTCCAAGGCGCTGGTCGACGAACTCTTCAGGATTCCGGCGGAGCCGAAGCCCGAGCCGGCGGCGGAACCGGCCAAGGACGGCGAAGCGAAAGAGGCTGCGCCCCCAAAGACCGAAGAGAAGAAACCCGACCCGGCCGGGTAAGCTCGGCGCATGCCCGAACTTCCCGAAGTCGAGACCCTCCGCCGCGGCATCGAGCCCCACGTGCTCGGTCGCCGGATCACGCGCGTGGTGGTCCGCGATCGTCGCCTGCGCTGGCCGATTCCACCGGACCTCGAAGCGACGCTCGCAGGCCGGCGCATCGAGCGCGCGGAGCGTCGCGCCAAGTACCTCGTGCTGCACCTCGACAATGGTGATCGCCTGTTGATCCACCTCGGCATGTCCGGCCGCATCTGGGTGCTGGAGCCGGGCGAGCCGCTGGTCAAGCACGATCACGTCGATATCGAACTGGACTCGGGCCGGCTGCTGCGTTTTCACGATCCGCGACGCTTCGGCGCGATGCTGCACTGGCGCGCCGAAGAGGCCGGCCACTTACTGATCGACGGACTGGGCCCCGAACCCTTCGCGCCCGAGTTCGACGGCGAGTATCTGTATCTTCTCTCGCGCGGCCGCAGCGCCGCGGTGAAGAATTTTCTGATGGACGGAAGAGTCGTCGTCGGCGCCGGCAACATCTACGCCGCCGAATCCCTGTTCCGCGCTCGCATCCGTCCGGGTCGCGCGGCGGGCCGGGTCACGCGACGCGAGTACCACGAGCTTGTCCTGCGCGTGCGCGAAGTGCTGGGCGAGGCGATCGTCCAGGGCGGCACGACCCTGCGTGATTTCGCCGGCGCCAACGGCGAGGCCGGCTATTTCCAGCAGGATCTGTACGTCTACGGACGCGAGAACGAACCCTGCCGGACCTGCGGAACGCGGATTCGGCGCAGCGTGATCGGTCAGCGCTCCAGTTTTTTTTGCCCAGGCTGTCAGCGCTGATTCGGATTGGTCGTCCTCGATCGCGCTCCGCGCCACATCGGTGTACGCGGGTCCAGTCGCGCAAGCTGGCTTTTCCAACTGCCAGCAAACTTCAGCCCATCGCAGGCTCGCGCCGTTGCACCGCGTGAGCGGCCCGCCTGTCGGTCTCGACGGCAGGGCCTGGACTCTCCAGACACCGTGGCGGACCGAAACCGCCACAACAACACCGCTTGCCAGCGCATGGACGCTGCGAGCGCACGGAGCGTCCCATGCATCTCGCACGTCCCACCTTTATTCACGATTCCCCTGCGTACCCGATTCGACGCGGTTCGCAGACAGACGGGAACGGGGTGCGCCGACGCGGTTTGCGCTTGCTCCTGCTTGCGGGCTTTTTGACGAATGTCTTGCCAGGGCCTGCGGTCGCGGGACAGGATCTCAATCGATTGATCACCGTGACGACTGCGCCGTCGGAATCGTTCCGGTTGGATCGAGTCGGCCCGACGTCCTTCGACGGCGGTGAGCTGCGGTCGAAAGCGGCCGCGGCCGGGCCGCGCGAATGCGGGGAGCTTTACCCAGAGCCGGGTGACGTCACCTGTAATCCGGTTTCCATCCGCACCGGCACCAAATTCAAACGCGAAATCGATTTCCGTGCGCAGGGTCCGATGCCGCTGGAAATGGTTCGAACCTACAACAGCACCGCCAGCTTGAGCGGCCTGTTCGGTCCCTACTGGAGTTCCAGCTTCGATCAGCGCCTGGTCTTCGGGTATACCGATGGCAGCGCCTGTACCGTGGCGCCAGGTTCCGCGAGCTGCCCTGTGCGGCCACTGGCGCAGATCAGCGAAATTCTTGCGCTCAAGCCGGACGGCGGGGCGGACTACTTCACTTACGACGCGGGGCTGGCCCGCTGGCGCGACACCCGGTACCCGGAATCCTTCGCGTACCTGGAGAAAACAGCGGCGGGCTGGTCCCTGCATACCGATGAGAATCACGTCGAGATCTATTCCGAGACCGGCGTGATTCAGAGCAAGGTCGATGCCTACGGTACAGAGCTGGCCCCGGGAATTTGCACAGTGCGGTAGGTGGATTTTCTGCTTGATGAGGCGATGATTCGCCTCGTATCAGGAGCAGACATGAGCAGAAGGACCCGCCGGAACCACTCACCGGCGTTCAA
>JBQTIX010000060.1:0-2159 GCA_052387695.1 Panacagrimonas sp. | reverse complement strand
AGCGTCGCGTATCGAGGGCACGCCCGGCACCTCGATACGCGGCATTGCTGCGCAATCAGCGCCGCTGTCGCGGCGCTACCACTCGGTGCGAACGGATTTCAAACTGATGCACTACCCATTACCCGGGGGCGCGATTGTTACCGAAACGCGCCGGCACGTGCGTTGGGCATTCACCCGTCCCAGCAAAAAGAAAAACCCTCCCGGCCACCAGGGCCGGGAGGGTCGAGTAACCGCCTTGCTGCTGTCTTTCTGGTGTTTTATCCCTTACGGGCTGGGCAGGCCGAGGCCCCCCAGGACAGTGCCGACCCCGCCGACCACTCCGCCCACGGATGGCAGCGTCGGAGGCACGGGGACGTTGACGCCCTGAGCCGCGACACGCCAGTCGTTCTTGTAAACCGCGCCCTGCGCATCCACACGGGTGGCGGAGAGCGTGTAGGCGCCGACCGGCACGTCGTAGTAGATCGTTGCGGGCGCGGATGCGGGAACGGCTCCGCCGACGGTGGTGAGCACGGGGCCCAGACCCCCGAGCTGTGTGCCGAGATTGTTGACCGTCTCGCCCACGGTGCTGGTCCCGATGTTGTGCCAGCGCACGACCATGATGCTGACCTTGCCGGTACGGACCTCAGCCGCGCGATAGCCGGCGGTCAGGCCCAGCGCGTAGTCCGGCACGGCCAGACCGGGCAGCAGCCCCGGGCCGTCCAGATCGAGCACGAACGGGTAAGCCGCGCGCTCACGCGTGCGGATCGTGCCCTGGTTGAGGGCGGTCAACAGCGGACTGGCGAGACCCTGCGACAGCGCTTGCGCCAACGATCCCGCCTCCGTGCTCAGACCGAAGTAGTTGACCGGAGGTGCCTGCGTCGCCAGGTCGGCGAGACCGGTTCCCGGTACCAGCGGCTGGAAGCCAGGGAGACTGGCAAAGGGGCTGGTGACCAGCGGATCCCGCGCCTTCTGCGTGTGCAGCGTGCCGAGCGCGTCGTACGCAGTCTGGAACGCATCCTGGGCCGTCAGACGGGTCGGAAACTGGCCCGCGTTGATCGGGTAGGCAAAGGTGAAGGTCGGGTTGGTCGCGAAGACCTTGTCGTTCTGAAAGGTTGAACTGGTTTGGCTGACCTGGGTGCATCGGCCGATCACGACCCTGGTGCAGGTGCCCTTCACTGCCAGCGATACCGAGAGAGGCGCATGGACCACGATCAGATCCGTTACCACGTTCTGGTCCAGGGCCGTGGTGACGAGGTTGTCGGAATCCAGCGTGATCGTGGTGGTGAAATTGCGCCCCACCACGACGCCGGTGGTGAGGAGCGGAACGAAGGGCTGGCCGGTGATCACCGTCGAGGTCACCGTCTTGCTGTAGCTACCGGCGGAGCGCGTATTGTGCGGCAGCACGATGGGCGCGAGATCCGGCACTACCAACGAGCCGACCAGGAAGGCCGCGGTCTTGGCGACGCCATAGGTGTCCCAGACCTGCTTGATCGTGGGCACCTGGCCCGGCGTGATCGGCAGCGTGATCCCCAGCGCGGGCAGGTCCGGCAGGGTCACGCCGTTGAGCGCGGTGTTGAGTGTGGCCTGGATCAGGGCGTCGGAAAAGGCATCGAGATGCGCCGGACCCTGCGGATTGTTCGGGTTCGCCGCGGTGTCGCGCAGAAACTGGATCAACTGTAATTGCAGGCCTGGGGGCAGCGTTTCACCCAGTACGGTTGCGGCCAATGCGGCGCCCGCCGCAACAGGTGACAGCTCCGATGCGGCTTGAACGATTTCTTCTGCAGTGGCGGCCTGCGCCGCCAGAGGAAAGGTAGCGCCGAGAAAAAGGGCGCCCACGGTCGATAACAGCTTTTTTTTTGCTGGCTAGCATGATTTGAATCCTCCAGTCCTGGTGAGTGTTGTTTATGTGCTTGTGCCGGATCGGTCTCGGACATGTGAAGACCGAGTCACATCGTAGCATCACCGTGATAGGCCGCCATAAAGGGTGAATCCCCTCGCGGACGGGGCTCCGGGGGCGTCGAAACCCGGTGCGTCCGATGCGGGTAGTGCATCCGTTTGAAATCCGTTCGCACCGAGTAGCGCCATTGCGCAGCAATGCCGCGTATCGAGGTGCCGGGCATGCCCTCGATACGCGACGCTTCCCTCGGTACGCCCGCTGCGCGGCTACTCGGGACGAACGG
>JBQTIX010000059.1:0-95754 GCA_052387695.1 Panacagrimonas sp. | reverse complement strand
GCACGATCTCGACGAAGTTCTGCGTGCCGGAGGGCACGCCGCTGGTGGCCTTGGCGGCAACGCCGCGGAAGATCACCAGGAAAACCAGACCGAGCAATACCGAAAAAATGATGGAGTCGAGATGGATAACCCAGAAACCGGTCGCCAGCGGGTCGATAGCCATCGTCTGAAGATCGAGCTTCAGATTGGTCAGGTGATGGACAACGTACTCACCCGAGGTTTGCGCTTCGCCGCCGTGACCGCCTTCAGCCGCCATTCCTTCCCCGTCTCATCATCTAAGTCTTAATCGATTCTTGCCGCCACCATGACCGCGGGATACGCGATCAGGCACACCATGTAGGTGGCCAGCAGTGGCAGAAACTGAGTTCCGAACATCTTGACGCCGAAGAAGAACATCAGCGCCGTCAACGCAAACTTTCCGATCTCGCCGCGATAGAACGATCCCAACACATCCTTGGGCTCGTTGCCATTACGTCTGAGGTACACCCGCAGACCCATGTACGCCGTAGGCACTATCGCGATCAGGCCACCGTACAAGGAGGCTTTCACCGCTGCCATTCCGGCCAGGAGTCCGACGATCGAGGCGGCTATCAGGGTGATGAGCAACTGGGTCAGACACACGGCCCAGGCCAGCTTCACACCGCGCAGATGCAACCATTTCGTGCCGCTTCCCATCCCCGACTCCACCACCCCTCAAGACCCCGGCAGAGTCGCAAGCCGCCCTTGCGAGCGGCACGCAGTTTACAGGCCGGATGCGAACGCGGTCAACGCGATTTGACGCGACGCAGCAGGACGGTGACATGCGTCATTTATGCAACGGTTTTCGTATCGGAATCGTCTCCCAAGATCAGCTTTTCGTAGACCTCGCAAGGACCCGGGCGAGGCCCGCCGCCACCCACTTGCGCGGAGCCAGCCGCGGCAACCCGGCCAGCAGTCCCTGCCCCATACCACCCGGCACGACGATCATCTTGTTGTGCGCCAGCGCATCGAGGCTTGCTTCCACCACCCGCGTGGCCTGGAGCATCATTCTCCGCGGTACGCCCGCACGCATTTCGGGCCTGCCAGTGGCCTCGAAGAACCCCGTATCGACCGGCCCCGGACACACCGCGAGCACCCGGATGCCGCGCTTGCGGTATTCACCCCACAGGCCTTCACTGAACGACAGCACAAAAGCCTTGGTCGCGCCGTAGGCGGTCATGAAAGGCGTCGGTTGAAACGCAGCCATCGAAGCGATGTTGATGATGGCGCCACGACTCTGCGCCAGCATGTCCGGTAGAAAAGCCCGGGTGATATCGACCACCGCCGAGATGTTCAGCGCGATCATTTCCTGCATCCGCGCCGCGTCCAGCTTGTGGAAGCCGCCAACCATGCCGAAGCCGGCATTGTTGATCAGCAGATCGATCTTCATGCCATAACCGTCCGCGGCCTGCCTGAGTCGCGCGCCGCAATCACGCATCGACAGGTCCTCGACCAGCATCTCGACACGGACACCGCAGGATTTGCGCAGGGCGCTGGCGAGCTTCGCCAGCTTGTCCGACGAGCGCGCCACCAGCAGCAGATCTGCGCCATCCGCCGCGAGCCGGCGGGCGAAAGCCTCGCCGATGCCGCCGGAAGCCCCCGTGATCAATGCGGTGCCGTACTGGATCATCTGTGCTCCGCCCCTCCACATTGTCGCGGCCCGGAAGAGCCCTCAAGTGAACCGGCGGACCAAGCCATCGAGCTCGCTCGCGCTCCTGAAGCTGATCGTAATCCGCCCGCGACCCTGGGCATTTTGTTGCAGCTTCACCGGCAGGCCGAAACGCTTGGCCAGCAGCGCCTGCATCTCGGGAGCGACCGGTTTGCCGTCGGCCTTCGCGGGCCTGTCCGATGCGTCACGTCCCTGAACCAGCGCCTCGGTCTGCCGCACGCTCAACTGCTGGTCCGCGACCAGCGCTCCCAGCGACGACTGCCGTGCACCTTCCGCCCCCAGCAGGACCTTGGCATGACCCAGGCTCAGGCGTCGCTCGCGCACGAGTTGCTGCACGTCCGGATTGAGTTCCATCAGGCGCAGCAGATTGGTCACTGCGGCACGCGAGCGCCCCACCGACTCGGCGATCTGTTCGTGTGTGAGCTTGCATTCGTCGATCAGCCGGCGCAGCGCGTCCGCTTCTTCCAGCGGATTCAGGTCCGCACGCTGGATATTTTCCACCAGCCCGACCGCCATCGCGCTGCGCTCGTCGAGCACGCGCACAACGGCGGGAATGGATTTCAGGCCCGCCAGTTGAGCCGCGCGCCAGCGCCGTTCCCCGGCAACGATCTCGAAACGATCCCGGTCCCGTCCGTCCAGCGGCCGCACCACGATCGGCTGGACCACGCCCTGCGCAGCGATGGAAGCCGCGAGCTCGGCCAGCGCCGCCTCGTCGAAATGGCGCCGCATCTGGTGGCGGCCCGCTTGCAGCCGATCCAGCGCAATTTCCTGCTGGGTCGTGGCACCGGCCGTTTCAGACTCGGACAGCGTGCTACCGCTGCTCAGCAAGGCGCTCAGATCCCGGCCCAGTCCTCTCTTTTTATGTGTGCTCATGGGCCGCAGTTTCCGCCCGCGTCTGCGTGGGAGCAAGATTTCAATCCAGATTCCTGTTCGTATCCAGCGAACCCGCGGCCTGACTTCACCGGAGACAGGAATCCGGTCACCGGAAACCGCTTGCGTCGTGTCGTCGCAGCATCTCGCCCGCAAGCGCCAGGTAGGCATTGGCGCCGGTCGAACTGGCGTCGTACACCAGCACCGGCAGGCCGTGGCTCGGCGCCTCGGCCAGGCGCACGTTGCGCGGAATGATCGTGCGATAGACCTTGTCCGGGAAGTGCAGCAGCAACTGCGCCGAGACTTCGTTGGACAGATTGTTGCGCGGATCGAACATGGTGCGCAGCAGTCCCTCGATCTCCAGCTTGGGATTGATCATCCGCTTGATCTTCTTGACCGTGTCCATCAGGGCGCTCAGGCCTTCCAGTGCGTAGTACTCGCATTGCATCGGAATCAACACGCCGTCGGCGGCGACCAGGGCGTTGACGGTGAGCTTGGACAGGGCCGGCGGACAGTCCAGGATCACGTAGTCGAAATCCTGCGCGACCTCGGCCAGCGCAGTGCGAAGCGCAAAATCTCCGGCCGCGAGGTCGCGCAGCCGGATCTCGGCCTCGGTCATGTCGCTGTTGGCAGGCAGCAGCCAGAGATTCAGTGCCTCGAGGTGCCGGATCGCCGCGCTCATCGTGGCGGCTTCCAGCAGCACGTCGCGGCCGGTGAGCTTGACCGTCGTCTTGTCCACGCCCAGACCGGTGGTCGCGTTGCCCTGCGCGTCGAGATCCACCAACAGCACGCGGCGGCGCGTTGCGGCCAGGGAGGCCGACAGATTGACGGCGGTGGTGGTCTTGCCGACGCCACCCTTCTGATTGGCGACCGCGATGACGTGGCTCATGGCTGCGAAGGGGAAGACCAGGGACGACGGGAACAGACGACCAGGTGACGCTGCTCAGCCAGTCCCGGCACGTTCAACGGCATGACCTGCTCCACTGAAGCGCCCGCGTGCAACTGACTCAGCTCATTGTCGTCCACCCGACCCTTCATCGCCAGCCAGCGTCCTCCCGGTTTCAGCAGATGCGCGGTCAGGCGCAGGAAATCGGCGAGCGAGGCAAAGGCGCGGCTGATGAGGGCGTCGGCCAATACCCCGGCTTGATGTTCCTCGGCACGCGCCTCGACGACTTCGATGTTCTGAAGCCCCAACCTGCGCTGTGCGTGGCGCAGGAAGCGCGTCTTCTTGCCATTGCTGTCGAGCAGAGTGACATGCCAGTCGGGACGGACAAGGGCGAGCGGGATGCCGGGCAGACCGGCGCCGCTGCCGATGTCCATCCACAGCGCGGCGTGAGGCACGAGGCGCGAAGCGTGTTGAATAACCGCCAGCGAATCGAGCAGATGCCTCGTCACCATATCAGCCGGATCGCGCACGGCGGTGAGATTGTAGGCGCCGTTCCATTTCACCAGCTCGGCGAGGTAGGCCATCAGGGGTTCGCCCAGCGCGGCATCCAGTCCGAGTTCGCGCAGGCCCTGACGCAGCAGAACCGCGGGTTCAGCGATTCTCTTCACGGAAGATGCGCCACTGTCCGCCCGCATCCTTGCGCCAGTACTGCTCCTTGCGAGCGGTGAATCGGTAGTCGACGTCGTGATACTTGACGGTGAATTCCGCCAGCAGCATCGGCTCCCCGGGGTAGCGGAATACACTGACATCGGACAGGTCGATGTTTGCAGCGGTCTTTCGGAGCGAGACCAGCTTTTGCGGCCGCGGCGGCGTGAACTGGGTCTTGCTCAGTCCGGCTGCAGTCGTTTCATCACGATAAAAGCTCAGCAAGGCATCGCTGTCCCTCGACGCCCAGGCCCGCCGCCAGTCCTCGATGCGATCGAGAATGGCATCCCTTTCCTCGCGCACCTTGCGCTGAGGGACCCATTGCAACTGGTCCGCCAGCACCACCGGTGCACGACTCCCGACCACGAAGGGCTTGAGCCACAGCAGGTCGTCGTTGGCCATGGTCACGCAGCCCTCGCTGGAGCGAGGCCCGCGGGCGTAGGTCTGGCGCGGCACGCCGTGCAGCCAGATGCCGAAGCCGGTCTTGGACTGATGCTGGTCCCAGAGATTGGGATAGTTCAGCGGCAGCGCGCCGGTCCCGTAAAGCTCCGGCAACTCCGGGTCACCCATCCAGCCGGTGACGTGGTACACGCCCACCGGCGTGCGCAAATCGCCCTCCAGCTCCTTTCCAAACCCGCCGCGACCGATGGCGGCATAGCGACTGCCGACGAGTTCCAGCCGGCCGTCGACGTTCTGCATCAGGTGCAGGCGCGAGCGCGGCAGATCCACCAGCACCAGGTAAGGGTATTCGGGCGAGAGTTGCAGCACCGCGCTGGGCACCGAGCCTTCCGGCGGCGTAAAGCGGGCCTGGTCCAGCCGCAACTGCGCTTCGGCCAGCAACTCCCGGATCTGGGGGTCGTCTGCATGACTGCGCAGGACGCCGGGGCGACCCGAGCGAGCCGCCAGCAGGTGCGCGTAAAACAGTTGCGCGAGCCGGAAATTCGGTTGCGCCGCGATCAGCTTCTCCAGCGCGACGAGGCTCTGGCGCGGCTCGCCCAGACGCGCCAGCTCGATGGCCTCGACCAGTTGCTCTTCCGGCAGGGGCCGCAGGGGCGGCCGGGTCATCGCCGCAAGCGGACGCGCCTGAGCGATGAGGAACAATCCCAGCATCACGACGGCCGGCAGCAGCCGCCACGAACCCGATGGACCGATCATTCCTTAGACGAACAAGACCGTGGAAACCCGGACCGGAAGTCAGCGCGTGTATTCGCGAATGATCTTCCAGCCGTCCTCGTCACGGAATTCCAGCACCTTGGTCACCTGGTCGGAAAAGCTGTCGGACTCGTACTCCTGCTGGAAGATCACGCGCACCCTGCCGTCGCCGAGCGCCAGAAACTGTGGGTTGACCACGCCGACGCTGATGCGCCTGGGACGCGCCACGCGATCGCGTCGCTGCGCTTCCCAGGTCTGGCGAGAGACGCCTCCTTCGGGTCCGAAATTGTCCGAGTAGGTGCCGATATAAGTGTCCACATCCTTGCTCGACCAAGCGCTTGACCAGACCGTGAGGCGATCACGCACCGCCTGGATGGTCGCCGCATCGGCTTCCTGCGGCGGTGCCGCCAGCACCGGCGGGACCACGACCGCGGGCGGCTCGACCGGCGAGGGCGATGTCGATGGCGGTGTCGGCGGAATGGAACTGGTGACTGGCGCTGCCGATGCGGCAGCAATCTGCCCGGGCACGCTGCCGGGCTTGCTGATCTGGCTCAGGAAGCTGAGCTTGCCGCGCACCACCTGGTTGCCCTGGTCCAGCATCAGCGCCCGGTTGTAGGCCGCGCCGGCGAGCGCAGCATAGATATCACCGAGGTTCTCATGCGCCGTGGCGTAGCTCGGGTGGGTGGCCAGGGCCGCTTCGAGCGCGTCGCGGGCCTTCTCGTAGTCGCCCTGCTGGGCGTAGAGCACCGCGAGATTGTTGTAGGGCTCGGGCAGCTGCGGGTAGTCGCGGGTGATGTCCGCGAAGGTCTTGATCGCGTCCAGAACCCGGTTGAGCTTGGACAGGACGATACCGCGCATGAAACGCGCCTCGGCGTCCTGCGGCGCGGTCTTGAGCTGGGAATCGAGGCGCTTGAGCGCAGCGTCGAGCTTGCCCTCGTTGACCAGCGCCTGCGCCTCCTCCACCGCAGTGGCGGCGACGACGCCCTGGGCCATCAGCAGAAACATGGCCGAGGCCACGATGCGGATAAACGTGCGATTCACGCAGGAACCTCGTTGGAAATGAGAAATGAAACGGCAGGGAAGTTTAGCAGCAGCCCGATGCCGACCCCGATCAGAAACCGACCGACGTGACCCCTAGTAGAGCCGTGAAGCACCCGGAGGTCGTCGTTTGAAGCGTCGATGGACCCAGAAATATTCGGGCATCGCAGCGCGCACGCCCTGCTCCAGCACCTGGTTGACCCGGGTGGCGTCAAGCTGTTCATCGTCGCCGGGAAAGTCCTCCATCACGGGCAGGAAGCGCACGCGCCAGCCACGCGCGGTGCGCTCCGGCATGTACGGCAGCACCTGCGCGCGACCCATGCGCGCGAGCCGCGAGGTCGCGGTGATCGACAGGGTCGGCACGCCAAAGAAAGGCGCGAACACCGAGAAACTCGAATCCAGCGTCTGATCCGGTGCATACCAGATCGCGCGGCCGCTGCGGAGGGCCTTGACCAGCCGGCGCAGATCGTCGCGCGGCAGGGCCGGCAGCCCGGAGCGCTGCTCGCGCCAACGGTGCATGAAATGATCCATCACCGGGTTGTCGTACGGCCGGTACATGGCATGGAACGGCAGGCCGGCGGCCGAACAGACGATGCGCGCGCCAATCTCCAGGGTGCTGAAGTGCCCGGTCAGCAGCAGCAGCCCCTGGCCGCTGGCCAGCGCTGTGTCGAGATGCTCGCGACCTGCCACCTCGAATCGTGCCGCCAGGCGCGCATCGCTGGCAAACCACGCGAGCGCGGTTTCAAAGAGGCCACGCCCGAGAGCCGCGAAGTGCGCGCTGGCCAGCGCCTCCCGCTCGTCCTCGGACATATGCGGAAAGCAGGCGTGCAGATTGATCAGCACCACCCGCCGTCGCGACCGCGCCAAACGCCCGGCAATACGTCCCATCCCTTGGCCCAGACCGAGCAGCATCGCGATCGGCAGCCGCACCATCGCGCGCATCAGGCCGAGCGCGACCCAGGTCGGCCAATGGCGGGGCAGCAGCAGGTGGATGTCGAAGGCAGGGGTGGAATTCACTTACACCGGACCCGAAGGCGGGCACGAGGATCGCACGGTTGGGCTGTCCAGGTGATCGTACTTGCGGCCGGCTTCAAGGGCGCGACCACACCAGACCGCCGCATCCCGCGCATCCCCGGAACGTGCCAGCACCCGGGCATGCACCCGCCAGAGTTGTGCCTGGATGCGCATGTCGTGGTTGGAATTCGTGAGGCCGGCGTCGAGCACGTTTCAGTGCAGCCTGCGCTACGAGCGCGTGAACAACAGCGCCGGTGTGACGAGCACTCGGTCGAGCGCAGTCGCCGGTGCCGGGGTTCTGACTTTTCCTGCCATCGGCAATTTCGCCGGGAAGGCCAACTATTCCTGCTCACTACCCGCCAACGTGAGCAGCAGCCCCAGCCGCCTGGATAGCTATCGGATCACCCAGTAAAGAGACGACGAGGCACCACACCATCTGTCCGCTCCGGGCGGAGACGCGGCGGCGGACAGGTGGCCTACCCGGACATCACCATGAAAACTTCCCTGGCCCTTGCCGCCGGCTGCGCGCTTCTGGGCCTGACCGTCTATGTGTGGACGAGCACGGGCAGCCCGTATTCGATAGAGCCCCAAGCCGATGCTGCCGAACTGGCGCAACTGCGCTCGCAGGTCTTGCAATTGAACGAGTCGCTGACCTGGCTTCGCTAGCAACACCCGCCAGCAGAACCCGCCGTCACCGCCGCGCCGGAGCCGGCGATGCAGGCGCGACTGGCGCAGGCGGAAAAGACGCTTGCGCAACTGGTCCAGACCGCGGCGGACGCGGCGGACGCGCCAACCGGTTCCCTGCCGGCCGAAGCCGCTTCGCCTCACGATTTGCAGGCCGAGGAAACGGCCCGCGAAGCGCGGGACGACGCCCGCATCGCCCTGCTGGAAAGCACGCTGGACCGGCAGTTCCACTCCGAACCGGCGGACCCGCGCCGGGCGCAGCAGACCAAGAGCGAGCTGATCTCGGGCTTCAACGGCAACGGCCTCGGCGGCAACCAGATCTCCGACCTGCGCTGCCGCAGCAGCCTGTGCCGGCTGGATGTGCTGAGCAAGGACGCCGCGGCGCACGGGCGTCTGTTCACAGGTCAGGGCCAATGGGCCGTCATGACCGACACGCAGACCTTCTGGCGGCGCACCGAGCGCAGCGACGGCTCCCTGTCCACCACGATGTATATCACCCGCGCCGGATCTGCCCTGCCCACCGTGCCGTGGTAATGCCGGGCCGGCTTTCCCAGCCGGGCAGACCCCCGCCGCAATCGACACGAAGCTGCGGTGCATCTGAATTGTGGCGCGGGCGTATGCCCAGGCGGGATCGCGGCCCCGCGATGGTCGCAGGGTCTGTGATCGCGCCATAGGTTCGATTTGGTGCATCATCGGCCTACAGGATCGCCACGTGCACAACCAAAGGGTCCCTCGCGGGATCCAAGCAGGGGAAAGACGATGAAAAAGCTACTCGGTGCAGGCCGAACCGGCCTGATGCTCGCCACCACCCTGGCGACGGCAATGGCGGTGCTTCAGGCGGGGCGCGTGGCGGCGGCAGACCACGGCGATTCGCCGGCTCCGTCGCACGATCAGGCGACTGACATCGGCGACGTTTTCTTCTTCCTGGATCCGACCGACAACGACTTCGCGGTGATCGCGATGGATGCGCATGGCTTCATCGTGCCGTCGGAAAACTCGAATCTCGGCGCGTTCGACCCGGCGGCGCGCTTCAATTTCCCGATCGAGAACACCGGCGACGCCGCGCCCGACGCGGCGATCACGGTGGATTTCGGCCCCCAGACCGCGCGCAACGCGCCGCAGACGGCCAGGGTCCGGCTGGTCGGCCGCGGCGTCTCGGCACCCGCGGCCTTCTCCGCTCCGACCACCGTGTCCAGCGCGGTCATGTTCGAGCCCGCGGTCATCGCCCCTGTCGTCACCACTGACGCGGCCAGCAACATCAGTGTCTTCGCCGGGCTGCGCGACGATCCCTTCTTCTTCGACATCCCGTCCGAACTGCGCTATCGCACTTCGCGCTTCAACAATGCGATCGACCCCGCCTCGTTCAGCCGGGCGCGCGACAGCTTCGCCGGTTACAACATCAACTTCGTCGTGCTGCGGGTCCCGGTCGCGCTGATCAAGGGCACCGGCAACGTCATCGGCGTGGCCGGCGCCATGCAGCGCCGCAAGGAGACCACCCGGTCACGCCAGCGGGTGAACGACGACGACGGCGCGTTCTTCAACGTGGATCGCATGGGCATTCCCGCGGTGAACACCGTCTTCGTCGGCTCGCGGCCGGCAGCCGCTCCCGGCTGCGAGCCGGCCGACCCGACCGAGGCCGGTCTGGCGAAGAAGGATCGCTTTAACCGGAGCCGGACGACCGACGACGCCCGCGGCGTGTTCGCCACTGACATCGTGAACAACCTGCAATGCCTGCGAACGGGTGCGGCAGCGACCCAGTTTTTTGCCGGCGCCGCCGTGACCCATGGCGACTACCTGCGCCTGGACGTGACCAAGGCCAATGCGAGCCTGGGCGTGCCGACGACTCCGGGTGTATTCCCGCCCGGCGGTTTCGCCGACCTGATCAGCTTCAATGGCAGCATGGTGCCGAACGGACGGCGACCGGGCGACGACACCATCGACATCATCGTGACCGGCGTCAACAACTTCGCCCAGGTCAACCCTACAGGCGGCTGTCCGCTGAATCCCGCAGCGTTTTGCGTGGATCGGGTCGATACCAACGATCGCCCCTTCCTGGCGACGTTCCCGTTTTTCGCGCCGCCGCACCAGCCGTTCGCGACGCCGGGCGAAGCCGACGGGACCCGGAACTGATCGCACCGAAGCAGCGGTTTGAACCCGGAAAGGTCACACAACTCCTGAGGTTTATCGGTAGTGCATCAGTTTGAATTCCAGAACCCCGTTCGGCCCGAGTAGCCGCGCAGCGGGCGTACCGAGGGAAGCATCGCGTATCGGGCACGCCCGGCACCTCGATACGCGGCATCGCTGCGCAATAGCGCTACTCGGTGCGAACGGATTTCAAACTGATGCACTACCGGTTTATCGCAAGGTATTGACTTCTACAAGCACGTCCTGAACGTCTGGCTTCATCGGCGGAGGTGAGCCCGGGTTTCGTGCCGGTCGCACTCCCTGCGCGACGACCGCCTGGGGCTGGGGCGCTGGGCGCTTTTTCCGCCCGCGTAAACGCTCAGGCTTCCGGCTTCATCTGCGGAAACAGCAGCACGTCGCGGATGCTGGGCGAGTCGGTCAGAAACATCACCAGCCGGTCGATGCCCACGCCGACGCCCGCAGTCGGCGGCAGCCCGTATTCCAGCGCGCGGATGTAATCGGCGTCGAACACCATCGCCTCGTCGTCTCCCGCATCCTTGGCCGCGACCTGGGCCTTGAAGCGGCCGGCCTGATCGTCGGGGTCGTTCAACTCCGAAAAACCGTTCGCGACTTCTCGGCCACCCATGAAGAATTCGAAGCGATCCGTGACCTCGGGGTTGGCATCGCTGCGCCGCGCCAGCGGCGAAACCTCGGTCGGATACTCGGTGATGAAGGTCGGATCGAGCAGCCGCGCCTCGACAGTCTTCTCGAAAATTTCGGTCAGCAGCTTGCCGCGGCCGTAGGCATCCCTGACGTCGCCGCCGATCTTTTTCGCATGCGTCGCGAGAAAGGCGCGATCGTCGAGCTGCCCGGCCGTCACACCCGGATTGAAGTGCAGCACCGCGTCCTTCATCGACCAGCGGTTGAAAGGCTGTGCGAGATCGTACTCGCGCTCCGCGTTGACCAGCCTGGCCGACCCGTTCACCGCCAGTGCGAGGTCGCGGATCAGGGTTTCGACCAGGTCCATCGCGTCCTGGTAGTCCGCGTAAGCCTGGTAGAACTCCAGCATCGTGAACTCGGGGTTGTGCCGGGTGGACAGACCCTCGTTGCGGAAATTGCGGTTGATCTCGTACACGCGCTCGAATCCGCCGACGACCAGGCGCTTGAGATACAACTCCGGCGCGATACGCAGGAACAGATCCCGGTCCAGCGCATTGTGATGGGTCACGAAGGGCCGCGCGGTGGCGCCGCCGGCGATGGTTTGCAGCATCGGTGTTTCGACCTCGATGAAGCCGAGCGCGTCGAGAAACTGGCGGATGAAACGCACGGTGCGGCCACGCTTCTCGAACACGATCTTCACGTCCGGATTGACGATCAGGTCCAGGTAACGCTGGCGGTAGCGGATCTCGGTATCGGTCAGGCCGGCCCACTTCTCGGGCAGCGGCCGGAGGCCCTTGACCAGCAGTTCCAGCGTCTGCACACGCAAGGAGAGTTCGCCCGCCTTGGTGCGCATCAGCGTGCCGGCAGCGCCGACGATGTCGCCCACGTCCCAGGTCTTGAACGCTTCGTACGCTTCCGCACCAAGCGCGTTCATCTGCACGAAGAGCTGCATGCGCCCGGAGCTGTCCTGAATCTCGACGAAAGAGACCTTGCCCTGACCGCGCTTGGCCATCAGTCTCCCGGCGAGACGGAACACGGTGGTCTCGCTTTCCAGCGAAACGGCATCGCGCGCGCCGTAGGCGCCGTGCAGGTGCTCGGCCAAGGTGTCGCGCCGGAACGTGTTGGGATATGCCCGACCCTGCGCGCGCAGACGGTCGAGCTTCTCGCGTCGCGACGTGATGATGTGATTCTCGTCCTGCGGTTTTTGTTCTTCGGTCATGTTCGGTCGGCGCGCATCGTCTGAATCGTTGGACCCCTCAACCAGACACCCGTGGGGCGATACAGGTCGTCGTCGTCGCAGCTCAGGTCTGTGCAGAGCTTCCCTAAAGACCCTGCTTGAGACTGGCCTCAATGAAGGGATCGAGATAGCCATTGAGCACCTTCTGCGTATCGGCAATTTCCACACCGGTGCGCAGATCCTTGATGCGGGATTGATCCAGCACGTAGGAGCGGATCTGGCTGCCCCACTCGATGTCGGACTTGGAGTCCTCCACCTTCTGCTTCTCGGTGTTGCGCTTGGCCAGCTCCTGTTCGTAGAGTTTGGAGCGCAACATCTTCATCGCGGTGTCGCGGTTGGCATGCTGACTGCGCTGGGTCTGGCAGGCGACGACAATTCCGCTCGGCACGTGCTTGATGCGGATCGCCGATTCGGTCTTGTTGACGTGCTGGCCACCGGCGCCGCTGGAGCGAAAGGTGGCCACTTCGAGGTCCGCCGGGTTGATCTCGATCTCGATCTTGTCGTCCACTTCCGGCGCCACGAACACGCCGGCAAACGAGGTGTGACGGCGGTTTCCTGAATCGAACGGCGACTTGCGTACCAGGCGGTGCACGCCGGTTTCGGTGCGCAGCCAGCCGTAGGCGTATTCGCCCTGCACGTGCAGGCTGGCGGACTTGATACCCGCAACTTCGCCCTCGGAGCGGTCCAGCAGTTCCACCTTGAAGCCCTTGGATTCGGTCCAGTGCAGGTACATGCGCAGCAGCATCTCCGCCCAGTCCTGCCCTTCGGTGCCACCGGCGCCGGACTGGATATCGAGATAGGCGTTGCTGGCGTCCATTTCGCCGCTGAACATGCGCTTGAATTCCATGTCCGCGGCCATGCCGGCCAGCGCCTCGATGTCGCGACCGATCTCGTCGATGGTCCTGGCGTCGCTCTCGGCCTCGGCCATGTCGAGCAGCTCGGCGCCGTCGCGCAACGTCGCGTCGGCCTTGTCGATCTGGCTGACGATGGTCTCCAGCTGGGCGCGCTCACGGCCCAGATCCTGCGCGCGCTTGGGGTCGTTCCAGACCTCGTTGCGCTCCAACTCGGCGCTGACCTCAATCAGCCGGTCACGCTTGTTGTCGTAGTCAAAGATAGCCCCGGAGCGCGTCGAAACGCACTCGCAGGGCTGTCATCTCACTTCGAATCTGGCTCGATTCCATGGTTTTGCCGCCAAACAGGGGCGCGGAGTATACGCGCCTGCAGGCGCCGCGCCCCAGGTCCGCACGAGTTGTACACCTATGAGCCACATGCTAAAAAGCGGCGGCTTTGATCGACGCATGAGGGGCGTCGATGGCACAAGAACTAAGTGACCTCAACATCTTTAATCAGTTACGAGGGAGAGACACCATGAAACGCTTTGCATTGACAAGCCTGCTGCTCGCCAGCCTGACGGTCACCGCGGCTTCTGCACAGGATGGGGACCAGGGCTCCTCCGACCCGCGCGACAGCGATGGCAACAACGCCATCCAGAATCGCTTCTACATTTCGCCGATGGGATCGCATACCTGGGAGGACAGCGACCGGGAGACGGATGATGGCTGGGGCGGCGCGATCACCCTTGGCAAACAGCTGGGTACCACCTTCAGCGTGGAACTGAGCGGGTTCTTCAGCCAGTTTCATACCGACAGTGACAACGACAGCCTCGACCTGATGGGCTTGGGTCTGGCGGGACTGGTATTCCCGTTCTCCGGCTCAGGCTTCTACACCGTGATCGGCGCGCACGCCGGCCGGGGCGACAATCACCCGGTCGTCACCACCACATTCAGCGGCCTGCCCCCACGGCCCTCGCGGACGGTGACCTCCGACAATTACGACACCGTCTTCGGCGACGCCGGCTTCGGCTATCTGATCGGACCCTTCGCCACGCTCAACGGCGGCTCGGTGCGCGCCGAAGTGCGCTATCGCATGGACTTTCACGACGACCAGAACCTGGGTGGCGGCGATCGCGACAGCTTCGGGGACACGGTGGCCAACCTCGGCTTGCTGATTCCGCTCGGCTCCACGCCAGCGCGCGAAGTTCCTCCTGCTGAGCCCGCTCCGGTCGAAGTGGTTCCGGCGGCGGCGCCGGCGGACAGCGATGGCGATGGCGTTCCCGACGAACTCGACCAGTGCCCCGGTACGCCGGCCGGCGAACCGGTCAACGAGGTCGGGTGCCCACTGCCGAAGAACTGCAAGACGCCGGAGCCCGGTCAACCGGTCACGCTGGAAGGTTGCGCAGCGGGCGACGTGGTAGTGCTGCGCGGAGTCAACTTCGAGTTCGACAAGGCACGCCTGACCACCAACGCGCGCAGCATCCTCGATGGCGTGGGTGATTCGCTGATCGCGGCGCCGGACATCAAGGTGGAAATCGGTGGTCATACCGACGCCAAGGGCACCGACGAGTACAACCAGAAGCTGTCCGAACGACGCGCCGCGTCGGTCGTGCAGTACCTGGTCGGCAAGGGTGTCGAGCCCCCGCGCATGACCTCGAAGGGGTATGGCGAGGCCCAGCCGGTGGCGGACAACGAGACCGATGAAGGTCGCGAGCTGAACCGTCGCGTCGAACTGAAAGTGACCGAAGGCAAGGCCACCGTGGCGCCGGTGGTACCGGCGGCTGAGCCGGCGGCAGCGGCACCGGCGGCCGAACCCGCACCTGCGGCGGACGTGGCTCCGGCAGCGGACGTGGCTCCGGCAGCGGACGCTGCGCCAGCCGCGGATGCCGCGCCCGCAGAGGCTGCGCCGGCCGAGGACGTTCCGCCGGCTTGATGACACAACAGCAGTTGTGGTGATGACAAGGCCGCGCATTGCGCGGCCTTGTCATTTGCGGGCATAGACCTTGTCGGAAGTACACCTCTTCTCCGCCTCTTGACGCCGCTCCATTATTCGATAATTATCGAATAATGGAATCTGATCTCGCGGTAGCCCGCCTTTATGCACTGGCCCAGGAAAGCCGCCTGGCCGTGTTCCGTCTGCTGGTGCAGCAGGGACCGGAGGGCCTGCCAGCCGGCGAGATCGCGAGCCGTCTCAAGCTGGCTCCGGCCACTCTGTCTTTCCACCTCAAGGAACTGGCCAACGCCGGGCTGCTGAAATCGCGCCAGGACGGCCGTTTCATCTGGTACGCGCCGGATTTCAAGGCCATGAACCGCCTGATCGCGTATCTCACCGAAAACTGTTGCGCAGGCGGTTCCTGCGACCCCGATTGCAGCTCCACCCCCCGTTGCTGACCACCTCAACCCAGGAGAACCCATGAACCGATTCCACGTTCACGTCTCTGTCAAGGACCTCGAAGAGAGTGTCCGCTTCTACTCGAAACTGTTCGGCGCGCAGCCCAGCGTGACCAAACCCGATTACGCCAAGTGGATGCTGGACGACCCGCGGATCAATTTCGCCATCTCACACCAGAAGTGCGGCGGCGGCGCGATCGGCATCAACCACCTGGGTATCCAGGTCGATTCCGAACAGGGTCTGACGGAGTTGGAGACGCGCTTCGCCGAAGCCGGTCTGGCGACCGTCGAGGAAAAGGCCGCCCAATGCTGCTACGCGCAGTCGGACAAGACCTGGCTCCAGGATCCACAAGGCATCGCCTGGGAGCAATTTCACACGCTCGGCAGCGTGCCGGTCTTCGGCGGCAACGGCCCCGAGCTGATCAACCCTGGCGCTGTCTGCAAACCCGCCGATTCCCTTTCCGATGCCTCATCCAACTGCGCACCCAAGGCCAAGGCCTGCTGCGGATGAAGCTCGGGCCGGCGACCGAGTCGGATTGGCCGACCATCGTCGGACTTCTGCGCGCTGCCGGCCTCCCTACCGACGATCTCGAAGATGCGGCGATCACCTGGTTCCGGGTGGCGCGGGATACCGATGAAACCGTAGTGGGCGCCATCGCACTCGAACCGCTCGATGACGATCATCGACTGCTGCGCTCGCTCGTCGTGGCGGACGCGCATCGCCGTTCCGGCGTCGGCCGGCGACTGATCATGCAGGCCGAAGTTCTCGCAACGCAGCAGGCCGCGTCGCGGCTCTGGCTGCTCACGACCGACGCCTCGCACTACTTCACCCGCTTCGGCTATCAACCCCTTGAACGCGACACCGCCCCGCAGGCCCTGCGCGGGCACGCGCAGTTCGGGCGGCTATGCCCCGCCTCCTCCATCCTCATGAGCAAATGCATGCACGATCGCATCTTCAACGTCCTGTTTCTGTGTACCGGCAACTCCGCCCGCTCGATCCTCGGCGAGGCGTTGATCAATAACCTCGCTCTGTCTCAGGGCCGGTTCCGCGGCTACTCGGCCGGTAGTCATCCCAAGGATCGGCCGAATCCCTTCGCGCTGGACCTGCTGCGCAAGCAGAAGGTCGCGGTGGACGGCCTGCGTTCGAAGAGCTGGGACGAGTTTGCGAGGCCCGACTCGCCGGGTCTCGATTTCGTGTTCACGGTCTGCGACCAGGCTGCGGGCGAGCAGTGCCCTTACTGGCCGGGCCAACCGATGACAGCGCACTGGGGCATCCCCGATCCCGCCGCGGTGGAGGGCAGCGACGAGGACAAGCGCCGCGCCTTCCTGGACGCCTACTCGGTGCTGCGGCGCCGCATCGAGCTGTTCGCCAGCCTGCCGCTGGACAAGCTGGATCGACTGTCGCTGCAGGATCGACTCGGCGCAATCGGACGGCAGTAGACCATGGGCCTGGGTGCGAGGCTGTTATCGGAATTTTCCGGCACGGCCTTCCTGCTGGTGGCGGTGGTTGGTTCCGGAATCATGGGCGAGCAACTCGCGCAGGGAAACGCGGCGATCGCGCTGCTCGCCAATTCGCTGGCGACAGCCGGCGTGCTGATCGCGCTGATCCTGGTCTGCGGCCCGGTTTCAGGTGCGCACTTCAATCCGGTCGTGACCCTCGCTCTGGCCGCACGCGGCGATCTGCCCTGGCGCGACGTCGCAGCCTACATGGGTGTGCAGGTCGCTGGCGCGATCGGCGGCGTATGGCTGGCCCATGCCATGTTCGAGCTTCCGATCCTTCAAGCCTCGGATCATGTCCGCGCCGGGCCGGCTCAATTGCTCAGCGAGTTCATTGCGACCCTGGGGCTGCTGTGCGTGGTGCTGCGCGTGTCCCGATCGCGACCGGACGCCACTCCCTACGCGGTCGCCGCTTATATCCTCGCGGCGTACTGGTTCACGGCCTCCACGTCCTTTGCCAACCCCGCTGTGACACTGGCGCGCGCGCTGACGGACAGTTTCGCGGGTATCCGGCCGGCCGATGTGCCCGGATTCCTGATCGCGCAGTCGGCCGCCACCGCGGCCGTGGTCACACTCGGCTTCCGGTTACGAGCCCCGGTCGGCGCCCCCTCCTGAAGGCCGGGCGCGTGCCATCTCTTTGAAGCCGTCGAGCGGTATCGTTCACGTTTCTCCGTCCGATGCCCGCTGCCAATGAGCACTCCCCGCCTCGCCTTTGCCACCGTTCTCAGTTTCGCGGTCCTGAACCTTCCGGGCTGCAAGACCGGGCTGACGGTCGAGGACGTGAAACATCCCCACGGCGAAACCGCGGACTGGTGGTACCGATCCGGAGCGGTCGTCGCCCACCAGCAGCGCGCCGGCGCCGGGTCGGCGAAAAACCTGATCCTGTTCATCGGCGATGGCATGGGCTTGACCACGGTCTCCGCAGCGCGGATCTTTGCCGGTCAACTCAAGGGCGCGCCGGGCGAGGAACACCTGCTCAGCTTCGAGGACTTCGGCCACACGGCGTTGTCAAAGACCTACAACACCAACCTACAGACGCCGGACTCGGCGGGCACGATCACGGCAATGGCCAGCGGCATCAAGACCCGCGCCGGCGTGATCGGGATCGACTCCGTTCCTGCCCGCGGAGATTGTGCGGCGTCGAGGGTGGCGCATGTCCCGACCCTGATCGAACTCGCCGAGGACGCGGGTCTGGCCACCGGCATCGTCACCACCGCCCGCCTCACCCACGCGACGCCGGCCGGCCTCTACGCACATACGCCTGACCGCAACTGGGAATCGGACGCCGATCTGCCGTCCACCGCGCAGGCCGCGGGATGCAGCGACATCGCCAGTCAACTGGTCGGTTTCGCGCACGGAGACGGCATCGATGTTCTGCTCGGCGGCGGGCGCCAGAATTTTCTGCCCCGGACCCTGCAAGACCCGGAATATCCCAACGGAAACGGTCGCCGTGCCGACGGACGCAGCCTCGTCGCCGAATGGGAGGCCCGATTCAGGACCGGCCGGTACGTCTGGAATAGAACCCAGTTCGAGAATCTCGATGCCAATGCGGCCGGTCCGATCCTCGGCCTGTTCGAACCCGGGCACATGCGCTACGAACACGATCGGCCCGGCGACGCCGCAGGCGAACCCAGCCTCGCAGACATGACCCGCCTGGCCTTGCGCAAGCTGGCTCAGTCATCGGCCAAAGGCTACGTGCTGATGGTGGAAGCGGGCCGCATCGACCATGCCCATCACGCCGGCAACGCGTATCGCGCGCTGGTCGATACCGTCGCGCTCGATGAGGCCGTGCGCGCGGCGATGGAGCTGACATCGACCGACGACACGCTGATCCTGGTGACGGCCGATCACTCGCACACCTTGAGTTTTTCCGGCTACCCGGTGCGCGGCAATCCGATCCTCGGCAAGGTCATCGGCCTCGCCAACGAAGGCGACGGCGAGCCCACCGAAATCCATGACTCGCTGTCCCTGCCCACGACCACGCTCAACTACACGAACGGGCCCGGATACGCTGGCGCCAGTGATGCGCAGCCCGAAGGACCCAAGCACTTCCCGCACTCGCCCAGGTCGGCAATGGCATCAACCGGCCGGCCCGACCTGAGCCAGGTCGACACCACGCAGCCGGATTACCTCCAGGAAAGCATCTCCCCGCGCGACTCGGAAACCCATGGCGGCGAAGACGTACCGGTTTACGCATGCGGACCCGGCAGCGGGGCGGTGCGGGGCGTGATCGAGCAGAACGTCATCTTTCATCTGCTGGCGCAGGCGCAACCCGCCATTCGCCGGCTCCTGTGCGATCGCGGAGCCTGCGAGCAGGGCGCGCCGGTGAAGCGGGTGCGAAGCATTGATCCGAAGCCGTCGCGGACCCCGTAAGATCGGCGAATGAAGATTCTCAAACTGACGCTGGTCGTGGTGCTGGCCCTGGCGGCTGCGGCTTGCTCATGGCACCTCGATCGACCGGATACGTCACCGCCCCAACCGATCCACAGCAGCTACGAGATTCGTCGCGACCTGCTGGTCACACCTGCCGAATGGCCGCAAGCTCTTCTGGCCGATGTCTATCGTCCGCACGGGGCAGGTCCATTTCCCAGCGTGCTGCTGATCCACGGCGGCGCCTGGAAGCGCGGCGATCGGGCGCAGGTGTCCGGCCTGGCCGAGCGATTGGCCGAGCGCGGGTACCTGGTCGTCAACACCACTTACCGGTTCGCACCGCGATTCACCTGGCCTGCACAGTTGCAGGACGTGCAGGAAGCGGTGCGATGGATGCGCGGCCCGGGCAAAGAGCAGGGTGTCGATCCGGAGCGGATCGGCACCTTTGGCTATTCCGCGGGCGCCCATCTGGCGGCATTGATCGGCGGCGCAGCGGACGATCCGGTACTGGGCGACGCGAGAACGAAGGTTCGCGCCGTGGTGGCGGGTGGCACGCCGGCCGACCTGAGCAAGTACGAAGGCGGCCGCCTGATTCCCAACTTCATGGGCGGCTCGCGCGAGGATCGGTTGCCTGATTACCTCGCAGCCTCGCCCGTCTCCCACGTCAACGCTGGCGATCCGCCGATCTTCCTGTATCACGGCAGTCTCGACGACCTGGTGCCACCCGACCATGCAACCGACTACAAGGCCCTGCTCGACCGGGCGGGGATCACCAACGAGTTGTTCATCATCCGTGGCCATGGGCACTTCTCCGCATTCTTCGCCGATGGCGAGGCGGTGCAGGCGGCCATCGCATTTCTCGACCGACACCTGCGCTGAGGTCACATGCTCAACCCCCTGGCCCGCTACGCGGAAGTCCAACAGGCCACCGGCCGCAAGCTGCTTCCGATCACGCTGATCAGCGGCTTTCTGGGCGCAGGCAAGACTACCCTTCTGAACAGTCTGCTGACGCAGGCCAACGGTCGCCGTCTGGCGGTGCTGGTCAACGATTTCGGCGCACTCAATATCGACGCGAAGCTCATCGTCAAGGTCGAGGGCCAGACGATGGAACTGGCCAACGGCTGCATCTGCTGCACGATCCGCGACGATCTGGTCGCCGGTGTGAAGCAACTGCTGGAGACTCAGCCGCCGCCGGAACAGTTGTTGATCGAAACCAGTGGAGTGTCGGATCCGCTCAACATTCTGTGCACCTTCAACACCTCGAAAGTGCGGCGGCAGATCTATCTGGAAAACGTGGTGACGGTGGTCGATGCCCTGCACGCGCTCGATGCCCTGGATCAGGACTGGGCCGCGCTGTTCGCGCGCCAGATCACCGGCGCTTACATGATCGTCCTCAATCGCGTGGACGCGGCCGGGCCCGAACGGGTGCGCGAGGTGCGCGCGCTGATCGAAAAACTGCTGCCGGGTGCGTCGATCGTCGAGACCGCCGATGGCACCGTACCGCTGACCGTCGCGCTCGGCGAACAACGCCTGGGCCAGTCCTCATTCCGGCTGGAGCCGACGGTGGAGGAAGGCGCGCATCCGTTTGACAGCCTCTCCTTCGTTACCCGGAAACCGATCCGGCGCATGGAGTTCCTGCGCCTGATGAGGGCTCTGGCCAGCACGGTTTATCGCGCCAAGGGAATCATCAATTTTCACAACTATCCCCTGACAACGCTCTTCCAGAAAGTGGGAAGCTACCAGTCTTTCGTTGACGGACCGGTCTGGGGAGTGGAACGACGCAGCACGGAATTGGTGCTGATTGGTGCAGCGCGCCGTTTTGACCGTGAGAGTTTGCTGCGCCAACTGGAAGCCTGCTGCGCTCCGGACCCGTCAGATCAGATCTGACTATTCTGGTCAGATTCCGCCGGTCTGGACCGACATATTGTGTCGGTTTGGCCACCAATCAGGTTTGTTACACCCGTTCGTCGGGTTTTATTCCGACAATCAGTTCGCCGCACCCGAAACCAGTTTACCGCCGGCCATCGGCACGGACGGAACCTCAAGGGGGTCGTCCGGAACCACGGCCATGATCGCGGCGACGAGCAGAAACGTAATGAAGACAGCGCGGGCGACTCGAAAAAGCGGATGGTCAGTCATGGGGCAGGCCGGGGATTTCGATCCCCTGACGGGGACCTCTGGATCTGACTATAGCGAGGAGCATGCCAAGTCGTTCAGGTTTTCTGCAACCCGACTCCTGTTTCGCGGCCGCCAGAATTTCATTTCCACTTGATGTTGCAGCCCATGCTCGGGCGCTGGTCCGCCGCGAGCGCGGTGCCTGCGAGCAGGCACTCCAACGCCGCGCGTAAATCCGAGCCGGTGAGGGGCCGGCCGTTGCCGGGCGTGGAGTCGTCGAGACGACCACGATAAGTCAGCCTCAGGTTCTGATCGAACAGAAAGAAATCCGGCGTGCAGGTCGCGTCGTACGCACGCGCCACGGCCTGAGTCTCGTCGTGGAGATAGGGGAAGGGATAGCGGAGAGCCTGTGCGGCTTCCTTCATCTTCGACGGCGCATCGTCCGGATATTTCACCGCGTCGTTGCTGTTGATGGCAACGATACCGACGCCGCGCGACCGATGGTCATTGGCCAGACGCACCAGCTCGCCGTTGACATGTTTGACGTAGGGACAGTGGTTGCAGATGAACATGACCAGCGTCCCGGTACGACCGCGCACATCCGCCAGTGCGAGCCTGCCGCCGCTCACCACATCGTCCAACACAAAATTAGGCGCAGGGGTATCCAGGGGCATCATGCGCGACGCGGTCAGTGCCATGTTCGAATCCTTGAGCGACAGGGCCGTTAAGCTATCGCAGATCAGACTCGAACGGCACACTTACGCACTGACGGGCAGGCAGCATCCGCAACTCGAAGCATCCGCGACGGTTGCCGGCAAGCTTCTGGACTTCATCGACCGGGTCAGTCACCGTTAAGTCGATGCCTCCATCATCCGCGCACAGAATACGTTCAGCCCCGCGCCCTCGCGGCGCTGGTCCCACAAGCTTTTAGCTCACCATCAGGGAGTCGCACATGAAGTTCCTTCACACCCTTACCATTGCCAGCTTTGCGCTGGCGATCGGCCTTGCCGGTTGCGCACCGCCCGCGGACGACGAGCCCAAGACCGATGCCGAGACCCCGGTTGTGGAGGCACCACCGGCCATTGTCCCGACACCGGAACCGGCGCCACCCCCTCCGGTGGCGGTCGCTCCAAAACCCAAGCCCAAACCGCAGCCGCCCAAGGTGGTCGAGCCCCCTCCCCCGCCTGAGCCGCCCCCGGTCTGCCAGGAGTGCGGCGTGATCGCGTCTGTCGAACCGGTCAAAGAAAAGGCGAAGGGCAGTGGTGCGGGCGCAGTGCTCGGCGCCATCGCCGGTGGCGTCATCGGCCACCAGTTTGGCGGCGGCAAGGGCAAGGATGTCGCGACCGCGGCCGGAGCGATCGCCGGTGGCGTCGCCGGACACCAGGCCGAGCGCAGCATTCGCGCAACCAGCTACTACCGCATCGGCGTGAACATGGAAAACGGCAGCTACCAGACCGTCGATGTCAACGACGCCTCGGGGATTTCGGTCGGCAGCCGCGTACGCGTGGTGGGCAGCAACATCCAGTTGCGCTGAAATTACTCAGTGCGCTGGGCTCGCTCAGCGCGGCTTCAAGAACGATGCCGGCCCGGAGATTTCGGGTCGGCGTTTTTTGTGATGAATTTCGGCGCCAGCTTCTGCATCAACCGCGCGCGCAGTCCTGGACGCTCGGCAGGCATCTTTTTCTGATGAACGAGAAACCGACGCAGACGCGCCGGGGGCTTCTCCTTTTCCACGGCCTGCGCACCTGCGGCAAGCGCCAGCCCGAGTCCCAAGAGACGCTCCCAGCGCATTGCCTTGGCCGGGTCGCGCACGGCCAGTTCGGCCGCCTCACGCAAGCGCTCCCAGCGGGTCCGCGGCCGGCGCGCTTCGCGGGCGACCTGCACCACGCGCGCGGTGCGTTCGATGGGGCGACGGATCTGGCGCACAACCGGTGACACGAAGGGGATTCTTGCCAGTCGCGGCGACCGCACCTCGGGTTTCTTTTTCGCTGCCAGCATGCCGATGATCCGGCGCGGCAAGCGCTGGAATCTACTTCTGCCCGATGAGTCCGGGAGCGGGTCCTTTGCCTTCATCGAAGCGTGCGCTTTCAGGATTCGCCCGATGAGCGGCATGCGCGACATCAGCATGCGAGGGGGCGACATCGCAGGCGGATGAGGTTTCGGCAACAGCGCCTGTCGTCGGCCGAGCAACTGAGCCTTGATCAAGGGCCGTGGTCCGGAACGCTTATCGGGCCGTTTTTGCATCAGGGAAAAAGTGGAGCGGGTGATGGGAATCGAACCCACGCTATCAGCTTGGGAAGCTGAAGTTCTACCATTGAACTACACCCGCCTAGTGCACAGCGTACCCGCCTGAAGCGCATGGGTGAAGGGTACCTCGCAATGCCACGCTATCAGCTTGGGAAGCTGAAGTTCTACCATTGAACTACACCCGCATGGTGCACGGCGTACCCGCCTGAAGCGCATGGGTGAAGGGTACCTCGCAATACCACGCTATCAACCCGGGAAGCTGAAGTTCTACCATTGAACTACACCCGCTTGGTGCACAGCGTACCCTCATCAGGCGCAACGGTGAAGCGCAGTAAACTTTGCAGCCAGGAACGACGACGCCGGTTCATCCATCCCCACCTCGCCATGCATCTGATCGTCAACGGCTCCCCTCTCGCAATCGCCGAAAGCGCGAGCGTCGCGAACCTGATCGACCAGATGCAACTCACCGGCAGACGCCTCGCGGTGGAACTCAATGGCGAGATCGTGATGCGCTCGACCTATGCTGACGCAGGACTGCAAGAGGGTGATCGTGTGGAGATCGTGCAGGCGATCGGCGGCGGATGAGATCAAGCGAAGGAACACGGAGAAGGGTTTTGCAAACTGACATCCTCACGATTGCCGGCAAACCTTATGCCTCGCGGCTGCTGGTCGGCACCGGCAAGTACAAATCCATGACTGAGACGCAGGCAGCGATCGAGACCAGCGGGGCGGAGATCGTGACCGTCGCGATCCGCCGCACCAACATCGGTCAGATCCCCGGCGAGCCCAACCTGCTCGAAGTGATTCCGCCAAGTCGCTACACCCTCCTGCCGAACACCGCGGGCTGCTACACGGCGGAGGACGCGGTGCGCACCTGCCGCCTCGCACGTGAACTGCTCGACGGCCATGCACTGGTGAAACTCGAAGTTCTCGGTGACCCCAAGACGCTCTATCCGGACGTCACCGCCACCCTTGACGCCTCGCGCACGCTGGTCAAGGACGGCTTCCAGGTAATGGTCTACTGCACCGACGACCCGATCCTGTGCAAACGCCTCGAAGAGATCGGCTGCGTCGCGGTGATGCCGCTGGCGGCGCCGATCGGTTCCGGCCTCGGCATCCAGAACCGCTACAACATCCTGACCATCGTGGAGAACGCCCGGGTGCCGATCATCGTTGACGCCGGCGTCGGCACCGCAAGCGACGCCGCCATCGCGATGGAGCTGGGCTGCGACGGCGTACTGATGAATACCGCGATCGCCGAAGCCCGCGACCCGGTGCTGATGGCCAGCGCGATGCGACACGGCATCATCGCCGGGCGCGAGGCCTTTCGCGCGGGACGCATGCCGCGACGGCGTTACGCCTCGGCGTCTTCGCCGGTCGACGGAGTCATCGGCGGGTGACGCTGTACGTGCCGCGCGATTTCGACTCCTCCGACCTCGCGCCCGGCCTGCGCGCCAGCGAAGCGGCCAGGGCGCAGCGGATGGAAACAATGAAACCGATTGAAACCATTGCGGAAACCTGCCTGCATCGCCGCCCTATCCGCAGCTTCGTGCGCCGCGAAGGCCGCATGACCTCGGGCCAGAAGGACGCGCTGGAGCGTCTGGGGCCGCGCTACTCGCTGGACCCGATCAAAGGCCTCATCTATTTCGAAGCGGAGTTCGGGCGCAATGCACCGGTCGGATTGGAGATCGGCTTCGGCAATGGCGACGCCCTGATCGCGCGCGCGCAACAGCATCCGGACCACGACTATCTCGGAGCCGAGGTCCATCGACCCGGCGTCGGTTACCTGCTGCTGCAAGTCGAACAACTGGGGCTCGGCAATGTCCGGACCACCTGCCGCGACGCGGTGGAAGTCCTGCGCCAGCATGTCGCACCCGGCTCGCTGTCCGAGATCGTGATCGAGTTCCCCGATCCCTGGCACAAGACCCGTCATCACAAGCGGCGACTGATCCAGCCTGCATTCGCAAAGCTGGTGTGCGAACGCCTGGCACCCGGCGGCCTGCTGCGGCTCGCCACCGACTGGGCACCTTACGCGCAGCACATGCTCGAAGTTCTCAACGCCGAACCGGCGCTGGAAAACCTGTCGCCGGACGGTCGTTTCGTGCCGCGACTGCCATCGCGCCCGCGCACCCGTTTCGAGCGTCGCGGCGAGAGGCTCGGACACGAGGTCTTCGATCTCGCTTACCGCCGCCGCTGAGTTCCAGCCGACGCCCCGCAGCGAAGGGACTAGCCTGCCATCGCGGCGGCGTGATAAATGACTCGCCCGTCTTTCCGGCACACGCTCATCGCACGATGTCTGCGCGACACCCCGTCATCGGCGTCACCGGTTCGTCCGGCGCGGGCACCAGCGCCGCGATGGCGGTGTTCAGGCGCATGTTCGCCAAACTGGGGCTCAAGGCGGCGATCGTGGAGGGCGACGCCTTCCACGCCTACGATCGCGAAGGCAACCGCAAGGCGATCGAGCGGGCACGCATCCGCGGCGAGAATTTTTCGTTATTCGGACCGGCGGGCAATCATCTCGACCGACTCCAGGCCCTGCTCCGCGATTATGGCCAGAAAGGCACCGGCATCTCGCGGCACTACCTGCACACCGACACCGAAGCAGCCGAGGCCGGCCAGCCCCCGGGCACGTTCACGCCCTGGGAACGTCTGCCGGCAGATACCGATCTGCTGTTCTACGAAGGTCTGCATGGCGGCTATGTGGGCGAGGATGCGGACATCGCCTCGCACATGGACCTGCTGATCGGCGTGGTGCCCGTGATCAACCTGGAATGGATCCAGAAAATCCGCCGCGACACCGACCTGCGCGGGCACCGGCCGGAAGACGTGACCAAGACCATCCTCCGACGCATGCCGGACTACGTCACCCACATCGTTCCGCAGTTTTCGCGCACGGACGTGAACTTCCAGAGGGTGCCGCTGGTGGACACCTCGAATCCCTTCGTGATCCGCGACATACCCGCCGCGGAGGAAAGCCTGGTGGTGATCCACTTCAACGAGCAGACGCGTCTGCGGGCCGACGCGGGCGCGCTCGCGCGTGCGGTCAGAGGCTCCAGAAAATCCAATAAGCACACCGTCGTCGTGCCCGGCAAGGCGATGGAACGCAGTATGGAACTGATCTTCAAACCGGCGCTCGAAGCGCTCGCCAGCACCCGCCTGCGCCTGGCCCAAACCGCCCCCGCGGCCGACTGAATCAAAAACCGCCACCGATCAATCCCGACATGGAATTGCGCAAACTCGGCCATACCGACCTCTCGATCAGCCTGATCTGTCTGGGCACCATGACCTGGGGCCAGCAGAACACCGAAGGCGAAGCCCACGAGCAGATGGACTACGCCGTGAGCCAGGGCGTCAACTTCTTCGACGCCGCCGAGATGTATCCGGTGCCGCCGAAGGCCGAGACCCAGGGCCGCACGGAGCAGTACATCGGCACCTGGTTGAAGAAAAGGGCGAAGCGCAAGCAGATCGTGCTCGCCACCAAGGTCACCGGGCCCGGCAATTTCCCCTATCTGCGCGGTGGATCACGGCTCGATCGGGCATCGGTGATCGCGGCCTGCGAGGACAATCTCAAACGCCTGCAGACCGACTGGATCGACCTCTACCAGATCCACTGGCCGGATCGTCCGACCAATTATTTCGGCAAGCTCGGCTACGAGCATCGCAGCGACCGCGCCGTGCCGATCGACGAAACCCTCGGCGCGCTCGACGAACTGGTGAAGCAGGGCAAGATTCGCTACGCGGGTATCTCCAATGAGACGCCCTGGGGTGTGCAGGAATACCTCCGCGCATCGCGTGACAAGCAGCTGGTGCGCGTGGCTTCGATCCAGAACCCCTACAGCCTGCTCAACCGCAGTTTCGAGATTGGCCTGGCCGAATTCGCCCATCGCGAGAACCTCGGCCTGCTGGCGTATTCGCCGATGGCCTTTGGTGTGCTCTCGGGCAAATACCTCGGAGGCCAGCGCCCCGCGAACGCGCGCGTGACCTTGTTCGAGCGCTTCTCCCGATACAGCAGTGAGCACGCCGACCACGCCGTTCGCGAGTACGTTGATCTCGCGCGCAAACAGGGCCTGGATCCCGCTCAGATGGCCCTGGCTTTCGTCAACAGCCGGCCCTTCGTCGCCAGCACCATCATCGGCGCTACGACGATGGACCAGTTGCGCAGCAACATCGCCTCGCACTCCCTGAGACTGTCGAAGGACGTGCTCCAGGAGATCGAGGCCATCCACAAGCGTTACACCATTCCCTGTCCCTGATCCGACCACTCGGCGCACGATCCGCTCCCGCGGATGGTGCGTGCCTTTCCAGCAGGTGTCGGACCCACGGTCGATGGTAGGTCGGTTCAAGCCGAAGGCGGAACCGACGCTGCGCGCCCTTCTCGAAAGGCGCATGTCGGATCCGCCCGAGAAAACACTCGGGCTTGACCCGACCTACACCCGACTTCCGCGATAACGATAGACAAGAAAGGATCGCCGACTTAATCTCGACCGATATTGGCCTCCGGGGGGAGTCCGCAAAAAGCAGTCACATGTCCGGCGATTCAAAGAACGGCCGCACGAGCAGTGCGGCCCGTTCTGCGGGGGGGCTGGACGATGCGTGGTCAAAAGCGGACGCGATGGATTTTCGCGGCTCTCGTGAGCCTGGCTCTCCCGGCAGCGGCCCAGGAACCTGTCGCGGTCGCCACTTACGAGAGTATCGGGCTCTACTGGACGGCAGCGGCTCCAACCGCAGCGAACGACGACGACGCCCGGCTGGAATTTCGCAAGAACGGTGCTACGGCCTGGCAGGAAGGCCTGCCGCTCTGGTTCGACCGGCGTAACGGCGAGTATCGCGGCAGCCTGGTGCAGTTGGATCCGGGCCAGCTCTACAACATCCGGATCACGCTCGACAACGGCATTTCGCGAACGCTCAACGCCTCGACCTGGGTCGATCAGGTTCCGATCGCTCGAACGGTGATCCTGCCGAGGGATTCCTCCACGCCGCTCACCATCACCCAGTCCGGCACGCCCGGTGGCTACGTTCTCTACACGGCGGCACCCAATTCGACGGCGACCATCGACGTGCGCAAGGCGCACGACCACAACATCGTCGTCCAGGGCAGTTACATCGTGATTCGTGGTCTCACGCTCCGCGGCGCCCGGCGACACGCGATCAATCTCGGCGGCACCGGGTCCAATACCGGCACTGTCAACGACATCGTGATCGAGAAAAACGACATCAGCGCCTGGGGCAGCGGAACCTCGATCATCGCGCGGTTTGGGCGCGACCTGGATTCGGCGATCTATGCCAACGACAACTCGTCCGTTTCCCGTCTCAGCATCCAGAGAAATCGGCTGCACCATCCGAGCACCGACACCAACAACCGCCTGGAAACCAATGGGACCAGCACGGTACCCAAAGGGCCCCAGGCGATCACCCTGCAGAAAGCGCTCGGCGGCGTGGTGGTGCGGTACAACGAGATCTACTCGGACGATGCCCATTACTTCAACGATGCGATGGGATCGACCAAGAATTTCACCACCGCCGGCTTCCCCAACCGCGATTCGGACATTTACGGCAATGTCATCTCCCACTGCTGGGACGAGGGCATCGAAGCCGAGGGCGGCAACCGCAACATCCGCATCTGGAACAATTATCTGGACAAGGTCGCGACGCCGTTCGGCCTCGCGCCGGTCCAGGGCGGCCCGATCTACCTGTGGAAGAACGTCTCGCTGTCCACCGCCTCCCACCCCACCGACACGGCGGGCGGCCGCTGGCTCAATACGCAGATCTACAACTCGAGTTCGAGCGACATTGGCGGCCGCGTGTACCTGTTCAACAACACCTCGCTGATTCCCCGCAGCGGTCAGGGCACGGGTCTGTCGGCATTTCTGGACGAACCGGCTCAGGATAACCGGCTGCGCAATTTCCGCACGCTCAACAACCTCATGCAGGTCAAGACTGCGAGCACCTACAGCATTCGCGAACGCTACGGTCAAAACAACCTGTTCGACTATGACCTTCTGAATGGACTACGCCAGTTCCTGGCTCCGCAGGAGTCTCACGGGGTGTTCGGAGCGGCAACCTTGATCTCCACCTGGGGGTTGAATACGAGCACGCTGACCGGCGTATTCGCGCTGGATACCGGAAGCCGCGGCCGCGATGTCGGCCGGACGATTCCCAATTTCCTCACCTCCTGGTCAGGGTCCGGCCCCGACATCGGCGCTCACGAGAGTCTGACCGCGCCGATGGAGTTTGGCGTCAACGCACGTCGCACTGCCCCGCCACCGCCTCCACCGCCGCCGACCGTGCAGGCGATCACCCGCACCGATCCCAGCCCGAGCAACGCGGCCATGCTGCGCTTCACCGTGGGATTCAACCAGGCCGTGACGGGCGTCGACGCAAGCGATTTCCAGCTCGCATCCACTGGCCTGTCCGACAGCAGCGTGGCGACCGTCGCCGGCAGCGGCGCCAGCTACACCGTCACGGTCAATGCCGGCACCGGCGAGGGCACGCTAGGCCTGAACCTGACCGACAACGACAGCATCACCAGCCTCAGCAGCCTGCTGCCCCTGGGTGGAGCGGGCGCGAACAATGGCAGCTTCGCCACTGGTGCGGTCTATAGCGTGGACCGGATCGGCCCGACGGCAGGCCTGCGCGTGGCCAGCACGCAGGATGACCCGACGCTGATTGCGCCGATCCACTTTGAAGTGCAGTTCAGCGAGCCGACCACCCAATTCACGGCCGACGATGTTGAGGTCGGCGGCAGCGCAGGGGCGAGCATCGCCATGGTCACGGGCTCGGGCAGCACCTACGGGCTTGCGATATCCGGCATGAGTGGAGCCGGCACGGTGGTCGTCCGCCTGCGCCCCGCAGCGATCCAGGACGCCGTCGGCAACGACAGCACCGCGTCCCCACCGGCGACGGTGGTGTTCGAGGTACCGCCTCCTCCACCTCCGCCTCCACTTCCGCCTCCGCCACCAACGTCCCCGGCTCCGCTCGTGCTCGACATCGGTCGCCTCGATCCAAGCCCGACCCACCTGGCCACGGTGCAGTTCAGCGTCAGCTTCGACGAGTCGGTGACCGGCGTCGACAACAACGACTTCGCGATCGAGGCAACCGGCATCACGGGTGCCCGTATCACGGAGGTCAGCGGCAGCGGATCCGGATACCGCGTCAGCGTCGCGACCGGCACCGGCAGCGGCAACCTGAGGCTCGATCTCAGGGACGACGACAGCATTCTCAGCACGACGACGTCGCTGCCGCTCGGCGGCGAGGGCAGCGGCAACGGCAATTTTACCGGCGGCACCGCCTACGACATCGACCGCACCGGTCCGACCGTCACCGTGACGCTCGCGAGTGGCCAACTCAACCCGACGACGATTCCCCTGATCCGCTTCAGCGTCCGATTCGACGAGGGGACGACCTCGTTCGACGCCGACGATGTCGAACTCAACGGCAACGCCGGAGCGACCCGCGTCGAGGTTTCCGGATCGGACGACCTGTACGTGGTCTCGGTCGAAGGCATGACCGCCAGCGGAACGGTGCTGGTCAGCGTCCGGGCGGACGCCATCCGCGATACCGCGGGCAACAGCAGCACCGGCTCCAACACCGCGAGCGTCAATTTCCAGCTCGTCAATGTGGAAACGGGCGAGCTGCGAGCCGTCCCGACCTACGAGAGCATCGGCCTCTACTGGACGGCGCCGGCACCCGCGCCCGGCACCGACGGCGCCCGGCTCGAGTTCCGACCCAGCAACGAAGCCGACTGGCAGGAAGGACTGCCGTTATGGTTCGACGCGCGCCAGTTCGAATACCGCGGCAGCCTGGTGCACCTGATTCCGGGACAGCGTTACGACATCCGCTTGACCCTGGACGACGGAACCCGGAGAACGATCCAGGCCACGACCTGGAGCAACGGCTATCCCATCGCCACCACCGTAGAACTGCCGGCGAATTCCACTGAGCCCCTGGTCATCACCCAGTCCGGTTCGGCAGACGGTTACGTGCTGTACACCGCCGCCCCGGGGGCCACTGCAACCATCGACGTGGGCAAGCGACACGACCATAACGTCGTGATCCAGGGCAGCCATGTGATCGTCCGGGGATTGACCTTGCTGGGTGCCCGCATGCACGCCATTCGTATCGGCAATACCGGCGTCGGTGCTCTGAGCGACATCGTGATCGAGCACAACGACGTCAGCGCCTGGGGCAGCGCATCCGCCACCGACCCCCGGTTCGGGCGCAATCTCGATTCGGCGGTGTATGCGGGGGACAACACCTCGGTATCGCGGATCAGCATCCAGCGCAACCGTCTGCACCACCCCAGCACCACCGCCAACAGCTGGGAGGAACTCAACAACGGCAAGGAACATCCCAATGGCCCGCAGGCGATCTCGCTGCTCAACTCGCTCGGCGGAATCGTCGTGCGGTACAACGAGATCTACTCGGACGACGCCCATTACTTCAACGACTCGATGGGCGAGTTGGGCAACTTTTCCAACTCGGGATTCCCCAACCGGGATTCCGACATCTACGGCAACTACATCTCGCACTGCCGCGACGATGGCATCGAGTCGGAAGGCGGCAACCGCAACGTGCGCATCTGGGGCAACTATCTCGACAAGGTCTACCAGACGTTCGGCATTGCGCCGGTGCAGGGCGGGCCCCTCTATATCTGGAAAAACCTGAGCCACTCGGTGTCCTCCGGCCCGGCCAACAGCCGCGGCGGATCCTTCCTCAAATACCGGCGCGTCGGGTCCGGCACAACCGATTGGGGTGGCGGGCGCCTCTACGTGTTCAACAACACCGCGCTCCGACCCAGGTCGGGAGAAGGCTCACCGCCGTCGGTCTTCCTGCACACGTTCAACGAGGTGAACCGTCTGCGCAGCGTGCGCACGCTCAACAACATCATGCTCGTCAGCGGTGTGCGGAGCCTCGGTTCATTCAGCTCCGAGGACAGCGCGTTCGACTACGACCTGATTCTGGGCGACAGCAATTTTCCCCTTGGCGACGAGTCGCACGCGGTGACGCAGGAACCCGTGTTCGTCCCGGACTGGGGCTTGGATCCCGCTACCCGCAGGGGCTTCTTCGCACTCGAGGCCAACAGCCCGGGCCGTGACGCCGGCACCGCCATCCCCAACTTCCTGACCCGCTGGACCGGCAGCGCACCGGACATGGGCGCGCACGAATCATTTGCTGGCCTTCTGGAGTTCGGCGTGAACGCCGGTCTGCCGACGCCGGTTGGTCCGCTGCCTTAACGACGATGCAGGTAGGTCGGGTCAAGCCCGCGGCTTTTCGCGGGCGGACCCGACTGCGCCCTCCATCGAGGGCGCGCAGTGTCGGTTCCGCCTTCGGCTTGAACCGACCTACAACCGATTTTGGGGCGGCCCTGAATTTGCCTGATCTCCACGGGTCAGGCCCAGCCGAACCCCCACGCCGATGCCGCGGTTGACCCCCTTGATCGTGCCGTAGACCGCATCCGAGATCAGGTCATGGGTTTTGCGCACGACACGGGCGGTATCGCGGGTGACAGGAATGGCTTCGAGCACGCTGAAAGGGATTGCCGCGATCCCCCGGTGCACCGCGCGTACCAGCTCGGTGCCGCCGGCGACCGCATACTCGGCCATGCGCTGGGCTTCGACGATGCGCTGCTCGGCCTGTTGCAGCCGCTCGGACTCGGACCGCCGCAGCTCGGCCCGCGTCAACGCCCTGCCCAGCGAGCCCAGATGATCCGACACGCGAACGAGCGCGACCGCGAGCCCCAGGGTGGCGATGAAGATCAGCAGCGCGAGCAGGGCTTCAGGCACTGCCCACCACCCTGACCTCTGCCACCACCCCGTACTTGGGCAGTTCCTGACTGACGATCTTGAGCGCCTCCTGGTACACGATCTTGCGTACCAGGGCGGGGCTGATGCGTCCGAGCGTGCCGGCGACCCAGTGTTTCTGCGCGGCCAGTTCCATCGGGTTGAGGATGCTGATGACAATGACCGGTGCGCCGTCGGCGGCCATCTTTTCGAAACCCGACGGCAGGGGCGCAGCGCTGGCGAGCCGCTCGCCGCGGTCGCGCAGATCCATCAGCGCGCGCCGGACGCGGGCATAGCGCCCGGACAGAAATAGAAGTGCGATCAGATTCAACACGAGCAGCGCAATCAGCACAGGGTTCACGGGCGGTCAGACGAAGGGTGACTCACCAAATTATGGGGCGCGGGTTCGGCGTTTGGGCGTCTCGACCGACGAGAGGACGCCGCGAAGGATGTTCAACTCGTTGCTGTCCGGCCGCGCGCGGTTGTAGAACTGGCGCAGACGCCGCATCAGCAGGCGCGGGTTGGCCGGGTCCAGAAAACCGGTCGCGAGCAGCACCCGCTGCAGGTGCTCGTAGTAGTGCTCCATCTGCTCGTGGCTGGGTGGCGCGTACCAGGGATGGTCGGTCTTGTCTGAAACTTTTGGCGGCGCGGTGATCGCCCGTTTGCGCAGTTCCCAGGCGTAAACCTGCACCGCGGCGGCGATGTTGAGCACGCCGTATTCCGGGTTGGACGGGATCAGGGTGCGGGCGTGGCAGTGATCCAGCTCGGCATTGGTCAGACCGGTCCGCTCGGTGCCGAAAACCAGAGCCACGTCCGCGTCAGTGGCGGCTTCGATCAAGCGCTGCGCGGCCTCGGGCGGCGTCATCGGCTCGTCGCCCAGATGCCGCGGCCGCGCGGAGGTCGCAACCACCCACGCGCAGTCGGCGACCGCGTCTTCCAGGGTCTCGAAAATCTGCGCCGATTCGAGCACGCCGGCCGCGCCGCTGGCGCGCTCGGTGGCCTCCACGTCCGGGAATCGGCGCGGCCGCACCAGTCGCAGCCGGGTCAGGCCCATTGTCATCATCGCGCGCGCGGCCGCGCCGATATTGCCGGGGTGGCGGGTCGCGACCAGTACGACGTGAATGCGGGGAAAGCAGTTTCCGGTGTCCAGTTTCCAGTTTCCAAACGCAGCAGGAACCATGATTCTGTGCTTCGTAACTGGAAACCGGAAACCGGACACCGGAAACTGCCGCATGCATCCCCTCATCAACATCGCCGTCTCGGCCGCGCGCAGCGCGGGCAACTTCATCATGCGCCACGTGGATCGTGTGCCTCAGCTCCAGGTGGAGAAGAAGGGCCGCAACGACTTTGTCACCCAGGTCGATCGCGGCGCCGAGTCCGAGATCATCAAGACCATCCACAAGGCCTACCCGCAGCACGCCATCCTCGGCGAGGAAGGCGGGCAGATCGGTGACAACGAGGTGATGTGGATTGTCGATCCGCTCGATGGCACCACCAACTTCCTGCACGGCTTCCCGCACTTCGCGGTGTCGATCGGCATTTCCGTGAAGGGACGGCTGGAACACGGCGTGATCTACGCGCCCTGCACCCAGGATCTGTACATCGCCAGTCGCGGTGCCGGCGCCACGCTCAACAACCGCAAGCTGAGAGTCAGCGGCTGCAAGGACATGGACCAGGCCCTGATCGGCACCGGTGTGCCGATCCGCGCGGTCAACCTGGACGCCTACATTCCCATGCTGCGCAACGTGGTCGCCAACACCGCGGGTGTGCGCCGCGCCGGCTCCGCGGCACTGGACCTGGCTTACGTGGCGGCGGGTCGGCTCGATGCGTTCTGGGAACTGAACCTCAAGCCCTGGGATATCGCGGCCGGCATCGTGCTGGTGCAGGAGGCTGGCGGCATGGTGTCGGAAATCTACGGCCAGCCCGACCCGATGTTGACCGGGCATATCCTGGCGGCAACCCCCAAGCTGCACCCGATCTTTGTCGACCTGCTGACGGCGGGATCGAGCGGGTTTTCCGCGACACCCTGAACCGATGGGCAAACTTACCTTCCGCAACCACCGGACCCTGAATATCTAATAGCGTGGAATTCACCAACCAGTTGATCTTCGTTGCCGGGGCGCTGTTCATCACCAGCATCCTGGCCACGGTCATCACGCCACGCCTGGGCGTGCCGCTGCTGCTGGTGTTCCTGATCGTCGGGATGCTGGCGGGCCAGGACGGTCCGGGCGGTCTGATCTTCAACGACTTCGGCCTGGCCAATCTGGCCGGCACCGCGGCGCTGTCGGTCATCCTGTTCGACGGTGGCATGCGTACCAAGCTGGCGATGTTCCGGGTCGGGCTGCGGCCGGCGCTGAGCATGTCCACGGTCGGCGTGCTGATCACCGCCGGCATCACCGGCTTCTTCGCAGCCTGGCTGCTGGATCTGAGCTGGGCGGAGGGCCTGTTGATCGGCGCGATCGTGGGTTCGACCGACGCGGCTGCCGTGTTCTCGCTGCTGCACACCAACGCCGTGCATCTCAACGAGCGCGTGACCTCGGTGCTGGAAATAGAGTCCGGCGCCAACGATCCGATGGCGGTGTTCCTGACCATCGCGCTGCTCGAATACCTGATGATGCCGGAGGAGTTTGCAGCGATCGACTCGGTGCTGCTGTTCGTGCGCCAGATGGGTCTGGGCGCGCTGATCGGCTACGGCGGCGGGCGCCTGCTGGTGTGGTCGCTCAACCGCCTGGAACTGAGCGAGTCGCTGTACCCGATCATGGCCTTCTTCAGCGGCCTGCTGATCTTTGGCTTCGCGGCTTCGCTGGAAGGCAGCGGATTCCTTGCGGCCTATCTCGCAGGCATCGTTCTCGGCAACCGCCGGGTTCGGGCCTATGCCGGCATCCGCCGCTTTCACGACGGCATCGCCTGGTGTGCGCAGATCGGCATGTTCGTGATCCTGGGACTGCTGGTGACGCCCTCGGAGCTGTTGCCGGTGGCTCGCGACGGACTGCTCATCGCGCTCATGCTGGCGCTCCTGGCGCGGCCGGTCGCGGTATTCGTGTCGCTGGTGCCGTTCCGCCTGCCGCTGCGCGAGCAGGCTTTCATGGCCTGGGTCGGATTGCGCGGATCGGTGCCGATCGTGCTGGCGACCTTTCCAGTGCTGGCGGGCGTCGCGCATGCCGATCTGTTCTTCAACATCGCCTTCTTCATCGTGCTGGTTTCGCTGGTGCTGCAGGGCTGGACCCTGGCGCCCGCCGCCCGCGTGCTTGGCCTGCAACTGCCGGCCGCCGGAACGGTCGTCAACCGGCTGGATTTCGACCTGCCTGGCACGCAGGGCTACGAGATCGTCAGCTACCGTGTCGGTGAATCGTCGCCCCTGATCGGCCTCAAGTCGCGACAGCTGCCGATCGCCGACGTCTCCCGGATCGTCTGCATCGCGCGACGCGGCAAGATCATCAGCTATCGCCAGTGGGGCCAGTTACGCGCGGGCGATTACATCTCCCTGCTTGCCTCGCAGGACGAACTGCCGGGGCTGGACGGCCTGTTCCAGGCGCGGGTCAAGCCGGAATCGCAGGCCGCCGAGCAGCGATTCTTCGGCGAATTCCGGATCGATCCCGCGGCACCGACCACGGCGCTCTACGAAGCCTACGGAATCGACCTGCCGGACGCGGCCACCGGTCGGTCGGTCGCGCAGTTCTTCGAAACCGTGGTGCCCAAGCCGGTCATCGGCGACCGCCTGCGGCTGGGCGACATGGAGCTGGTGGTCAAACGGATGGAAGGTCAACGCATCACCGAGATCGGGCTGCGCCTGCCGCATTGACGAACGGTCGGTCGGGTCCAGGTCGGCTCAAGGCCACCGGCTTTTCGTGGCCGGAGCCGACATGCGCCGGCCGGAAACGGCTCTCGTGCGGTGGGACCCCGTCGGTTCCGCCTTCGGCTTGAACCGACCGACGATGAACTTTCAGTTGCGTTGCAACGCCCACGCGTCGGTGAAGCCCAGGCGCCCTTGCAGTTGTTGCGCGATGCCGTTGGCCGCCGCACCGTCAGTGATACCGGACACGACCACGCGGTAGGAGGGTTGTCCGCGCACGGTTTCCGCTCGCACTCTTGCCCGGAATCCTGCTGCAACCAGGGTCTTGGCATGCTGATCGGCCTGCGCAGGGTCGCGCACGCTGATCACATTGATCAGCCACTCGGACGTTGGCTCGGCCGGCGCGTCGGGTTGGGAGTAGATCGTCGCGACATTGCCCTGGCCGACGATCACCGGCGGGACGGCTGGCTCCGGCAGCACCGTCGATCCGGCAGCCGGGGCCTCCGCAGTGATCGTCGCGTCGGGATCCTGACCGAACCCCAGGGTCCAGGGGTCGGCGGGCATCGCCACCACCTTCGCTTGGCCGGGATGCACCTGCAGGCAGCTGTCCTGGGCGACGGCAAGGCTGACCGCGGGGTCGTTGGTATCCGTCACCTCCATCGTGCCCAGCAGATTGCAGACCGAGACGCCGCCGTCGGCAACGTGAAAGAAATGCTCGCCACTTCCCACACGCGCGATCCAGTCGCCAACCCCGATCGCCAGCGGCCAGTTCTTGCCGGGTTCCGGCTTCCACTGCAAGCGAAGATCCCCACGGTCGAGTTGAAGCCGCGTGTCCAGATCCCGGGCCCAGGGCGCCGCCGGCACCTTCGAAGCCGTCAACTGCCCCGCCCCCATTTCCAGCGTCCCGAACGGCCCGAGAAACAGCCGGAGCCGCGAGTCCTCGCGAACTTCCATCGTCTCGCCGTTGAACACCAGATAACCGCGTTGCAGCAGGATCGGCGAACCCCGTCGAATGACATGGGCGGTGCCCGAAATGGAGTCCACGCTGAACATCCGGGCCGGACCCAGCTCGCCACGCGGCCCCAGGCTCTCGTCCAGCGCCATTACCGTCAGCGGCAGACCGGCGAGCACACCCGCTACGCTGGCGATGACGAGCGTCCGCGCCATTTGGAAACGGAGTCGCATGCGCGAGAAAGGCTTCAGGCGTTCGACACCCGCGGCAGCGCCACCAGTTCGGCGCAGGCCAGGTCCAGACGATGCAGACCCTCGGCCGCTTCGGCCTCGCTCAGGATCAGCGGCGGCGCGATGCGCAGCACGTCCGGTCCCGCGACCAGGGTCCACAGCCCGTGCCGCAGGCCGGCGTTGACCACTTCCTTGGCACGGCCCTTCCAGGCCGCGCTCAGCGGCGCGCCCAGCAACAGACCGATGCCGCGCACGGATTCGAACACGCCGTAGCGCTTACCGATGGCCAGCACGCCCTCGCGAATCTGTTGGCCGCGCGCGATCACGTTGGCCAGGGTCTCGGGCCTTGAAATCTCCTCCACCGAGGCCAGCGCCACCGCGGTCGCCAGCGGATTGCCGCCGTAGGTCGAACCGTGCGTGCCGAACGACAGGCTCGCCGCGAACTCGTCGGTGGTCAGCATCGCCGCCACCGGGAAACCACCGCCCAAGCCCTTGGCGGTGGTCAGCACGTCCGGGACGATGCCGGACTGCTCGTACGCGAAGTAGGTGCCGCTGCGGCCGTTGCCGGTCTGCACCTCGTCATAGATCAGCAGCGCCTTATGGCGGGTGCACAGGTCGCGTGCGGCGCGCAGGAACTCCGGCGTGGCCGGCGTCACCCCACCCTCGCCCTGTACCGGCTCGACCACCACCGCGCAGGTCCGGTCCGTGACCGCCTTGGTCAAGGCGGCAACATCGTTGAACGGCAGGTGACGGATGCCGCCCGGCAGCGGCTCGAAGCCTTGCGTGTACTTGGCCTGGCCGCCGACGCTGACGGTGAACAGGGTGCGGCCGTGAAAGGCGTTGATGAAAGAGATGATCTCGTTCTTGTGTCCGCCGAACTTGGTGCTGGCGTGCTTGCGCGCCAGCTTGAACGCCGCCTCGTTGGCCTCGGCCCCGCTATTGGCGAAAAACACCTTGGTGGCGAAGGTCAGCTCCGTGAGCCGGCGCGCGAGGCGCAGCGCGGGCTCGTTGGTCATCACGTTCGACAAGTGCCACAGGGTGTTGGCCTGCTCCGTCAGCGCGGCCACCAGTTTGGGATGGCAGTGGCCGAGGCCAGTCACCGCGATGCCGCAGGCGAAGTCGAGATATTCGCGGCCCTGCTGATCCCACAATCGAGCGCCCTGTCCCCGGACCGGAACGATCTCCGCGGGCGCGTAGTTGGGGACCATGACCTGGTCGAAAGTCTTGCGGGTCAAGCTCTGGTTCTGAATCTCCATGGTGTCACCGGATCGGACTGCCCGCCGCGGCCCTGATAGGTAAGTTGGGTTGGCGAGATTCCGACAGCGCGTGAATCTTAACGGATCGGTTCCGTCGCAACGAGCGCGGGAGTACGCCGCACCAGCGATCGTGCGGTGGCGGTCGCCCCGGGAGGAGGCACACGGTTTGTGAAGCTCTGCAAAGGTCTGTCGCGGGCATGGCCCGCTCCTACCAGCTTGTAGGTCGGTTCAAGCCGAAGGCGGACCCGACCTACGCCCGGCCTACCGATGAATTCCGAACCTGTGTAGAGGTTTTCCGAGCTCTACCGGTCAGTGGTTCACAGGCTAGTTTCGGCCGGAACCGGGCCGAACCAATTGAGCCGGTCCCGCAACCTGACCACTTCACCGACGATGACCAGGCTGGCGCCGTCGATGTCGTCGCGCGCCGCAACGCGCGCCGCCAGATTCTCCAGGCTGCCGCTCACCACCTGTTGTGACCGCGTGGTGCCCTGCTCGATCAGCGCCGCCGGCCAGTCGCATGGAAGCCCGTGCGCGATGAGTTGCGCGCAGAGTTCCGGCAGCGCGGTGCGGCCCATGTAGATGACCACCGTCTGCCCGCGTCGCGCCAGGGAGTCCCAGTGCAGATCAAGCTGGCCGTCCTTGCGCCGGTGCCCGGTCACGAAGATGCAGGACTGTGCGTAATCGCGATGGGTCAGCGGGATGCCGGCGTAGGCGGCGCAACCGTTGGCGGCGCTGATGCCGGGCACGACCTGGAATGGAATCCCGGCCGCAGCCAGTTCTTCGATCTCCTCGCCGCCGCGGCCGAAAACGAAGGGATCGCCGCCCTTGAGCCGCAGCACGCGCTTGCCGGCGCGCGCCAGCCGCACCAGCTCCGCATTGATTTCGTCCTGCGGCAACGTGTGCTTGGCGCGACGCTTGCCGACGTAGATGCGCTCGGCATCGCGGCGCACCAGGTCGAGAATCGGCGCCGAGATCAATGCGTCGTACAGCACCACGTCGCACTGCTGCATCAGGCGCAGTGCGCGGAACGTGAGCAGGTCCGGATCGCCGGGACCGGCACCCACCAGGTACACCTCGCCACGCGGCGCAGCGCCGACGATGAGATTTTCCAGATCCAACACCGCCGCGGCCTCGTCGCCACTCAGCAGCCGCTCCGGTCCCGGACCGTCCAGAAAATCCTCCCAAAGCCGGCGCCGCGCGTCGACCGGCAGTTGCTTCACGCGCTCGCGATGCTGCTCCATGAAAATCGCGATGTCGCCGTAAGCGGCCGGAAGCAGCGTTTCGATTCGTTCGCGCAGCCGGCGCGCCAGCACCGGCGCCGCACCGGCGGTGGAGATGGCCACCGTGACGGGTGGGCGCTCGACAATCGAGGGAGTGATGAAACGGCTGGCGTCCGGATCATCGACCACGTTGCACAGCAGGCTCATTGCCTCGGCGGCGTCGGCCACCGCGTGATTGAGCGCGCGATCATCGGTCGCGGCAATCGCCAGCCGGCAGCCCTGCAACTGCGCCGGATCGAATTGTGATGCGACGTGCTGCACGCTACCCGCGGCTGCCAGCGCAAGCAGTTCCTCGTTGAGTTCACGCGCAACGATCCGCGGCAGGGCGCCGGCCCGTCGCAGCAGCCTGACCTTGCGCGCGGCCACTTCGCCGCCGCCGACGACCAGCACCGGCTGATCGACCAGATCGACGAAGAGCGGAAAATAACGTCGGTTGGCCATGACTCATCGTGCCACGGTGCGCGAGAACAGGTTGATCACCAACACGCCCGCGACGATCAGTCCCATTCCCAGCATGGCCGCCACATCGAGAGCCTGGCGGAACACGATCCAGCCGATGATCGAGATCAGCACGATGCCCACCCCGGACCAGATCGCATAGACGATGCCCATGGGAATGCTGCGCAGACTCAGGGACAGACACCAGAACGCGATGCCATAACCGATCACCACGACCGTCGAAGGCAGGGGCTTAGCAAAGCCCGCGCTGGCGTTGAGCGCGGAAGTGGCGATCACTTCGGCGCAGATTGCGATGCTCAGGTACAGCCAGGGGCTCATCGATTCAGACCCAGCGCAGCAGGCTCAGGACCCAGCGCAGAAGTCCCATCACCCCATCGATCACGTAATTTTCCAGCAGCAGGAACCCGAGCAGCGACATCAGCGCGGTGAACGCGATCACCCAGCCAAAAGGGGGCAGCCAGTCGACGCCGAACTGTCCCAGTACGACGGCGACCGCCGCCCAGGCCAATGCCGAGACAGTAAACGCACTCAGCGCGGACAGGAAGGCCAGCGCGCAGCGATCCAGCAGGCGGGCCGCCGGCTTCCCGTTGCGTGTGGCCACGTCCCGGACGTTCAGAAGCCGAGATTGAGCCCCGGCGGCAAGGCCATCCCACCGGTGACCGCTGCCATCTTCTCCTTGGTCGCCGCATCGAGCTTCTGCGCCGCATCGTTGATCGCGGCCGCGATCAGGTCTTCGAGGAACTCCTTGTCCTCCGACAGCGCGGCCGGGTCGATCTCCACCTTGCGCGCCTGGTGCCGGCCGTCGATCGTCACCCTGACCATGCCCGCACCGGACTCGCCGGTGATTTCCATGCGCGCGATTTCGTCCTGCGCGCGCTTCATGTTTTCCTGGACCTTCTGCGCCTGCTGCATGATCTGGCCAAGAGCGCCTTTCATGTTGAATCCTCTGTCGATTGATTAGGTGTTCGGTCGTACCGAGCCCGGCCGTACGCTGACGCCGAACTGGTCCCTGAACGCGTGGACCACGGGGTCCTGCTCGATCGCGGCCTCGGCCGCCTTCTGCCGCGCGATCAGCCGTTGCTGGTCCTGCTGCGCGGGGGTCGTCGACTCGGCGGGTTCATCGCTGCCTGCAAGCTCGATCTGTACCCGACGCGCGGCGCCCGATTGAGCCGACAGCGCCTGCTCGATGGCGACGCGACGCGACTCGTGCATGAGAAATCCGGCGGTCGCCGCGAGACTCAGGCGAATCACGCCCTCGCCCTCGCCCACCCAGGCGCACTGGCGCGCGAGCTGTCGCGTCGCGCCGTCCAGCCCGAGCGTGTCGATACGCTCGGACCAGGGCAACGCTGCGGCCGCCACAGAATCCATGACCGCAGGACTCACTGCTGGCGGAGGCGGCTCCTCACGAACGGAGGCGCCAGGCGCGACCGCAACCGGCCGCGTCAAGGGAGCGCCCGAAGCGACTGGCGCTGCGGCGCGTGCCGCCCCCTCTTTGGCTTCGCGAAATTCAGGCTCGGGCCGGAACGCGAGCATGCGCAGCAAGGTCATCTCGAACCCGCTGCGCGGGTCCGGCGCCCACGGCAGATCGCGTCGCCCCATCACCGCGATCTGGTAGCAGAGCTGCACGTCCTCGGCCTTGAGTTGACTCGCGAGCGTGACCCGTTCCGCATCGTCGTCATCGGATCGCGCATCGGGAAGGACTTGCAGCACGGCGATGCGCTGCAAGTGTCCGGCAAGATCGTTGAGCAGCGCGGAGTAATCGGGTGCGCGCGTATCGAGCCGCTGAATGCCCTCGACGAGGGCGCGCGCGTCGCCACGGCTGATCGCCGTCAGCAACGTGTACAGAATCTGCCGGCCGGACGTGCCGAGCATGTCCTCGACCGGCCCGCGCTCCAGCGTCCCGCCGCCGGCGAACGCGATCGCCTGATCGACCAGCGACAGGCCATCGCGCATGGAGCCATCGGCGGCGCGCGCAATCTCGGCGACAGCGCCGGTCTCGAACGCCACGCCTTCCTGGTCGAGCACCTTGGCGAGCTGGTCGCGAATCACCGCGATCGGCAGGCGCTTGAGATTGAACTGGAGACAGCGGCTCAGCACCGTGATCGGCAGTTTCTGCGGATCGGTGGTGGCGAGAATGAACTTCACGTGCGGCGGCGGCTCTTCCAGGGTCTTGAGCAGCGCGTTGAACGCGCTCTTCGAGAGCATGTGAACTTCGTCGATGAGATACACCTTGTAGCGGCCACGCGCGGGCGAGTACTGGCTGTTGTCGATCAGCTCGCGCACGTTCTCGACGCCGGTGTTGCTGGCGGCATCGATTTCCAGCAGATCGACGAAGCGGCCCGAGTCCACTTCCCTGCAGGCGCTGCACACGCCGCAGGGTGTGGCCGACACGCCGGTTTCGCAGTTCAGGCCCTTGGCGACGATGCGCGCCAGGGTGGTCTTGCCGACGCCGCGCGTGCCGGTGAGCAGGATCGCGGGATGCAGCTTGTCGCCGTCGAGCGCGTGCGCGAGCGCCTTGACCACGTGGCCCTGCCCCATCACGTCGGCGAAGACGCGCGGCCGCCATTTGCGCGCGAGGGCGAGATAGCTCATCGAGGGAAACGGATGCGGGACATGCGTTGATTGTCGCCGACGCGGCGGCGTGCGACCAGCGAAGCGCTGCCCCGGAAGTCAGTCCGTTTGAAATCTGCCGAGCGATTACGATGCGAACGACGCGCCGGTGCGTACACTGCCCCCGGCCGCCCGGAGCCCCCACCCTAGGTTCACCCCGATGACGACTGCCACCGCCCGCATGCCCAGCGGTATTCCCTACATCGTCGCCAACGAGTTTGCGGAGCGATTCTGCTTCTACGGGATCAACGCGATCCTGTCGCTGTACATGGTGCAGCACCTGCAATTCGGCGAGGCACAGGCGACCACCTGGCAGTCGCTGTTCAAGTCCGGTGCGTATTTTTTCCCCCTGCTCGGCGCCGTCGTCTCGGATGTGTTCTGGGGCAAGTTCAAGACCATCATCACGTTCTCGATGGTTTACGTCGCGGGCTGCACGGTGCTGGCGCTGGGTACGGGGCAGACCACGCTCGCCGTCGGCCTATTTCTGGTCGCGTTCGGCACCGGCGGCATCAAGCCCTGCGTGTCGACCAATGTGGGCGACCAGTTCACCTCGTCCAACCAGCATCTGATCGAGCGCGCGTTTTCCTGGTTCTATCTGTCGATCAACGCCGGCGCGCTGATCTCCATCTACTTTTGCCCGGTGCTGCTGGACCAATACGGCCCGCGCGCCGCCTTCGGCATGCCGGCCATCGCGATGGCGATCGCCACCCTCGTGTTCTGGCTCGGCCGCAAGCAGTTCGCGGTCGTGCCTCCGGCCGGCCGGCAATGGCTGCGCGACGTGATGTCACCGCAGGGTCTGAGCCTGATCGGCAGCCTCGCGATCATCTACGTCTTCGTCGCGGTGTTCTGGGCGCTGTGGGATCAGTCCAACGGTACCACGTGGATCCTGCAGGCGCAGTCCGATCTGCTGGACAAGAACATCCGCGTGTTCGGGCTGTTCGACTTCACCTTGCTGCCGGCGCAGGTGCAGGTCGTCAACGGCATTTTCATTCTGATGCTGGTGCCGGTGTTCAGCTATGGGATCTACCCGCTGATGGGCCGCTTCTTCGCTGTCACGCCGCTGCGCAAGATCGGCATCGGCCTGTTCGTCTGCGCGTCCTCGTTCCTGATCATCGCGTGGATCGAGAACCGTATCCAGAACGGTATCTCGACCAGCGTGTGGTGGCAGATCCTGGCCTACGCCGTGCTCACCGCCTCCGAGGTGCTGGTGTCGATCACGGCGCTGGAGTTCAGCTACAAGCAGGCGCCGCTACGCATGAAGAGTTTCATCATGGCGCTGTACCTGTTGGCCGTCAGCGCGGGCAATCTGCTCACGGCAGTGGTGGCGGATTCCATGATCAAGCCCATCGACGGCGTCACCGTCAGCGCCGGTGCCGAGACCCGAGTGCGGGTGCCGGCGGAGCATGGCTTCGTGCGCGGCCAGAAGATTGACTTCTTTGGTGCGACCGGTCTGAGCGTGGCGCTCGAAGACGGCAAGACGCGGGCGCTGGCGGGCACTTATCTGGTCGGCGAGACCGGCGCAGACGGAACGGCGCCCTTGCTCGATGTGACGCACCGCAAGCCCGTGTCCACCCGTGGGAGGTTCGATACTGATGCGGCTGAAGTCTCGACCTACAAACTGGTCGGTCCGCAGTTCTTCATGTTCTTCGCCTGGCTGATGGCGGGCATGGGCGTGATCTTCATCTTCGTGGCTCGCCTGTACCGCGAGAAGACGTTTGTGCGCGAGGACCTGGCCGCTGCTCAATCCGCGTAACGCGCGCTTTGCACAGGTGAGAGGGTGGTTTCGAAGGTCGGGTCGTGCGCGGCGCGCACGCTACCCGTCGGTTCGAGCGTGAGGGTCTGAGCGAACTCGCGCATCACGACTTCCGGACTCAGCGGCATGCGGATATAGCGACCTTCGCGCCATAGCGGCAACTGGTCGGCGTACTGGGCGGAATCGATCCAGCCGTCGTTGCCGCCGAGCAGCACGAAGTGATTGGCGTCGGGATCGGACAGGTCGGACAGGTGCCGGGCCTGCGCGCCGTACTCGACCCGGTGCTTGCCGCGCACCAGGCCGTGCGCATTCTTCATCGGCGTTTCGCGCGATCCGCCGGCGCCCCATTCGGCCACGGTCCAGGCGCGGCCGAGCACCGGCACCAGGCCCATCAGATGGGTGATGCGCAGGCGGTGCATGGCCCCCCAGGTGGAAAATCGACGGCGTGCTTTCTGTGCGTCTGCCGCGGCAGCACACAGCAACGCCGTTCGCGCGGGCGCTTGCAGTGCATCCAGATCGCTGAGCAGCAGTCGCGTATGGCGTCCCCACTCGTCGTCCATCGAGGCGTCGCTGGACCGCAGCCGTTTTGCCAGCCCGCCGATCAGCACTTCGAACGCGACCGGTGCCGCCGCGTCGGCCGCGTAGTCGCCATCCCAGGCGCGTAGAAGTTCGACCAGGCTGCGCTCAGCCCCGGCCTGCTCGATCAGGCTTGCGAGCCGTTTCGCCAGATGCGCGGCACCCGGCGTGAGGGTGTCGCGCTGGAGCGCCGCCAGATCATCGAGCGTCAGCTGCGTGCGGTCCGCGAGGTGCGCGAGCCGCGCCGCGCGATCGCCCTCGCTGAAGAAAAATCCGAGCGGTGCATCGCTGAACTGCGGCCGGTCGTTGGCGGAAACGCGATAGCCGCAGGCAGGGTCGAGGCTCAGCGGCAGACTGGAGGCGGTCCAGCGATCGCGCCAGGCAGAGTCGGCCTGCGCCATCGACAGGATCGGCGTGTCCTCCGGCCATCCGCTCCGGCGCGGCAGGTGGGCGGCATAGACATGGCCGATATGTCCGTCGCGCGAGGCGAACAGGATGTTCTGCGCGCACACGCCGAAACTCTCGAACGCCGCGCGGAATTCATCGCCGTTGCGCGCGCGCGCCGCGGCCAGAAAGGCGCCCACCTCGTCGGACGGATCCTGCCCGATCCAGCGCAGCGCGACCGGCCCACCTGCGACCTTGAGCAGCCTGGCGTCGTTGAGGATCGGTCCGAATCGGGTGCGTCGGACCCGGCGGCGTCGCGTGCCCAGACTGCGCACTTTGATCAGCGTCTCGCGTACGTCGATTTCGGAGTCTGCGAGACCCGAGACATCCACCAGGTCGCTCGACGCCGCGCGCATATTGGTGCCGCCCCAGGCGCAGTGCGCGCCCGCTCCAACGCCCACGAATGGCAGCCCCACCGGCATCAGCCCAACCATCTGGTAGCTCGGGCAGCGCAGCCCGGCCAGCAGCCAGAAGTTGGGCAATGACTGGCTGAGATGAGGATCGTTTGCCATCAGCGGCGCGCCGCTGGCGGAGCGCGTGGCGGCGATCGCGAGGCTATTGCTGCCGGTGCGGGCGACGTGTGCAAGTCCGCGCCCGAGCAGGCTCGATGACAGGGTTCCGCCGACGATGCGCAGCCTTCGCCAGAACTCCGCGAAGCCCGGCTTGTCCCGCACTTTGAGCAGGGGCAGATACCCGCCCCAGTTCACGTCGGCGCCGGCCAGGCGGCTCAGCGCCAGCACATCGATCAGGGTCCAGGGTTCCAGCTTGAGGCCGAGCCAGCGGAACTCGCGCGGGCGCGGCTGTGCCAGCGACTGATAGTCATTGAGCCCGCGGACGAAGGGTTCGAGCCAGGCGCGCGTGCTCGCGGGCAACGCCTGCTCTGCCGTCGCTGCAGCGCCGGGCAGGTCCAGCAGGCGCAGGGCGTGATCGAGTTCGACCGCAAACGGACCGAGCATTTCAGACACCCGGCCCTGCGCGAGGCGCTTCATGATCTGCAACTGCGCGGCGCGCAGATGCACCTGCACCAGGCCCAGCGCGTAGACCGCGTCGACATCGGTTTCGGCCTCGATGTACGGCACGGCGTGCTCGTTCCAGCGGATGCAGACCGGTTGCGAGACCGCGAGCCCTGCGGTCGGGAACGCGGCGAGTCGCTGCTGGAGGGTCAAAGGCATCCGGACATTATTCGCGGCGCAGATTGCAGCGCGAAGAATCGGTGCATGGAGGGCCCCTGGCAACGAAGTGCCCCGTGATCGCGTTGCACGACGGGCAGGCGTTTCAGAGACCGCTTTGACTTGGGAAGACCGCAAACCTACCATTCGCGCCCTTTTTCGCTCCACCCCATGGCCATCCCCCCATCCCTCAGCGCGTCCCAGGCCCTGGCCCGTGCGGAGCAATACTCGGGAGAGTTGAGCGCGACCCGCCTGGAACGGGTGGCGGAGTACGCGGTGCCCGGTCTTGAGCGGCTGACGGTGCGGATGGGGTTTCGGATCGATGCGGCGAAGCAGGGCTGGATCGAGGGCGGCATAGCGGGTCAGCTCAGATTCGAGTGCCGGGTCTGTCTCAAGCCTTTCGACTGGCCGCTGGACGTCCGGCTGCAACTGGCGATCGCGAAAAGCGAGGCTGACGAGGCTAGACTGATCGAGCACGCCGAGCCTTATCTCGTGGTGGATGACCGCGTGATGCTGCACGAGATCGTCGAGGAGGAAATCCTGCTGACGATCCCGATGATGCCCCGCTGCCCGGCGTGCGAGAATGCGCGCCCGCTTGTGCACGCTTCAGCGGGTGAGTCGTCGCCGGAGCCGGGTCGCAAGACCGGTGGCTTGGCGGCATTGAAGAATCTGAGTTTGAAGGGCGTAACCCCAGCCCGAGGGAAGTGAAATGGCAGTCCAGAAGTCCAGAAAGTCGCGCTCCACGCGTGGACATCGTCGCTCGCACGATGCGCTGACCGCGCCCGCGCTGTCGGTTGATCCGACCTCGGGCGAGACACACCGTCGTCATCACGTCACCGCCGACGGTTACTACCGCGGCCGGAAAGTGATTGACAAGACCACCGCGGAAACCGCGGAAGAGTAAGCCGGCCTCCCCGGGGCGGCTGCTCGCTGTGCCGGTAAGCCTAGCCATCGATGCGATGAGCGGCGACCACGGGCTTCCCGTGACGGTTGCCGCTGCGCTGTCGTGCGTGAACGAAAACCCGGAAATCCGGGCGATCCTGGTCGGCGACGAGGCCGCAATCGAGAAGCAGCTCAAGGCTCTCAAGGCCTCGGCCGGGCCACGCCTGCTGATCCAGCACGCTTCCGAGGTGGTGGGGATGGATGAATCGCCGTCGAAAGTCCTGCGCGGCAAGAAGGATTCATCGATGCGGGTGGCGATCAACCTGGTCAAGGAAGGCCAGGCGAACGCCATGATCTCCGCCGGGAATACCGGTGCGCTCATGGCGACGGCGAAGTTCGTGCTCAAGACCCTTCCCGGCATCGACCGGCCGGCGATCGTCTCCGCGATCCCCTCGATCAACGGCCACGTCCACATGCTCGATCTCGGCGCCAACGCCGAATGCACGCCCGAGCAGTTGTTTCAGTTTGCAGTGATGGGTTCGGCCCTGATCACGGCCATGCTCGGCGAGGAGCAGCCCAGCGTGGCGCTGCTCAATATCGGTTCGGAAGAGATCAAGGGCAACGACACCATCAAGGCGGCCGCGGCGCTGTTGCAGGCCTCGACGCTCAACTACATCGGCTTCGTCGAAGGCGACGGCATTTTTCTATCCGATGTGGACCTGGTGGTCTGCGACGGTTTCGTCGGCAACGTTGCGCTCAAGACCGGCGAAGGCGTGGCCAAGATGATCCGGCAGTTCCTCAAGGAAGAATTCACCGCCAGCCTGCTGCACCGGATTGCCGCGCTGGCCGCGATGCCGGCGCTCAAGGCGCTGGGGAGGCGCATCGATCCACGACACTACAACGGCGCGACCCTGCTGGGCCTCAACGGCACCGTCGTCAAGTCGCATGGCAGCGCCGACGTGATCGGCTTTTCCAACGCGATCAAGGTGGGTTTTCGGGAGGTTCAGCAGAACGTTCCGCAGCGCATCAGTCATCTGCTCAGCGCCGCCCTGAAGTCCGTCGTCCCGGCCCAGGCCCTATGACGTAATGCTGGCGGAGGGCTCCCGGACGCGAGACAGCAAAAAGGCGCCCGCGAGAAAGAAAAATACCAGACTGAACAGCGCCAATCGCGGATTGCCGGTCAGTGTCGCGGTCACGCCCACCACCAGCGGACCCAGCACCGCCGCGAACTTGCCGAGCATGTTGTAGAAGCCGAAGAACTGGCCCGCGGAGTCCTGCGGAATCAATCGCGCGAAATAACTGCGGGAGAGCGACTGTACGCCGCCCTGGACCAGCCCCACGGTCGCGGCCATCAGGTAGAAGTCCTGTTCGGTCTGCATGAACCAGGCCCAGGTCGTCACTCCCACGTACACCGCGAGCCCAAGGTAAATGCCGCGCCTGGCGCCAAAGCGCTCGCCGATCCAGCCAAAAGCGATGGCGGCCGGAAAGCTCACAAACTGCACCAGCAGGATTGCCTTGATCAGCGCCGGTGTGCCGAAGCCCAGGTTCTTGCCGAAGTCCACCGCCAACTGCGCCACCGTACCCAGGGCATCGATGTACAGCCAGTACGCGAGCAGAAACATCAGCACCGGCTTCATGCCCAGGATGCGGGTCATGGTCTGGCGCAGTTCCCGCCAGCCCATCACGCCCTGTCCCTTGGCAGGCACATCCTGCACGCGCAGGAACAGCGGCAGCGAGAACAGGACCCACCACACGGCCACCGTGGCGAAGGCGACTTTCGTCGCGACCACCGAATCGCTGAGGCCGAACAGTTCCGGCTTGAGCGCCATCAGCACATTGACCGACAACAGCACGCCGCCGCCGAGATAGCCGAGGCCGTAGCCAAAGGCGGAGACGCGATCGCGCTCGGCTGGCGCGGCGACGCTGATCAGCAAGGAATCGTAAAAGCCAAGGCTGCCGAAAAAGCCGATCGCGCTCAGGGTGAACAGCGAGATCGCGATCTGCCACTGGCCCTTGCCAACGAAACACAGTCCGAGCGTCCCGCACACACCCAGCAAGGTGAACATGCCGAGGAACTGCTTTTTCCAGCCGCGCCGGTCCGCAATCAGGCCCAGCGTGGGCGCGAGAAACACCACGACCAATGCCGACAGGGAATTACCGAACACGCTGAAGTAGAACGTGCTGTCGGTAGGCGCCATGCCGGCGGCGTAGTAGTCCTTGAACAGCGGCGGGAACATCGCCACCAGCACCGTGGTTGCGAAGGCCGAATTGGCCCAATCGTTGAACGCCCACGCCCATTGAGTCCGGTTCATGCGGGAAGATTTCTTGAGGTTCGCGAGAGTGTAGGTCGGTTGCAGGTCGGTTCGAGCGAAGCGGAACCGGCCTGCGTCCCCGGCGAAACGAATGCTCGCCGTCTCCCACCTGCGAGCGTCGGCTCCGCCCACTAAAAGCCGCGGGCTTGAGCCGACCTACGCCGACCTACGCCGACCTCCGCCAACCTGCGCCGACGTACACCTGACCTACATATCCAATGCCAGCACGTAAGCGTCTTCACGCTGATCGTGACTGGGGTAGTAATTCTTGCGCGTGCCGATGTGGCGAAAGCCGAAGCCCTGGTAGAGCTTGAGCGCAGCCTTGTTGGAGCGGCGCACTTCCAGCAGCACGATGGTGCTGTGCGCGGCGCGCGCAATCTGCAAGAGGTGCGAGAGCAGGAATCGGGCGAGGCCCTGGCGCCGCAGCATCGGATCGACCGCGAGGTTGAGGATGTGCGCCTCGCCGACAGCCATGGTCATCAGGGCATAGGCGAGGATGCGACCGCCATGATCCTGAAGCAGCCAGCTCGAATAACCGGCCTTCAGGCAGTCAAGAAAAATGCCTTCGGTCCAGGGGAAAGCGTACGCGCGCTGCTCGATATCCAGCACTGCCGGGAGCTGCGCCTCCGTCAACACCGCGAGGCGCCAGAACGATTCCGGCTGCGCGCTCATCCGCTCATTGCTGCTGGTCGCGCAGGTAGCGCCAGACTTTCTTGAGATCGTCCCAGCTCTTGGCCTTCTCACGCGGGCTGCGCAGCAGGTAGGCAGGGTGATAGGTGATGAACAGCGGGACCTTTTCGGGTCCGTAATGCTGCAGGGGCCCGCGCAGACGCGACAGCGGCGCGTCGGTGGCGAGCAGCCGCTGCGCCGCAATGCGGCCGAGCCCGACGATGAGCTTGGGTTTTATCAAGCGAATCTGCTGATCGAGATAGGGCCGGCAGGCTTCGACCTCGTCAGACTCCGGATCGCGATTGCCCGGCGGCCGGCATTTCACGACGTTGGCGATGAACACATTGTCGCGGCGGCTACGTCCGATGGCGGCCAGCATCTCGTCGAGCAGCTTGCCGGCGCGACCGACGAAAGGCTCGCCCTGGGCATCCTCGTCTGCACCCGGCCCCTCGCCGATCACCATCAGCGGTGCGGATTCGGGACCCACACCAAATACGGTTTTTGTTCGGGTCGAGCACAGCTTGCAGCGCGTGCAGTCCTTGACCATCGCACGAAGTCCGGTCCAGTCGCTGGGGATGGCGATTGGCTCGGCGACCGGTTTTGGTTCGGCGATCCGGGAAACCGGTGCGACCGCGGCAGCGGTTGTTTTTGTTCCGGCGACAGCTACGGCCTTTACGACATCGGGCATCATGACCTCCGGCTCATCGGAGAGCGCCGCCGTGCGCGGCACCCAGATATCGACGCCCATCGCCCGCAGATATTTGCGTCGTTTTTCTGCTTCCATGATCCAAGCCGAGCCCCCGAAAATCGCGAGGGAGTGTAGCCGCTTCAGATCGCCTCGTTGCTGCCGCCACCTGCGCCATATACGCCATGCGGAAGACGAAAGAACAGCGTCTGACTGCCGGCGCCGCGCTGAAAATCACCGAGAAATCCGAGGCGCTTCAGCAGGCGCACGGAGCCGGCGTTGGCGGCTTCGGCGCTCGCCCGAATCTCGTCGAGTTGCAGGTGCTCGAACCCGTATCCGATCAGGGCCTGGGCCATCTCGCGCGCATACCCGCGATACCAGTGCGGCTCGGCCACGCCGTACAACAGTTCCAGCTCGTGCTCGTTGCGAAAGAACCAGTATCCGGCGAAGCCGATCATCTGGTTATCCGCGTCAAACCCACCCCAGAGTCCGTAGCCGCGCTCCCCGAACAGATACTCGCTCTGCATCAGCAGGTCGCGGGTCTGTTCCTCGCGCAGGGTGTGATCGTTCCAAAGATGCAGCCGCACTTCAGGAGCGGTCCACAAGGCGTGCAGCACACCGACGTCCGCGGAACCCAGCGGCCGCAGATGAAGACGGGCCGTCGCAAGTTCGACCGGTCGCGCCGCGGCGTTTGCCTGCGGCGCGACCGGATCGGCGTCCCTGCGCTTAAGCCACCGCACGCGCAGGCGGGGCGCTTTGCTGGCGCTGGCGCGCGAGCCGGTTGAGGCCGGACAGGATGGCCTTGAGCGAGGCGGTGACGATGTTGGAATCGATACCGACGCCGAACAGCGGACGGCCGTCGCCGATCTTCAATTCGATGTAGGTCACGGCCTTGGCATCGGCGCCTTTGGAGATGGCGTGCTCGTGGTAATCGACCACCGCGATCGTCTCGCCGGTGAGCTTGGCCAGCGCTTGTACGAACGCATCGATCGGCCCGTTGCCGCGACCGGCGAGCTTGTGCTTGGCGCCATCGCGCATCACCTCGGTGGTCATCTCCACCTCGTTACGGGTCGAGTCCTCGACCAGGAAATGCGCCAGGTACCCGTAGGGCGTCAGCGGCCGAAGATATTCCTCCGAGAAGATTTCCCAGATATCGGCCGCGGTGACTTCCTTGCCGGATTCATCGGTCACCCCCTGCACCGCCTGGCTGAATTCGATCTGCAGGCGGCGCGGCATGTTGATGCCGTACTCGGCCTCCAGCAGGTACGAGATGCCGCCCTTGCCGGACTGCGAGTTGACTCTGATCACGGCCTCGTAGGAACGGCCCAGATCCAGCGGGTCGATGGGCAGATAGGGCATGTCCCAGATATCGCCCTCCTTGCGCGCGTGGAACGCCTTCTTGATCGCGTCCTGGTGCGAACCGGAGAACGAGGTGAAGACGAGATCGCCGACATAGGGATGCCGCGGATGTACCGGCAACTGGTTGCAGAACTCCACCGAGCGCCGCACCTCGTCGATGTCCGAAAAATCCAGCCCCGGATGCACACCCTGCGAATACATGTTGAGCGCCAGGTTCACCACGTCGACATTGCCGGTGCGCTCGCCATTGCCGAACAGGCAGCCCTCGACGCGATCACAGCCCGCCATCATCGCGAACTCGGCCGCGGCGGTGCCGGTGCCGCGATCGTTGTGCGGATGCGCGGAAAGTACGATCGCCTCGCGCCGGGCCAGATTCCGATGCATCCATTCCATCATGTCGCCGAAGATGTTCGGCGTGGAATGCTCGATGGTCGCGGGCAGGTTGATGATGCAGGGCCGCTCGCGTGTCGGCTGCCAGACCTCGGTCACGGCATCGACGATGTCGCGCGAGAATTCCAGCTCCGCGCCGGAAAACATTTCCGGCGAATACTGGAACACCCAGTCGGTGCCTTTTTGTTCGCGCGCAAGTCGCTGGATCAACTGCGCATGCTGCACCGCGAGTTGGGCGATGACCTCGGCCTTGGACAGATTGAACACGACGCGGCGCATCACCGGCGCCACCGCATTGTAGTAGTGCACGATCGCGCGTCGCGCGCCCTTGAGCGACTCGAAGGTGCGTTCGATCAACGCCTCTCGCGCCTGCGTCAGCACCTGGATGGTGACGTCCTCCGGAATGCGGTTTTCCTCGATCAGGCAGCGCACGAAATCGAAGTCGGTCTGCGAGGCGGACGGGAAACCGACCTCGATTTCCTTGAACCCGATGCGGCACAGCATCTCGAACATGCGCAGCTTGCGCACGCGGTTCATGGGCTCGATCAGGGCCTGGTTGCCGTCGCGAAGATCGACGCTGCACCAGATCGGCGGGCGGGTGATGATCTGGTCGGGCCAGGTGCGGTCGCGCAAGCCGATCGGCTTGAACGCACGGTACTTCGTTGCGGGGTTGCTCAACATGCTCATGGATCTCTTCCTTGCCGGCTCAGGGCCGGCGGCGCGTGCCGACATTGTCGCGCACGTCGCCAAGGGTGGCGTAGGGACACATCAGGGGTGTTGCACGGCTTGTGGCCCCGTGCGGCCGGAATCGTTCGGTCTGCCTTACGGCAGAAGGAACAGCAGCGCGCGCACGAGCACGCCGTCGGCTGGGGCCGGGCTTGCAGGGGCGGAAATGGCGCTGACAATCAACATGGGCGCGGAATGTAGCGAAGTGTCGTCCGCTTGCCAACCGGCGGTAGTGCATCAGTTTGAATTCCAGAACCCCGTTCGGCCCGAGTCGCGCCGCGAAGCGTCGCGTATCGAGGGCACGCCCGGCACCTCGATACGCAGCATTGCTGCGCAATGGCGCTACTCGGTGCGAACGGATTTCAAACTGATGCACTACCCAAGCGGCCTGCTCAGGCGGAGGCGTCTGCGCCCTTGCCGAATCGCCGCCACAGGCTCACGACCGGGCCGGACAGGGCGTATCCAAAGAAGCCCAGGAACAGCACGCGCGGCGGATCGAGCGCGATCAGGGCGAGCATGCCGACGACGGCGGCAAAGGACAGGAAGCGCATGCGACCGCCGAGCTTCTTGAAACTGTTGTAGCGGATGCTCGACACCATCGACAGCGCGGTGATCAGGGTCAGCGGCGCGGCGAGCACCAACACGTCGTGGCCATCGATAGGCACGCGGCCGGACAGCCAGACGAACAGCGAGCGGCTGTCGTCGACGCAACTCCAGACAAAGAAGGTCACGACCGCGGCCGCACTCGGGCTCGGCACGCCGTAGAAATCCTTGTCGCTACTGGCGATGGCTGCGAGCACGTTGAAGCGCGCCAGCCGCAGCGCGGCGCAGGCGCAGTAGGCGAACGCGATGACCCAGCCGACCTTGCCGCCGAACCAGGGATAGTCCGCGAAGTAGCGCAGGCTGAAGGCGTAGATCACGATGGCCGGCGCGACGCCGAACGCGACCATGTCGCACAGGGAATCGTATTCCTTGCCGAAGTCGGTGGAGGTATGGGTCAGCCGGGCAATGCGCCCGTCGAGACCGTCGGCGATCATCGCCACCAGCACACCGATGCAGGCGGCCTCGAAGTGCCCGTTCATCGCCATCACGATGGCGTAGAAACCGCCGAACAAGGTGCCCGTGGTGAACAGGTTGGGCAGCAGGTAAATACCCCTGCGTCGGGCGGCTTTTACGACGGGGTCATCCATGATTCATGGCTTGGCGCGGGAGGGTGGCGGCGGAATTCGCGCGATCTTACGCGCTTGCCACGTGGCGCCTCTGTGCGCGAACCGACGTACATCGTGTGTAAACGGCCGCTGCAGGTTGGCTCAAGGCATCTGTCGGGTCCGCCCGCGAAAAGCGCGCGGGCTCGACCCGACCTACACCCGCCCTGCACCGGTCGGGCTAGTTTTTGCTCTTGTCCACCAGCTTGTTCTTCGCGATCCAGGGCATCATCGCGCGCAGCTTGCCGCCGACTTCCTCGATCTGGTGGGCCGCGCCGATGCGACGCATCGCCTTCATGGTCGGCGCTCCAGCCTGGTTCTCCAGCACGAACTCGCGGGCGAACTGGCCGGTCTGGATCTCCGTGAGGATGCGCTTCATCTCCTTCTTGGTTTCCTCGGTGACGATGCGCGGGCCGCGGGTGTAGTCGCCATATTCGGCGGTGTTGCTGATCGAGTAGCGCATGTTGGCCATGCCGCCCTCGTACATCAGGTCCACGATCAGTTTCAGCTCGTGCAGGCACTCGAAGTAGGCCATCTCGGGCGCGTAGCCGGCTTCGACCAGCGTCTCGAACCCGGCCTGGACCAGCGCCGTGGTGCCGCCGCAGAGCACGGCCTGTTCGCCGAACAGATCGGTCTCCGTTTCTTCCTTGAAGCTGGTCTCGATCACGCCGGCACGCGCGCCGCCGTTGGCCGAGGCGTAGGCCAGAGCGATCGATTTGGCCTGGCCGCTGGCATCCTGGTGCACGCAGATCAGCGTCGGCACGCCGCCGCCCTGGGTGTAGGTGCTGCGCACCAGATGGCCGGGGCCCTTGGGCGCCACCATGATCACGTCGAGGTCGGCGCGTGGCTCGATCAACTGGAAGTGGATGTTGAAGCCGTGCGCAAAGGCCAGCACCCCGCCCTGCCTGATATTGGGCGCAACATCGACCTCGTAGATTTTTCTCTGGTCCTGGTCCGGCGCCAGGATCATCACCACGTCCGCGCCCTTCACGGCCTCAGCCACTTCCCTGACCTTGAGCCCCGCGCTTTCCGCCTTCTGCCAGCTCTTGGAACTCTTGCGCAAGGCCACCGTCACGTCGACGCCGGAATCCTTGAGGTTCTGGGCGTGGGCATGGCCCTGCGAGCCGTAGCCGAGAATGGCGACCTTGCGCGACTGGATGATCGAGAGGTCGGCGTCTTTGTCGTAATAGACCTTGATGCTCATGGGTTCACCGATGACGGATGTGGGGGGCAAGAGGTGTTGCGGGGACGGCCGCCTGCATCAGGCAGGCGGAACCATCAGCTTGTGTCCGCGTTCCATTGCGGCAGTGCCGCTGCGGACGAGTTCGAGAACCTTGGAGAGACGCGAAATCTCGGCGACGAACGCGTCGATCTCCACGCCGGTGCCGGCCATCTGGACCATGCGGGTGTTCTCGGACTCGTCGAGAATCGCGCCGCGATGGCGTCGCACGCAATCCACCACGGCACGCGTTGCACCATTGCGCGCTTCGACCTTGAGCATCAGCAATTCGCACTCGATGTGATCCTTCGACGCCAGATCCTCGATCTCGACGACGTCGATCAGCTTGCGTGTCTGCTGGATGATCTGATGGACAACCGCCTCCGAGCCATTGGTCAGCAGGGTCAGGCGCGACACGGTCGGGTCGTGCGTCGGCGCCACCGACAGCGAGTCGATGTTGTACCCGCGTGCCGCGAACATATTGGCGACGCGCGCCAGCGCCCCGGCCTCGTTCTGCAGCAGGATTGAAATGATGTGACGCAAGGGCGGCAGGCGGGTGACAGTTGGGGGGGCGCGACTGTAAAGGGGACGGCCTTTTCAGGCAACCGGCGGCCCCGATTCCAGGATCCCGCGTCGCCTTCAGGCCGGCGTCAGCGTTTGCGCAATGATGACCCTGAGCTCCGGCACGCAGGAGCCGCAGTTGGTGCCACACCTCAGCTTGGCGCCCAGCGCCTGCGGGGTGGTGCAGCCGTGTTTTCGGATGGCGTGCTCGATGGTCTTGCGGCCGACGGCGTAGCAGGAGCAGACCGTGGAGCCGGTGTCGGCGCCGCGATCGAAGGGTTCGCCGACCAGCAGACCCATGCGGTCGAGTTCTTCCAGCTTCGGCTTGGCGAACATCCCGGACAACCAGGCGCGCGAGGGCAGGTCCGGACGCGGAGAGACGAACAGGCAGGCTTCGATGCGATCGTCGACGATGTGCGCCGCGCGGTACAGGCGAGCGGTACGGTCCTCGTATTCCAGCCAGTCGGCTTCGGCATCGGTGACGCCGAGCGCGGCTCGTGCAAAGGCGGGCCAGTCTGCCACGGCACCCCGGCCCGCCAGTTCGTAGCGGGTGAATTCCGCACCGGCGATGCGCGTCCACCAGCTTGCCGGCTCGATGGCGCGTTGCGCGAAGGCGTCGTCACCGCTGCGGACCAGCAGAAAACCGTGCCAGGACACGCCGAAAGGCTCGACCCGCACGGGCGTGTGCTTGAATTCGGGCTCGCCGGAAATCGGATCGACCACCGGATTGACCAGCGACCCCACGCGTGCGTCGGAGGCGAACTGTGCATTCCAGTGAATGGGGACGAAGGCGTTGCGTCGCGGCATCTCACCGGACAGGCGCACGCGCACCACGCAACTGCCCCAGCGGGAACTGACCCTCGCCAGCTCGTGTTCGCGCACGCCACACATCAGCGCATCTTGCGGGTGCAGATCGACGAAGGGCTCGGACACGTGCGAGGCGAGCGTCGGCGCGAGGCCGGTGCGGGTCATGGTGTGCCAGTGATCGCGCACACGGCCGGTGTTGAGCACCAGCGGATAGTCGTCATCCACCAGGTTCGCGGGCATGCGTGGCGGAGTCGGCACGAGGCGCGCGCGGCGATCGGGGGTGTAGAAGCGGCCGTCGGAAAAGACCTGATGCGCCTCGGTGGACTGCCCCGGTACGACCGGCCAGCGGATCGGCTCCAGGCCGTCGAAGCGGGACTTGTCCATACCCACCAGCGCGGACAGGTTGAGATAGCGCGAGACACTCGGACGGGCTTGATCGCCGGCTTCCGGATCGGCGTTTCCCGCCGCGGTCAGCCGGCAATGTTCGTCGAAAATCTCGTGTGCGCCGGCGTACGTGAAGTGCTCGCCGAACCCCCAGCGCTTGCCGACCTCGGCGAGCATCCACCAGTCCGGTTTCGCCTCGCCCGAGGGCGGCAGGAAGGCGCGCAGGCGCGAGATGCAGCGCTCCGAGTTGGTGACGGTGCCGTCCTTCTCGCCCCAGCCGACCGCGGGCAGCAGCACATGCGCGTAGGGCGTGGTGTCGGTGCGTTCCATGATGTCCGACACCACCACCAACTCGCACTTGGCCAGCGCGCGCTTGACCTTGTCCGCATCCGGCAGGCTCACGACGGGGTTGGTCGCCATGATCCAGACCGCCTTGACCTGGCCCTCGTCGATCGCGTCGAACAGATCCACCGCCTTGAGGCCGGGCTTAGCCGCGATGGCGGGGCTCTGCCAGAAATCCTGCACCAGCTTGCGGTGCGCCGGCTGGTCCAGGTCCATGTGCGCGGCGAGCAGATTGGCGAGCCCGCCGACCTCGCGGCCACCCATCGCATTGGGCTGGCCGGTGATGGAGAACGGCCCCGCGCCCGGCTTGCCGATGCGGCCGGTCAGCAGGTGGCAATTGATGATGGCGTTGACCTTGTCGGTGCCGGCCGAAGACTGGTTGACGCCCATCGAGAACGCGGTGACGACTTTCTCGGTACGTGCGAACAGCCGGTAGAACTCGGCCAGCGAGCTCTCTTGCAAGCGGCATTGCGCGGCCACCGAGCGCAGGTCGCCCGCGGTGTTGTCGGCAATCGCCATCGTGCGCGCCAGACCCGTGGTGTGGTTTTCGACGAAGGCCGTATCGACCACGCCGTGCTGGTGCAGGAAGGACAGCAGGCCGTTGAACAGCCACACGTCGGTGCCGGCCCGCAACGGCAGGTGCAGGTCTGCCATCTCGGTCGTCGCCGTGCGACGCGGGTCGATCACCACCAGCTTCAATTCCGGTCGCCGCTCCTTGGCTCGGACGATGCGCTGAAACAGGATGGGATGGCACCAGGCGGTGTTGGACCCGACCAGCACGACGAGGTCGGCGGTCTCCAAGTCCTCGTAGCTGACCGGGACGATGTCCTCGCCGAACGCGCGCTTGTGTCCGGCCACGGCCGAAGACATGCACAGGCGCGAGTTGGTGTCGATGTTGGCGGTGCCGACATAGCCCTTCACGAGCTTGTTGGCGACGTAGTAATCCTCGGTCAGCAACTGGCCGGAAACGTACCACGCGACTGAATCGGGGCCGTGTTCGCGGATGATTTTCTGGAAGCCTTGCGCGACGTGGTCGAGGGCAACGTCCCATGAAACGCGTTCCGAGCTTGTCTCCTTCCCCCGCGATAGCGGGGGAGCCGTTGGCCCAGCCGCAGAGTGCCTGATGGCACTCTGCGGTAAGCCAACGGCGGGATGGGGGCGCTGTTCCGCGCCGACCGGGCCCCCTCCCCGGTCCTGGTTTCCGGAGTGACTCAATGTCACTCCGGAAACCAGGACCGCCTCCCCCGTTGTCACGGGGGAGGGGGCACTGCGCATCATCGGATATAGCAACCGCCCCTTCTGCCCCACGGTCTCACCCAGCGCCGAGCCCTTCACGCACAGCCGGCCGAAGTTGGTGGGGTGCGTGACGTCGCCTGTCACCTCGACCCTGCCCGGCAACACGCGCACGTCCACGCCGCAGCCCGTCCCACAATACGGACAGGTGGTCTTGACCACGGAGGAACTGGGCGGCGTTCCATCCATCATGAGGTCATGCGGCTTCGCCGACGGGCTCGCAATAGGCACGGCCAAATGCGAGGCGCGCGCGGAAAGGCGTGACGTCGGTTCGCTTCTGCATCAGCTCGAAATACCAGGGGCCGTCGCGCACTTCGCCGTACAGCACCGCTCCAATGACGCGGTTGTTCTTGAGCACCAGGCGCTTGTAGACGCCGCGACGCGGATCGCGGAACACGAGGTCTTCGGTGTCGGCACCGCCGATGAAATCGCCAGCCGAAAACAGGTCTATGCCGGTGACCTTGAGCTTGGTCGAGGTCACCGATCCGGGATAGCGCTGATGGCCCAGCCCGGCCAGGTGCGCGGCGCACACCCGCGCCTGCTCCCACAGCGGTGCAACCAGTCCATACGTAGCCTTGCGATGCTGCACACATTCGCCGACCGCGTAGATGCGCGGGTCTGAAAAAGTCTGCAAGGTGTCGTCGACGACCAGTGCGCGCTCGCAGTGCAGGCCGGCACTCTTCGCCAGTTCGAAATTGGGCCGGATGCCGACGGCCATCACCACCAGGTCCGCCTCCAACTCGGAGCCATCCTTGAATCGCAGGCCGGTCACGCGATCCGCGCCGAGAATCGCGGCGGTGTTCGCCTCCAGCAGAATTCGCAGGCCACGCTTTTCCAGGGAGCTCTTGAGCAGCAGCGCGGCGGGCTTGTCGAGCTGGCGCTCCATCAGGCTGTCCATGACGTGCACGACCGTCACGTCCATGCCTCGGCGCATCAGGCCATTGGCCGCTTCCAGGCCGAGCAGCCCACCGCCGATCACGACCGCCCGTCGATGGTTGCGCGCGGCTTCCATCATCGATTCGACGTCCTGGATGTCGCGGAACGCGATCACGCCCGCCAGATCCCTGCCGGGGACCGGGATGATGAAGGGTGTCGAGCCGGTTGCGATGAGGAGGCGGTCGTAAACGACGTTCAGGCCGCTCGCCGATTTGACGACCCGCGCCTGCCGGTCGATCGCCACCACCGGATCGCCCGCATGCAGGCTGATGCCGCTGCGCGCGTACCACTCGCGCGTGTTGAGCATGATGTCATCGAGCGTCTTTTCGCCCGCCAGCACCGGCGACAAAAGGATCCGGTTGTAGTTGCCGTGCGGCTCGGAGCCGAACACCGTGATGTCGAAACGATCCGGCGCGAGCCTCAGCAATTCCTCGACCGTGCGCATGCCCGCCATGCCGTTGCCGACGACGACGAGGCGCTGCCGCGGACGGGTCATGTTTCGCGCACCAGGATCAACCCATCGTCACTGACCCTGACCTCGAAGACCATGACCGAATACTGCTCGTCTTCGAGACAGCGGCCGGTCTTGAGGCAGTAGTGATTCTTGTAGACCGGCGAGGCGACGACGATCACGCCGCCGAGGTCGCCCACCAGCCCGCGCGACAGCACATTGGCGCCGGAGCGCGGATCGTGGTTGGCGATCGCGTGGATGCCTTCGTCCACACCGTCGGGAGACATCAGACGGAACACCGCGACCTGGGTATCTCCCACCTTGCCGCAGACACCGGTGTTCGGGACGATGTCGTCCACGCGGCAAACGAACGTCCAGCGTGCCTGGATCGTCACGTCAGACTTCCTCTGTCGTCTTGGCACGTTCGACCTTGGTGATGGGCCGGATCTGGCCGCGCTCGTCGACGAACTGGATGTTGCCGTCCGCTTCCTGCGAATTGACGAAATGGCGGAAACGCTTGAGCGTCTCCGGCGTGTTGATCGCCTTCTTCCACTCGCACTCGTAGGTGTCGACCAGTTGCTGCATCTCGGCTTCCAGCTCCGCGCCGATACCGAGCGAGTCTTCGCACACGACCTTCTTCACGTAGTCGATGCCGCCTTCCAGATTTTCCAGCCACACCGAGGTGCGCTGCAGGCGATCGCCGGTGCGGATGTAGAACATGAAAAAGCGGTCGATGTATTGGATCAGCGTCGCGTCATCGAGATCGGTCGCCAGCAGGTCGGCGTGACGCGGCTTCATGCCACCGTTGCCGCACACGTAAAGGTTCCAGCCCTTCTCGGTGGCGATCACGCCGACGTCCTTGCTCTGCGCCTCGGCGCATTCGCGCGTGCAGCCGGACACCGCCATCTTGAGCTTGTGCGGACTGCGCATGCCGCGGTAACGCTCCTCCACCTTGATCGCCATGCTCACCGAGTCCTGCACGCCGTAGCGGCACCAGGTGCTGCCGACGCAGGACTTCACCGTACGCAGGGCCTTGCCATAGGCGTGACCGGATTCGAAGCCGGCTTCGACGAGGTCCTTCCAGATCAGCGGAAGCTGTTCGACTCTCGCGCCGAACAGATCGATACGCTGGCCGCCGGTGATCTTGGTGTAGAGCCCGAAGCGCTGCGCGACCCTGCCGATGACAATGAGTTTTTCCGGCGTGATCTCGCCGCCTGGAATGCGAGGCACCACGGAGTAGGTACCGTCCTTCTGCAGGTTGGCGAGGTAGTAATCGTTGGTGTCCTGGATGCCGGCGTGCTTGGGCTTGAGCACGAACTCGTTGTTCTGAGCGGCCAGGATCGATGCCACCGCCGGCTTGCAGATGTCGCAGCCACGACCTTTGCCGTGCGCCTTGAGCGTCTCGTCGAAGGTCTTGAGCTTCGCCATCTTCACGAGGTGAAACAGCTCCTGTCGCGAGTAGGCGAAGTGCTCGCACAGGTGATTGAAGACCGTGACGCCCTTGCGCTTCAGTTCGGCGTCGAGAATCTGCTTGACCAGCGGCCCGCAGCCGCCACAGGACGTTGCCGCCTTGGTGCACTTCTTCAGCGCGCCAAGCGAGGTGTTGCCCTCATCGATCGCGGAACAGAGTTGACCCTTGTTGACGTTATTGCACGAACAGATCATCGCGCTGGGCGGCAGCAGGTCCACGCCCAGGCCCTTGGCAGATCCGCCTTCGCGTGCGGGCAGGATCAATTCTTCCGGCCGCTCGGGAAGGGGAATACCGTTGAGCGCGAGCATCAACAAATTGCCGTAGTCGGCAGCCTCGCCGACCAGCACGGCGCCGAGCAGTTTTTTCTTGTCGCTGCTCACGACCAGCTTCTTGTAGTGGCCTTCGACCTCGTCGCTGAACACGTAGGCCAGGCTGCCCGGCGTCGCGCCGTGCGCATCGCCGATGCTGGCCACGTCGACGCCCATCAGCTTGAGCTTGGTGCTCATGTCGGCGCCGGTGAATTCGGGCACCGCCGTCGCGGTCTCGCGGGGGATCAGATTCTCGGCGCAGACCCGCGCCATCTCATATCCCGGCGCGACCAGCCCGAAAATCTTGCCGTCCCACAGCGCGCACTCGCCGATCGCGAAGATGTCCGGATCGTTCGTACGACAATGGTTGTCGATCACGATGCCGCCGCGCGCACCCATCGTCAGGCCCGACTGTCGCGCCAGCTCGTCGCGCGGACGGATGCCGGCAGAGAACACGATCATGTCGGTCTCGAGCTGGCTGCCATCCGCGAATTTCATCGCGTGCCGGCCGCCGATGCCCAGACCCGAGCCCTCGACGATTTCCGTCGTGTTCTTCTGCGTGTGGACGGTGACGCCGAGCGCCTCGATCTTGCGCCGCAGGGTGCGCCCGCCGCCTTCGTCCACCTGCACGGCCATCAGCCGCGGCGCGAATTCGACCACGTGCGTGGTGAGGTTCATGTCCTTGAGCGCCTTGGCGCATTCCAGACCGAGCAAACCGCCGCCGATGACCACACCGACTTTGGACCTTGCGCCCCATGCGGTCATCGCCTCCAGATCTTCGATCGTGCGATAGACGAAGCAGCCGGAGCGGTCGCGGCCGGGGATGGGCGGGACAAAAGAATATGAGCCGGTGGCGAGCACCAGACGGTCGTAGGGCACCGCCTCGCCCGTAGCGGTGATGACCGCCTTGGCCTTGCGGTCGATCCCTACGGCCTTGGCGTCGAGACGCAGCACCAGTCCGGCTTGCTCGAAAAATCCGGGCGTGACCAGCGACAGATCCTGCGCGGTCTTGCCGCTGAAGAATTCCGACAGGTGCACGCGGTCGTAAGCCGGTCGCGGCTCCTCGCACAGCACGGTGATTTCAAGACCCGCAACCGGCGCGGCCAGGAGCTGCTCCAGCAGCTTGTGACCCACCATTCCATTACCGACGACGACCAGCTTCATCAGGGCGACTCCAGAGGCTTTTGCTTATTCATGGTTGGCTCAGGCGACGGCGGCCGTTCGATCCGGCACGCCATTGGCCGCGCGCTCTAACACAGCCTGTTCGTAAAGCTGTTGCTCGCGCGTCTTGTGCTCCGCCGAGAAGCGCACGGCGATGGCGCAGACCGCGGAAACCGTGACCAGCCCACCGAGGATGAACAGGCATTGCTGGGTGTCGGCCGTGCCCTTCATCAGGAAGCCCGCGGCCACCGCGCCGACATTGCCGCCGGCGCCGATGATCCCGGCGACACCGCCGAGCGCGTTGCGGTCGATGAAGGGCACCAGCGCATACGTCGCGCCGCAGGCCATGTGGGTGAACACGCCGAACACCGTCATCGCGACGATCGCAATGGCCACGGTGTCCACCTGCGCGAACCACAACAGGCCCAGGCCCTCGCCGAGGATCAGCACGAACAGCAGGGTGGTGCGACCGTCGAGTCCGCGGGTCTTCGCGATCCGGTCCGAAGCCATGCCGCCCAGCGCACGGGCGAACAGCGCCAGCAGGCCGAAGATGCCGACTGCGAAGCCCGCTTCCTTCAGTGACAGCTCGAAGCGATCGACGTAATAAAGCGCCGCGATGTTGTGGATGAAAATCTCCACCCCGAAGCAGGCCGCGTAGGTCACGAACAGCATCCACACGCGATAGTTGCCGCAGGCTTTCTTGAAGCTGAACCAGCTGGCCTTCCTGCCGCCGTCCGGCATCAGTCCGGTGGCGCGCAGCGTGGAAAAATTTCCCGCCGGGCAGTCCTGCGTGTAACGCCAGTACAGCACCGCCATCACCACCATCAGCACGCCGGGCACCAGCAGCGCGATGCGCCAGCCGAAGACCTGTTCGACGCCCAGGCTGATCACGGCCGTCAGGATCAGCGGCATCAGGGCCTGGGTGGCGCCGCCACCGGCATTGCCCCAGCCTGCGGCCGCCGCGTTGGCCGTGCCCACCACGTTGGGCGCGAACATCACCGAGGTGTGGTACTGCGTGATGACGAAGCTGGCGCCGATCGCGCCGATCAGCAGCCGGAAGAACAGGAAACTCTCGTAACTCTGACTTGCAGCGACGCCGAACACCGGAACGGCACCGATCAGCAGCAACCCGGTGTAGGCCTTGCGCGGGCCGATGCGATCACACAGCGGTCCGATGATCAGCCGCACCAGGATCGTGACGGCCACCGCGGCGATGTTGATGTTGGCGATCTGGTCCTTGGTGAGCCCGAAGGCGCCCTTGATCACCGGCATCAGCGGTGCGCAGGCGAACCAGGCGAAGAAGCAGACGAAGAACGCCATCCAGGTCAGATGGAAAGCACGCATCTGCGGCGTGGCGAGGGAGGCGAGCTGAACGCTGGTCGCCTTCTGCATTGTGGCCTTGACGGCCGGCACGACAGTCATGCGGACTCCGGTTGTGGCGAGGCGCGCTTTCAATGCGCGCGGGGCCGCAACCGCCGTTGGCTGCGTGGCTTACAAAACGCGATCGTCATTGATCACGCCTGACCGAAGTTGCAAACAGCGCGCCAACCGCGCTGCGGCACCTCAAGCGCTCTGCAATAAGGGCTTCGCTCGACGGCCGGAGTTCGCGCCAGCTATTGGCGACAAGGGCTTGCGCCGATTTCGCGCGATGTTCGGAAGCCTCCTGGCTCCCGTTGCAACGCACCCTGCCCGCCGCAGCGCGCACTGATGCCGAGCGCCGCGCACCATGTTGGCGCGAGTCTCCACGAAGGTCCGCGTAGGTCGGTTGTAGGTCGGTTCAAGCCCGCGGCTTCATGCGGGCGGAACCGATACACGCCGCTCGCCGACCGGCGCATGTCGGCTCCGACCACGAAAAGCCGTGGCCTTGAGCCGACCTACGCCGAGGTCTCAGAACGCGTTGATCACGCTGCCGACGATCCGGGCGCGGCTCGACTGGAGTTTGCGGATCAGTTCGCGGCTGGTGACGAAGCCGGTCTGGTGACGTCGCGTAACCAGCAGCACGCGCCGCGCCTGATTGGCCACTGCGATGGCATCGGCAAACCGGGTCACCGGCGGGGTGTCGATCAGCACATGCTGGTGCCGGCGACGCCAGTTGTTGACCAGTTCCTCGAAGCTCGCGTCGGATAGCAGTTCAAGCGGATTCTTCGGTCGCGGACCGGCGGTGAGCACCATCAGGCTGGGCAGCCCCGCAACCGCCTGCAGCCGCGGCGGGCGCCCTTCCGCCAGGGCCTGGGCCAGTCCCTGATCGTTGTCCGCGCCAAACAGTTCGTGTTGGCGCGAGGATCGCAGGTCGGCATCCACCAGCAGGGTGTCCTGGCCGAGCTGGGCAAACGCAACCGCCAGTTCGGCCACCAGCCGCGAACGGCCCTCGCCCCGTGCGGGGCTCATCACGGCGACGACGTTGGACACCTCCCCCTTGGCCCGCCAGGCCAGTTCCGTGCGCAGTGCGCGGATGCCCTCGCTGTAGGGTTCGAAAGGGTCGTGCGCACTGAGCAGCTCGGTGGAGGGTTTGGCGTGAGGTTCGACGATGGTGGCCGGCCGCGACTGGCCGCTGATGGCCATGTCGAGATCGGTCTGGTCGATCAGCTTGAGCCGCATCGCTGCTTCAATGAAGCCGAGCCCCAACTGCTGCTGGACCGATCCGATGCGCTGCAAATCGGAGCCGCTCAGGCCGGTCTGTCGGGCAATGATCTGCGGCAGGGTGGTAAGGGTCGGCGGCAGCGGCGGCGCATCCTGCTGCGAGGACAAGGTCGGAACGGCGCCCGGAACCGGTCTGATGTCGTTCATGGCGGCTTAAAGGCCACTCGGCAGTTCGGCCAGCACCGGTACACCCAGCCCGCGTTCGAGATCCTCGCGGCAGCGGATGCGCCGGCTCATCAGGAATTCGACGAGCAGGCATCCCAGGCTTCCGAGCAGCAGGCCCAACAGGCCCGCGCGCAGAATGTCGCGCCGGAGATCAGGCCGGACGGGTCGGCGCGGGACCGCGGCGCGGGCGTCGAAATCGACACTCTGGACGGTGCCCGTGGGGCCTGTCGGCGGGCTCGCCGAGCCCGATCGCAGGCGGTCGTAGGAGTCGAACGCGTTTTGATAGACCTGGGTCGCGGCGCGCAATTCGGCTTCCAGGCGTTTCTGCTCGCCGACGGTCGCCCGCGCGGCGCCGGAACGGTCGCGTTGCCGCGCCAGCTCGCGCTGGAAGCGCCGCTCCAGCGCGCTGGCGGTGCTTTCCTCTTCGCGCAGGGTGTCGCCGTAGCTGGCGAGTTCGGATTGCAGCGCGGCCCGGATCCCGTCGATCTCGCCCTGCAGGGCGACGATATCGGGATGGCGATTGCCGAGCGTGCCGCGGAGCTGGCCCAGCTCCCGTTCCTTGGCCGCCCGTTGCGCGTCGAGGCTCCTGATCAGGTCCGAATCCAGTTCCGGGAGGTTCCCCTGTTCCAGCGCCCCGAGCGCGGCTTCAACCCGTTCGCGCTGCTCGCGGGCGCCGGCGAGCCTTCGCTCCAGCCCGACCAGCAACCCGGGATCGACCTCGCCATCATCCGGCAGGGCGAGCAGCCCGAACTGTTCGCGATAGGTCGTCAGCGCCGTCTGCGCGTCGGCCACCCGGGTCTGAAACGATTCGAGCTGCGCGGCCAGGTACTCGATGGTCTCGCGGTCCGACCCGCGCGCCTGCCGGGGCTGCTTGCCGACGTAGGCGTCGGCCACGGCATTGGCCAGACGCGCCGCCTCGCGCGCATCGGACGCCTCGACCGAGACGTAAAGCCGCCGGCGCTCGTCGTCGTGATGGACCATCAGCTTCTCGCCCAAGCGGTCGGCCGCCCAGCGACGACGGCCATCTGCCGAGGCTTCGCCGTCGTAGCCCTGCAGGGCGCGCGGATCCTGGGTCAGTCCAAGCTGATCGACCGCCTTCAGCAGCGTGGCCGCGCCGCGGACCGACTCCATCTGCTCGTCCATCCGAGCCTGACTCAGCCCGGCAGCCGAGCCGCTGTCGGTCTTGGTGTCCCCGGTGTCGGCGTTCATCCCCAGGGTCGCGGTGGCCCGGTAAACGGTTTCGGTGGACTGGCTCACCATCGCCGCCAGGGCCATCAGCGACAGGGTCGAGGTGATCAGCCAGTAACGGTAGGCCCAGACGATCACGCACACCTGCTTCGGCGAGGGGAAGGATCTGCCGGGCACAGCCCCGGACGGGGCTCCGGGATGCAATGTCGCAGGGGACCCTGACCGCCTCATCAGAACCGTCGCTCCTTGACTTCGATCACGTCGTTTGCCTGCACCAGATCGTCAATTTCCGCGTCGATCAAGCGGACCCGCCCGGAACCGTCCTTGCGCCGGATCTCCACCCGCTTGCGCGAACCGCGCTCGGTCAGTCCACCTGCCGCCTCGATTGCCAGGTTGACCGTCACGCCGCGGCGCAGCGCGTAAGCGCTGGGATTACGCACCGCGCCCTGGATCGTGAAGCGTGGCGCCGCCAGCACTTCCAGACGATCGCCGGCCAGCAGCACCACATTGCGGCTGCCCGCCGCAAAATCGGGATTGGCCAGGTCCACCTCGATCCGCACCGGTATGCCCTCCGAGCCGCTGAAGCGCAGGATATACGCCACCTCGGCCGCCTGCGGCGTCAGGCCGCCCACCCGCGCCACCGCATCCTTGACGGTCAGATCTTTCACAAACGCGAGACGACCCGGCTGGACCACTTCGCCACCGACGCTGATCGGCGGCAGACGCGGCACCACCAGCGCAATGCGAACGTCCGGATCGACGAAGAATTCGCCCTCGCGATAGGCCGTCGCCACTCGTTCCGCCGCCGCCTCCAGGGAGATTCCCAGGACCGGGATGCTCCCGGCCAGCGGCACTTCCAGCTGGCCGACTTCAGACACCTTGATGGTCGTCGTGAGCTCCGGTCGGCCGACGACCGACAGCTCGACCACGTCGGCCACTTCCAGCTTCACGCCGCCGGCGTCCGAGGCCGGCGTCGAGGTCGCGGCCTGGACGGACCCGATGGCCGCGCACCCGAGCCAGACAAGCGCCAGCAGCCCTGAACAAAGAGGCGGCAAACCGGCATGGCAACGGGGAACAACCACCATGGGACACCCTGAATCGTCGAGCACGAAAGGATATCAGACGGTCCGTGGCCAGGGCTCGCAAGCGCTTGAATTTCCCTGAAGCAGCGCCAGCTTCGAGGCATCCCATTCGAACCCGATCACGAACCCTCACCCCCATGCGAGCCGACAAACTCACCAGCCGATTGCAGGAAGCGCTCTCCGCCGCGCAAAGCCTCGCGGTCGGGCGCGACCACACTGCCATCGAGCCGGTTCACGTTCTCAGCTGCCTGATCGGCCAGGAGGGCGGCAGCATCCTGCCCCTGCTCCAGACCGCCGGCGTCAATGCGGACCTGCTGCGCTCGCGCCTCGGCCAGGCTATCGAGCGCCTGCCCCGTCTGGGCAAGGCCACCGGAGATGTGCAGGTCTCACCGGACCTGACCCGCCTGCTCAATCTCACCGACAAGCTCGCGCAACAGCGAGGCGACCAGTTCATTTCCTCCGAATTGCTGGTGCTCGCGGCCTGCGAGGACAAGGGCGCCGCCGGCGAAGCGTTGCGCGCCGCCGGCGCCCGCAAGGAGCTGCTGGAACAGGCGATCACGCGTGTTCGCGGCGGCGCGAAGATGGATTCGGCCAACGGCGAGGACAATCGCCAGGCGCTGGAGAAATACACCATCGATCTGACCGAGCGAGCACGCAAGAACAAGCTCGACCCGGTGATCGGCCGCGACGAGGAAATCCGTCGGGTCATCCAGGTGCTGTCGCGTCGCACCAAGAACAACCCGGCCCTGATCGGCGAACCCGGCGTGGGCAAGACCGCGATCGCCGAGGGCCTGGCGCAGCGCATCGTCAACGGCGAGGTCCCGGAGAGTCTCAAGAACAAGCGCCTGCTGACGCTCGATCTCGGTAGTCTGATCGCGGGCGCCAAGTTCCGCGGCGAGTTCGAGGAGCGGCTGAAAAGTGTGCTGAGCGATCTGGCCAAGAGCGAGGGCCAGGTGATCCTGTTCATCGACGAGATTCACACCCTGGTCGGCGCCGGCAAGGCCGAAGGCGCGATGGACGCCGGCAATATGCTCAAGCCCGCGCTCGCGCGCGGCGAGCTGCACTGCATCGGCGCGACCACGCTCGACGAGTACCGCAAGTACATTGAGAAGGACGCCGCGCTGGAACGCCGCTTCCAGAAGGTGTTCGTGGGCGAGCCATCCGTCGAGGACACCATCGCGATCCTGCGCGGGCTCAAGGAGCGCTACGAAGTCCACCACGGCGTGGACATCAGCGATGGCGCACTGATCGCGGCCGCCAAGCTGAGCCATCGCTACATCACCGACCGCAACCTGCCCGACAAGGCGATCGACCTGATGGACGAGGCGGCCTCGCGCATCCGTATCGAGATCGACTCCAAGCCCGAGGCGCTCGACCGTCTGGACCGGCGCTTGATCCAGCTCAAGATCCAGCGCGAAGCGCTGAAAAAGGAAGAAGACGACGGCGCCAGGCGCTCGCTCGCCGAACTTGAAAAAGGGATCGCCAAGCTGGAGCGCGAATGCAGCGACCTCGAAGAACAGTGGAAGGCCGAGAAGGCCAGCGTCGCCGGCAGCGCCAGCGTGAAGGAAGAGCTGGAGCGCGCGCGCGCGGACATGGAGGCGGCGCGGCGCGCGGGCGATCTGGCGCGGATGGCTGAATTGCAGTACGGAAAGATTCCGGAACTCGAACGTCGCCTCGCCTCGGCACCGACCCCGACGCCAAAAGCCGAAGGCGCAGCCAATGCGCAGAAGCTGCTGCGCACCAGCGTCAGCGAAGAAGAAATTGCCGAGATCGTCGCCCGCTGGACCGGCATCCCGGTCTCCAAGCTGATGGAAGGGGAGCGCGAAAAACTGCTGCGCATGGAAGACGCCCTGCACCACCGCGTGGTGGGTCAGGACGAGGCAGTGACCGCGGTTTCCAACGCCATCCGCCGCTCGCGCGCCGGCCTGTCCGATCCCAACCGTCCCATCGGCTCCTTCCTGTTCCTCGGCCCCACCGGGGTCGGCAAGACTGAACTGTGCAAGGCGCTCGCGGGATTCCTGTTCGATTCGGATGAGGCGATGGTGCGCATCGACATGTCCGAGTACGGTGAGCGCCATAGCGTCGCGCGCCTGATCGGAGCGCCCCCCGGCTACGTCGGCTACGAAGAAGGCGGTCAGCTCACCGAGTCCGTCCGACGCCGACCCTATTCGGTGATCCTGCTAGACGAGGTCGAGAAGGCGCACCCGGAAGTGTTCAACGTGCTGTTGCAGGTGCTCGACGACGGCCGCCTCACGGACGGCCAGGGCCGCACCGTGGACTTCCGCAACGCGGTGATCGTGATGACCTCCAATCTTGGCTCGCAACTGATCCAGGACATGCTCGGCAAGGACGGCAAGCGCATGGATTACGGCGCGATCAAGGAGGCGGTCATGGCCGTCGTCGGCACGCACTTCCGCCCAGAGTTCATCAATCGCATCGACGAGGCGGTGGTGTTCAGCCCGCTCGGTTCCGCGCAGATTCGCAGCATCGCGCGCGTGCAGTCCGAGCGCGTCGTGCAGCGGCTCAAGGAACGCAGCATCGCACTCGTGTTCGAGGACGGCGCGCTCGACCTGCTCGCACAGGCGGGCTACGACCCGATCTTCGGCGCACGACCGCTGAAGCGGGCGATCCAGTCGCTGGTCGAGAATCCGCTGGCCCGCGCCATCCTCGATGGGCGGTTTGCGGCGGGCGATCAGGTGAAGGTTGTGGCGAAGGAAGCTGCGTTGGAGTTCCAGCGCAGCTGATAGGCTTGGCGTGATTGCCGACCCGGCACCCAAGCCGGACCGGAAGTGCCGAAACCGCAATTCATGGCAGCATCACAACCCCGGGAGATAGCCTCACCGCTGGTTGAAGCCATGACGAAACTCACAGAGGGTACGAGCGTCGGTCGCTACCGAATCGTTCGCTGGTTAGGGTCCGGCAGCATGGCCGACGTTTATGAGGCGGAGGAATCCGAGCCAACACGCCGGGTGGCACTAAAGATATTGCCCTTGCAGCGTGTTGGCCCTGAGGAAACCGTGCAGCGTTTCCGCCACGAAATACTCGCTGTCGCGTCCTTGGGGCATCCATCGATCGTGCCCATTTATCACGTGGGCTTCGACCACTGGCACGACGTGCACTACGTCAGCATGCGCCTGCTGACGGGCGGTGACCTAGCCCAGCGCATCGCTGAGGGCATGAGTGCCATGCAGGCGCTGAAGATCGTTCGCGATCTGGCAGATGCGTGCGGGTACGCGCATGCCCACGGGCTGATCCACCGTGACATCAAGCCTTCGAACGTCCTGTTCGACGAGCACGACGTTCCGGTGCTGACCGACTTCGGCATTGCCAAGACGCTGAACGCGGAAGGATCGATGGCCACGGGCATGACGACGGCGCGTATCACGTCCATGAGTCCTGAGGAGGCATCGGGCAGACAGGTAGACCAGCGCACCGACCTCTATCGACTCGGCATCATGCTGTTCGAAATGATCTCGGGGCGTCCGCCATTCGAATCCGAGAATCCGATGGCGACTATGTACATGCACCTGACGGCTCCACTTCCACCGCTGCCGGAGTCGTCCCGCTGGATGAGTTCGCTCGTGGACTCGCTTGCGGCCGTGAACCCGGACGACCGGCCGGTTGACGCGAAGGACGCCATACGTCGGATTGATGCGCTGCTGGGATCTCCGGAATCCGTTGCACTTGTTGGCATACGTGGGGCCATTGATTCGGAGCGGCTCCGGCTCCAGCAATTTCTGCAGCGGCGACCCTCGGGGGGAAAAAAAATCGGCCTGGGCAGTTCTGATATCGACTTCGGCCTCGGCGAAAACGACAAATACCGAGATAACTTTGTCCGAGACGCAGACCTCGTTATCTATTGCCGTACTTTGGAGCGCGAGCCAAGATTGAGCGCCATCGACCCTCCATCCACTTCCGTGCGGAGTCGGATCGCTTCCGCCGTCAGTCGGTTGTGGGCGAGCGAGCCGCTGATCGGAAGCAAAGTTCCCGCGAGCCCCGCAAGGCGCCCCGCGAACTTCTCTGCGCTGGAGAGTGCAGCCGCGTCAGCAGGCAAATACATCCGATACGGCAAATCGATAGAGGTACCCGCGCCCCCTCGGTGGAAACGTTGGCTGCCCAGGACCCGATTGGAGAATACGACCGACCCCATCGACTGCTCGCTATATGGTCCGCATGAGATGGCGCCGGGCTCAGATTCGGTGCTCCAGGCGGTACTGCATCTGCCGACGAACTTCATCGAGGCCGACCGACTGGCCAAGGACATCGATTCGATGGCGCGTCACCGCGGACGAAAGCGCCTTGAGATGGAGGTCTCGCGCGGCGCTCGCATCCGGTTCCGTCTTCAGGCGCATGAACTGAAGCCTGAGCCCGAAGTCCAGCACCTGATCTGGCGGGGGATCACAGAATCGGTTCAGTTCCGCATTCGCGCGCCGTCCGATTCCTCGGTGACCTCCTGCATCGCGCGATTACAGGTGGATGTGGATGGAGTTCCGGTAGGCGTGATCCAGTTCCCTATTCGAGTCACGCATCCCGCAGCGCAGCCCGAGAACACGGGCGTGGGCAGTCCTCGGGCCTATCGGTTCAGGAAAGCCTTCATCTCCTATGCCAAGGAAGACCGGATCGAAGTCCTCAAATGTGTTCAGGTGCTGCCCAAGGTCGGCATCGAGTTCTATCAGGACATCCTGCATGTGGAGCCGGGCGAGCGCTGGGAGCAATCGCTCTACAAGCACATCGATACCTCCGACGTTTTTCTGTTGTTCTGGTCGCAGGCCGCCAAGCAGTCGCAGTGGGTGATGAAGGAAGTGGAATACGCCTTGCGCCGATCAACCGACGGTCCCGACTGCCTGCCGGAGATTCGCCCGGTCATGCTCGAAGGACCGCCGCCGGTACAGCCTCCCGATTGGTTGGCGCATCTGCATTTCAACGATCCGCTGAGCTACGTGCTCAGCGGTGAGCGGGCGGCGTGGCAACCGCGCAGGCCGACTTGAAACGATAGCGAAACCCGGCTCCGCGCCAACCGGACCCTGCTGGGTTTCGTTCCTCAACCCAGCCTTTATGTAGCGGGCTGATGGCGGCGCAGTTGCGCCGAGCCGGTGCTGTGAACGTTTCGTAGGCCGAACCCAGGCGGCTGACGCGTTAGTCCAGCGCAGGGAAAACCTGGCGGCCCGCATCCGTGGGTATGCGGCTTGCACCTTTGTCGGCGTCGCGACGTAAAACGGACACGTCTGTCCAGAAGTCGCTTGCGCATCCCGTCAAGGATGCCCGCCTGCCGAGTCCGGATGATGTCTCTGGCAACACCGATGCCCGCCGATAACGGTTTGCCTGCTTTACGCCCACACGCATCCGGGACCCTGTTGCTGCCGACGGGCCTGTTCCTGATTGCGCTCGGCGTCACCGCGCTGATCGGCTGGATTGGCCACCAGCCGCTGCTGGTGGGGCTATTACCGGGCTTTCCGCCGATGGTGATGAACACGGCCCTGATGTTCGTCGCCTGCGGCATCGGCCTGATCGCACTCACCCGTTCGCGCCAGCTTGCGGTGATTGCGATTGGCGTCGGTGTCGGAATTCTGGCGCTGCTGATCCTGTCCGAGCACTGGCTGGATTGGGACCCTGGCATCGACTTGGCCGGCATGCACACCTGGGCGCAGGACGGCTTTCCCCATCCGGGCCGGCCGGCGCAGGCAACCGCCCTGTGCTTCGCGCTGGCCGCGATCGCCCTGATCCTCCGCGGCGCGCCGCCGCATCGCGCGACTTTGCCGCTCGCCCGCCTGCTGGGCGCTCTCGTGCTGCTCATCGGCGCCGGCGCCGGCCTGGGCCATCTCCTGGGCCTGGACGCGCTATACCCCTCTTACGCCTTGCGCGGCATGTCGATTCCCACGGCAGTGGGCTGTGTTCTGCTCGGTGTGAGCCTTTACCGGACCGCCGCGCGCCTGCCACCAGACGACAGCTCAGGCGGCACCGATCTTCGTATCGTCTCGATCGGAACCCTGCTGCTGGTCGTGGTCGCAATGGTGACCGGACTGCCGATCTTTTTCGTGGTCAAGGCGCATATCGAGGACACCATCGCCGCGGGCCTGCGCACCGGGTTGACGACTGAGGTGCAATTGATCGACACCATCGTGAGCCTGCGCATGCAGCGCGCGGCCATCGTCATCAACCGTCCCAGCATCATCGGCGGACTGCAAGTGCTGAATGGCAGTCCGACCGATTCCGCTGCGCTGACGCGACTGCAGGTCACTGTCGAAAGCTTCCGGCCGCACGGATTTTCGGCCCTGCGCGTGGCGCTGCCGGATGGTCACGTCGTCGCCGGCAGCGGCGCCTTCTTATCCGATCCCGCTGTGGTCATGCGGCTGGACTCCGACCGCGATCAACAACTGTTATGGCGCGACGGCTACTACCTGCGCAGCCGATTCGATATCCACGATGGAAGCCTGATTCTCGGCACTGTGGATACCGAACAATCCCTGCCGCAGATGGCCGCAGCGATCGCCAGTGGCCACGGGCTTGGAGATTCCGGCGAACTGCAACTTTGCAAGCGACTCGACGTGGTGGTCCGCTGCTTTCCCTCGCGCCGCAACGCCCAGCCGTTCGAGATTCCCTACTCGCTCGGCGGCGACGCGCGCCTCGCCGTCCGCGCGGCAGCCGGTGGGACTGGCATGAACCATGGTCGCGACGAGCACGGGAATCAGGTGATCGGCGTATTTGCACCGGTCGCGAATCATGGCCTGTTCGCGGTACTCAAGATGGATACCGCCGAACTCTACGGCTCCCTGCGCCACGATCTGGAGCGCGCGCTGGCTCTGGCGGTACTGATGGTGTTCTGCGGATCTCTTCTGTTCCGCGCCTTGGTCAAACCGATGGCGGCCGAACTGGTACGCGCACGCGAAATCAGCCAGGGCAAGAGCCGTGCGATGGAACGCCTGCACGCTTTCCAGCGTGCAGTGTTCGAACAGGCGCCGGACGGCATCCTGGTCGCCGATCACGAGGGCCGCATCGTCGAGGCCAACGAGCGCATGGCGACGCTGTTCGGCTACACCCGCGAGGGTCTGACCGGCAAGACCATCGAGGAACTGGTGCCACAGCGCGTGCGCGGCGAGCACCACCGCCACCGCGCCGCCTTCGAGAAGGCGCCGAGCACAAGAGTCATGAGCCGCGACCGCACCTTGCAGGGTCAGCGAGCTGACGGCAGCGAGTTCCCTATCGAGGTGGCGCTGGCTCCGATGAACACCGCCGAAGGCAGTCGCGTGATCGCCATCGTCAAAGACGTAAGCGAAGCGCGTAAAGCCGAGTTGGCGATCCGCGAGGCCCTCAAGGAAAAGGATTTGCTGCTGGGCGAGATCAATGACAAGAGCCGCGCGATGGAACGCCTGCACGCTTTCCAGCGTGCGGTGTTCGAACAGGCGCCCGACGGCATCCTGGTCGCCGATCACGAGGGCCGTATCGTCGAAGCCAACGAGCGCATGGCGACGCTCTTCGGTTACACCCGCGAGACCCTGACCGGCAAGAGCATCGAGGACCTGGTGCCGCAGCGCGTGCGCGGCGAGCACCACCGCCACCGCGCCGCCTTCGAAAAGGCACCGAGCACCCGCGTCATGAGTCGCGACCGCACCCTGCAGGGCCAGCGCGCCGACGGCACCGAATTTCCCATCGAGGTGGCGCTGGCCCCGATGAGCACCGCCGAGGGCAGCCGCGTGATCGCGATCGTCAAAGACGTGAGCGAAGCGCGGAAAGCCGAGCAGGCGATCCGCGACGCCCTCAAGGAAAAGGATCTGCTGCTCGGCGAAATCCATCACCGCGTCAAGAACAACTTGCAGATCGTGCACAGCCTGCTCGACATGCAGGCGAACCTGACCGCGGACGCGCGCGCCGCCAGTGCGCTGCGCGACAGCCAGAACCGCATCCAGTCGATGGCCCTGATCCACCAGACCCTGTACCAGTCGCACGACTTTGCCAGGGTCGAGTTCGGACGCTTTCTCGACACCCTGATGAGTCATCTGCAGGCTTCGTACGGCCGCCGCGACCTGAGCCTTACGAGCCGCTCGGAGACCGTGCGCATCGCCATCGACCGCGCCATTCCCTGCGGCTTGATCGTCAACGAGCTTGTCACCAACGCCCTCAAACACGCTTTTCCCGAAAACCGCAGCGGCAGCATCGTGGTGGAGATGCGCCTGCTGAACGACGTGGACGTGGAGGTGGCGGTGAGCGACGACGGCGTCGGCATTCCCGCAGCGCTCGATTTCGAATCCTTGTCCAGCCTGGGCATGCAACTGGTGCAGGTCCTGACCGAGCAGTTGCACGCCGAGCTGAACATCCATCGCCGCAACCCCACCCGCGTGAGCTTCACCTTTCCGCTCAATTGAACGCGCAATCGCGCAGGCCGAACCCGGAGTCCCAGATGAACCCGCAACGAATCCTGATCGTCGAGGACGAGCGCATCGTCGCCCTCAATTTGCAGCAGCGCCTGGTCAAGCTGGGCTACGACGTGGTCGGGCGCGCTGCATCCGGCGTCGCAGCCATCGCCAAGGCACGCGAGTTGCGCCCCGACCTGGTGCTGATGGACATCCATATCGAGGGCCCGATCGACGGCATCGAAACCGCCACGCGCCTGAATGAGGAACTGCAACTGCGGGTCATCTACCTGACCGCATATTCCGAGGACTCCACGCTCGAACGGGCACGCGCGACCCAGCCTTACGGTTATCTGCTCAAGCCTTTTTCCGAGCGCGAGCTGCACGCCACCCTCCAGATGGCGCTGGAGCGCCGTGCCGCCGACCTGGCCCTGGCGGAGAGCGAGGAGCGCGGGCGCCTGGCGCTGGAGTCCGCGTCGATGGGAAGCTGGGAGTTCGCTCCCGGACGCTCCGAGCTGCGTACCTACGGCCTGGCCGCTGAACTGCTGGACGACGGCAGCGGTTCCAGCGTGCTCGGCCTGGACGCCCTGCTTGCCTGTGTGCACGAGGACGACCGTCTGATGACCGCGATGTCCGTGGATCGCGCGGCACACGGCGAGGTGCCCTGCTCCATCGAGTTCCGCCAGATCCGCCCCGATCAGTCGCTGCGCTGGGTGCGTATCGTGGCGCGCGTGTTCCGGGCCAACCCCACCGCCGAGCCGCGTCTGATCGGCGTCGCCCAGGACGTCACCGAACGCCACGCTTCGGAGTCGCGCCTGCGCCAGGCCGCGACCGTGTTCGACGAGACCCGCGAGGGGTTGTTCGTCCTCGACGGCCGGAGGCGCCTGCTCAGCGCCAACCCCGCTCTCACGCTCATGACCGGCATCGATTCGTCCGCCGGGGCCGGCCGTGAGCTGCCCTTCCTGACGACAGACATGATGCCGGCACAAGCGCACGCCGAGCTGTGGAGCACGCTCGAACGCGACCGTTGCTGGCAAGGCGAGCTGCGTGCGGCGCGGCCCGATGGTGAACTGTTCCCGGCGCGACTGTCCCTGAGCGCGGTGCATGGTGGGCCACGCGAGGGCACGCAACTGGTCGGCATCCTGTCCGACTTCACCGAGCTGCGTGCGGCGCAGGAATCGCTGCGCCGCCTGGCCCATTACGACCCCCTTACCGGCCTCGCCAACCGGATGTTGATGCAGGACCGTCTCACGCACGCGATCAACCGCGCGCGACGCCTCAACTGCCGCGTCGCCGTGCTGTTCATCGATCTCGATCATTTCAAGCGCATCAACGATACCCGCGGCCACGCCGCCGGCGACCTCGTGCTGCGCGAAGTCGCTGTCCGCCTCCAGGCCAACCTGCGTTGCGACGACACGGTCGCACGCCTGGGCGGCGACGAGTTCGTGGTGATTCTGGAGAACGTTCCCGACAGCGCGAGAGTCATCGCCGTGGCCGAGAAACTTCACCTGGAACTGGCGCTTCCTGTCAGCGTGGGCGGGCAGCCCGCTCACGTCAGTTCCAGCATCGGCATTGCCCTGTTCCCTGACGATGCCCGCGACGCCGAGCAGATGATGCAATGCGCCGATACCGCGATGTACGCGGCCAAGGCGCGTGGCCGCAACGCATACGCTTTCTACAACCCGCTGATGACCGCAAAGGTGGCGCGCTACATGGAGCGCGACCAACGCCTGCGCCGTGCCCTGTCCGCACGCGAGCTGCGCCTGCATTACCAGCCGCTGATCGACGACGCCAGCGGCCGTTGCCGCGCCGTCGAGGCCTTGATCCGCTGGCAGCACCCGGAGCTGGGCCTGCTCGGCGCGGCCGAGATCATCCCCGCAGCCGAGGAGAGCGGGCTGATCATCGACATCGGCCGCTGGGTGTTGCACGAGGCTTGCCGACAGGCGCAGCACTGGCGTGACGCCGGGCTTCCACCGATCCGGATGGCGGTGAACGCATCGGCGGTGCAGATGGACAATGGCAAGCTGGCCGCCGACGTCGACGCGGCTCTTGCAGCGTCCGGGCTCGATCCGAGCCAGCTTGAAGTGGAGATCACCGAAAGTTCGCTGCAGTCCGAATCGATTGCGATAGCCACCCTGCACCAGATCCGCCGACTGGGCGTGAGCGTGGCGATCGACGACTTCGGCACTGGCTATTCCTGCCTGTCCTCGCTCAAGAACCTGCCGCTGGACCGGCTCAAGATCGACCGCAGTTTCGTCCGGGAACTACCCACGGACGGTCACAGCGCGGCGCTGGCGGAGACCATTCTGGCCATCGCCGGACGCATGCAGTTGCAGGTGACGGCCGAGGGTGTGGAAACCGCTGCGCAGGCCGCTTTCCTGCGCGAGCGCGGCTGCCAGGAATTGCAGGGATGGCTGTATAGCCCCGCAGTGGAGGCCGCCAGCATCCCCGCGCTGATCGATCGATGGTCCCTGGCTGCGTGATGCGATGCTTCTCGATAGCACCGCTTCCGCCGCATCGAACAATTCGGCCCTATCGCGATACGACGCGGGCGCCAATCGGTTTTCGTCCTTCATCGCTCTGGCAGCAAACTTCATCGGGTCGGAATGATCGACAACAGTTCCCAAGGCACGTCGCCCTGCAAATTTTGTCGACGAAGTTTGCACGCCGGATGAGATTTGCAGCCTCTTCCGACCGATCCGGGTGACGCAGATATGGGCCTAACTCTATGATCTAATTGACAAGGGTTGTGGAGTTTGAGTGTATCGCCGCACTGGACCGAGGCTTGCCATGTCGAGAGCAGACTTCTCGATATCCCGCCCCGTATGTTTTCCCCCGATTCCCCCCTCGCGTTCGAGTCCGTAGCTGTGGAAGTGAACTCGACGCCGCACGGCGAGGGAGTTCCGTCCCATCGACGCGGCACTATCGTCGAGGCCGACGCCCGCAGCCGCCCGCAGTTCGAAGCCTTCATCGCGCAGCGCTACGCCGAGGTCCATGGCGCGCAGCTCTACTGTTTCATGCCGCGCCTGTTCGGTCTGTACCACCTGCGACGTGAACTGGTGGCTGCCTTCGGCCTGCGCGGCGCGGATGCTGGTGGCCTGTTTCTGGAGCGCTACCTCGACAGCCCCATCGAACATCTGGTCACCGCGCGCTTCGGCCGGCCGGCGCTGCGGAACGAAATTGCCGAGATCGGCAATCTCGCCGGTGCCTCGCCCGATGCACTGCGGAATCTCATTCCGGCGCTGACATATCACCTGCGTGACGAGGGCTACCGTTACGTGGCGTTCACCGGTTCGGCGCGGCTGTGCAAGGGTTTCTCGCGCCTCGGACTGCCGTTGCGCATGGTCGCGCAAGCCGATGCCAAACGCCTGCCGATCGAGGAGCGTCGTCGCTGGGGGAGCTACTACGCACACTCGCCATCGGTGATGCTCGGCGATGTTGCGGAAGGCCATCGCCTGCTGCGCGCGATGGAGGGAGAGCCCGCTTGCCTGCTTGCACGCTTCGAAGCCGTGGCGCGAGTCGGTGCGCCCTGAGTTTGCGATGAGCACCTTCCTTCACACCGCGCTCTCCCGCCATGCGCGGCGGACGCCGAACACGGCCGCGTTCGTCTCCCGCAGCACAAACCTGAGCTATCACGAGCTGCTCGATGTCGTGAATCGTCTCGCCGCAGAACTCGTCGCAAGCGGTGCGCGTACCGTCGCGTTGCTCGCCGACAACGGCCTGTCCTGGGCGCTCACCGATCTCGCCGCGATGGCGGCGGGTCTGCGCATGGTGCCGCTGCCGTCGTTCTTTTCCTTGCAGCAGATGCAGCACGCGCTGCGCGATGCGAGAGTCGATACGCTGCTGGTCGATCCGCGCCTGCCACTTCCGCAGGCCCTGCGCGTCGCGCAGCGCAGAATGCTGGCGACCCTTCCCGCCGGAGTCGATGCGCTCGCGCTGCTGCGGCTCGACATCGACCGCGAGGCCGCAGACACGCTACCGCCCGGCACGCAGAAGATCACCTACACCTCCGGCACCACCGGCGAACCCAGGGGCGTGTGCCTGCGTGTCACCGACATGGCGAGAGTCGCGGAGTCGCTGTGCGTGGCCAGCGAGGCGGCGCCGGGCGACCAGCATCTCTGCGTGCTGCCGCTGCCGACCCTGTTGGAAAACATCGGCGGCCTGTACGCGCCGCTGCTGATGGGCGCGACGGCCTGCCTGTGGAGCCTGGCCGACGTGGGCCTGCGGGGCGCGAGCCAGCTTGACGTGATGCGCCTTATCGCCGCGCTGCGCGACGCGCGCGCCACCAGCGCCATCCTCGTGCCGCAGATCCTGCATGCGCTGGTCGTTGCGCTCGAATCGGGCGCGCCCAAACCCACGGCGCTGCGCTTCGTCGCGGTCGGCGGAGCGCCGATGGCGCCGCGCCTGCTCGAACGCGCAGCGGCGGTCGGCCTGCCGGTGTATGAGGGCTATGGTCTGTCGGAGTGCGCTTCGGTCGTCGCGCTCAACCGGCCGAGTGCGCGAAAAGTGGGCAGCGTCGGCAAGCCGCTGCCGCATCTCCAGCTGCGGTTCGCGGCGGATGGCGAAATCCTGGTCGCAGGAAACGCCTTCGCAGGCTATGTCGGCGATGCGCCGCGTGCGCACGATGCGCCGGTCGCCACCGGCGATATCGGTCATCTCGATGCCGACGGCTTCCTGCACCTGACCGGCCGCAAGAAAAACATGTTCGTCACCGCGTACGGCCGCAACGTCGCGCCGGAGTGGGTGGAGCGTGAGCTGTGCCTGATGCCGGCCATCGCGCAGGCCGCAGTGTTCGGCGAGGCGCGGCCATTCAACACGGCCGTCATCCTGCCGCGCGGCAGCGAGGCCGAGGTGGAGGCTGCGATCCAGGCGGTCAATGCGCAGCTTCCGGACTACGCGCGCGTGAGTCGCTGGCTGCGTGCAGATGCGCCGTTCACGCCCACCAACGATCAACTCACCGCGAACGGCCGCCTGCGTCGCGCCCCGATTCTCGCTGCCTACGGCGCGCGACTCGATGCTTTCTACAACGAGGTTCAAACCGTATGAAGTTTCACCAGCAACTGGAACAGGCCACGGCGGGCGAACGCGCCGCGCTGCTCGCGCAGCCGCTGTTCGCCGATGCGCTGGCCGGCCGCGTGAGCATTCCGCTGTACGTCGGCTTCCTCACGCAGGCCTACCACCACGTCAAGCACACCGTGCCGCTGATGATGGCCTGCGGCGCGCGCCTCACCGACGAGTACGAGTGGCTGCGCGAAAAGATCACGCACTACATCGAGGAGGAGTACGGCCACCACGAGTGGGTGCTCAACGACATCCGCACCAGCGGCGGCGATGCGGACGCGGCGCGCGCCAGCCGCCCCGCGTTTCCGACCGAGCTGATGGTGGCCTACGCCTACGACACCGTGCATCGCGGCAACCCGGTCGGCTTCTTCGGCATGGTGCATGTGCTCGAAGGCACCAGCACCGCGCTGGCGACGAACGCAGCCGAGCGCATCGCCACCGCACTGAAGTTGCCGCCGAAGGCCTTCAGCTATCTGGTCAGTCACGGCTCGCTCGATCTGGAACACGTCGATTTCTTCCGCGATCTGGTCGATCGCCTCGGCAAGCCCGCCGATCGCGACGCGGTGATTCATGCCTCGAAGCGTTTCTACCGTCTGTACGGCGACATCTTTCATCACCTCTACCAGGAGCATCGCGCATGCAACTCGACGGTCGCCGCGTAATTCTCACCGGCGCGAGCGGCGGCATCGGCCGCGCCGTCGCGCTCGCATTCGCCAAGCGCAAGGCCTGGCTCGTGCTCTCCGGGCGCGACCAGACCAGGCTCGATGAACTCGCCACCGAGATCCAGATCGCCGGCGGGCATGCCGATGTGCTCGCCGTGGACCTGCTCGCGCCGGGCGCGGCGCAGCGCCTCGTGGATCGCGCGCGCACGCTCGATCCGCTGCTCGATATCGTCGTGAACTGCGCCGGCAGCTCGCACTTCGGCAGCTTCGAGACCACGCCGCCGGAGCGGCTGGAGTCGCTGTGGCGCACGAACGTGCTGGTGCCGATGAACCTGATCCAGGCCGCGTTGCCGCACATGCGTGTGCGCAAGAGGGGGCTGATCGTCAACGTCGGGTCGATCTTCGGTTCCATCGGTTTTCCCTGCTTCGCCACGTACTCGGCGACCAAGTTCGCGCTGCGTGGGTTCTCCGAGGCATTGCGCCGCGAGCTGGCCGGCTCCGGCGTGGACGTGCTGTATTTCGCGCCGCGCTACACGCGCACCGCGCTCAACGCGGGCGCGGTGGAGCAGATGGCGGCGGCGGTGAAGATGAACCAGGACACGCCGGAATGGGTGGCCGATCAACTCGTGCTGGCCATCGAGCACAACCTGCAAGAGCGTTACCTCGGCTGGCCGGAAAAATTCTTCGTGCGCCTCAACGCGCTGTTCCCGCGACTGGTCGACGGCGCACTCATCAAGCAGGGGCGGCAGATGCAGCCCTACGCGCTGCAGTCGCTCGCCTAGACAAATCCAATCAGGAGCCTTTCATGTTCAAGTCATTTCGCGTCGTGGTGTTCGCGGCGGCGTTGGGTGTCACCTCGTTCGCCCGCGCCGATGTGCTCTCCGACGATGTCATCGCGCTCCAGCACGGCTGGGCGCGTGCGTATTACAGCGTGCCGGAAAAGCAGAAGGACGCGGAGTTCACCCGGCTCGACACCAGCGCGGCAGAAGCGGTGAAGCGCAACGCCGGTCGCGCCGAGCCGCTGGTGTGGCAGGCGATCATCCTGTCCTCGCACGCGAAGTTCGCCGGCGGCCTCGGCGCGCTCGGCATGATCAAGCAGGCGCGCACGCTACTGGAGACGGCTGAGAAGATCGACCCATCGGTGCTCGACGGCTCGATCTACACCTCGCTCGGCAGTCTCTACGCGAAGTCTCCGGGTTGGCCGCTCGCGTTCGGCGACAAGAAGAAGGCGCGGATCTACCTGGAGCAGGCGCTCGCGATCAACCCGGACGGTATCGATCCCAACTATTTCTACGGTGAGCTGCTGCTCGCGCAGGATGACGAGGCCGGTGCGCGCAAGCACCTGGATAAGGCACTGCATGCGCCGCCGAGGCCGGGCCGTGAGGATGCGGACGCGGGCCGTCGGGCGGAGATCGCCGCGCTGGTGAACAAACTCCGGTAGACGGACGCGCTCGACCGTCGCCTTTCGAGCACCGGAGCGCCGAAGACTCTCCCGACCTCAAGGCTCAGATTTTTCGGGGTCCCCGAGCCTGAGCATTTCGGCCAACCCCTGGGCGGTGACGTAGCCGTAAAGCGTGCTGCCGTCCGGCAGGATCGTCATTGGCGTGCCCTTGATGCCCATTGCAACCGCGGCAGCGTATTGCTCGGCGATCGGGTTGTCGCAGTCCGATTTCGCAGCCTTGACGACGCCACCGCTGAGGAATTGCTGCATCGCAAGCCGCGGGTCGGGCGCGCAATAGACGCTCTGCGCGTGCTTGTACGCCTCGGACCTGGCGCCGAAGCGCGGGTAGAACAGATAGCGCACCGCGATTCCCTGCGCATTGATCCGCGGCATCTCGCGATGCAACTGACGGCAGTAATTGCAGTCCACGTCGGAGAACACGTGGACCGTCTGACGGATGAGTTCGGACGGCGGCGCGAACACGATGGCCCGCTCGCCCAGCTTCCTGACCGTCTCCAGTCGCGCAAGCCTGCGCCGCGCCTCGGTAAGCACCTCGCCGCTCAGCAGGTCGATCAAATCCCCGCGGATCAGGTAGCGACCGTCCGGCGTCACGTAGCCGAACGCGGCGCCGCGCTGAACCTCGAAGAGACCGGGCGCCGGCGCGCGTCGCACATCGCGTCTCTGGACTTCCGGCAGGAGATGGCCGAGTCGTTCGCGCACCGACTCCAGTTCCGCGTCCGCCGGAGAGTCCGTGGAATCACCCGTTACAGCATCATCTGCCGCCTGAGCAGGGGCAACCATGATGGATGCTGCGAGCAGGAACGCGACGACACGAGCCGCCGCGCGGGGCCTCATCAACCGGCGGGGGGCGTTGCCTTGTGCGACGCCAGAATCTGCTCCAGCGCCGCCGGCGGCTGGTAGCCGGGAATCATTTCGCCGTCGGGCAGGATGATCGCCGGGGTGCCGCGGATGCCGAGTTGCCCCGCGAGCTGGTAGTGGCTCATCACCGGATTGTCACAGGTGGTCTTGCCCTCCAGCTTGCCGCCCTGCTTGGCAATGGTCATCGCCCCGCGCTGATCCGCAGAACACCAGACTTTCTCCGCGGTGTGGAACGACTCGGTGTCCGGACCCGAGCGCGGGAAGAACACGTAGCGCACGGCGATTCCCGCCTTGTTGTATCCCGCCATCTCCTGATGCAGCTTGCGGCAGTAGCCGCAATCCACATCGGTGAACACGGTGACGGTGTATTTGGCGGGCTTGTTCTCCGGCAAGAACTCGATGGTCTGATCGTCCGGCACGCCGGACATCAGGGCCATGCGTGCTCCGCGGCGACGATCCTCGGTGAGCTTTGCGCCGGTGGTGAGATCGTTGAGATCGCCCTCGATCAGGTAGCGGCCGTCGCCGGAGACGTAGCCGAAGTTCATGCCCGCCTGCAGTTCGTACACCCCCGGCAGGGGCGTGGCACGGATGGCATCGACCTTGACCCCTGGCAGGTGCTCGGCGACGGCGCGCTTGACCGCGTCCAGGTCGCCCGGATCGACGGCGACAGGCAAGGCCGCGGTCTCGGTGGGTTCGCCAGGTGGGTGCGTCTCGACCGCTGTAACCGCCGATCCGGACTCGGGCAGAGGAGGCGCGCAGGCAGATACGAGCAGGCCTGCGACCGGGATCAGGAACAAGAAAGCGTGAGCGCGCATAAAAAGTGCGACCGAATTGAGAAGTACGTCACGATTGTAGCGAGATTGGGCCTTGCGCCGGATGCCGAGGCGGTTCATAACGGGGGGGCGCGTCCAGAAGTCGAATCAGCCCGTCCAGGAGAGCCCCGATGCTGTGCCCATTCAATCGAAAAAAATTCCTCGGGGCGGCCTTGTCTGCCCTGCTCCTCGCCTGCGGCTCCGTTGATGCGGCGACAACCGGCGAGCCGCGCACGCAGCGGGTCATCGTCAAGTTCGACAAGGGCGCGATGCGGGAGGCGCAGAGGGTCGCCAAAACCGCGGGCAAGGCGGCTGCCGCGACGCAGCCATCGCAGATCGCCGCGGACCGGGTCCTGCGCGACCTGGGCCTGTCCAGTGCGGTGACGCTCCGGCCGCAACGCAGGCTGGCGGTCGGCGCCGAACTGTTCACGCTCGACGCAGCGGCGCCGATCGACATCGACCGCGTCCTGGCGACCCTGCGCAAGAGCCCGGGCGTGATCTACGCGGTGGAAGACCGCAAGAGGCACATCAACCGGGTGCCCGACGATCCGCTGTACAACCAGCAGTGGCATTACTTCGAGGCAGCGGGCGGCATCCGTGCGCAGGAGGCCTGGGATGTCTCCACCGGCGCCGGCATCGTGGTGGCGGTCGTCGATACCGGTATCCGCAAGCACGAGGATCTGCGGCGCAACCTGCTGCGGGGTTACGACTTCATCTCCGACGTGGAAACGGCCGGAGACGGCAACGGGCGTGATCCCAATCCGCTGGACCCCGGCGACTTCGACGATGAAAGTCCGAGTAGCTGGCACGGCACCCATGTCAGCGGAACGGTGGCAGCCGTCACCGACAACGGTATCGGCGTCGCCGGCGTGGCCTTTGGCGCCAAGGTGTTGCCGGTGCGTACGCTGGGTCACGGCGGCGGCTTCGACTCGGACATCGCGGACGGGGTGATCTGGGCCGCAGGCGGAGCGGTGAACTCGATACCGCCCAATCTCGACCCGGCCAGAGTCATCAACCTGAGCCTGGGTGGCGGCGGCCCCTGCGAGGCACCGCTTCAGGACGCGGTGGACACGGCGCGCTCGCTCGGCGCCACGCTGGTGATCGCCGCGGGCAACAGCAACGGCGAGGCGGCATTCCATTCGCCCGGCAACTGCCGGGGTGTGATCTCGGTGGCGGCGACCGATCGCCGCGGCTACCGCGCTCCCTACAGCAATGTCGGCCGGGGGGTGGACATTGCTGCGCCCGGCGGCGACAGCTCCAGCACGATCGGTGACGGCGTCCTCTCCACACTCAACGATGGACTGACCGCGCCGGGTGCCGACAGCTTCGATTTCTACAACGGAACGAGCATGTCGACGCCGCAGGTGGCGGGCGTCGCCGCGCTGATGCTGAGTCTGAATCCGGCGCTGACACCCGACGAGATCGAGTGCACGATCAAGGCCACTGCCCGGCCCTTCCCCAGCCCGGCCAACTGCCCCAATTGCGGCGCCGGCATCGTCGATGCGCTCGCGGCGGTGGAGGCCGTGCGCGATGGCAACGTCAGCCAGGCCTGCGGCGTGACCACCACCGTGACCAACTTGCGCGCCGGTCGCGCGATCACCGTCAACGGTGCGCGCGGCGACCAGTTGCGTTACCGGCTGCGGGTCGACGGCGGCCGTCGGGTCCGCATCACCAGCGAGGCGGGATTCGGCGACCTGGACCTGTTCGTATCGCTCGGCCACTCCCCTTCGATCGGATCGGCCGATTGCATATCCGACAGCATCGGCAACCGCGAGATCTGCGCTTTCGACACGCCACCCGGTGACCCGACCCCGGTGCGGATCCTGGCCTATGGCTTCCGCGAATTCCGCGATGCTTCGATCGAGGCCACCGTGGGCCAACTGGTCGCCGAAACCCTGCTGCGAAAAAATCGCCTCGGCGGCCGTGCAGACAGCCTGCGGGAATACGACATCCAGGTTCCGGGGAACCTCGACAGCCTGCGCGTCACGCTGTCCGGCGGTACCGGCGACCCCGATCTGGTGGTCCTCAAGGATGGCGTGCAGTTGTGCAGCTCGGCCGGAGGTTCGACCGACGAGACCTGCGTCCTGGGATCGCCCGCGCCGGGCAGTTACAGGATCGCGGTCCGTGGATTCACCACTTACCGCGACGTACGCCTGCTCGCGGTCACGGAACGTCTTGTGCCCTGAGGAACGCGGTCCGGGAAACGCCGCGCGTCGCGCCGTCGCGGCGAGGGATTCGCGGGCCGGGGACGCTCAGGGCTGAGAGGCTGTGAAAAATTCGCCCACCTACTGCGGACGCCGCAGCACGCCCACGGCGGCGTTGCGCTACGCGAAAAAAGCCGTCATTTGGTCCACCAAACTCGGCTTTTTTCGCGCAACGCGCCTTGCCGTGAACGCGCAGCGACGCCCTCGCTACGGTGTTCGATTTTTTCACAGCCTCTAAGACCCGGGCGTCAGGTCTTTCATAATAGGGGCACGAGTGAGGCTCACTCCCACCCACGCCCTCCCGAAACCTTGCGCCCAGCCCCTCAAACAGCCGTCGAACGTGCTTACGGCGTGTTCGCGATGACCGTGTTTGCGATCGTGATCTTCGGCATCGTCTGTCCGCTGGTGATCCTCGGCCCGACGCTCGCGACCCGTCGCTTCTTCGGACGCCACGGTGTGCGCCTCGCCTTCGGACTGATCGGCGTGCCGATGCGCGTGCACGGCCAGCAACACCTGCCTGCCGGCCCGAGCATCGCGGTATCCAACCACGCCAGCTACGTGGACGGCATCGTCCTCACCGCGGCCCTGCCGGCGCAGTTCACGTTCGTGGTGCAGGACGGCGCGGCGGACTGGCCTTACGTCGGCCTGGTGATCCGTCGCATGGGCGTGAGCTTCGTCAATCGGGGCGCGGCTCGGGCCGGCGCAGCGCAAACGCGCGCGCTGATCCGGCGCGCCGCTACGGGCGAGTCGCTGGCAATCTTTGCCGAAGGCGGATTTGAATCCGATCCCGGCCTGCTGCCGTTCAAGAAAGGCGCTTTCCTGATCGCCGCTCGCGCGGGCGTGTCGGTGCTGCCGGTGGGCATTCGCGGCACCCGGCGCTTCTTCGGAGGCGGACGCAAACTGCCACGCTGGAGCCGCATCGACATTGAGATCTGCCCCGCCGTCCCTGCCTCCGACGATGCCGACGCCTTGCTGCACGCTGCACGTGCCGCCGTGGCAAGCGTCTGTGGCGAATCCGACACGACACTCCGATGACCGATCCCGTATTGCTGTCTCCCCGCGCACGCTACGAGCAGGATCTGTGCAAGCCCGGCTTCGTCCGCGACACGGCGCAGGCGGCGGCGATCGATGCCCTGCACGCGGTTTACGAGGAACTGCTGGCCAAGCCGCCAAAGCGGCTGCTGGTCAGCCGGCGACTGCGCTGGCCACGCGTGGATGGTCTCTACCTGTGGGGCGGAGTCGGGCGCGGCAAGACCCATCTGATGGATGTGTTCTACGAGGCCCTGCCCTTCGCGCGCAAACAGCGCACGCACTTCCATCGATTCATGCTCGAAGTACACGAGCGTCGTCGCGGTTTCCCGGACGAGCAGGACCCGCTCAAGCTCGTCGCCAAGGAGATCGCGGAGCGGGTACGCGTGCTGTGCTTCGACGAGTTCTACGTCTCCGACATCGCCGACGCGATGATCCTCGGCCGCCTGCTCAAGTGTCTGTTCCGCTACGGCGTCACCCTGATCGCCACCAGCAACTGTGCTCCCGATCTGCTCTATCCCAACGGCTTGCAGCGGGCCAATTTCCTGCCGGCGATCACGATGCTCAAGCACCACGTGAGGGTGCTCAACGTCGACGGCGGCACCGACTACCGCCTGCGTGCGCTCACGCGCGCCGAGCTGTATCACTGGCCCAATGATGCGCGCGCCGACGAGCTGTTCGAGATCGCGTTCGACGACATCGCGCCCGAACCCGGACATCACGATGCCACGCTGGAAATCCACGGCCGCAGCCTGAGCATCAGGCGCCTGGCCGATGGCGTCGCCTGGTTCGACTTCGCCGAAATCTGCGATGGCCCGCGCTCCGCGGCGGACTACGTGGAACTGGCACGCGAGCACCACACGATCCTGATTTCCAGCATCCCCCAGCTCACAGCGGAGCGCGAGGACCCGGCGCGGCGCTTCATCAATCTGGTCGACGAGTTCTACGACCGTGGCGTCAAGCTGCTGCTCGCCGCTGCAGTGCCGCAGGAGCAGCTCTACACCGGCCAGCGTCTGCGCTTCGAATTCGCCCGCACTCAATCGCGCCTGGCCGAGATGCAGTCGCACGAATACCTCGCGCGACCGCACAAGCCGTAGGTCGGCTGTAGGTCGGATCAAGCCGAAGGCGGATCCGACACTGCACGCCCTCTCCGGAGCTCGCCCGTCGGATCCGCCCGCGAAAAGCGCGCGGGCTTGATCCGACCTACAGTCGACCTACAGTCGACCTACAGCCGATCTACGTGAACACCAGCCGGTCCGCTTCCGCGAAATACAGCGCGCCGCGAATCTCGCGGCCTGGACGCAGCCCGGCGAGCAGCCGCACATACTCACCCACCTGGTGGCGGTATTTCTCGACCCCTTCGGCGACGTAGCTTTCCACAAAGGCAGCGTCGATCGGGCGGGCACTGGTCTTGTAATCGATCACCCACAGCACGCCGTCCTCGTCCTCGAAACAGCGGTCGATCACGGCCGAAATCCAGCGGCCGTCGCGCCACCCCGCCAGCGGATACTCGGACCGCGCCCAGTTTCGGGGTGCGATCAACCAGCGCCCTGTGTCGGCCGCGAGCGTACGTTTCAGCAGGTCGATCACGCGGGCAACCGCCGGTGCGACCAGGGGCTCCGGCATTCCACGACGACGCAGGCCGGCGGCCATCGAATGGCGACGCGACTCGCCGCCGTCCCGCCAGGTTTCGAAGCCCTCGGCCGCAATCCTCTGCATCGCCTCGTGGTAGAGCGTGCCGAGCAACTGGGCGTACACATCGCCCTCGTCGCGCCGCGCCTCCGGTTCTTCCGCCGAGGCGAGGACGGCTTCGCTGGGCTTCGCGGTTCGGGTTTCGATCGGCCGGTAAAGACCGGCGTCGGTCACGAGCTGAATATCCAGCGGCAAGCGCGGGGCGCGCGGCGGGTCGCGATCCGGCTCTGCTTCGGACACGGGCTCGCCCGACGCCGGCACGCGGCCAAGCTCGGCCGCGATCACGGGTTCGAGCAGGCTCGCGAAGGAATCCCGCGCGAGCTTGATGGTGCCGTTCTCATCGCGCCCGATGCAGGCGAACAGGGTCGCGGTCCGCCTCGCGCGCGTGACCGCGACATAGAGCAGGCGCAGCGCCTCGTTGCGGCGATTCGCCACAGCCAAGGCATGCAGCGCGTCGTACAGGCGGTGCGCAGCGTGCTCCTCCGGCCAGGCCTCGTCGGGCCGCGGCACGCACCAGCGCTGGCCACCGATCTCGGCGAGGTGCAAGGGTGGCTTATCCTCACTGCGGGCGCCGCGATTGAGCCCGACCAGGAGCACGTGATCGAACTCCAGCCCCTTGGCCTTGTGCACCGTCATCATCTGGATCTGGCCGGCGCGTGGCGCGGCGTACAGTTCGGCCAGGCGGCGTTCGAGCTTCGCCAGATCGCGGATGCCGCCGCCACGGGTTTCCTCGCGCAGGCAGCGCAGCGCCTGGCGCACGTCGTCGAGCGCAGCGCGGGAGCACGCCGCCGGCCCGTTCAACGCATGCCAGACCGACTCGGTGCGCGCCGCGAGATCGACGTGCAGCGAGGCGATTTTGGTGCTCGCATCGAGCGCGTCCACGAGGCGCTGAAGACGCAGCCGGCCGTCCACGCTCAGGCCAGGATCCTCGATCAGTGCCCGTTCGACGCGCGCCGGCCAGGACGTCCGCACTCGTCCACGCGACAGCGCGACCAGGTCCGCCCAGCCCAGCCCCACGAACGGCGCACGCAGAACGATCGCCCAGGACAACCGGTCTTCCGGATGCCATAGCGCGCGGGCCAGGGCGATGAGATCGCGCACTTCAGGCAGGGCGGCAAGCGGATCGAGATCCTGGCAGGCCGGCGTCAGACCCCGCGCGCGCAGGGCGCGGATCACCGGTTCCAGGCTGCTACGCGTGCGCGCAAGGACGGCGACGCTGTTGTCGCTTTCGATGCGGCGAGCAGCCTCGTCGGCCACCGCTCCGGCCTCGGCTTCGATCGAGTCGAACACATCGACGCGCACACCCGTGCCTTCCTCGGCGCCACGCAGCGCAACGCTGGGCGTGAACGGAACCGATCCACGCAGGACGTCCGGCGTCGGCGGAAAGATCCGCGCGAAGGCCTCGTTGAACCAGTTCACCACCGCCGGCCGGCTGCGGAAATTCGCGCTCAGACGCAGTGTGTGTAGCGGAAGCTCACCGATCGCGCGCTGCTCCCACAGCTTCAGGAACAGGCGCACCTCGGCCTTGCGGAACGCGTAGATCGACTGCTGCGGATCGCCAACCAGGAACAGCGAGCGGCCATCGCCCTGGACCCAGCCCGCGGTCAGACGCTGAAGAAGTTCCACCTGGGTTTCGCTGGTGTCCTGCATCTCGTCCACGAGGAGATGACGGATGCGATGGTCGGCCGCGAGCAGGGCGTCGCCGTAGCCGCCCTCGGGCCGCAACGCATCGAGCGCGGACTCGGCGAGCTGCGCGAAATCGGCCTGCTGCGCCTGCGCAAAACTCACGCGCAGGTGCGCCGCGAGTCGCCACAGCACGCGCAGCCAGTCGCGCCGCAAACGACGCAGCTCCTCGGGCATCTCCTTATCGGGCAACTGGCAGACGCGAGCCGCGCAATCCGCCAGCGCATCATTGCCCTGCTGCGCTTCGAGCCAGCGCTTGAAGCGCTCGGTGTAGGCCTGCCGCGCGACGAACCCGGACTTGACGTTGATCCCGCCCGGCTTGCGCAGCTTGCCTTCGGTAGTGAGCAAGGTCCCGGCGATCGCTCGAACCAGCGCGAGCTGCGCGGCGCCACCGTCCGGCCACGCGCGCAGCTCCGCCGCCCAGGCCAGCTTGTCGGACTGTGCCGAGCCCTCCCGCAGAATCCCGACCAGCTCTGCGCGATCCGCATCCGACAGGTCGCGCCCGAACGCAGCCAGCACGGGCTCGATCAGGGCACGCAGGGCCGGCTCGTCGGCCTGCTCGAAGCCCTCGCGGAATTCCGGTCGCTTCCATTGCTCGCGCCGCGCCAGCAGGCCCGCCAGCGGATCGATCAGACGATCGATGCGGTTGGCGTACAGGCGCAGCACGCGACCCAGGGCCGCGCGATCCTCGGCCAGAACCGAGCCGTCCTCGATCTCGCCGAACAACTGCGTGATCGCGTCGAGATACAGCGGCCGCGCGTCCTCCGCGACCGCGATGGCGCCACCGAGTCCAGACAGCAGCGGCAGCTGCGCGCCGAGCTGGGCGCAGAAGGCGTCGATAGTCAGCGCGTTCAGACGGCCGGGCTGCGACAGCAGATTCCAGCCGCGCTTCGTGTCGCGGTCCAGCACCGCACGCGCCGAAGCCAGCAGGTTCTGCGCATGCGCGTCCGCAGGCTCGATGCCGGCCTGCGCGTCGCGCAGGCTGTCGAGCACCCGCGCCCGGATCTCGGCCGCCGCCTTGTTGGTGAAGGTGATCGCAACAACTTGCTCTGGATGTTCGACCGCCGCCAGCGCGCGCAGCATGCGATGCACCAGCAGGCCGGTCTTGCCCGACCCGGCAGGCGCCATCACCAGCACGTGCTCGTCGAGGTTCAGTGCGGCTTCGCGTGCCGCGGCGTCGGGAAGCGATGGGGTCATGTGTTGGGAACCCTCTCCGCCAGGCTTTCCGAAAAGACGGTGTGACTTATCCTGATGTTACCGTTGCACCAGTCGCCGTCGTAACCCGGAGGCGACGCAGTCCGATCGGCGATGGAAACACGCGCGGGCGGTGGGGACGCGAATGTTCAATGCCTCGAGGCTGCTGCCGTAGGAGCCATCAGCGCGAATCGCGCCGTGATCGCGAAGCAAACTGCGTGGCGGCGCGGTCACGCGACGATGGTCTCCTTCCCCCGCGTGCGGGGGATTGAATTTCGCGAAAGCGAAAGAGGGGATTGGGGCGCTCGCCGAATCGAGCGCAGTTTCAATCTGAGGGCTGCCCCCACCCCAACCCTCCCCCGCACGCGGGGGAGGGAGTTAGCGCAGTTCTTGTTTGATGGACGCGGCTCTGCCCCGACTGGCGTTCTCACGACGAGTCTCGGTCCATTCTGCGAGCGCCTGTCGGGGCAGAGCCCCTCCTACACGAGGCTTACGGAACGCTTATTTGATGAAAGCTATCAGCGTGGGGCGCGCCGTTATCGCGGAGCAAACGGGCGCCTCTGGTGCCATGCCGTCCCCGGTGGATGCGCGTCGCATAAACACACAAAGCTGCGCCAACAAGTTATGGGGGTAAAACACACCCCTACACCCAACCACGCCCAGGGATGGCGGGGTACTGGTGTTATTGTAGCCCCCCCAACC
>JBQTIX010000058.1:0-61693 GCA_052387695.1 Panacagrimonas sp. | reverse complement strand
AATCCGTTCGCACCGAGTAGCGCCATTGCGCAGCAATGCCGCGTATCGAGGTGCCGGGCGTGCCCTCGATACGCGACGCTTCGCGGCGCTACTCGGGCCGAACGGGGTTCTGGAATTCAAACTGATGGACTACCCGGAAGCGGAGTGTATTGAAATACATGAGCATTCCGAGCACCGCCGGAACGCGAGCCGCAGAACGCAGCAGAAAGATTCACAAGCTCCGAGGCCGTTATACTCGCGCCCCCGCAAGCCAGCCTGGTCCATTCAAGCAGCGTGTACGCGTCGTTTTTCAACCTGCGGGAGATGCCGTTCTCGATCACCCCGGATCCCGCCTATCTGTACATGTCGCCGCGCCATCAGGAGGCGCTGGGACACCTGCTGTTCGGGACGGGGCAGTACGGCGGTTTCGTCCAGTTGACGGGTGAGGTCGGCACCGGCAAGACCACTGTCGTACGCACCCTGCTCGAACAGAAGCTCGAAGGCGTGGAAGTGGCGATGATCCACAACCCGCGACAGAGCGAGCACGAATTCGTGCAGTCGATCTGTGACGAGCTGGCCGTGGTCTACGATCGCTCGGACACCTTGTCGCTCAAGACCCTGGTCGATGCCCTCAACCGGCATCTGCTGTGCACGCACGCCGCGGGACGTCGCACGGTGCTGATCATCGACGAGGCGCAGAACCTGGCGGTGAACGTGCTCGAACAGGTGCGCCTGCTGACCAACCTAGAGACCCACAAGGAAAAGCTGCTGCGCATCATGCTCGTCGGTCAGCCGGAACTCAGCGAGTTGCTGTCGCGACCGGACCTGCGCCAACTCGCCAGCCGCATCACGGCGCGGTATCACCTGACGCCGCTGGAAGAAGACGAAACCGGCGAATACCTGCGCCACCGACTGGCCGTGGCCGGAACCCGCGACGAGCTGTTTTCCGCCGATGCGATCGCCGAACTGTACACACGGACGCGCGGCGTTCCGCGGCTCATCAACGCGCTCGCAGATCGGGCCCTGCTCGGAGCCTACAGCCGCAACGAGCGGCTGGTGACACCCGAGCTGGTCAGGAGCGCGGCCGTCGAAGCCTTCGGCGTCAACAGCGCGCGGGGCCCGGCCACGCCACGCGCCGCGGGCTGGCGTCGCTTCCTGGATCGCCGTTCGGCCGGCGGCATGCCGCTGCTGTCTCTGTCCGTGCTCGAAGCGAGCCTCATGGCGCTGGCGCTGGTCATTGCCGGCGCGTTGATCTACCAGACGCTCCTGCGGTACACCGGCCGTCTCGGATCGGCGACACCGACGGCCGCCGCCCTGCCGTCACCGATCCCTCGCAGTTCGGAGGCCCGACGTCCGGCACAGCCTGCCGCTGCGACGGCACCCGTGACGCTTCCGCAGGCTCCGGTCGTGTCCGCGCCGCGGCCTCCTCAGCCGGGCGGCCTGGACGCGTTGTTCGCACAGAATCTCAGCCTCGGTCAATTGATGGGTCGATTGATCGCGGTATGGGACGCCGGCGCCGCGACGCCACGCGGAGAAAACATCTGCCGGGCACTCAAGGCTCAGGGCCTGGAGTGTTATCGCACCAATGGCAGCATCGACGATCTGCGCAGTATGGACCGGCCGGCGATCCTCACCCTGACCGACCGCGCCGGCGAGGCGCGTTACGCCCTGGTGACCCAACTCACGCAGGATCGGGCGCGGTTTGAAAATACTGCCGGCGCCACGGTGACCGTGGCCCTCTCCGAACTGGGACCGGTCTGGAACGGCGACATGCTGTTGCTGTGGCGACGCGAAACCGCCCCCATCCACATTTCCCCCGGCCAGCGCGGTCCCGCCGTGCTGTGGCTGCGCGCACGGCTCGCCGGAATGATGGGCAAGCCGCTCGAACAGCATCCTTCCGACCGCTTCGACGCGGCGCTCAAAGATGAAGCCAAACAGTTCCAGGAAGCACGCGGCCTGATTGCCGACGGTGTGATCGGGGTACGTTCGCGCATTGCGCTGTCGGATCCCCTGCCCGGGACACCCACCCTCAAATATCAGCCATGATCGCGCGCACCCCGATCGCCCAAGGCGGAGCGCCATGAGCCTCATCCTCGACGCGCTGCGCAAGGCGGAACGGGAACGCAATCTCGGCCAGGGACCCATCCTGGCCGACGTGGCCAGGCCGGCATCGCGCAAGGCCGATGCCGGCACCCGTCCGCAGGCGCGCACGATCGCCCTCGCCGCCCTGGTCCTGGCTTTGCTGACCCTCACGATCCTGTTCTGGCCATCGCGCGAGGAGCCGGTGATAGGGGGGGACGAGCCGGCGACGACCGAAGCGGTTGCGCAGACGGAACCCGAACCCGAGCCGCTCGATGCTCCGCCGCCGCCACCTGTGGTGGCGCAGGCGACTCCTGCTGCACCGGAGTTCCGGATGCCGGGGGGGCCGCAATCCTTCGACGACGTGCTCGACCCGGACGCAGTGCAGCCACCCCCATCGGGTTCGGAGTACGTCGCCGCCGCGGACGCTGCAAGCGACCAGGGCGCTAAATCATCCGCCGCCGAAAATGACCCCGTCCGCGGCCAACCCGTGGCCACCAAGGACGAGGAAGTGCCGCCCGAAGAGGAAGTGCCGGAAGAACCCGCTGCCGAACCCGAGATCAAACATCTGCGCGACCAGCCGGTGGCCTATCGAAGCGCATTTCCGCCAATGAAAGTCGAGGTCCATGTGCACGACCCCGATCCGGCTAAACGCTGGTTCATGATGGGCGGCAAGCGCTACATCGAGGGCTCCAGGCTGCCCGAAGGTCCGCGCGTGGTCGAGATCACCGAGGACGGCATGATCTTCAATTACCGGGGCGAAACCTCGCTGTACACGCTCAACAACAACTGAGCGGCGCGCGAACCCTCGCTTCAAGGAGCCAGCGGTGGCGGCTCGAGCCCCTGGGTCTCGGGAAATCCGAACATCAGGTTGAAGCACTGCACCGCCTGGCCGGACGCGCCTTTCACCAGATTGTCGATCACCGACAGGACGATCAGGGTGTGGCGATCGGGCGCGCGATGCACCGCCAGGCGGCAGACGTTGGAGCCCCTGACGCTGCGCGTCTCCGGGTGCTCGCCGGGCGGCATCACGTCGACGAAAGGCTCGCCCTTGTAGCGCAGCTCGAACAGCCTCTGCACATCCGTATCCGGATCTTTCAACCGCGCATAAATCGTGGAATGAATGCCGCGGACCATCGGCGTCAGGTGCGGCACGAAGGTGAGCCCGACCGGTCCTCCGGCGAAAACTGCGAGCTGCTGCTCGATCTCCGGCCAGTGGCGGTGTCCGCTGACGGAATAGGCCTTGAAGCTGTCGGTGGTCTCGCAATACAGCGAGCCGATCTTCGCCTCGCGCCCCGCCCCGCTGACGCCGGACTTGCAGTCCGCAATGATGCCGCCGGTCTCGATCGCGCCGGTCTCGAGCAAGGGCATCAGCCCCAGTTGGACCGAGGTCGGATAGCAACCCGGACAGGCCACCAGCCGCGCCCTGGCGACTTCGAAACGCTCCCACTCCGGCAGACCATAAGCCGCTTCCTGCAACAGCTCGAAGGCCGTGTGCGGCTGCTTGTACCAGCGCTGAAAGACCTCGCGATCCTTGAGCCGGAAATCGGCGGACAGATCGACGATCCGCACCCCGCGTTCGATCAGTTGCGGCGCCATCTGCATGCAGGTGCCATGCGGGGTGGCGAAGAACACGGCCTCGCATTGCGAGAGCCGCTCGATGTCCGGCGATTCGAACACGGAATCGGTGAACCCGCGCAGATGCGGAAAAAGCTGGTCCGCCCGCTTGCCCGACTCCTGACGTGAAGTGAGAGCAAGGACGTGCACGCCTTGATGCTGGGCCAGCAGGCGCAGCAACTCCGCTCCGGTATAACCCGTACCCCCGACAATCCCGACCTTGATCATTTCGCGTCCCGTCCCGACAAGGGCCGCGATGATAGGGGCTGATGCGGGTCAGGCAAACTAGGGCCCGCTCTGACATCGCCCTCAATCCCCATGCTGTGGATCAAATCCTTCCACGTGATCTTCATGGTCACCTGGTTTGCCGGCCTGTTCTACCTTCCGCGGCTGTTCATCTACCACCTGGAGGCGGGAAGCCCGACCGAGCACCAGCGCTTCTGCACGATGGAGCGCAAGCTCTACGGCATCACGACGATCGGCATGGTGCTGACCTGGATGTTCGGCGTCTGGATCCTGAGCCTGGTGCCGGGCTACCTGCAGATGCCCTGGCTGCACACCAAGCTCGCCCTGGTGATCGCCCTGTCCGGCTATCACGGCTGGCTCAAGATGAACCTGCGCAAGTTTGCCGTTGGCACCAACCGGCGCTCGGCAAGGTTCTGGCGCTGGGCCAACGAGGTGCCGGCGCTGGCGCTGGTGGCGATCGTGATCCTGGTGATCGTCAAGCCCATCTGAACCCGCTGATCGGCAGAAATTCGAGGTCGGCGGGCTCGTCGATGTCGTGTTCGGGCGGAAACTGCCGCACCGACCAGCCCAGCGTGGCCAGGCGCCGCAGGGTGATCGTAGCGACCGTGTCGGTGCTCCACGCGATGTCCCGGAACAACTCCGGATCGAAGCGGTTCAAGGCCAGGGCGACGTAGCCGCCGTCGGTGGCGGGAATGATCGCGGCGTCCGCCGCCGTCAGGGCGGCGGCCAGCACGCGCAGGCGCGGGGCATCCAGCGTCGGGCAGTCCGTGCCGATCAGCAGCACCGATTGCCCCCCCGCCAGCACCCGCGCGCTGGCCCGCGCCATGCGCTCGCCCAGATCACCTTCGCCCTGGTCGCTTAGTCGCAGGGCGTCAGGCAGGTCAAGCTCCGGCCAGAGCGGATCGTCTGCCGGCCACCGGCACAGCTCCACCTCGCCGACGCCGGCGAGCAGGGCCTGGGTGACCGCATGTCGCAGCATCCGCTTCGCCAGCGCTGCGGCCCCCGCGGCACCCAGCGCCGGAATCAAGCGGGTCTTGACCTGGCCGGCGTTCGGCGACTTGGCGAAGATCACGATCCGCAGGGGGTTCATCGGTACCGGTCGGCGAGGCGCTCGGCAGGCGTCCCCAGCGCGTACGCCAGGCGCAGGCGCCACATCAGCAGAATCGTGCGCCAGACCCCGCGCGTCTCCCAGCGCCGTCCCGAGGTGAGGACGGGCGGAACCAGGCAGGCAGGCCGCGACATCCGTCTCAGGCGTCGCGACAGCTCGATGTCTTCCATCAGCGGCTGATCGGGCACCCCGCCGCACGCGGCCAGGGCGCCGCGCGCGACGAACATGGCCTGATCGCCGGTGGCGATGCCGCTCAGGCGCGAGCGCCGGTTCATGAACCAGGCGACGACGCCGAGCCAGGGCGAACGGCCGGTGATGTGCACGTCGAAACGGCCCCATACCGTCGTTGCCGACGCCAGCGCCTGGCGTACCCGGGCGTCCGCGTGATCCGGCAATAGGGTGTCGGCGTGGAGAAACAGCAGGATGTCGCCGCGCGCCTGGCCGACGCCGGCGTTCATCTGGCGCGCGCGGCCGCGCGCACTCGTCAGCACCCGGAAACCCTGCGCAGACGCGTACCCGACCGTGTCGTCGCGGCTGCCGCCGTCCACCAACAGAATCTCGCAACCGCGTTGGCGAAACGGCGTCAGGTGGGCGAGCAGACCCGGCAACACGAGCGCCTCGTCGAGCATCGGCACGATGATCGAGATCGACGCCGGCCTGCCGGCCGCGGCATCGGGCTCGCATCGCACGGCGCGGGGCACGGCCGACCGCCTCAGGACAGCGAACCGCCGCAGGACGAACCTGCCCCGGCGGTACAGCCGAAGCAATGACTGCCAAAGCGGATCGGCCTTTGCAGCAGGCGCGCCGGGTCGAAATCCGCCAGGGTCATCAGCTGACCAAAGGCGTCGGCAGCAGCGAGATCGATCTGCTGGTTGAAATCGCAGTCGAACAGGCGGCCTTGGTGATCCACGCTGATCAGGCTGCGACACATCACCCCGGCGGCCGCAGCGGGGTTGAACGCGCTCACCAGCCGGTCCATGTAGCGCTCGTACTCGCCATCCTTGCGCAGATGCAGGGCAAAGCGGTGGATCGGCATGTTGGTGATGGTGAACAGGCGACTGAACACGATGCCGTAGCGCGTGCCCAATTCGCGCTGGTAGTCGGCTTCCAGCGCGCGCTGTGGCGGCGGCAATGAAGTGCCAACGGGGTTGTAGACCAGCGTCAGCAGCAGGCCGCTGCCGGGCACGCCATAGCCCACCGCGTTCAGGCGTTTGAGCGCCTCGATGGACTTGGCGAACACACCCTTGCCGCGCTGGGTGTCGGTGTTCTTTTCCTGGTAGCAGGGCAGCGAGGAGATGACCTCCACGCGGTGCCCGGCGAAGAACGCGGGCAGATGCGAACGGGATTCGCCGGTGACCGGATGCCCATCGAGCTGCACCGTGAGGTTGTGCCGCACCATCACGTGCTTGCCCAGCGCAGTCGCGGCGTGCACGAGGCGCTCGAAATCCGGATGCAGCTCGGGCGCACCGCCGGTGAGATCGAGCTGGGTGAGGGTGGAATGGGCGGCGAGCAGCTCGATCACCCGATCGATATTTTCGGCGGAGAGCTGCTCGGTGCGGGCCGGCGAGGCATCGACGTGGCAGTGCCGGCAGGCCTGATTGCACAGCTTGGTGAGATTGACCTGCAGGGTCTGCACGCTCAGCGGCGGCAGCACAAGGGCGTGATCCGCCAGCACGGATTCGAAATCATGCGGCGGCGCGGCATCCAGCTCGCGCAGGCGCAGGGCGGCGGCCATCAGCAGCAGCTTCCGGCGGTGATCGCTGCGGCGCCGGGCTCGGGGGCGCAGTCGAACAGCCCGAAGTGCCGGGCTTTTTCTCCCTGAACGCGAAAATTAGAGGCATAGCGCGAGCCGCCGAGCATGTCGGCAGTATTGCCGCAGACCAGCATCGGCTTGCCAGCGACGAAGTGATGGTGATCGTCGAGGTCAAAGAAGTGCGGAGATTCCGGGACCGTGCCGAGGTAGGTCGCAACCTGGCCGTAGTCCTCGCAGCGGTCCTCCAGCTCCAGCTTGAACGCGCGCACGGTGCGCGAGGAAAAACGGATGTTGCCGGCCTGCCGTTCCAGCTCCGGGTTGTTGATGGCGAGCGGACTGCTGGCCACGAAGCGCGCGTCCAGGCAACCCACCTCGGCCATCAGGCGCCGGAAGTCCTCCAGGTACAGCGCTCCACCCAGGCATTCGCCCAGCATCACCGGGTCAGTGGCCAGGGCGGGCGGAATGCGGCGATCGCTGAACACGTCGGAGAAATACAGCTCGCCACCGGGCTTGAGCACGCGGAAGATTTCGCCGAACACCGCCAGCTTGTCGGGCGACAGGTTGATCACGCAATTGCTGACCACCAGGTCCACGCTGGCGTCGGCAATCCCGGCGAGCCGTTCGATGTAGCCCTGCACAAAACGCGTGTTGGCGTAGCCGAAACGCTCGGCGTGCCAGGCCTGGGTGCGTCGGGCGACGTCGAGCTGCTCGTCGGTCATGTCCAGGCCGGTCACCTCCCCCTGCGGCCCCACAAGTTGCGCCAGAACGTAACAGTCGCGGCCGGAGCCGCAGCCCAGGTCGAGCACGCTCAGGCCGGTCAGCGCGGGTGGGATGGGCGAGCCGCAACCGTAGAAGCGGTTCTTGACGTCCTCGTGCACGTTCGCCAGCGCGGCCAGCACTCGCGGCGACGGGGACTCGGTCAGGCAGCAGGCGCTGGTCTTGAGGTCGGCCGAGGATTGCAGCAGCTTGCCGTAATAGTCCTGGATGCTCTGATGCGGGTTGAATGTGCCGTCCATGTTTCTCGACTCGGGTTTGAAGGGTGAAGGTCAGCCGCGGCGGCCATCGATGTAGGCCGCCACGAGGGGATCGCGGGGTGCGCTGAACAGGGTCTCGGTGCGATCGAATTCGATCAGCCGGCCGCTGCCTTCGCGCATCCAGAACGCGCCGCAGTAGTCCGAGATGCGCCGCGCCTGGGCCAGATTGTGCGTCACCACCACCAGGGTGTAACGCTCCTTGAGTCGCTGGATCAGGTCTTCGACCACGGCGCTGGAAAGCGGGTCGAGCGCGGAGCAGGGCTCGTCCATCAACAGCACCTCGGGCTCCAGAGTCAGGGCGCGGGCGATGCACAGGCGCTGCTGCTGGCCGCCCGACAGCGCCAGCGCCGGAGCATGCAGCCTGTCGCGCACCTCCTCCCACAGCCCGGCCTCGCGCAGCACCCGCTCGATCGCCAGGTCCTGGTCGGCCTTGCGGCGGATACCGCGTTCGAGCAGCGGCAGTTCCAGATTGCGTCGGATCGACAGCGGAAACGGGTGCGGCTTCTGGAAAATCATGCCGACCCGCCGCCGCAGGCCGGCGAGGTCGGTCTGCGGCAGATGCACGCTCAGGCCGTGAAAGCACACACAACCCTCGATGCGGCAGCCGCTGACCAGGTCGGTAAGCCGGTTCAGGCTCATCAGCAGGCTGCTCTTGCCGCAGCCGGACGGGCCGATGAGCGCGGTGACCGTGTGTGCCGCAAAGCCGATCGACACGTCGCGAAAGGCATAGTGCGAACCGTAGGCCAGACTCAGCCCGCGTGTTTGCAGCACTGCCTGGCAGGCGCTCATACGCGACCCACGACCGTGGATACAGGCCGCGGACGGCCCCCGAAAACCAGTCGCTGCGTGATGAGGTTCAGCGCCAGCAACAGGGCCACCAACACCAGGGCGGTGGCATAGGCGCTGGGCTCGCCGCCGCTGATATTCATGGCCAGATCGTAAATGTGTACCGACAGCGCGCGGCCGGAGTCGGCCAGCGATTCCGGCATGCGATCGACATAGCCACTGGTGAAGATCAGGGCGGCCGTTTCAGCCAGCGCGCGGCCGACGGCCAACACCAGCCCGGCGGCGATGCCGGGGGCGGCAGCCGGCAGCAGCAAGCGGGCGATGGTGCAGCCGCGGCTCAGGCCCAATGCGGCCGCAGACTGGCGGGTTTCCACCGGCACCGCGCGCAGACTCTCCTCCGCCGCCCGCGCCAGCAGCGGCAGCGCCATGCAGGCCAGGGTCAGGCCGCCGGACAGGATGGAAAATCCCAGCCCCAGGGTGACGCAGAAAAAGGCATTGCCGAACAGGCCGAAGACGATCGAAGGCACACCCGCGAGCACGTCCAGGCAGGCGCTCAGCGCACGCCCGGCACGGCCTCGTCCCCAGGCGGTTTCGGTCAGGAACAGGGCGGTGCCCAAGGCCAGCGGCAGGCAGGCGGCCAGGCACACCGCAAGCAGCAGGAGGGTCGAGACCAACAGCGGCGCGATGCCGCCGCTGCGTCCGCCGCGTGATGGCGCCTCGGTCAGAAAACTCCAGGACAGGCGCTCGATGCCCTGCCACAGCACATCGCCGAGCACCGCGCAGAATCCAGCGGCGATGCCCAGCGCGGCGAGCAGCGCCAGCGCAGGTCCAACCCGCTGAGCCAGGCGGTCAAACATGAACGGACCTGGCGCGACTACGCGCCGCACCATGAATCGCTGCGACCAGCAACAGCAACACCAGCCCGCTCGCGAACAGCGCGCTACGCTGGGTACCCAGCGCGTAAGCCATCTCCAGCGCGATGTTGGCGGTGAGCGTGCGTACCGGGTCGAACAGGGAACCCGGTAACTGCACGATATTGCCGCAGACCATGAGCATCGCCAGGGTCTCGCCGAGCGCCCGCCCGGCCGCGAGCAGTATTCCGGCGCCAACGCCGCCGGCAGCCGCCGGCAACAGAACCCGGCAGGCGGTGGTCCAGCGGCTCATGCCCAGGGCGGCAGCGGCAGGTGCCAACTCCGCCGGCAACTGACGCAGCGCGGCATCGGCGAACAGGGCGACGGTGGGGACGATCATCAGGGCCAGCACCAGCATCCCGGCCAGCAGACTGGCGCCCGGCGGCTGCCAGGCCAGGATCGCGGGCACCAGCACCACCAGCCCCCACAGGCCATAGACCACCGACGGAATGCCGGCCAGCAACTCCAGCACACGGCGATAGGGGGTGAGCAACCAGCCCGGCGCGGCACCATGGCAGTAGAGTGCCGACAGCACGCCCACTGGCGCGGCGATGAGCAGCGCGCCGGTCGCCACCATCAGGCTTCCGGCCAGCATCGGCGCCAGATTGAACTGTCCCGCGTCGGCGCGTTCGGCCGGGAACCAGCCCGCATCGCCGAACAGCCGCGCCGGCCCCAGTTCACGCAGCGCCAGGCCGGATTCCGCCGTCACGAACACCACAATCAACAGCAGTACCAGGATCGCCATCATCGCGGCGATCACCAGCAATCCGCTGAGGGCGGCGTCGCGGCGCATCAGTGCTGGGGCACGAAGCCGAACTCGCGAACCAGGTCGTCGTTGGCCGGAGCGTGGGCAAACTCCACGAACCGCTTCGCCAGGCCGGCGGGTGCGCCCCGGGTGACCAACAGCAGAGGGCGCGCGAGCGGGAAACGGCCGTTGGCGATGTTCTCCGTGGTGGCGGGCACGCCACCCAGGGGCAGGCGCTTGATCGGTTGACCATTGGCCGCGGCGGCCTCGGCGCTGCCGACAGACACGTAACCGATAGCGTCCGGATTACCGGCCAGGGTTTTCAGCCCCTGCTCGTTGTCGCCAATCACCACCGAGGCCCGAATCTGCGATGCCTCCAGCTTGAAGTAGGCCAGGAACAGCTCCAGGGTCGAGCGACCCTGCGCCTTGTTGATGACCGTGATCGGGGCGTCCCGGCCACCCAGCTCGCTCCAGTTGCGCAACTGCCCGGTGTAGATGCCGATGATCTGCACTTCGCTGAGCGCGCTGACCGGGTTCTGCGTATGCAAGATCATCGACACCCCGTCGCGGGCGATGACCGTACCCACCAGGTCGGTCTCGCTGCCCTTCAAAGCGCGCGAAACCATGCCGATGTCGGCCAGGCCCTTGCGCGCATCCTCCACGCCACGCGACGACCCGCCGGATTGCACGTCCACCCGCACGTCCGGATGCTGCTGTTCGAAGCGCTTGCCGAGTTCTGCAGCCAGGGGCGCCACCGTGCTGGACCCGGTCAGTATCAGCTTGTCGGTGGCCTGCGCCCAGCCGCAGGCCATGACCAGACACAGACCCCAGGCGATTTGCAAACAGACTCTCATTGGGAACTCCGGCGTATGAGCGTGACAGCCTACGCCAGGGACAGCTGACACTCGAACACGCAAGAGTCTTGAAGCTATGCCCGTACGTCCAGACAACGATTCGCTGCCCCCGGACCATTCGGCCGATTCGCCGAAGCCGGGGTGCGCGAGGCATTCAGGTAGAACTGTTCAGCATCATCCGCCGCGGGACCGCTTGGGCGGTAGCCAGACCCGGCTCAGCTGCTGGCACCGCCTTCCATCTCACCGGCCGCGGACTGGACAAAATTCTGCACGCCCATGCGCTCGATCAGCCCGAGTTGTTCCTCGATCCAGTCGATGTGCTCTTCCTCGCTTTCCTGGATGTGCACCAACAGTTCGCGAGTCACATAGTCGCGCACCGATTCGCAGTGGGCGATGGCCTCCTTGTACATCGGGTGAGCCTCAAGCTCGCGCTTGAGATCGCATTCGAGGACTTCCTTGACGTCCTCGCCGATGAACAGCTTGCCCAGATCCTGCAGGTTGGGCAGCCCTTCCAGGAACAGGATGCGCTTGACCAGTCGATCGGCGTGCTTCATCTCGTCTATCGACTCCTCGTACTCGTGCTTGCCGAGTTTCTTGAGGCCCCAGTTGTCCAGCATGCGCGCATGCAGGAAGTACTGGTTGATCGACGTCAGCTCGTTCTTGAGCGCAAGGTTTAGGTATTCAAGGACTTTTGCGTCGCCGCGCATGACTGCACTCCGGTGGCCGTGCCTGATGGAAGCCCGGAGTGTAGTGACGCATACCGCTCGCGTCCACTACAAGTCACTGACAAATAATGAATTTTTAGTGCTTGTGCGTTCGATTCTCAGATGCGTCCGGCGTCTCAGGCGGTGACGCCAAGTCGTTCACCGAGGTCCGCGAGCCTGATCGGCCGGGCCGCAAGCGTTTCTGCCAGCAGGTCGCGGGCGGCCGGCACACACTTGCCGCAACAGGTACCCAGGCCCAGCGTGCGCGTGAGGTCCCGCACCGAATACGCCGCGCCGTCTTCCACCGCACGGCGGATGCGCTTGTCGGACACGGCTTTGCAGACGCAGATGAACATGCCGGTAAACTAAAAGTAATGAGAATGATTGTCAATAGAGACCCAACACAAGACGGAAAAATCGTCGCGCATGAAGGCAGCTTTCCGCGTCTGCGCCGGCCAGCAGCCGATCAGGAGTCCGGGAGGCTGGGCGATAGAAGCTGGCACGGCTGCTCCTGGGGCGCGATACCCAGCAGCGGCGCCAGTTCGTTGAGCGCAGCGCGGTAGACCTCGCGCTTGAACTCGACGATCTCGGACAGGGGATGCCACCAACTCACCCAGCGCCAGCCGTCGAACTCGGGCTGGCCGGTTGCGTCGAAGCGGACGTGCGCCTCGGGCCCGACCAGGCGCAGCACGAACCATTTCTGCCGCTGGCCGATACACGTCCGCCCGCGCCCGCGGCGGATGTAGTGACTGGGCAGGCGATAGCTCAGCCAGCCGGCGGTCGAGCCCACGATTTCCACATCCTTACGCGACAGCCCGAGCTCCTCGTGCAGTTCACGCGCCATCGCGTCTTCGGGCGACTCCCCGAACTGGATACCGCCCTGCGGAAACTGCCAGGCCTGCTGGCGCAAGCGCTTGGCCCACAGCACCTCGCCGACCGGGTTGGCCACGATGATGCCGACATTGGGTCGGAAGCCGTCCGGATCGATCACGTTTGAATGCCTGTTAATCCGGATCGATTCTTCCACACCGAACCCCACAAAGTGAACCGCCGCTTCGTGGGGATGCCCCCACGCCGTAAAATCCGGCGATGAACCTTGCCATCTTCGATCTTGACAACACCCTGCTCGCAGGCGATAGCGATTACCTCTGGGGCCGTTTTCTGGTCGAGCAGGGCCTGGTCGACGAAAAATCCTACGAAAACCAGAACCGGATTTTCTACCAGCAGTACCGTGACGGAACGCTGGACATCGAGGCGTTCTCGCGATTTTCGATGGCGCCGCTGGCGGCTCATCCGCTGCACGAACTACAGACCTGGCGGCAGCAGTTCGTGCGCGAAAAGATAGAACCCATCGTCGCGCCATTGGCGCCTGCGCTACTGGAAAAGCATCGCATGCACGGCGACGAATTATTGATCATGACCGCGACCAACCGCTTCATCACCGAGCCGATCGCCGCGCTGCTGGGTGTGGACACGCTGATCGCGACCGACCCCGAGTTCATCGACGGCCGCTACACCGGGCGCCTCAGCGGAACGCCGAATTTTCGCGAGGGCAAGGTGCGGCGGCTGGAGCAATGGATGCTCGATCAGGACATTGCGCAGGCTCACGTGACGTTCTACAGCGACTCGCACAACGACCTGGCCTTATTGCGGCGCGCCGACGTGGCGGTGGCGGTGGACCCCGACGATCGCCTGCGCGCCGAGGCCCAGCTACGCGGCTGGCCGGTGTTGAGCCTGCGTGCCACGGGGGTGGAGGTCGAGACGGCTTCGTAGTTTCCCCGGCGGATGCGCTTCGCTGATCCGCCCTACGCTGCACCAAGCTGCAGGGTGGATAAGCCAGGCGCATCCGCCATTCCGGGCCTAAGGCGTCGCGCGATCCTTGTTCGAGGGAGGCCGGGCAAAAGCCGCCGGGTCGCTGGCGAAAACCAAAGCAGCTCGACCCTAGTAATTGGCCATCCAGCCCGATAGTTTGGGGTGAGATTTCTTCAAGGATTTCCACGCGGCCTGAGCCTCCGCGTGGCTGCCAAAGCGCCCATGACCGACACGGAATCCGCGCTTGCCGTCGCGGGCATATTCACGAATCTCGACATTCACGCCCTGCTTGCGCAGACGCACCGCCTCCATTTCCGCAGCATCGCGGCTGTCCAGTGAAGCCAGCACGACGCTCCAGCGCAAACCAGGTTCCGACGCTTTGGCCGGGGAAGGCGCTGGCGGCGGCGCAGCGGCAGGCGCCGCACGCGCCGGCGGTTCGTTTGCGGACTCCGTCGCAGGCGGCCTGGGCGTGTCCACCACCGGAGCGGCGATTTTTACCGCGGCGGTGGGCGTGACCGGGGGAGGCGGAACCGCGGAAACAACGGCCGACGGCGCGGCGACGGTCGACGCAACAGCGACTTCCGGCAAGCTCGCAACCGTTGGAACCGGCTTCGACCCGACCGTGGGCGAGGCCTTGCGCAAATCGGGCAGGGCCGGCTGGGCGGCGATCGATTCCTTGACCCGCACGTGCAGCAACGCCGTGCGCTCGTCGAGGACTTCCACCGGCACCATCACCCAGCGCGATTCAAGCCCCGCGCGGCTCATGCACTGCCCGAGCAGGTCGAGCCGGTCCGTGCGACTGGGCACCTGCGCTTCGGCCATTCCCGCGATCAGACAGACCTGCGCAATATCATTGTTCAGCGCCGCCCAGACCTCTGCGCCGTTGACGCGCACCTCGACGTCGCCCAACAGAATCTTCACATCACGCTGCGGCTGGCCGTCCCGCGGCCGGGTATCGACATGGATCGCTCCACGCGACAGCGTGAGACGCAAGGTCAACGCCTCGGCCCCGTCGAAGCTCAGCTCGCCGCCGTTACCGATCGCAATCGTCGGATAGCCATCCACCGACAGTTCCACCCGGCCATTGGCCGGCGCCTTGATCTGCGCCCCCTGATCGATCGTCTGCCCCCGTGCGACCACCGTCGCGTTGCTTCCGCGGGACTGGTAGACCTCGCCTTCGACCTGGGCAACGGTCAGCGCCGGACCCAGCGCGATCGGGGCAAGCCCCGCCGGGCCTAGCGCCAAGGGGCCGAGCGAAACACACAGCAGGGAGAGTGCCGCGAGGGACGGGGAATACTTGAGCATCGGTTCCGGATGCGACAGGGTGAACAACGGCCGTGACGGTAAGGGCGCGGCCCGGCTTTGGCAATCCATTTTGCCGGCCACAGCCGCGGAGCGGAATGCTAGGATTTGCGCGCGCCGCAACAAACAAGAGTTCAAACCAAGGACGAGCGCCATGCCCGAAGAGAGCCCAGACCCCAGTTCCGACGAACCCCCTGACGGGTGCACGCCATGAGCCGCTTCCGGCTCGCGGCGCGCGCTTCATCGCCTGCGAACCGCCCCGCCCAGGGCGGCGCAGGCTCGGTCCCGGATACGCAATGAGCGGCCTGGTCGTTGTCGACAGCCGCGCGGACTGGCCCTTGCAGATCCCCGGCATGCAGATTTGCACCGCCTGGGAATACCTGACCCTTGCGCCCGAAACCCTGGCCCGCAACGCCCGTGTCTACAATCTGTGTCGCAGCTTCGGCTACCAGACCACCGGCTACTACGTCTCCTTGCTGGCCGGTGCCCGCGGCCACCGGCCGCTGCCGGACATCACCACCATCCAGGACCTCAAGCTCGCCGAATCGCCGGGCGTGCTCAACGACGAGATCGAGGAACTGATCCAGTCGAGCCTGGCGCGCATCGAGTCCGGCCAGTACGTGCTCAACGTCTACTTCGGCAACTCGCCCGCCAAGCGCCACGAACGCCTCGCACGCGCCCTGTTCAACGTCTTTCCCGCGCCGCTGATGCAGGCCACCTTCGTCTACCGCGGCGACGAGTGGCGGGTCGATACGCTCGGGCCGATCGCGCTGGGTGAAGTGCCGACCTCGCACCACGAGTTGATGTACCAGGCTGCGCGCGACTACTTCACGCGCCGGCGCATGCCGCGCACCAAAAAGGACTCGGCGCGTTACGACCTCGCGATCCTGGTCAATGAAGAAGAGAAGGAACCCCCGTCCAATGCCCGCGCGCTGAAACTGTTCGAACGCGCCGCCGAGAAACTGGGCTTCGAAGTGGACTTCATCGACAAGTCCGACTACGGCCACGTCGCCGAATACGACGCGCTGTTCATCCGCGAGACCACCGCCGTCAATCACCACACCTACCGCTTCGCGCGCCGCGCCGAACGCGAGGGCCTGGTGGTGGTGGACGATCCCACGTCGATCCTGCGCGCGGCCAACAAGGTGTTCCTCGCCGAGCTGATGGATCGGCACCGCATTCCGCAACCCAAGACCCTGCTGATCCATCGCGGCAACGTCAGCAGCGTGGCACGCGAACTGGGATTCCCCTGCGTGCTCAAGCAGCCGGATTCGCAGTTCTCCAAGGGCGTGATCAAGGTCGAGACCGAGGCCGAGCTCAAACGCGAGACGCGCGAACTGCTCGAACGCAGCGATCTCATCATCGGCCAGTCCTTCGAACCCACCGAATACGACTGGAGAGTCGGTGTGCTCGACGGCGCGCCGCTGTATGCCTGCCGCTACTACATGGCGCAGGGCCACTGGCAAGTCGTCAAGCGCGAAGGCGGCAAGAAACACGAGGGCGAGCACGTGACCATCGACGTCAAGGAAGTGCCGCCGCTGGTGCTCAGCGTGGCGGTACAAGCGGCGCGTGCGGTTGGCCGCGGACTTTACGGAGTGGATCTCAAGCAGTTCGGCAACGTGGTGAAAGTGGTCGAGGTCAACGACAACCCCAACATCGACTTCGGCGTCGAGGACCTGTTTCTCAAGGAAAGCCTTTACCGCCAGATCATGGAGTTCTTCGTGCGCCGGTTGGAAGCGCGCACCAAGGACACGCGCTGAGATGGATGGGGTGCGGGTCCGGCGTGCGCGGCCGGACGACGCAACAGAAATCCTGCGACTCGAAAGCCTGTTCCCGTCCGACCGGATGTCGCCGCGCTCGGTGCGGCGCTTTCTCAAGTCCGATTCGGCGCGGGTGTGGGTGGCCGAGCGCGAGGGTCACGTGCTTGGCAACCTCGTCCTGCTGCTGCGCCGCAACTCCGACGCGGCTCGCATCTATTCGGTGATCGTCGATCCGACGGCGCGCGGGCTGGGGCTGGGACATCGGCTGGTCGAGAGGGCCGAAAACGAGGCACACCGACTGGGCCGAAAACGCATCGTGCTGGAAGTGCGCAGCGACAACGCAGCCGCACACAAACTCTACGCACGCCGCGATTACGCCGTCGCTCGCGAGCTGCCGGCTTACTACGATGACGGAGCCGAGGGGCTGCGGCTTACACGATCGTTGACCGGCGAGGTGCGCCCGGTGGATGCGCTTCGCTTATCCACCCCACGTCGATGCGGACAGTGACTTGTAGGGTGGATAAGCGAAGCGCATCCACCATCGCAGGCCAGAATCGTTCGGTGAGCGACGACAATGCCGATCAGCGTCGCGTCAACGACCCCAGGATACCCCGTAGCAGCGTGCGCCCCACTTCGCGGCCGACGCTCGACGACAGGCTGCGGGTCACGCTCTTGACCGCCGTTTCCAGCACCGTGTCGCTGCGCCGCGCGGGAGCCCGAGTCGCCGGTCGCGACTCGGTTCGGTCGCGTGAGACCGTGCCGCTACCCCAGGCGTCCTGTACGTCACGCTTCCAGTCTGTCTGGCGAGCCGCTTCGGCCCTGGCGTCGGCCGTGGCCTGCTGTCCCTCGACTACACGATGGGTCCGCTGCATCAATAGCTCGTAAGCCGACTCGCGATCCACCGCCTTGTCATAGCGCCCGGACACCGGGCTGCGACTCATCACCGTCGCGCGTTCGGCGGGCGTGATCGCCCCGATACGGGAGCGCGGGGGACGGATCAGGGTCTTTTCGACGATACCGGGCACGCCGCCCTCCATCAGCGTAGAGACCAGCGCCTCGCCGACGCCGAGCTGGGTGATTGCCTCCTCGACATCGAGTTTGGGATTGCTGCGGAACGTCTCGGCCGCGGCGCGTACGGCCTTCTGGTCGCGCGGCGTGAACGCCCGCAGCGCGTGCTGTACGCGGTTGCCGAGCTGGCCGAGCACGGTCTCGGGCAGATCGAGCGGATTCTGGGTGACGAAGTACACGCCCACGCCCTTGGAGCGGATCAGGCGCACGACCTGTTCGACCTTGTCCACCAGCGCCCGGGGCGCGTCCTTGAACAGCAGGTGTGCCTCGTCGAAAAAGAACACCAGCTTGGGACGATCGAGATCACCCGCCTCGGGCAGTTCCTCGAACAACTCCGCCAGCAGCCACAGCAGGAACATCGCGTACAGGCGCGGTCGCTGGTACAGCTTGTCGGCGGCGAGGACGTTGATGAGGCCACGGCCGGTCAGGTCGGTGCGCATGAGATCCGCAAGTTCCAGCGCGGGCTCGCCGAAGAACGCCGCCCCGCCCTCCTGTTCCAGGCCGATCAGGCCGCGCTGGATCGCTCCGACCGAAGCGGCGCCGATCAGGCCGTATTCGGGCCCGAGCTGCTTTGCGTTCTCGGCCACGTGCTGCAACACCGCTCGCAGGTCCTTGAGATCGAGCAGCGCCAGACCCTGGTCATCGGCGTACTTGAACACCAGCATCAGCACCGCTTCCTGCACGTCAGACAGATCGAGCAGGCGCGCCAGGAGCGTCGGTCCCATGTCCGACACCGTACCGCGCACCGGGTGACCCTGTTCGCCGAACACGTCCCAGAACACCGTGGGATAAGCCTGCGGCGCATAGCCGCTGAGCCCGATCTGCACCGCGCGCTCGGCCAGTTTGGGTTTGGCCTCGCCCGCCAGCGCAATCCCCGAAAGATCGCCCTTGATGTCGGCCGCGAACACCGGCACACCCAGGTCCGAAAAACCCTCTGCCAGCACCTGCAGGGTGATGGTCTTGCCGGTGCCGGTGGCGCCGGCAATCAGGCCGTGGCGGTTGGCGTAGCGCGCCAGAATCACCTGTGAGGTCTCGCCTTTGCCGATCAGCAAGGTATCCATGCGTGTTCGTAAGTCCGGTGGGTTGTACGGCTTTCTACCCGGTCGCCCGAGTTCCGGCAATGACCGCGCGCCACGGTCGGCGCGCACAGGGATCCTGGGGATTCCCTGCACAGGTCTGAATTCATGGGCAGGTCAGGTGTAGGTCGGGTCAAGCCCGCGGCTTCATGCGGGCGGACCCGACATGCGCCGGTCGGAAACGGCTCGTGTGCTGCAAGTCTCCCGTCGGTTCCGCCTTCGGCTTGAACCGACCTACGAGCCGGATCGAACCCGTGCAGGCCTTCCCTATGCGGGATGCCGAACCCCCGCTTTCTGACTTATGTTTACGCTGGTTGACGCCAACGCGGCTCAATCACAAGTCCATAAAACACTCCACCGACACAAAAACCGGAGAGCAAACCATGAACCCGGCACTCAAACGCTTCCACTTGCTGCGTGTGACAAGTTCTGCGCTGCTGCTGATGACGACAGCAGCCGCGTATGGCGTCACAGTCGCGGATTACGCCATGCCATTCACGTCCAACCGGGCGACCGACGGATCGGCGATGGGAATCACTCTGGTCAGCTCCGCGAACTTCGCGCAGTCGGCCTTGCTCGTACCCCCCGGCGTGCCCACCGTGGCCGCGACCATGCATCGCTCCGGCAATTACCGCGACGGCGTCTCCACCGACTTCCGTCCGCAGGTGATGACCTGGGGTCAGGACAATCGCTGGATGCTGGCCAATCTGCGGGGTGGTTTGAACCCGACGCCGGTCCAGGTTTCGAGCGAGAGCGGCGTCAACTCGGTTTGTCTCAGTCTCGGATTCCCGCGCGACGTGCGCGATGCCACCACCACCCTCCTGTTCTACAGCCTGCGTGGCCCGGACGGCATTTGCGGCACCCCGTTCGACAGCGGTCAGGCGGACAACCTGGTGCGGGCGATCAGCCTGCGTGACGCGCCGGGCACGGCGCCGGTCACCCTGCCCCTGGTCGATTTCCTGAACATCCAGTCGGCCTACCGCCGCAATGGCTTGCTCCGCGCGATCTACGTGTTCGATCGCGGCAAGCTGCTCGCCTTCACGCCCGCTCTGGGTGTTCCGCGCGAAATCGCCACCGGCATCACCCGCCTGCGCTTCCACGGCAGCACCCTTGACGGCGCCGTAGTGCTGACCATCGATGGCAACCTGCGACTGATCCGCTCCAGCGGCGTGCTGGTCAATCGGCCGCTCAAGGTGGCGAGCCGCGGGTTCGAGGTGACGCAGGCGGTGATCGAAGGCAACGAGGTGTTCTTTGTCGAAACGGCGCTCGATCCCGCCGCCCGCATCCAGGGCCGGATCTATCGCGTGCCGGCCGACGGCAGTGCGCGCGCCAACGTGCTGGCGAGCACGCGTTCACCCTCGCCCTTCATCTCCGGCGTAAGCGATAGCCGCGTCGTTTTCAACGCCGGCGGATTCACCGTCGGACCTCCGCCGCGACGGGCGCCGTCCGAACTGCTGAGCGTCCCGCGTGCCGGCGGTCCTACGGTGCGCCTGAAGCGGTCGGCCACCGGCTTCATCAGCGTGATCCATGTCTCCGCCGACAAGGTGTTCTACACCGTCACCAGCTTCGATCAAAGTGCGGGTGAATCCACCAGCGTGGCGCATGTCAGTGCAGATTCCGGCCCCCTGGTCACCCAGTTCCGTCGTGGATCCGCGTGGAGCGGGATCCAGTTCGGCGGCGCCAGCGATAACCGTTTCACGGAGGTGCGCCTGCTGCTGGCGAGCAATGGTCCAGGAGGGGTCACTGGCGTCCGCGGCGCGCGCTTGTCGAGTTTCAATCCGGACGACTTGAGCAGCGCGCGCCTCGCCACCCTGAACCCCAACGACGAGTTCGCGTCTGGCATCGGCACCGGACCGGGGTCTATCGGCTCCGTGACCTCCGTCGATGGCAACCGCTTCGGATTCGACGTGTTCGCGTTCGATCTCTTTGGCAACCGTTTCCGCCGGTTGACCAACGATGCCGACGCCCGCAGCCAGTTCCCGATTCCCTGAAACCCGCTTCCTTCCACCCGGCGCCTGCGGATCGGCGGGCGTTGTGGTTTCCGGGGGCGCCTCAAGCCTCCAGCATCTCGCGCGTCACCAGTCGCACGCCAGCGGCGGTGACGTGGTACGCGCGATCGGCCTGCCGATCCTCACCGATCACCGTGCCGTCCGGAATCTGGCAGCCCTCGTCGATCACCGCACGGCGGATGCGGCAGCCACGACCGATGCGCACACCGGGCAGCAGCAAGGATTCCTCCACCAGCGATCCCGACTCGACGGTGACATCGACGAACAGCACGCTCGATCGCACCTCGGCGCCCGAAACGATGCAGCCGCCGGAGATCATCGAATCCACCGCGAAGCCCCGCTGGCCCGGCTTGTCGAACACGAACTTGGCCGGCGGCACCTGCATCTGGTGCGTCCATATCGGCCAGCGCTGATCGTAGAGATTGAGCTCGGGCAGCACCATGGTGAGTTCCAGATTGGCCTGCCAGTAGGCGTCCACGGTGCCCACGTCGCGCCAGTAGCCCTGGCGCGCAGGGTCGTACAGATCGCGGAACGGATAGGCGTAGACCGAGCCCTGGTCGATGGCCGTGGGCACGATGTCCTTGCCGAAGTCGTGGCTGGAAACCGTGTTGCGCGCATCGCGCGTGAGCCACTCCAGCAGAAACCGCGCGTCGAACACGTAGATGCCCATGCTGGCCAGCGCCACGTCCGTACGGCCCGGCATGGGCTTGGGCTTTTCCGGCTTTTCATCGAACAGCTCGATGCGCGACTTGTCCCCCACCTGCATCACGCCAAAGCTGCGCGCCTCCGCCAGTGGCACCTCGATGCAACCGACCGTGATACGCGCGCCGTGCTCGACGTGCTGCGCGATCATCGGCCCGTAATCCATCTTGTAGATATGATCGCCGGCCAGCACGAGCACGTACGCCGGCTGATGGGCACGGATGAAATCCAGGTTCTGGTAGACCGCGTCGGCGGTGCCGGCGTACCAGCTCGCATTTTCGGTGCGCTGTTCGGCCGGCAACAGCTCCACGAACTCGCCGAACTGGCCGCGCATGAATCCCCACCCCTGCTGCATGTGCCGGATCAGGGATTGCGACTTGTACTGGGTGAGCACACCGATACGCCGGACGCCGGAGTTCACGCAATTCGATAAGGTGAAGTCGATGACGCGAAACTTTCCCCCGAAAGGCACCGCGGGCTTGGCCCGTGTGCTGGTGAGCTGCATCAGGCGCGACCCTCTGCCGCCGGCCATGACGATGGCGAGCGTATCGCGGGTAAGGCGGCTGACGAATCTCGAGTCGCTGTGCGGCGTTTGCATGATCTCCCCTGGGCTGGACGCGCGCGGTATCAGTCTTTTAGCTTGCGCCGCGTCCAGCAGCAATCGTGCCTATCACATATTCGACAAAAAACACCCGGACATCACCTGTCTGGACAGCCTCTGACCACCCGCCGACCGTCAACGCCCCTGTCGTGATGAAAATCCTTCATGTCGCATCGGAATGTATCCCGCTGATCAAGACCGGCGGCCTTGCGGACGTCCTCGGCGCGTTGCCCGCGGCGCAGGCTCGGCTCGGAGCGGACGTGCGGATTGCGCTTCCCGCCTATCGCGGCCTCATCGGCAAATTGCCCGAAGCGCGGGATGTCGGCGGTTTCCAGCTGCGCGGACTGACTTTCCGGATCATCGAAGGACGCCTCGGCGCGGCGGGCGTCTGGCTGGTCGATTGCCCGCCCCTGTACGACCGCGAGGGCGATCCTTATCGCGACGGCAATGGGCACGACTTCGGCGACAACGCGTTCCGCTTCAGCTGGTTTGGTGCAGCCTGCCTGCGGCTGGCACAGGCCGGGATCGGCGGCTGGCGTCCGGATGTGGTGCACGGACACGACTGGCAGGCCGGCACCACCCTGGCCTGGCTCATGGACCTGCTCGGAGACCGCGGACCGCGCCGCGTCTTCACCATCCACAACCTCGCCTATCAGGGCCGCTACGCGCGCGACCATTTCCAGGGGCTGGGCCTGCCGGCGCATTGGTGGCACATGGATCGAGCCGAGTTCCACGGCGACGTCTCTTTTCTGAAGCTGGGCATCAGTTCGGCACAGGTGATCACGACGGTGAGCCCGACGTATGCCCGCGAGATCCTGACGCCCGGATTCGGTCACGGGCTGGATGGCCTGCTGCGCTCGCGCGCCGCTGCGCTGCACGGGATTCTCAACGGCATCGACGAGGATGTCTGGGATCCCGCGCGCGATCCCTACCTGGAGCGTCGCTATCGCGCACGCGACGTGACCGCCGGCAAGCGTGGCAATCGCGATGCGCTGTGTGCAGAACTTCAGCTCGACGCCGGCTCCGATCTGCTGGTTGGAATCGTCGGCCGGCTGACCGAGCAGAAGGGTTTCGACCTGGCAGCCGGCGCGATTCCGCAATTGGTCGCCGAAGGCATGCAGTTCGCGATTCTCGGCGCCGGCGACAAGACTCTTGAGCGGGCGTTCTCCCGCATTGCGGCCGCGCATCCGGGGCGTGTCGGGCTGCGACTGGAATACGACGAGCGGCTGGCGCATCGGATCGAGGCAGGGGCGGACGCTCTCCTGATGCCCTCCCGCTTCGAGCCCTGCGGCCTCAACCAGATGTATTCACAGCGATACGGAACGGTCCCGGTCGTGCGCAGTGTGGGTGGACTGGCCGACACGGTAACCGACGCCACCGCCCTCAGCCTTGCGGATGGCAGCGCCACCGGTCTGCGCTTCGAGCACGCGGACGTCGGCGGAGTGCTCTACGGCCTGCGCAGCGCCGCCAAACTCCACGCCAATGCACCGCTGTGGAAATCCATTCAGCGTGCCGGGATGAGTCGTGACTTTTCCTGGACCCTCGCAGCTCGGCAGTACATGACGCTCTACGCCGTCTGACACAGATGAAGCTCATGCATGTTTCGCCGGCGATTCGGCGCAATTCCGGGAAGCGACCGGGAACACCGGCCTCACCCACCCAGGTCGAGTGCCTGCAATTTGCATATGTCTGTCCGCCCGGAGTCTCATATTGCCGGCCTCTGATTGAACACTTGTGCGGGAGGCGGCACGGAGGGCAGCCCCCGGGAACGCGAACTGCTGAAACGTGCGCCCGGAACCTCAAGCGATTCGTTCGCGTGTAGTAATCTAAGACATGACTCTCAAGTATCGATTCGTGTCGTCCGCGTGTTCGGCGGCATGCACGGATGACGCACGAGTGAGATGGTGACGGCATACCTTCAAGCATTCAAAGCGGTGGCCTCGTCATCGGACAGCAGGAAACCCGTCATACGCTGACAAAGCTTGTCCCTTCGCTTCACATTACGGCCGTAACCATCGATCAGAATAGGGTTTATTGATCGGCACGACTCGTGCGCGGTCGAGCAGCGCATTGCCACATACCTCGGAGCTATAAATGAATTTCCCGTTGCACTATGACCTTTCGCCCATCCCCCGATTGGGCCGCCTCCTCGGCCGCCTGGGCCTGATGGCTGGCGCGCTGGCCGTGGCCGGCCCCGCCGCCGCCCAGGTCGTCGAATCCAGCATCATCGAGCAGCCCCCACCGGCAGACTCGGGACGGGAATTCAGCATTGCCCGCGCCACGTCCGTGGACGGCAACACCCTGATCGTGGGCGACATGCTGGCCGACAGCGCCTCAGGTGCCTCGACCGACCAGGGCGAGGTCTACATCTACGTCCGCAATCCAGCCAATCCCACCGCCTACAGCCTGGTGAAAACGCTGGTCGCGCCGGATGCCGCGCAGGACGACCGCTTTGGAACGTCGGTGGCGGTGTCGGGTGACCTGGCTGTGGTCGGCGCCGAGGGCACTGATGTCGGCGGCAGCCGCAGTGGTTCGGTCTATATTTTTTACCGCAACGTCGGCGGGCCGAACAACTGGGGTTTCGTCACCAAGATCGCAGCGAGCGATGCCGCGGCGGACGACATTTTCGGCGGCGCTGGCGTTACCGTCAGCGACAATGCCCGCAGTAACGATGTCATCGCGGTCGCAGCAACCGGCAACGACAACGAGAAGGGTACCAATGCCGGCGCGGTCTACATTTTTCAGCGCGACCAGGGTGGCTCCAATGCATGGGGCCAAGTGAGGAAGATCCTGCCACCCCCAGGGATGTTTCGCGACCGGCTCATGGGCCGCGGCCTGATCCTGCAGGGCGACCGTCTGGTGATCGGTTCCGGCGGCGAAAAAGTCTTCATCTTCGAGCGCAACGAGGGCGGACCCGAAGCCTGGGGTAATGTCGCGACGCTGGAGGCGTCTGACCGCACGGCCGGCGACCAGTTCGGCGAGTTCTCCGTGGACCTCGACGGCGATCTCGTGGTGGTCGGCGCCCGGGCGGACAACAACGAGCGCGGTCAAGCTGCAGGCGCTGCTTACGTATTCCAGCGCAACGCGGCAGGCGACTGGTTGCAGACGCAGAAGATCATCGGCGCGGACTCCGGTCCCGCGTGGACATTTGGAACGGACGTGGCGGTCGAGGGCGACCTGCTGATTGTCGGAATGCAGGCGCGTGACCGTCTCGATCGGCGCATCGGGGCCACTTACGCCTATCGCCCCAGCGGGGTGTCCGGACGATTCCAGGAGGTTGCGCGACTGGTTCCCTCGGTGCGCGACGTGGCCTCCGGATTTGGTCGCAGCGTCGAACTCGCCGAGGGGATACCGCTGGTTGGCGCCCCCGCGGACGACAATACAACCGGCCGTCTAGCCGGCGCCGTTTTCGTTTACGACCTGGCCGGCGCGCAGGATTTCGGCGACGCCCCCGCACCGTACCCCACTGCGCTGGCTGCCAACGGGGCTTCCCATACCGTCACGCCGTCCAGCTTTTCTCTGGGCGCCGCAGCTGACGTGGAGGACAACGGCGTCCCGAGCGCGAACGCAAACAGTGACGATCGTGCCGGTGATGACGAGGACGGGGTGAGTTTCTCGGGCGCGCTGGTGGCTGGTGCCACCACCGGCCTTTCAGTCACCTTGACCGGGCCCAATGGTTCTGGTGACCAGGGCCTGCTCAGCGGGTGGGTGGACTTCAACCGCGACGGCGACTGGAGCGATGCCGGCGAGTTTGTGTTCCAGAACGTGACCCTCACCAATGGCGTCAACGCACTGAGCCTCCCGATCCCGCTGGCTGCCGTTCCCGGCACGACGTTCGCGCGATTCCGTCTGAGCAGCGCGGGTGTCGGGGTCCCGACGGGCCCGGCGAATGACGGTGAGGTCGAGGATTATCTGGTCACGCTCATGCCGGTTCCGGTCGTGGCGGTCCTGAATATCCGCCCGGGCCTGCAGGTGATCGAAGGCAACTCGGGGACCCTCTCGACGGTGCTGACAGTCACGCTCAGCGAAGCGGTTACATCCGAGGTCCGCGTCAACTACTCCACGGCCGACGGAACGGCTCTTGCCGCTGACGGCGATTACGCGGCCACCTCGGGTGTCCTGGTGATCCCGGCTGGTACGACCCGCGCCTCTTTCACCCTCGTGGTGAATGGCGACACCCGGACCGAAGCCGACGAGACCTTCAGCGTGGTCCTGAGCAATCCGGTCAATGCAACGATCGCAAACTCTACCACCAGCGTCCGCATCCGCAACGACGATTTGTTGAGCGTCAGCTTCCTGTCTGCCGGCGTCGGTATGGTCGAGGGTGATCGGCGAGTCGCAACGATCCGGCTTTCCGGCCCGAGCACTCGGCGTGTCGTGGTGCCGATCACCGTCACCGGGCGCGCTACGTCCGGTGCCGACTACCAGGTACTGCGGACGGAGGTGATTTTCAGCCCGGGTTCGACCGAGCGGCGCCTCCCGATCCAGTCGATCGATGACAGTGTCTCGGAACCCAACGAAGACCTGATCCTGACGCTCGACGAATCAGCCAGTTACACCCTGGGAGCGCAGTCGCAGACCCGGTTCGTGATTCGCGACAACGACCTGGTGAGCGTCGGTTTCACGTCCGCCGGCGCGGGCGTCGAAGAAGGTCGGCGCCGTGTCGTCACCGTTCGGCTTTCGGGCCCGAGCGAAGGGCGGATCGTGGTGCCATTCACGATCACGGGACGCGCGACGTCCGACGCTGACTACGAGGGACTGCGGACGGTGGTGGCTTTCAACCCGGGGGTGACGGAGCGGCGCATCGTGATTCAGTCGATCGACGACAGCGTCGTGGAGACCAATGAAGTCCTGATCCTGACCCTCGGAGAATCCCGCGGCTACTCGCTGGGCGCACAATCGCAGGCCAGGATCGTGATTCGCGATAACGACTGAGCCTCGTCCGAAACCGGAGCCCGGCCATATCGGTAGCTGGCCGGGCTCCGCTGGCGGTAGACAATCGACTCGCCGGGTGGGAGAACGTAACAACGTTCCCCACCCGGTTTTTTTATTTTCCGTGGCCACGCCGTCGCACCGCAGGCACGCCGGATGACGTCGGCCAAATCATCGGTGACCGCAGGGTTTTCCTGCTGCAAGGCAGGCATCACCGCACGTCGCGAGGGGAAGCATGCGAGTCGCGGAACGATTGATTTGATTGGTCGGGGCGAGAGGATTTGAACCTCCGACCACTTCCACCCCAAGGAAGTGCGCTACCAGGCTGCGCTACGCCCCGAAACAAGAGCGCGCGATCATACCCGCCACGCACCCCGCTGGAAAGACTGGGTTTTGAGCGATGCGGTCAGCGAAGCAATCGGAGCAGCGATTCCAGTTCGCCACGGACTTCTCGAATTTCGGATTGACGTCGCGCAACGGTGATCGGCACCCGCACCGAAGACGGCGGCGAGATGCCCCGATCCAGCGGATCCTCCACCGGATCCTTCAGACGCTGGCGGGCGCCGCCGATGGTGAATCCCTGGTCGTAGAGCAGGCTGCGAATGCGCCGCACCATCATCACGTCCTCAAACTGGTAATAGCGCCGGTTGCCGCGACGTTTGACCGGCTTGAGTTGCGAGAACTCCTGCTCCCAGTACCGCAGCACATGGGGCTTGACCTGGCAGAGATCCGAGACTTCGCCGATCGCGAAGTAACGCTTCCCTGGAATGGCCGGCAATTCGACCCTGACCTCAGCCGCGTGCATCGAGCTCGACCCGCAGACGCAGCTTCTGCCCCGGACGGAATGTGACCACGCGGCGCGCGGAGATGGGGATCTCCTCACCGGTCTTGGGATTACGACCCGGTCGCTGGTTCTTGCTGCGCAGTTCGAAATTGCCGAAGCCAGACAGCTTGACCTCTTCGCCTGCCTCGAGACGACCTCTGATCTCCTCGAAGAATAGGTCGACGAACTCCTTGGCCTCACGCTTGTTGAGACCCAGCTCATCGAACAGCGCTTCCGAAAGCTCGGCTTTGGTCAACGCCACGATTAGATCCCCCGCCCCCGCCCCTGATGTGCGGCTTAGATTCGCACGGTGATGTTCGACCCACTCGTCACAGCCGATCTGATCACCGCCATGGCCGAGTCGATTTCTTCGACGGTTAGGGTGCGCGAGTAGTCTTGGAAAATCAAGCCTAAAGCGACACTTTTGAAAGTCGGCCCGAGGTTTTCGCCACGGTAGACGTCAAACACGAAGACTTCACGCAGCCAGGCTGGAGCCGCACGGCGGACGGCGTCGCACAGGTTCTGTGCCGGCAACTCGACGGGCACCAGCAGGGCCAGGTCGCGCCGCGAAGCGGGAAATTCGGGTACCGCGTGGGCGGCCGGAAAATCATTTCCCCGGATGATGGCCCAGTCCAGTTCGAACACGACACAGGCCGAAGGCAGGTCGAGCGCGGTGATCAGCCGCGGATGCAGCTCACCGATCCAGCCTGCATGGACACCGCCGTGCTGGATCTGCGCGCTGCGCCCCGGGTGCAGGGCCAGGTGCGGGGCCGCCCGAAAACGGTATGCCGTCGAGTGTCCCAGCAGGGCTTCGACATGGGCCTTGACGTGGAAGAAATCCGTGCCGCGCGCCGCTTCACCCCACTGCTCCGGTAAAGCCGGCCCCGCCGCGAGTCCAGCGACCCGGGGGGTCTCGCGAATCTGCTGCCCGTTCTCGCGATCGAAACAGACCCCGGCCTCCATGAGACGCACGCGCGTCAGCTGCCGCGCATGGTTGTATCGCCAGGCCTCGATCAGCCCGCCGAACAGGGTCGTGCGCATGACCGCGAGGTTGTCGGCCATAGGGTTGTCAACGGTGATGCCATCGCTCTGCGGATCAAGCATCGCCTGGGTTTTCGGATCGACAAACGCCAGCGAAATGATTTCCTGCCAACCGCGCGCGACCAGAAGCTGCTTGGCCGAGGCCAGACTCCGCTCGGTCTCGCGCGGACGCGAGGGCGCGAGCCGCGCCGGATAGGGATTTGCAGGAATGCGGTCGTAGCCGTACAGCCGCGCCACCTCCTCGATCAGATCGGCCTCGATCCGCAAGTCGTACCGCCAGCTCGGTACGGTCGTGGTCCAGGCGCCACCCACCTCGTTACGCGTGCCGATCCCGAGGCGCGACAGAAGGGTTTCGACCTCCTTCGCCGCAATGTCCTGACCGAGCAGCTTGTTGAGCCGCGCATGGCGCAGCGCAATTCGCACCGGCTCGGCCTGCGCGCGACCGGCCTGCGTGACCGGCCCGGCCTCGCCACCGCAAAGCTGTGCGGCAAGTTCACTGGCGCGCTCCAGCGCGTTGCGTTGCAGGTCCGGATCGACCCCGCGCTCGAAGCGGTAAAGAGCGTCCGATGCCAGCTTGTACCGTCTCCCCGTGCCGGCGACGGCGGACATCGCGAAACAGGCGCTCTCGAAAAACACCCGAGCAGTGGATGAGGACACCGCGGTGGACGCACCACCCATGACGCCGGCCAGCGCGATCGGCCCGGTGTCGTCGCAGATCAGCAGTTCGCGATGATTCAACTCCACCGTCTGGTCGTTGAGCAGGGTCAGCGTCTCTCCCGGCTTCGCGCGACGCACCCGCACCGTGCCCACCAGCCGCGACTCATCGAATGCGTGCATCGGCTGCCCCATTTCGAGCATCACGTAATTGGTGATGTCCACCAGCGGCTGGATGCTGCGGATGCCGCTGCGACGCAGGCGCTCGCGCATCCAGTCGGGCGTGCGTGCGCGCGCATTCAGCCCGTACATCACCCGGCCGGCGTAATGGGTACAGTCCGCGAGATTCTCGATCTCGACCGCGTGTCTGCGCTCGCCCACCACGATCGCGGGCTTGAGCCGCGGCCGGGTCAGGTTGACACCGAACAGCGCCGAGACTTCGCGCGCCAGGCCGATGACCGACAGCGCGTCGCCACGATTGGGGGTGATTTCCAGATTCAGCACGCGATCGTCGAGCAGCAGGTGCTGTTCGATCGGCGTGCCGGGACGCGCATCGGGGTCCAGCTCCAGCAGCCCTTCGGATTTTTCCGCCAGGCCCAGTTCGGAGGCCGAGCACAGCATGCCGCCCGACTCCACGCCACGCAGGCTCGCAGCCTTGATCTCAAGACCGCCCGGCAGTCTTGCTCCGGGCAATGCCGTTGGCGCGACCATTCCCACCCGCGCGTTGGCCGCGCCGCAGACGATGGTCGCCCGGCCTGCCAGGCCGACCTCCACCTCGCAGATGCGCAGGCGCTCGGCGTTCGGGTGCGGCGCGATCGTCGCGATGCGGCCCACCACCACGCCCACCGGCAAGGCACCGACCGCCGGCTCGATCTCCAGCTCGAACCCGGCCATGACCAGGCGGTCGGCGATCTCCTGGACGTCGGCGCTCGGGTTGACCCATTCGCGCAACCACTGTTCGCTCAGTTTCATGTCGATGGTCTCTAGGCGAACTGCTGGAGGAAACGTAGATCGTTGTTGAAAAACAGGCGCAGATCATCCACGCCATAGCGCAGCATGGTCAGGCGCTCCACGCCCATGCCGAAGGCGTAGCCGCTGTACTTGTCGGGGTCCAGGCCAACGGCCTCGAACACCTTCGGATGCACCATGCCGCAGCCCAGCAACTCCAGCCATCGACCGGCGTGTTCGGCCCCCTTGGACGGATCACGCCACCACATGTGCACGTCGGCGCCGGGCTCGACGAAGGGGAAATAGGAAGGACGGAAAAGCGCCTTGACCTCCTGTTCGAAGAAGCGCGACAGGAAGGTCGCCAGGTCGTACTTGAGGTCGGCGAAACTGACGTTCTCGGCCACGTACAAACCCTCGACCTGGTGGAACATCGGGCTGTGCGTACGATCGGAGTCGCAGCGATACACCCGCCCCGGGCAGATGATGCGGATCGGTGGCGTGCGCCCGGACTCGACCACGGCCTTCATCGTGCGAATCTGCACCGGACTGGTGTGGGTTCGCAGCACACGACTGCCGTTATCGACATAGAAGGTGTCCTGCATCGCCCGCGCCGGGTGCAGTTCCGGCATGTTGAGCGCGCCAAAGTTGTGGAAGTCGTCCTCGATCTCGGGGCCTTCCACCGACTCGAAGCCGAGTTCGTTGAACAGGCGCTCGATGCGGGCGATGGTGCGGGTCAGCGGATGCAGACCGCCGACGCCTTCACCGCGACCGGGCAGGGTGACGTCGATCGTTTCGGCCGCGAGGCGGGAATCGAGTTCCCCGCCAGCGAGGTGCTCGATACGGGACTGGATGGCGCTGGCGATGGCGTCGCGCGCGCGGTTGACTCGGTCACCAAATGCCTTGCGCTCGATGGACGGAAGCTTGCCGAGTTGCTTCATCAGCTCGGAGACCGGACCCTTCTTGCCCAGGTACTCCACGCGCAACTGTTCCAGCGTGCGGCTGTCCAGCGCCTGCGTGATGGCGGCAACCGCCGCTTCGTGCAGGGCCTCAGGTGTGTTGTCCATGCGTCCCCCAGAAATGAAAAGGGGAGCGACCTCGCGGCGGCTCCCCCGTAGGTCGGCCTTGTCGGCCGACTCGCACCAGGCTGGCCGGACAGGCCAGCCCGCGCCATTACAGTCCCAGTTTCGCCTTCGCCTGTGCCACCAGCGCCGCAAACGCCGGCTTGTCGTGGATCGCGATGTCCGACAGCATCTTGCGATCGACCGTGATGCCGGCCTTGTTCAGCCCGTCGATGAAGCGGCTGTAGGACAGACCCAGCTCGTTGGTTCCCGCGTTGATGCGCTGGATCCACAGCGCGCGGAACTCGCGCTTCTTGACCCGACGGTCGCGGTACGCGTACTGACCGGACTTGATGACCTGCTGCTTGGCCGCGCGGAATACGCGCGACTTGGCACCCTGGTAGCCCTTGGCCTTGGCCAGCAGCTTCTTGTGACGCGCGCGCGCGGTAACGCCTCGCTTGACTCGTGCCATGTCTTTTTCTCCTTAGGCGTAGGGCAACATCTTGTTGACTTCCTTGACGTCGGAGCCGTGAATCTGGGCTTCGCCGCGCAGCTGGCGGATACGCTTGGCCGGCTTCTTGGTCAGGATGTGCCGTTTGTGGGAATGGCTGCGCTTGTAGCCGCCTTTCCCGGTCTTGGAGAAGCGCTTGGCAGCGCTCTTGACAGTTTTCATCTTGGGCATCGTTGTTACTCCTTCCCGGTTGTTCCGGGTCTGTGCATCTCTATTTTCAGACCGGCTTCACAGCCCTGCCCAGGGCGCTGACCGGGCCCGCCGGACGGCGGGGCTTTTTTTGCAGATCGGGCTGAAGCCCGACCTGCAAGCTACTTCTTCTTGGCGCCGAGAACCATCACGGCCTGGCGCCCTTCCATCTTCGGGTGCTGCTCGACAATCGCCAGCTCACCGAGGTCCACCTTGACTCTGTCCATCATGCGCGTGCCCAGTTCCTGGTGCGCCATTTCGCGGCCACGATACCGGATCGTCACCTTGACCTTGTCACCCTCTTCCAGAAACGCCTTCATGAAGCGCAGCTTGGTCTGGTAATCGGCTTCCTCGGTCGTCGGCCGGAACTTGATTTCCTTCAGCTCGATCTGTTTCTGCTTGCGCTTGGCCGCGTGCTGCGCCTTGTCTTTCTGGTAGACGTACTTGCCGTAGTCCATGATCTTGCAGACCGGCGGATCGGCGTTGGGCGAGACTTCGACCAGATCCAGCTCCAGTTCGGCCGCCTTGGCGATGGCGTCGCGCGTCATCATGACGCCGACCTGGGCGCCGTCTGCGCCGATCACTCGAACCCGCGGCACATTGATCTGTTCGTTGCGCCGGTCTTCACGTTCCTGGGCGATGCTGGACTCTCCTGCCTGTTTCCGGACTGCCCTGGCTGAGTGCCGGGCAGACAAACAAAGCCCGCGGGGCGGGCTTTGGGGCGCGAATCATAGGCAAGCAGCGAGCAAAGCTCAATAGCGCGAGCCCGCGGCTTCCGCGGCACAACGGGCTTGCGTATCAGGCCGCCAGCATCGATCGCAACCGGGCGTAAAGCCGCCGCCGGTCGGCCAGGCCATTCAATCCACCATTGATCCGGCGCGTGATGCCATCCAGATCATCGCGGTCCGCCAGCAGATTGAGCTGCCTGCGGCTCCAGAACCATCCGGCCACATCGGCGCACAGCCGGTCGTCGTCGGCGACCGCCTCGGGATGGGCCAGAACATCCACGCCGTGGGCGTTTGCAGATTGATAGGCCGCGTAATTGGCACGCCCGGTCAACTGGATCAATCCGCGCCCCTTGTACCGCGGTCCATCCCCGGGCTGGGAGTTGCCCAGGTCGAGTCGCCGTTCGTATGCGCTGCCATTCGCCAGCTCAGAGCGGAATCGCAACTCACCGCTCTCGTGGCCCACCTGTGCCAGAAAATGCGCCTGCTGAAGGGCGGTGTCGATCGAATACCGGGCCATGGTCTTGACCAGCTCCGGCCCGAGCACCGCCATCTCGTCTTCGGCAGCATTGAGATAGGCGATGGATAGAACGGTGCGATCGACTACGGCCGGGAGCACGGCGCAGAGTGCGGTGATGCAGGAATCACCGGGCCGCACGACACCGTCCGGCGCGGCGGTTCTCAGTACCGCGGACTGGAAGGCCTTGATCGCGTCCACGGTTTTCTGACCGAAGATCCCATCAGGTTTCAAAGGGCCTGCGAGCTGAAAACGCCCGGCATTGAGATTGAGCAGACGCTGCACGGACTCCACATCGTCGTGCTGATTCTGCGACCGCTCGCCCACGGTGCCCACCAGCAATTTCGCGCCGCGGGCCGATGCGCGGACCGGCGCCATGGGCGCGGCGGGTGGCGCGGCGCGTGTCGCAACGGCGCCCTCGCGACGTTCGAAATGCGGCACGTCCTTGAAGCTGGTCCAGTTGCCACCCCAGCGATTGGCCGGGTCCAGGCTTTCCCAAAAAGCCCCGAGATGGCGGATCTCGTCGCCGCTGTAGACCAGTTCCAGGCTGCCGTCTGCGGCCTGCCGGAAGAAATTGAGATCGATCGCCAGGCGCTTCAGGTGCTGGCTGTTCAGGGTCTTGCTGCGACCGTCGCGGACGTAGATCTGCTGCTGTTCCGCAGTCCTGTAAAGCTCACCGCCGGTGACGCTGAGGCCGAAGTCGGGCGCCTTGCGGATGAGTTCGCCGACATGCTGCATGAACAGCGCCTGCTCGCGATTCAAGCTCATGTCAATCGCCCTCCGTTGCCGAAGGTTCGGAATTCTTTTTTGCCAGTTGCCGCAGCGTGTCGGACTTGTCCTTGCTGCCCTGGCTGGAGCCGAAGAAGAACTGGATGATGGCCGAAAGACCGACGCCCATGAGAAAACCGAGCACGGTATCGATCAGTCGCCAGACCGGTGCGTCCTTCTCCGGCGGGTGCAACACGACCACGAAAATGAACAGGAACGTAAGCCCGGTGATGAGGTAGGCATACCAGTAAGTGAAGCGGCGGACAAACGGATCCTCATGCTCGTCCCGCTCTGTCTGGGTGGCACGTGCGTTGGCGCGGTCCTCGTTGAGCGTCCGCTCCAGCTCCAGTTCGTGGGTTGAGATGGACGCCTGCGCGCCCAGGAGCTGACCCTCGTGCTGCAGCTCGAACTCCTTGAGCCTGATCCACTGCTCCTCGGTCAGCTTGTTGTCCGCGATATCGCCGACCTCGATTCCGGTCTTCTCCCTGATCAGCTCGGATACGCCCTGCGCCTCCTGGCTGATATCGATGCCCGTCTTGTCTTTCACCCGCCTGGCGACACGCTCGGTGCCGAGTTTGGCCGCGCCGCGAAAAATGCCGCTCAACAGATTGAGTCCGTGTTTGGCCAGTTCTGGAGCAGCGGCTCCCAGCAGCGCTCCCAACAAAGGTATCGGCATTGCGTGTTCTCCCCTTCAAGCCCCTGGTCGGATGGCGAAGAAACCGAGACGGCAGCATCGATAAAACGCACTCCACTCCGAGGCGAGCGTACCTCTCCAAGGCGTGGCAGGGCCAGAGCGTCGGATCCCGGGTCATCGAAAAAAAGTGCGGGCGCAACGACTCAATGTCGGTCGCGACGCAACACAGCCTTTCCCTGCATCCGATGGCTCCGGAATATTCCTGTCGTTCAGTGGTACCGCAGCGCCTCGATCGGTGTCAGCGCAGCCGCCTTGCGCGCGGGATACCAGCCGAAGAACACGCCCACCGCGGCCGACACCGCGAATGCAGCGATCACCGACGCGGGGCTGATCAGGACCGGCAAATCGGCAAGCTGCCGGGCGATCAACGCACCCGCAATCCCGAACAGCACCCCCGCCAGCCCGCCCAGCGAGGCCAGCACGATCGCCTCCAGCAGGAACTGCATCAGCACGTCGCGTGGCCGCGCACCGATGGCAACACGGATGCCGATCTCTCGCGTCCGCTCGGTCACCGACACCAGCATGATGTTCATGATGCCGATGCCGCCAACCACCAGCGAGATCGAGGCGATCGCACCGAGCAACAGCGACATCACTTTTGCGGTCGAAGCCGCCGTCTCGGCAACGGCAGTGAGATTGCGCACGCTGAAGTCGGCCTCCTCGCCGACGCCGATGCGATGGCGCTCGGTCAACAGGCTGACCACTTCCAACTCGGTCTGAGCCATCGCCTCCTCGGCGACACTCTGGACCATGATGTTGCGCAGGCTGCCGTGAAAACGATTGCCGAACAGCTTGCGTTGCGCCGTGGTCACCGGCACCACGACCGTATCGTCCTGGTCACGACCATCCAGGCTCTGGCCCTTCGACGACAGAACGCCCAGCACCTGGTAAGGACTGCCATTGATGCGCACCGTCCGCCCCACCGGGTTCTCGCCGCTGAACAACTCGCGCGCGACGGTCTGACCCAGCACCGCGACCCTGGAAGCCGAGCGCGTATCGGACTCGGTGAACATCGAGCCCTCGGCCAGCGACCATTCGCGTACATCGAGGTAACTGGGCGTGGAACCAAACACCTCGGCGCGCCAGTTGTAAGAGCCGTAAACGATCTGCGCCCCCCCCTGCACCAACGGCGCCACCGCACGTACCGACGGCAGTTCGGTCATCGATTCGGCATCGTCAAGCGTCAAGGTCGGCGCGAGGCCCGTCCCCACCCGCGCGCCGGAGGTCGAGGGGCTGCCGGCCAGCACGATCAGCAGATTGCTGCCCATGGAGGCGATCGACGCATTGATCGACTGCTGCGCGCCGCTGCCGATGGCCAGCATGATGATCACCGCCGCCACGCCAATCACCATGCCCAGCGTCGTCAGAAACGTGCGCAGACGGTTGGACGCCAGGGCCTTGATCGCCTCCGCCAGCATCGGCCCGATCATGCGAGCACCCCGGCCACCCCGCGCGGCTCCTGCGCATGATCCTCGATGACCGCGCCATCATGAAACCGGATCACCCGTCCGGCGTAGGCCGCGACGTCCGACTCGTGCGTGACCAGCACCACGGTGATGCCCTCGCTGCGATTGAGCTGCGCGAACAGGGCCAGGATTTCGTCGCTGGTGTGACTGTCGAGGTTGCCGGTCGGCTCGTCCGCGAGAATCAGGCTCGGCCGATTCACCAGGGCGCGGGCGATGGCGACTCTCTGCTGCTGGCCTCCGGAAATCCGCGAGGGCAGGGATCTGGCGTATGTTTCAAGGCCCACCCGCCGAAGCATCTCGTTGGCCCGCTTGCGACGTTCGGCGGCCGGCACGCCGGCATAGACCAGCGGCAGCGCAACGTTATCCTCGACCGAGGTCCTTTGCAGCAGATTGAAGCCCTGGAACACGAAACCGAGTTCGCGGTTGCGCACGCGCGCAAGTTCTGCGACGGGCAGGCGCGCGACATCGTGTCCGGCGAGCCGGTAGCACCCGCGGGTCGGCGAATCCAGGCACCCCAGCAGGTTCATGAAAGTGGACTTGCCGGACCCGGAAGGCCCCATGATCGCCACGAACTCGCCCGCTATGATCGACAGACTCACGTCGCGCAGGGCCGGGTAAGGTCCGGCGGCCGTGAGGTAATCCTTCGACAGCTTTTCGACCTCGATCAGGCCCGACACAGCAGCCATCAGAACATCCTCATGCGCATCTGCTGCGGCGACTGCTGAGGCGACGACGGGGACACGCGATCGCCGACGATCACGATGTCGCCCTCCTGCAACTCGGCGGACTCGACCGCGGTGTTGCGGCCGTCGGTGGCTCCGGTCCTGAGCTTGACGGGCACAATCTGCTGCGCCCGCACGACGTACACCGTCGGCTCCCGCACCGCGCCGCGGCGGCCACCGGCGTTCGCGCCGCGCGCGCCCCGTTGTGGAGCGGCGCCGACGGTCGGAGCAGCTTCCGCCGCGCGAGTCGCGGTCTGGCCCGCGTCCGGGGCTTCCAGCTTAGGCCGATAACGCAGCGCCGCGTTGGGCACGCGCAGGGAGTTCCCGGCGCGGCTCAGGACGACGTTGACGTAGGCGGTCATACCGGGCAGCAGGGACAAGTCGTCATTGTCCACGTCGACCACCACGTCGTAGGTCACCACGTTCTGCGTGGTGGTCGGATTGAGCCGCACCTGCCGCACGGCGCCGCGAAAACTGCGGTCCGGAAAGGCATCGACGGTGAAGCGCGCCGGCTGTCCGGGCTGGATGCGCCCGATGTCTGCTTCGGCAAAAGTCGTGTGAATCAGCATCTTCTTCAGATCGCCCGCGATGCGGAACAGCTCGGGCGTCTGGAAACTCGCCGCCACCGTCTGACCCACGTCCACCGTCCGCGCCACCACCACGCCGGCGATCGGCGAACGGATCACCGAGTTGCGCAGATCGACTTCGGCGTCCTCGACCTGCGCGCGCGCGTTCTCGACCTGGGCCGCGGCCGACTTCAATACCTGCGCGGCCTCGTCGAGCTGCTGCTGCGCGATGTAACCCTTGTCGAACAGGTCCTGCGCACGCGTGGCGTTGGCCCGCGCGAGTTCCAGGCTGGCCTGCGCCGATTCCATCGAAGCCCGGGTCTGGCGCACCTTGGCCTCGTAAGCCGCCGGATCGAGTTCGACGAGCACCTGGCCCTTTTCCACCGAGTCGTTGAAGTCGGCGGACACCGTGAGCGCCGTGCCGGACACCTGCGTGCCGATGCTGACCAGGGTGACCGGATTGAGCGTGCCATTGGCCGAAACCGTCTCGGTCAGCTCGCCGCGAGTCACGACATCGGTGATGTAGGCAGCGTCAGGCGCGGGCGGGACACGAAGACAGATCCAGGCCGCCGCGCCCCCGGCCAGCACGATCACCAGAACCAGCCAGCGGAAAACCGAACGACGCGTACTCATGGGCTTGCCGTGTCGCGAGTGAACTGAGAGGGATCGGTGGCCGGTTCGAGCACCCCGAGCGACTGCGCCAGGCGTGTGCGCGCCGCCGCCCAGGCGCTGCGCGACTGCACCAGCCCGCGTCGCGCATCAGCGGTTGCGCTCTGCGCATTGATCAGGTCAACGATGATTCCGACACCGGCCTCGTAGCGGCCGCGGGCGACGCGCTCGGATTCTTCGGCCGAGGCCAGCAGCGACCGGGAGGTGAATACCGATTGCGTCTGCGTCACCAGATCGCTGTGCGCCTGGTACACATCGAGACTGACCTGCTGCCGCAGGCGTTCCAGCTCGGCCTTGCGCGATTCGAGACCGGCCTCCGCGGACCGGATGCGGTAGGTCGTCGAGTAGCCGCTGAACAGCGGAATCGACAGGTTCAGTCCGACCGAACCGCTGTCGCGCGAACTGTCGCCGCTGTCGCTGTAACTCTCACCGGCAGAGGCGGAAAGCCGCGGCAGACCGTCCGCGCGCGCCGAGCGGATATCGGTTTCGGCTGCGGTCACATTGGCTTGTGCCGCCGCAAGGTCGGGCCGCGCTTCGAGCGCGGAGGCGACCAGCGAATCGACCTGCACCTGGTAATCCGCCGCCGGCTCGACCACGGGCGCGGCGGCGAGCACAAGTTTCGTATTCGCTTGCAAGCCCATGGAATTGGCCAGCGAGCCGAGGCTTGTCCGCAGCGCGCCCTCGGCCTGTACGCGTATCAGTTGCGACTGCGCGAGCGCGGTCTGCGCCTGCAGGCGGTCCGCCCTAGTAGCGGTGCCGGCCCTCTCGCGCGCGGTCGCGGCATCCAGGCTCGCCTGCGCGGCACGTTCGGCTTCGCGTGCCGCGTCCAGTGCGCCGCTGGCGGAAGCCCAGTCGTAATACGCGCTGACCGCCGCAAGATAAACGCTTTGCAACGTGGCGTTGCGCGTAGCCTTGGCCGCCGCCAGCAGCGCTCGCGCGCCGTCCAGGTCGGCGCTGCGACCGCCGAAGTCGAACAACAGGTAGTCAAGCGACACGGAGGCCGAGGAACTGTAGTCGCTGCCCTCGTCGCGGTCGTTGTCGGTTACGCCGCCGCCGATCGGACCACCACCGCTGGTCTCACCATTCAGTTCACGGCTGACGGAGCCCGAGGCCGACAGCGTCGGCAGATAGGCCGATCGCGCCGTACCGACCGCGGCAGCGCTGGAGCGCGCCGCGGCCCAGGCCGATGCGGTCTGCGGATTGCGGCACAGCGCGGTATCGACGATATCCACCAGATTCAGCGACCGCTCCGGAATCGACTCCGGGCAGGCGCGGCCGGTGTCGTGCAGCGAGGGGATGGCGGCAAGTTCACCGAAGGGATCGGACAGGGAAGCCGCGTGCGCGGTGGAGGCGCAACACAGTGCGGTCAGATAAGCGAGGAGCGGCGGTCGCACGATGGGTAGGTTCTGAGGAGGGTGCAGAGCCATTTCATCAGGATGTTGTAACCCGCGTATGTCTCCGACCGCACGAGTTGTAACAAAACCTTGCAGGAGACTGCCTGGGGCGTCATCGTCGATTTCGATGCCCCCAGCCGGGTGGTCATCGAAATCGACGATGACGGCCCGGGAATTCCGCAGGCGAGGCTGGAGCGGGTATTCGAGCCTTTCTACCGGCTCGAAAGCTCGCGCAATCGCGAATCCGAAGGCACCGGGCTGGGACTGTCCATCGCCCGTGCCATCGCCGCCGAGCATGCCGGAACCATCACCCTGGGCAATCGCATCGAGGGAGGCTTGAGAGCCACGCTGACACTGCCGCGGCGCTGACCCCCCGGATGGATCAGGGCTTCCTGCCTTCCAGAGTCAAGGACTCGAGCTGCAGGAAACCGGCAGGCATTCGTTTTTCGTTTTCAAGATTGCTCAGGACCGGATCCTCGCTCTGGTTGATGGCACACGGGACGATATCCACGAACCCCGAAGCCTCCATCGCAAGACGCAGGGTCTTCTCGTCGTAGATGAACTGATGTCCCCAGTTCCGGACAAAATTATTGATCACCATCGACTCGCTGGCGATGCCATTCTTGATGTAATTTTGACTCGCCCACTGGATGTAGTCGGCCTGAAGGGCCGATTTCTCCTCCGCGTACAGTTCGACAAGAAATCTCAGATTGGGTGTTGAAATCCGGATTTTCCCTCCTGATTTCAAAATCCTGTTGCATTCTCCCAGCAGGAGCAGCCCCGCCGCATGCGGAACGTGCTCGATCATGTGCTCGCTGAAAACGTAGTCGAACGAGCTGTCGCTCAGCGGGAAGCGCTTCGTGGCATCCAGGTGAATGACCTGCGGATTTCTCGGATAGTAGTCCGAATTCAGCCAGCCGCTCATGACGTTGTGGCCGCAGCCGATATGCAGTTTTCGCGTCTCGCCGCGCGTGTAATCGGCGATGATCCGCCGCCTTGCCGCTGCGTGACTGATATTTCTGATTTTCAGATACAGAGGCGACATCGTGTCGTAAACAAATCGCACACCGGGTACTTTGCTCAAAGCCTTACGCATAAAGAATCGCCTCTTCGATGACCAAGTTGGCCGCCCGCATCGTCCGGCGCCGGAAAATGGCTCCGTCGCGGATTGCCAGGTGCAGCCTTGTGTTGAACTCGTTCGGGCCCAGGTGCTCAGCCTGCAAGGAGGACGGACTGCCGTTATGCGCCGCCGCCAGCTTTCGATGATGAACCACGCTTCGTCGCGTGCCTGGAACCCTTCCACAGAGAGGGGTCACCGCGAAGACTGCATGCTTTTCGAGGACCCGCCAATTCGATTCTAACAACGCAGGAGTGAAGCGACCATGCGCGATGGCAGTCCGATGGCTTAAGGAAGGTCTGCACCGATTACCGATTCGATCCGGCTCGTAGGTCGGCTCAAGCCGAAGGCGGAACCGACGCTGCGCGCCCTCGATGACGACCGGCGCATGTCTACACCCGAGGCGCCCACCGGCGCGTGTCGGGTCCGCCCGCGAAAAGCACGCGGGCTTGACCCGACCTACAACCGATCCACAACAGCCCGTCAGTCGCTTTTCCTTATCGTGAGTGGATGAATAGAGACGACGTCCGAAGGAAGTCCTGCACAGAGGTCGAGAACGCGGTCGCGGGCATGGCCCGCTCCTACACAGAATCGCTCGCTGGTGTCGTCGATCGCTCTCGTACGGAAGTTCGCGCTTATCGCCCTGGCTGGAATCACGACGCTGGTGCCGGAGATGCTGAAAATTTATCACCGATAACCACACGCGCTTCACCGTGCCGGCACCACCCTGCTGACGAGCAGGGTTGTTGCCGGCAGCAAGGCACACTAGAACAGCGTCAACCCCAGCACATCGCCCTTGCCGCTCGACGGGTTGTAAGTCGTATCCCCGTTGAAGCGCGCGGTGTATCCAAGGGACAGAATGGCGCCCAAGGAATTGGCGACGGTGGCCTGACAGGTCGCCACGCCACTGGCATTGGTCACCGCCGTGCACAGCGCCGTGCTGCCGGTAGTGCCGGCCGTGAAGTTCACCGTGCGCCCGGCAATGGGCGCGTTGGTGGCGACATCACGCAGCGTCGCGCGAGGGCTGAGCCGGATGAGGATCTGCAAGCCCTGAGTCACGATCACGGCGGGAACGGGATCGGCCTTCAGAACAGTGTTGCGCTTGGTCCAGGTGACGCTCGCCGTTCCCATCAGGCTCATGAAGCTGGCCTTGATCGAGTCGGTCCCCGCGTTGACGCCGGTGAAGCAGAACGGCGCGGTGCCGGTTCCGTTCGTCGTCGCCGAGCCCGTGGTCGGGTTGACGCCGGTCACGGTGAAGCTCAGTGGGATGCTCGACAGTGCCGTGCCGACCGAATCACGAGTGGTCGCGGTGACGCAGTGCTGGGTCAGCGTCGGCAGTGTCGCGGTGGCGGGGGCAAGGCTGATCGTTGCCACCGCTTGACCGTCGTTATCGACGACCGTGATCGTCTGACTGGAGGGACTGCCGAGACTGGCGTTGGTCGGAGACCCGGCCGTCACCACGATGGTTTCGTCAGGCGACTCGAAGGCCGTGTCGTTGACGATATTGAGCGTGAAGCTGCCACCGGTGCCGCCCGCCGGAATCGCAACGCTGCTTGCACTTGCACTGTAGTCCCCCGGTGCGACCGCACTGCCGCCAAAGCTCAAGGGAACCGAGATCACCTTGCCGCTCACCGCCGACAACTGCAACGCGACCATGGCGGTTCCCGCGGACTCGGCCACGTTCTGAGTGCTCAGGGTGAAGCTCACGGACGGCGCTGTGTCGTTGTCCAGAATCGTGATGGTGTGCGTGGACGGCGCCGTCACCGTGGCCTTGGTCGCGGCTTGCAGACTGATCGCGATGGTTTCCGCCTCTTCGTCCAGCGCGTCTTCCAACAAGCTGACGGACACAGTGGCTTGCGTTGCGCCGGCCGGAATCATGAGCGGCGAAGCACTGAGCAAGGTGAAGTCCAATCCACCCGCCGTGCCGGTCACCGAGAACGGCACCGTCACGTCGAACGCCGAAGGTCCGGACAACTGCGCGATGGCCGTCACGGTGCCGTCCGATTCGTTCGCGGACGATACGTCCACGGTGAAGCTCACCGTCGGCGCATCGTCGTTGTCCTGAACCGTGAGCGTGAAGTCTGCCGGGACCCCGACGCTGGCATTGATCGCGGAGAGCAACGTCAGGATCAGCGTCTCGTCCGGTTCGTCGAGCGCATCGTCGGTCACGCTGATCGACAGACTGGCGCGCGTGCTGCCAGCCAGGATGTTGACGGGACTCGCGGTCAAGCCGCTGTAGTCTGCGGCGCTAGCGCTGCCACCGGAGTCGAAAGCGAAGCTCACATCCTTGCCGCTGGCAGCCGAGAGCACCACATCCACCGTGACGGTTCCGGCATTCTCCAGAACACCGCGCGAGGTCAGTTCGAACGCGACGGCGGGCGCGTCATCGTTGTCTTCAATCGTCGCGGTGAATCCGGGGTTGGCACCGAGCGTGGCATTGCTCGCAGAGGTCAGGGTGAACAGCACTGTCTCATCGATCTCATCGAGCGCATCGTCGCTGACTTCCAGCACGATGTTCACGGCCGTCGAGCCGAGAGGGAAGCTCAGCGGACTCGTGGTCGGAACATCGAAATCCGCGGCCGTGGCGGACCCACCCGCTGAGAACTCGGCCGTGACCAATTGACCCGAAGTGGCGGACAGGCGCACCGGGATCATCACCGTTCCAGCGGCCTCGTCGTAGCTGGCGCCCGCCGTGTCGAAAGACACGCTTGGCGTCGCGTCGTTGTCGACGATCGTGATGCTCTGCGTGAACGGCGCCGTGATCGTGGCATTGGTAGGCGCGCCGAGTTGCAAGGTGATTGTTTCGTCCGCCTCGTCCAGCAAGTCGTCCGTGATCTGGATGCTCAGATCGACGAATGTCTCGCCCGCCGGGATGTTCACAGGAGTCGCCGTGAGCAGCGCGTAGTCCGCGCCGACGGCGGTACCGCCCGTCAGCATCACCGGTACCGTCACGTCCTGGCCGGACGCGGCCGACAGTTGCACTCTTGAAGTCACGGTGCCGGCACCTTCGTCGAAGCTCAGCGTGGCGTCGGTAAAGCTCACCGTCGGCGCGCCGTCGTTGTCCTCAATCGTCAGCGCCAGCGTGCTGGGCGATCCCAAGGTGGCGTTGACCGGGCTGGTGAGACTGATATTCACGATCTCGTCGGCTTCGTCGATCGCGTCCTCGGTTACGGTGAGGCTCACCGCGGCGCTTGTGGCACCGGCCGGGATGGTGATCGGCCCGGCGGTGAGTGCGGTGTAGTCCGCACCCTGAGGCGGACTGCCTGTGACTTCGATGCTCACCGGCAGATAGCTCGGGTTGGACAGTTCGACGTCCAGGTTCACCGTGCCGGCAGATTCAATAACCGTCCGTGTGCCTTGCGTGAATCGAATGCTGGGCTCAGCGTCATCGTTGAGGATGGTGCCGGTGGCCGAACCGTCGCTGATCGTTGCGCCCATCGGACTGGACAGCGTCAGCGTCAGGGTTTCGTCCAGTTCGAACTTGGTGTCCCCATTGACCGGCACCGATACCGTCTTGCTGATCTGCCCGGGGGTGAATTCCAGGGTGCCGGTCGACGCGGCATAGTCCGCATCCGCAGTGGTCGCCGTGCCGTTGCTCGTGGCGTAGTCCACGAACACCGAATCGCTGGAAGCGTTGGACAGGCTCACCGTGAAGCTCAGGCTGCCGGTGCCGCTATCGCCTTCCGAGACGTCGGCGTCGGCCACGCTGAGCATGGCGGTGACGAGATTGACCTGCTCATCCTCGACCTCGCCGTCCGGGGCAGCGCCCGTCGGCTCTGCGACACCGTCGCTGGACAGGCGCACGCGAGCGTAGGAGATGCCGGCCACCGCGGTGCCCGGAACCTGGAACACCAGGCCGTTGTTGGCGCCATTCAGCACGATGTAGTCGTCGAAGATCTGCTCACCGGCATCGGACCAGTCGCCGTCGCGGTTGAAGTCGATCCAGGCGTCGAGCAGGGCCGGGCCGTCCGTCACCTCGACATCCACGGTTGCAGATTGACCCGAGACCAGCGTACCGAACTCCACGCCGTCTTCATCATCGATGCCGGCGATGTCATCGCCGGTGGCGCCGGGGTTCGGTTGGCCGTCGGTTTCAGGATCGATCGCGGTACCCAGCTTCGGGCCGTTGAGGAAATGCCGCGCCCCGTCGTTGGCGAGCAGGGTCGGGTAGGTCGGGTCGGGTGCGTCGCCGTAGTCGCTGGCGATGCGGTAGATATACGCGGCCCCGGCGTCGCCGCCGGAGGCGTTGTCGTCGCGAGGCGCACCAATCACCAAGGTTTCGCCCGATGCGGCCACAGCAATGCCGAAGCCATCAGAGGCGGCACCGTCGGACGCGACCAGCTTGGTCTGCTGCGTCCAGATGCTGCCGCTGCGCAAGAACACGTAAGCCGAACCTTGATCGACCCGACCGTCGATGTCCGCACGCGCTCCGGCCACGGCAACGTCGCCGGAGACGGCCACAGACTCCCCGAACTGATCGGCCGGTGCACCGTCGGCAGCCACAAGTTTGGCCTGCTGGGTCCAGGTGCTACCGCTTCGTACGAATACGTAGGCAGCACCCTGATCGAGGTTCCCACCGATATCATCGAGAACGGCTCCGATCACCGCGGTGTCACCGGACACGCCCACCGCCCCACCAAAGAGCACTCCTGGTGCACCGTCGGCGGCGACCAGCTTAGCTTGCAAACTCCAGCTAACTCCTGCGCGCACAAACGCGTAAGCCGAGCCCTGGTTGCCGTTGGCGCCGATGTCATCGCCAAACGCACCGATCACCGCGGTGTGGCCGAACACGGAAACTGCGCCGCCGAAGAAATCACCCACCGCGCCGTCGGCCGCGACCAGCTTGGCCTGCTGTGCCCAGCTCGTGCCGCTGCGAACAAACACATAGGCCGAGCCCTGGTTGATGTTGGCACCGACGTCGTCGTCAATCGCTCCCACCACGACAGTCTCGCCAGACACGGCCACGGAATAGCCGAAGACGTCCCCCCGCGCGCCGTCGGATGCGACTAGCTTTTGCTGCTGTGTCCAGCTCGTGCCGCTGCGCACAAACACATAGGCCGAGCCTTGGTCGCTGTCGCTGTGGTCGTCGCGAAACGCCCCTAGCACCGCGGTGTCACCGGAAACGGCCACGTTGAAGCCAAAGAGATCGCCCGGCGCTCCGTCACTCGCGATAAGCCTTGCCTGTTCGGACCACCCGCTCGCAGTACGCACGAAAACATAGGCAGAACCCTGGTCGCTGTTCGTGCCGATGTCGTCGTTGGGTGCTCCGACCACGGCGGTATCGCCGGAAACGGACACGGAGGTGCCGAGTTGATCCCCTGCCGCACCTTCCGCAGCCGAGAGCTTCGCCTGCTGACTCCAACTGCCGGCGCTACGCGTGAAAACGTAGGCGGAGCCTTGATCGACGCCGGGGTTATCGTCGAGATCGGCAGCCACCAGCACGGTATCGCCGGATATGCCGACGGCGAGATAGCCGAGGCGATCACCCGCGGCGCCATCACCGGCCGTCAGCTTGGCCTGCTGCGTCCATATCGTCCCGGAGCGTACGAATACGTAGGCCGAGCCCTGGTCACCCGCGGGGCTATCGTCGAGCGGAGCACCCACCACCGCGGTATCGCCGGACAGGGCGACGGCACGACCGAAGAAATCGTTCGCCGCACCATCACTGGCGGTCAGCTTGGCCTGCTGCGTCCAAGCCACACCGGAGCGTACAAAAACGTAAGCCGAGCCTTGATTGCCATTAGGGCTGTCGTCGAAAAACGCGCCGATCACCGCGGTGTCACTGGACACCGCGACGGCGAAGCCGAAGAAATCGCCGCCGGCGCCGTCATTGGCGCTGAGCTTGGCTTGCTGGGTCCAGGCCGAGCCGGAACGCACGAAGACGTAGGCCGATCCCTGATCGCTGCTGGGGTTGTCGTCCTGGAACGCACCGACAATTACGGTATCGCCGGACACGGCGACGGCGGTGCCGAAGTTGTCGTTGGCGGCCCCGTCACTGGCACTCAGTTTGGCCTGTTGTGTCCAGACCGCGCCCGTGCGCACGAAGACGTAAGCCGAACCCTGATCGCTGCCGGGGTTGTCGTCAAAGACGGCACCGATCAACGCCGTATCGCCGGATATGGAGAGCGCGTATCCGAACAGATCGCCCGCCGCGCCGTCGCTTGCCGTCAGCTTCGCCTGCTGTGTCCACACCGTGCCGGAGCGCACGAACACATAGACCGAGCCCTGTTCGTTCGCCGGTGCATCGTCGCGAACCGCTCCAACCAGGGCGGTGTTGCCGGACACATGGACGGTGCCTCCGAAGTTGTCACCGGGTTCAATATCGGTTGCGCTGAGTTTCGCCTGCTGCGTCCAGACGCTGCCGGAACGAACGAAGATGTACGCCGAGCCCTGAGAGGAAGTTCCGTACTCGGGAGCCGCGACGATCAGGGTGTCTCCATCGATAGCGCTGGTGTTCCCGAACTGATCGCCTGTTGATCCATCACCTGCCACCGTCAGCTTCGCTTCCTCATTCACCAGCAGTGGATCGACGATGACGGGATAGGTGGCGTAGGTGTCGTCGAAGGCGATCTGCAAGCGGTCGTCGGCTTGCACTTCCAGCCGGGCCTCGAGCTTCTGCTTGTTGGCATCGAGCACTACGAGCTTGTGGTAGCGCATGCGCTGCGCGCCGGACGCGTCTGTCAGCGTCACGCCGTCCGCTGTAGGTTGAGCTTTGAGCCCACCCTCCACCGCAAGCTCGATGCGCACTTCACCGCGTTCGCCCCGCGGGGCGTGATCGAAGGTGTAACCGTGTTCGAGCCCGAGCGCGGAATTGACGTACCACTCGGTGGCCTGGGCGTGGTGCAGTTCGACCCGGTTGTCGCGCACCACGGGTGCGGCGCCGGGGACGGGTGTCAGGGCATCAACGCGCCCGATAGCGGTGGTGGTGAGCCGTAAGCCGGCTTCGTCAGGAGTGCCTTTAATGAGACGGTCGCGGGGCTGGCCCGCTCCAACGGGGGACGGCGCGGGTAGGAGCGGGCCATGCCCGCGACGGTGTTCTAAAGACGGCGTCTCGTGCGCGGCGCGCACGCTCCGGATGGAGGGACTGAGGTTCAGACCCTCTTCGTCGAACTCCAGTGGGTTGTCTTGAAGGGCGCGCAGCGTCGGTTCCGCCTTCGGCCCTTCGACGCCGCTCAGGACAGGCTTGAACCGACCTACGATCGGCCGTACGTCGGATTTCGCAGGTTCGGACAGATCCAGACGGAGGCCGCGTGCATCGAACTCCAGCTTCCACCCCTGTTCGGGGTTGGCGCCGCTGACGCTGTGTTCGGATGGCTCCAGCCGGTAGCGGCTCTGCTCGATCTGGGCCTGAATGGAAGCCCACTCGTGGCTCTTGAGTCCCTGCGGGGTCTCGCCGGGCTTGACCTCAATGCGGCGGTCGGGTGTTACCTCCCCCCCCCCCCCCGCGTTTCCGTGAACTGCGTCGCGCCCCGGGCGCTCAGCGAGGCGCACAGGATTGCTCCCAGCGCGGCGCGGCCAAGAAACGAGATGATCTGCATGAGGACTCCCCAGTGGTGACGCGTGGCGTTGATGCGGTCGAAGTCGGCCGTGCCCGATGGGCGAAAATCGGTACGCGACTCCGGTGTCAGACGGACTCTCGCAGGTGCTCAAAGCCGCTGTCGCCCCCCAAATGGAGGGATTCGAGAAATATATTTTTGAACGGTGTGGAGGAGTCGACGGACGTGCCGACCCTGTCTGGGCTTCGATTCCGGGACGTGTGGTGTCGGCGCTCGTGGCCCGGGACATGGCATCGGTCGACTGGATTGAGCGCATCGACATTGCCCGGCGCGCGAGCCTTGCCCCATGCAAGCTGCGCCATTTCGAAGGCCTGCCGACGCCGGTGATCAGTCCCTGGAACGGTTAGGGAAGGTCTGCACAGGTTTAATCCGGCTCGTAGGTCGGTTCAAGCCGAAGGCGGAACCGACACTGCGCGTCCTCGACGAAGGGCGCCTGTCGGCTCCGGCCACGAAAAGCCGTGGCCTTGAGCCGACCTACACCCGACCTACCCATGAATTCAGACCTGGGAAGAGAATCCTTAACGATCGCCGAGGCAGGGCAAGCAAAAAAAAACGCCGGTACCCGCGGATGCGGGCCCGGCGTCGGAACCACAACCCGTCGCGAGTTTAGTGCTGCTCCATATCCTTCATGGCCGCCATGTATTCCGTCTGGCTCACCGTGCCATCGCCATCGGCGTCCACCTTTTTGAAGGCCTGATCGGCGTTGGCGCGGTTCTCCGTCATGGTCACCTTGCCGTCGCCGTTGGCGTCGAGGCTCTTCCAGTTTTCCTTCATCGTCTGATCCTCGGCGACGGCGACCCCGCACACAAGGGCCAGGGCGGCGCCAGCAGCCAACACTGAATGTTTGCTGATCATCATCGTCAATCTCCGTTTGCGGCCCGAAGGCCGGACAAGGACTGCGCCCAATGCGCATGTCCAGTCGAGTTCCGGCCGCAATCCCCGTTCCCAGCGCTAGATTGGGGTTACAGGACGACAGGTCTCGAGATCCGCCGTGCAGCGCGCAGCGAGGCACGCCGGAAATCCTGCAACTTGCGCTGGCGTTTCCCGCGCGGCAGCGGGTAACTGATTGACTTTGCGCGCTTCAAGGTCGGGCATGCCGCATGCGCACTCCCCGGTACCAACCCTCCATCAGTCCCGCAAACCGGCGGGTTCTCGTGAAAAAGGGAAGGGTTACATCAACAGGAGATTGAACATGAACAAGAAACTGATTACAGCCGCCTTCATCATCGCCTTGAGCGGCGGCGCCAGTGTCGCGGCCCAGGCCCAGACCACCCTCGATGAACGTCTCGACAAGCGTGGCGAACGCGTTGATGAGCGCCTCGACAATAAGGGTGAGCGCGTCAACGAGCGCCTCGACAAGCGGGGCGAGCGCATCGAAGAGCGTTCGGAAAACGCCGCCGACCGTGCTGCCGCAAGGGGCAACGAAGGCGCTGCCGACCGGATCGCCAAGCAAGGCGATCGCAAGCAGGAGCGTCTGGATGCACGCGGCGACCGCGTCGAAGAACGGCTGGATCGCAAGGGCGACCGCGTCGAGAACCGTCTGGAGCGCAGGGCGGATCGAGTGGAAAACGCCCAGGACCGCGCCGAAGATGCTGCCGATTGACTGATGCAGAAGCAATTTCAGGCCTGAGCGCCCGGCGTCACGGCCGATGAAGGCGGTCCCGCGGAAACCGCGCGGGACCGTTGGCCCTCGCCGTCGATGTGCTTTGGCACCGTGAACCGTTTGAGCATCCGGCAAAGACCCTTCCATGCCTTTACTCAATACCGAGCTTGTTGCTGACGCAGAAGCGCAGACCGCGCCTCACGGCGAGGGACCCGCTGCCGGCCCTGCTGTCGACGCGCAGCCCAACCGCCATCTCGTCAGCTTGGGGCGATGGTTGCTGGATCAGAAGTACCAATTCATCTGTCCGACGCCGGAGACCCATGCCCGGGTCAATGCGCGGACGCAGAACCAGGACGCGATCAGTCTGCGCGACGCGTTCGGCTGGAGCCGCCGCTTCCGGCGGGAGTTGCTGCCTCACCGGCTGGTCAGGCTGCTGCTGGACGCCGCCCAGATCGAGGAATGCGGTGGTTTCCTGCGCAGCAAGGTGCGCTATTCCACGATCGGCGATCGCCTGTTCGTGCATTCCGCGTTTCCACCGCAGGCCAGCGATGCGGTCTTCCTGGGTCCGGACACTTACCGGTTTGTCGCCTTCGTCCGGCAGGTCCTGGAGGCACCGTGGCCGTACCCGGTGCATCGCGTGCTCGATATCGGCTGCGGCTCGGGCGCCGGAGCCATCACAGCGACGGACGGGGTTGCCGATCGCCGCGCCTTGCGCAGCCTGGTGCTGAGCGACATCAACCCGCTGGCGCTGGATTTCGCCGCCACGAATGTGGCGATCAACGACGTACACAATGCCCGGTGCACGCTCAGTGATGGGTTGTCCAGCGTGACCGGACAGTTCGACCTGATCATCGCCAACCCACCGTACATGATCGATTCGCGTCACCGGACGTACTGCGATGGTGGCGTCAACTGGGGCGTGGACATCGCGCGGCGCTTCCTCGAAGAAGCCCTGCCGCGCCTGTCGCCTGGCGGGCGCCTGGTGCTGTACACCGGCACACCCGTGATCAACGGGCAGGATCTGTTTCATCTGGCAAGCCTGCCGATCCTCGAAGCGGCACAGAAGCGCTACCGGTTGCGGTACCAGTATTCCGAACTGGACCCGGACGTCTTCGGAGAAGACCTCGCGCTTCCGGCCTACGCCGCGGTGGATCGGATTGCGGTCGTCGGGCTGGTGGCGCAGCGTTCGCGCAGCTTGCAATGAACCCCGCCTTCAAAGCCTGTTTCGACCCGGCGCGTCAGGACTCCGTCGTGGATCTCGATGGCGCCCTGCACCGGCGCCTGGCCGGCTTCAATAGCAGGCGCCTGCGGCCGGCTGTGGTCGATGAGCGCTGGAAGGAGGCTCTGCAACGGGATCTGCAATTGAGCCTGCTCGAAGGCCAGTTCATCGAGAGCGAGCGCCGCGCCTTGCAGGTACAGGCTAACGCCGCGCCGACCGATCCCGAGTCGTTCATGCACTGGTTCGCCGCGCTGCGCGAGGGCGGACCCGGTCAGAATGACCCGCTGTTCGATTGGTTGGCCACCGCCGCCACCCTGCCCGAGATGTGCTGGTTCCTCGAACAGGAAGTCGCAGGCGAGGCCGGCTTCGACGATCTGGTCGCGCTCACGCAATTGCGCATGCCGATGCAGCCGAAACTCGAAATGGCACGCAATTATTGGGATGAACTCGGCCGCGGCCATGCGCTGCGCATGCACGGCGAGATGCTGAAGCGCACGATCACCGAATTGCAGCTCGCTCCAGGTATCGAGAGCGTCGTCTGGGAAGCGCTCGCGCTGGCCAATCTGATGCAGGGCCTCGCCACCAACCGGCGTTACGCCTACCACTCCGTCGGCGCGCTCGGTGCGGTGGAGCTGACCGCGCCCACCCGGGTCAATCGCATCGACCAGGGACTGGAACGCCTGGGCGTGAGCCCGCAGGGACGCAGCTACTTCAAGCTGCACGCGAGCCTCGATATCAAACATTCGCGCGACTGGAACGCGGAAGTGATCCGGCCGCTGATCGACGGCAGGCCCGACGTGCGGCGCGCAATCGCCGAAGGCGCGCTGATGCGCCTGTCGGCCGGGGCGCGCTGTTTCGAACGCTATCGGCGCGCGCTGTCCGTACCGATGCCCTCGTATCCCAGCGCGGCCAGGCGCGACAGCCCCTTGCGGGCCAGCCTGTCGCCGATATCGTTCCGGTAGCGCAGGTTGGGAATCACCAGCTTGCGGACCAGGGAATACGCGGCGTCGCGTGCGCCAACCACGTCGTCGCCGATCCCGGTCGCCACCATCGCGTAACCCTGGCAGCCGCTGACCATCAATTGGCCGTCGATCATCGCGATCTCGGCAAAATGCAGGTGCTCGCGCTCGTCGGCGCTGAGCACCTGGCGAAAGAACACCGGCGAGTCGCCGCAAGCCGGTTGCAGGTAGGGAAACGGCGGCACGGCCAGAACCACGCCCACCGAAAATCCCGCTCGCGTGGCAATCGGCCCGGGCAACTGTCGCAGCATCTTGCGGAACACGGTGGCCCAGGTTTCCCGATGCAGCGCCGCACAGATCGAATAGCCGGGATAGCCGAAACGGCAGGTCAGTTCCAGCGGCCAGATACCGTCCTCGTTGATGATGGTGTTGAGATTGATGTAGCCGCAGTAGCCGGATTCACGCAGGGGCTCGGCGATCTGCGCCAGGGTCTGTTCAAACAGTCTGCCGGCGCCGCGGTAGGTGACGACCGTTCCCATCTCGCCCGTGAGTTCGCCCAGATCACCGGGAAAGAAGTGCTTGTGCTCCCAGTCCAGGCAGGCCGGCTGCAGAAAAGCCTGGCCATCGAAATACGCGCCGACACCGACTTCCACGCCGCTGACGTGATCCATCAGCACGAAGCACGGCTGAGCGACGACCGCGAGCGCCCGCGCCTCCATGCGCAGCATCCCGATCACGTCGGCGCCGTCTTCGAGCTGGCCGACGTAATTGCGCGTCGAGGCCGCATGGCTGTCGCAGAGTTTGTAGACGTAGCGCGCGGGGCGCTGCTGCACGAACGCGACGGCCTGCTCGAAACTGTCGAACGAGTGGGTCTTGGCGGTGCGCAGGCCAAGCTCACGCAACACCTGCTGGCCGTAATCCCTATCGGCTTCCAGACGATCGCCCCAGGCGCTGCCACCGATGACCTGGAAACCGTCGCGGCGCAACTGGTCCTGGATCTCCCCATGGCAGGCGGTTTCGAACACCAACACGCCGTCGTCGCCTGCGGCCCTGACCCAGTCCAATTCGGCCCGCCAGTCCTCGCAACGGGTGACCAGCCCGGCCATCACGCCGTGCGACTCGGGGCAGGCCACATGAACGCGGACCTGATGTCCCTCCATGCCCAGTCGCCGGTACAGATCGCCGAGGCAGTGGTCTTCGCCGATGCCGAGGATTCTCATTGCGCGTGAACGCGCGGCATCGCCGTGCAGATTGACGGATCAGAACTGCAGGCCCGGGCATCGGGCGTAGGTCGGTTCAAGCCCGCGCTTTTTGCGGGCGGAACCGACGGGCACCCATTGTCGGCGAGGGCGCGCAGCGTCGGTTCCGCCTTCGGCTTGAACCGACCTACACCCGATCCTCGCATCACGCCGCCTCGCGTGCGTAGTGCTTGTGACGCGCGATGGCGTTGACCGCGCGGGTCCACTCCTTGTCGCTGCCGGGCATGTGCAGCACGCCGGGTGCCTTGGCGTCGACCTGGGCGGCGTCGATCAGGGCAGTGGCGTCCTTGCAGAACAGGATGGTCTTGAGATGTTGGTACGCGTCGCGGACAAACTCCACTTCGCGCAGGTAGCCGGCGCCGCTGCTGGCCCAGGACGTGCGGCCCGGCACCACGATCGCGTCGAACACGACTGAGGGCATGGTCGCCAGGGTGTGGTCGATGGCAACTTCGCCCTGCTGGCCTTGCACCGGAACGAGGCTGGGACCGAGCACCTTCACGATGGCGCCCGACGCGGTGAGCGTCTCGCGCGCCGCCTTGACCTGCGTTGCATCGACGCCCTCGCCCGCCAGAACGGCGATACGGCGTCCGCGGATGCCGGTGCTGCCCGGCCGCGACAGCAGGCTCAGCAGAGGGGACAGCGTGGGTGCGACGGCCGATTCCGCGGTGATGTTCACCGCCGGGATGATGTCGAGCGCCGCGCCCACAGATGCAGCCAGCGAGGAATCGACCTTGGCCAGGTTGCCGACCATGCGTTGACGGATCTCGCCCGACTCGCACTTGGCGAGTTCGAACTGGAACGCGGCGATGATGTGACGCTGCTCGACCGGGGTCTGGCTCAGGTAGAACAGCCGCGCCTGCGAAAAATGATCCGCGAAGCTGTCCGCGCGTTTGCGGATCTTGCCGCCCGTCACGGCGGCGGCAAACGTGGCGAGGCCGCCGGATTTGTTCATCGCCGGGCAACCGCCGCCGACCGAATTCGGCTGGTACGCCGTGCTGCCCTTGTCGATGGTCATGCGCATGTGGCCGTCGCGCTGATTGCTGTTGACCGGGCACTGCGCGCGATTGATCGGCAGTTCGTGAAAATTGGGGCTGCCGAGGCGCGAGAGCTGCGTGTCCTGATACGAGAAAATCCGCCCTTGCAGCAAGGGATCGTCGCTCACGTCGATACCCGGCACCAGGTGTCCAGGGCTGAACGCGACCTGCTCGGTCTCCGCGAAAAAATTGTCCGGGTTGCGGTCCAGCACCAGCCTGCCGACGATCTGCACCGGAACCAGTTCCTCGGGCACCAGCTTGGTCGCGTCCAGCACGTCGAACGGCCAGGCTTTGGCGTCTTCCTCGCTGAACACCTGGAGGCCCAGTTCCCATTCGGGATAATGGCCGTTCTCGATCAGGGTCCACAGGTCGCGCCGGTGGAAATCCGCATCGGCGCCGGAGAGTCGCACGGCCTCGTCCCACAGCAGGCTATGGGTGCCGGCCTTCGGCTTCCAGTGAAATTTGACGAAGCTCCCCTCGCCGGCCTTATTGACCAGGCGGAAGGTATGCACACCGAAACCCTCCATCATGCTGAAAGAACGCGGCAGTGCCCGGTCGGACATCACCCACATCAGCATGTGCGTGGTCTCCGGCTGCAGGGAAACGAAATCCCAGAAAGTGTCGTGCGCCGAGGCAGCTTGTGGAATGCCCTTGTTGGGCTCCGGCTTCACCGCGTGGATGAGATCGGGAAACTTGATGGCGTCCTGGATGAAGAACACCGGAACGTTGTTGCCGACCAGATCGAAGATGCCTTCCTGCGTGTAGAACTTGATGGCGAAGCCGCGCACGTCGCGCGCCAGATCGCTGGAGCCCGCACCGCCGGCGACCGTCGAGAAGCGCACGAACACCGGCGTGTGCGCTCCACGCTCGAGAAAGGCCGCCCGGGTGAGATTGGAGATGTCCGCGGTCGATTCGAAATAGCCGTGCGCCGCGCTGCCACGGGCGTGGACCGCGCGTTCGGGAATGCGCTCGTGATCGAAGTGCTGGATTTTTTCCAGGAAATGGAAGTCCTCGAGCAGCGAGGGACCGCGCTCGCCGGCGCGCAGGGTGTTGTCGTCGTCGGCAACCGGGATGCCCTGGTTGGTGGTCAGCAGAGCGCCGTCCTGCGCGCTGGGTTTGTTCGCAGCAGGCGCCTTTGAGGGTTTACGGGTGGGCGGGGTTGTTTTCATGGATGTCTCGTATGGGCCGGAGCGTCGGTCGGTCGGAGGCGGGCCGCTTCCGGATCGCGGGCCGGCGCCGCAAATAACCGTCCCGCCTTGCGTGCAGCGTTCGAAAACGCCTGCCCTTGGCAGATCCCCGCGGTCGCCTCAGCCGCCGGCGGGAACGCGAGTTGCGGCCTCCCGATGCACCCCCTCGTCAAGACAGGAGCAGCAATGACCCCTTCCAAGACCCATACCCTCCCACCCTTGCCTTACGCGGTCACCGCGCTGGAGCCGCACGTCGATGCGCGGACCCTGAGCGTTCATCACGGCAAGCATCACGCGACCTATGTCGAAACCCTGAACAAGACACTGGAATCGGCACCGGACGCACTCCGGACCAAATCAGCGGAATGGCTGCTGGTCAACCTGGGCAAGGTGCCGGAAAACATTCGCACGGCCGTCCGTAACAATGCCGGCGGCCACGTCAATCACAGCCTGTTCTGGACCACGATGTCTCCGGGCGGCGGCGGCGCACCCACAGGCGCGCTGAACGAAGCGATCGATCAGGCCTTCGGCAGCTTTGCAAAATTCAAGACCCAGTTCGAGGAAGCCGGCGCCAAGCTATTCGGCTCCGGCTGGGTGTGGCTGGTCGAGGGCAAGGACGAGGACACCCCGCTCCGGATCATCACGACCACCGGTCACGACAACCCCCTCATGCAGGGGCTCAGCCCGATCCTGGTCAACGATGTGTGGGAACACGCCTACTACCTCAAACACGAGAACCGCCGGCCGGAATATCTGAAAGCCTGGTGGTCCGTGGTGGACTGGGAGGCCACCGCACGACGCCTGGAGAGCACGCAACAGCTCGCCGAACTGCTGACCGAGAAGTGAAATGAAAGGAGATAGCGGCATGACCCCATCCAGCTTCACCGACACCGCAACGCTGCGCACGCAGGCGCGCAAGCACATCGAAGAGGGCGCCGTCACCGCCGGCTATTCGGCAGACCGTCCCACCGTTCTCAAACTGCTGAACGAGGCGCTGGCCACCGAGATCGTGTGCGTCCTGCGCTATCGCCGGCACTACTTCATGGCGCGCGGCATCCACTCCAAGGGTGTCGCCGACGAGTTTCTGGCGCACTCCAACGAAGAGCAGGCCCACGCCGACCAGATTGCCGAACGCATCGTGCAGCTGGGCGGGGAGCCGGATTTTGCACCGGACACGCTCACCCGCCGCAGCCACGCGGAGTACGTGGCGGGCGAGTCTCTGTCCGAGATGATCCGGGAAGACTTGGTGGCAGAACGCATCGCCATCGACAGCTACCGCGAGATGATCCAGTACCTGGGTCAAAAGGACCCCACCACCAGTCACCTGCTGCGGAAAATCCTGACGGTGGAAGAAGAGCACGCCGACGAGCTGGCCGACCTGCTGCAAGACTTTCCGGCCTCGTCGGCATGAGAAAATTTCGCCCGCATCCGTAGCGGGCACTCCGGTCCGGCAGCAGCCGGGCCGGACGTTTTCAGGGTGTCGGAAGAGGATTTGCGTTAGCGTTCGGCCACGCAACAGCGGTGACTCTTGTGGCCCCCCTTCCCTGCCCTTCACACGGATGGCATCGCGCGATCGCGATGCTGGCCCTGGTCGTGGCCGGGGAGAGCGTGTTCGTGCTGCCGTTCGTGGTGGCGCGGGTGTTCCGGCCGACGTTCCTGGATGTATTCGGGCTCAGCAACTTTCAGCTCGGCACCGCGTTTTCGGTGTACGGGCTGGTGGCGACGTTCTCTTACTTCCTCGGCGGTCCGCTGGCGGACCGCTACCCGGCGAGAGGTCTGATCGCGGCAGCGCTCACCGCCACGGCCGCAGGTGGCCTGTTGTTCGCGAGCTTTCCGCCGCTACCCGTCCTGACCGCACTCTATGGGTTTTGGGGACTGACATCGATCCTGCTGTTCTGGGCTGCCCTGATCAAGGCCACCCGCGAATGGGGCGGCATCGGCGCACAAGGCCGCGCCTACGGCGTGCTGGACGGCGGTCGTGGCTTGCTGGCTGCGCTGCTGGCTTCGGCAACCGTCGCGGTATTCGCGCAACTCCTGCCGACCGATGTGGCGACCGCCACTCCAGAACAGCGCAGCGCGGCCTTGCGACAGATCATCCTGATCTGCACCGGGTTCACGACCTTGGCGGCGCTGCTGGCCTGGTGGGTGCTGCCACCGCGGGGACCACTGGAGGGGGCGCCTGTCGATCCGACGCTGAGCTGGGCCGGTGTGCGTTCAGCCGCCCGCCTGCGGGCGGTGTGGCTGCAAGCCCTGATCATCGTCTGCGCCTATGTGGCCTACAAGGCGACAGACAACTTCGGCCTGTACGCGCGCGACGCGCTGGGCTACGACGAACTGGCCGCCGCGCGCCTGGGCACCCTGGGGTTCTGGATGCGGCCGGTCGCAGCACTGGTCGGAGGATTCGTCGCTGATCGCATCGATGCTTCACGGGTGTTGATCGGCGGCTTCGCGGTGCTTGCCGCCGGCAGCCTGGCACTCGGCACCAGCGGCCTGCCGATGGGTGTCCCACTGATTCTGGGCGCCACCGTGGTCACCACCAGTCTCGGCATCTACGCGGTGCGCGGCGTCTACTTCTCGATCATGGGCGAGGCCCGGGTGCCGCTGGCGATCACCGGCAGCGCGGTGGGCCTGGTCTCGGTGATCGGCTACACGCCGGATATCTTTGCCGGTCCCCTGATCGGTTATCTGCTCGATCGCTCGCCGGGCGTGGCCGGTCATCGGCAGGTTTTTCTGATGGTGGCCGCGACCGCGATGCTGGGGCTGGCGGCGTCGCTGCTGTTCCGGCGATGGACGTCGATTTCCGCCGCCCGCTCACCGGTATCCCGCGGCGAGTTGGCCTGAGCCCCTACTCCGACGACGATTCGAACCCCAGGCGCTGATGCCACTGCGCCAGTGACTCGATCGGATAGTCGTCGAACCTGCGGTCCTTGCGCCGGGCCTGGACTTCCACCCAGCCGGCCTTCGACCCCAGCATCATGTGCGTATGCTCGGGCGGAACGGGAAGGTCCGTGTCGATGGCCGAGGCATGCGGATGCACCAGCTCAGGCCACCTCGGATCCCACAGCCATAACGCGCTGCCGCAGTGCTTGCAGAAGTGCCGACGGGCTGGACTGCGTTTCCGCCTGCCGGTTTCTTCATCGAGGATACGTGCCCGGTAGACCGAGAGGTCTTTCCTGCCCTTGACCTTGAGCGTGCGGTGATCGCCGCCGAGATTGATCGCGTAACCGCCAGCGCCGGCCGTCTTCCGGCAGATCGAGCAGTAGCAACGCATGAAGGGATAGGGCGCCGCGGATTCAAGCGTGAAGCGAACCGCGCCGCAGTGACACGAGCCTTGGAGTTTCATGTTCCCTCTCTTCACGTGGGTCTTCGACAGGATTATCGCGTGCGGGTGAATGCGCGGGTGGATGCGCTTCGCTTATCAACCGGGTCCGACTGAGGGCTCCTGCAACCGGTTCATTGCGAGCGTTTCGCCATGCACGAGGACGCGAAAGCGATCAGGCCCGACACCCGCCGACTTCAGCGCCGCGGCAAGCCGCAGCGGTGGCTCGTCCAGCGGTTCGAGCGTGAGCCGGAACGTCCCCCAATGCATCGCGAGCGATAGCCGGCTGCCCACGTCGCGATGAATCTGCACGGCTTCCTCCGGGTCCACGTGCACCGGCCGCATGAAGCTGCGCGGGTCGTAGGCGCCGATCGGGATCATCGCGACGTCGATGGGCGCGAAGCACCTGCCGATATCGCCGAAGTCCGGGCCGTAGCCGGTATCGCCCGCAAAATAGTAGCGCCGGGCGCCCCTTTCGAACACGAACCCGCACCACAGCGAACGATTGCGATCGGTCGCGCCGCGACCCGAGAAATGCTGCGCCGGCACCGCGTGGACACGCAGCCCATGCACTTCCGTGGACTGCCACCAGTCGAGTTCGGTGACGTGCTGGATGCGCCGGCGTTCGAACCACTCCCGCAGCTTGAGCGGCACCACGAATGTGGGGGCATCCCGCTTGGCGAGCTTGCGCACTGTGGGTTCATCGAGATGGTCGTAGTGGTTGTGCGAGACCAGCACCACGTCGACCTTCGGCAGTTCATCGAACGTGAGGCCCAGCGGGGCAAGGCGGCCCGGGCCCGCCCACTGCACCGGCGAGGTCCGCTTCGAGAGCACCGGGTCAGTGAGGATGTTGAGGCCGCCCATCTGGATCAGGAACGAGGCGTGGCCGATCCAGGTGAAGGTGTCCTGGCCGCGGTTCGCGGCGAGCCAGGCTGGATCATTTCGGGCCTTGGGAAAGCTGGGTCGCGTCCAACGACTCGTGCGCATCTCGCGCAGGAATTTCAGCAGCGATTGGCCGCCGTGCGCGTCGTTGCGATGGTTGTTGGAGAAGCGGCCATTGCGCGTGCGCGGAGCTCCGCCAGGCTTCAGGTCCACGTCGCGATGTCTCCGTCGGTGAGCCGCCACAGGTACCAGCTCGCGACCGAGCGGTACGGTCCCCAGCGCTCCACGATCTCCAGGGTCGCCGGCTCGTCCAGCTTGACGCCGCTGTTGTAGATGCGGTTGACGCTGTTGCGCAGGCCGACGTCGCCGAGCGAGAAGATGTCCAGCCGATCCAGCGCGAAGATCAAGAACATCTCCGCAGTCCAGCGGCCGACGCCGGGAAGCGCGTCGAGTGTTTCGATTGCGGTTGCGTCGTCCATCTTGGCGAGCGCCTTGAAGCTCAGTTCGCCCGAGGCAGTGCGCTCGCTCAGCGCGTGCAGCCACTTGCACTTGGCGTTGGACAGGCCGGCGCCGCGCAGCGCTTCGGCGCTGACCGACAGCAGGTGCTCGGGCTTCAGGCGTTTCGATGCGCCGGTGAGCGTGTGCACGCGCGCCTGGATGGTGTCCGCGGCCTTGGAAGAAAGCTGCTGGCCGATGATGGAACTGGCGAGCACGTGAAACGGGTCGCGCTTTATCGCACCCAGGGTGCTGGGCCCGTGGACGCGGATCAGTTTGCGCATCTGCGGACATCGGCGCGCGAGGTGTTTCTCGGCGCCGGTAATCACGTCGCGTTCGATCATGGGAGTACGTTCCTGGTCCTGTCATTCCTTCGGCAGGCTCAGGATGACAGTTCCGCCTTTCTGGGGGGAGTGCCCGGAGGCCAAAGGTAGAATGCGGGAAAACCGGAGTCCTCCCCATGCTCTTCACCTTCTTCCTTACCGTCCGCGAAGCCGGGGTCAAGACCTCGCTGTCGGAATTTCTGATGCTGCTCGAAGCGCTCAGCAAACACGTCGCCGTGTTCTCACTGGACGATTTTTACCACCTCGCGCGGGTGACGATGGTCAAGGACGAAAGCCAGTACGACCGCTTCGACCGCGCCTTCGCGGCGTACTTCAAGGGCATCGAGGCGGTCACCGGCGAGCTGCTCGGTTCCATTCCCGAGGAATGGCTGCGCAAGCAGGCCGACAAGCTGCTGACCGACGAGGAGAAGGCCAAGATTCAGGCGCTCGGAGGCCTCGATCAATTGATGGAGACCTTGCGCAAACGCCTGGAAGAACAAAAAGAACGACACCAGGGCGGCAGCAAGTGGATCGGCACCGGCGGCACCAGCCCGTTCGGAAACGGCGGCTACAACCCGGAAGGCGTGCGCATCGGCGGCGCCGGTGGCAACAGGAAGGCGGTGAAGATCTGGGAGAAGCGCGAGTTCCGCAATCTCGACGACACGGTGGAACTCGGCACGCGCAACATCAAGATCGCGCTGCGTCGCCTGCGCAAGTTCGCGCGCGAGGGCGCGGCCGACGAGCTGGACATCGACGACACCATCCGCTGCACCGCGCGCAACGCCGGCTGGCTCGACATCAAGATGGTTCCCGAGCGGCACAACACGGTGAAGGTGCTGCTGTTCCTCGACGTTGGCGGCTCCATGGACCCGCACGTCAAAGTCTGCGAGGAGCTGTTCAGCGCGGCCAAGACCGAG
>JBQTIX010000057.1:0-6994 GCA_052387695.1 Panacagrimonas sp. | reverse complement strand
CAGACCTGGGCAGAGAATTCTTAGGGACTCTCTACACAGGTATGTCGCGGGCATGGCCCTCTCCTACAGGACTACGAACACCGGAGAGCGGGCCATGCCCGCGACCGTGTTCTGGAACCTGTGCAGGGTTTCTTAGAGCAGATATGTGTCATGTACAGACATCAACCGTTCATGGCGAGTAGCCGGGCGTAGCCCTGGCGTATCGAGCCACGCTCGGCCCTCGATACGCTCTGCGCTTCGCGCAGTTCGTAGGTCGGTTCAAGCCGAAGGCGGAACCGACGCTGCGCGCATTCGCGACGACCGTCGGCTCCGGCCACGAAAGGCCGTGGCCTTGAGCCGACCTACACCCGACCTACCCTGAATTCAGGCCCGGGCAGAGAATCTCTAGCTTCTCGGCAAATCCCAGCGATAGCCGCTGCCGCGCAGGGTGGTGATGGGCGCGAGACTGGCGTCGGGATCGAGCTTGGTGCGCAGGCGGCGGATGAAGACCTCGATCACGTTGCTGTCGCGTTCGTCTTCTTCGGCGTAGATGTGTTCGGTGAGCGTGGATTTGGACACCACTTCGCCTGCGTGCAGGATCAGGTACTCCAGCACTTTGAACTCGTACGCGGTCAGCTCGACCGGTTTGTCGTGCACGGTGACGGTCTTGGCGGTGGTGTTCACCATCACCGGGCCGCAGCTGAGCTCCGGCTGGGCCCAGCCACCGGAGCGGCGTAGCAGCGCGCGGGCACGGGCCAGCAACTCCTCGCGATGAAAGGGCTTGACCAGGTAATCGTCGGCGCCTGCTTCCAGGCCCTCGACCTTGCTCTGCCAGCCGTCACGCGCGGTCAGGATCAGGATAGGGAAGCTGCGACCCGCCTTGCGGGCCTTGCGGATGATGTCGATGCCGCTGGTGCCGGGCAGACCGAGATCCACGATCGCGATGTCGACCGGGTATTCGGTGGCCATGTAAAGGCCGTTTTCGCCGTCGGCCGCCTGATCCACGGCGAAGCCTTCGTCGGCAAAAATCTGGGTGACCTGCCCACGCAGGTAGGGATCGTCTTCTATGACCAGGGCGCGCATGTTGTCTCAAACCTCTCGGGTACCGCTTGGTGATCCAGGGCCAGGAATCCTGGCCGTGGCGACTAACGATCGGGGATAAAGACCACTCGAACATCGCCGTGACGTTCCAGTTTCACGCGGTAGCCGCCCTCGGCGGCGTCCACGCTCAGGACACGACCCCCGCCATAGCGGGACTGAGCCTCCCGCGCTGCCTGCGCCGGTGTCCTATGCGGCCGACGGTCGACCAGACCATCAGGTGCCTGTTGGCTCCGATCCGGCGGCTCCAGCCCCAGCGCATCGCGCCGGCGTGCTTCGGCGGCCGGTCCGAAGACCAGGCCGCCAAGCAGGACCAGAACGAGGTGGGCGCGAGGGGACATGGGGGAATTCTAACGGCGGATTCCAGACGGCTCGTAGCCTTGAGGCTCAGTACCGGACCGGTTGGACGTTGACGTCCACCGGGATGCGACGGCCCGGGTCGTAAGGCATGTTGGTCCGATAGGTACGACCGCCGTAGCGATAGCTCACGTCGTAGCCCTCGATGCGCTGTTCGACACGATAGTTGCTGACCGTGCGGCAGCGCTCCTCGTAGCCGACCTGTTCATAGCCGCGACCGTCGTCGCGACCGCCACGCGGGTAGTTCTCAAGAGCGACGCGCTGACCGATGCCGGCGCCGATGATCGCGCCCAGCGCAGTGGCCGCATGCTTGCCGCGACCCTTGCCGAACTGGTGACCGGCGACGCCACCGGCGATCGCGCCGACCACCGAACCCGCCGCACCGTTGTTGAACCAGTAATCCTCGCGCTCGCGCGGGTTGTCGCGAACCACCACACGCTCGTCCCAGCATTCGCGACGCGGTTCTTCGATGCGCACGTCGCGATAGATCGGCTGCGCTGAAATCACGTCGGCGTATTCGGTCGCGGCGCTGTAGCGGTTGTGCGGCGCTTCGTAACGGGGGGGTTCATAACGATCGTCGCGACTGCCGCCGTAGTAGCTGTCCTTGCCTGCAAAGGCCGGCACGGCAACGAGGCTCGCAACGACAAAGGTGGGAAGGGCCAGCGTGTTCATCTTCAGATCTCCGGGGTCATGACCCGCGAGGTGGGGGACGGGTGCTGCGATCAAGACTAGATTCACGACATGAATTGTCACTGAAGACTTTGCGTCCCAAGGATTCTTTGGTAGTGCATCAGTTTGAATTCCAGAACCCTGTTCGGCCCGAGTAGCGCCGGCCCGTTCGTCCCGAGTAGCCGCGCAGCGGGCGTACCGAGGGAAGCGTCGCGTATCAAGGGCACGCCCGGCACCTCGATACGCAGCATTGCTGCGCAATGGCGCTACTCGGTGCGAACGGATTGCATACTGATGCACTACCGATTCTTTGCACCGGTCGCAATTCATCGGGTAGGTCGGGTGTAGGTCGGGTCAAGCCCGCACGCTTTTTGCGGGCGGACCCGACATGCGCCCTTCGTTGAAGGGCTCGCAGTGTCGGTTCCGCCTTCGGCTTGAACCGACCTACGAGCCCTCGCATCGAACCCGCACGCCTTCCCTAACGACGGCTGGCTGCGAAGCGCTTGAGGTTGGCCGGCGTGAAGTAATTGGCGTCCTGCTCCCAGTCGTACTCGATCAGCTTCTTTTCCTCGTTCATCAGGTTGATCACGACGTAGCGCCGGGACTGCAAGTCGTAGTGCACCTGCACGCCGTTGACCATCACCGGTACCTGCGGAAAGCTCACCGAGTGGGATTCGGAAAAGCGCCAGAACTGGTTGCGCTCGTCGTAGATGTCCTGCGCCAGCACAATCCAGGAATCCTCATCGAGATAGAACACGCGCTTCTTGTAGCGATGCGAGATGCCCGGGCGGGTCTCGGCCTCGATCACCCACACGCGGTGCTTCTCGTAGCGTGTCAGCGCCGGGTTGATGTGGCCCTTGGTGACGATGTCCTTGTACTTCACCTTGTCGCTGTAGAGCGCGTAGGCGTTGTAGGGAATGATCATCTCGCGCTTGCCGACCAGCTTGATGGTGTAGCGGTCGAGCGGGCCGTTGAACATGTCGATCTGGTCCTGCGTCATCAGGCCGTCGAACACCGGGTTGTCATAGCCGATCTCGCCGATGCGCAGGGAGCGGTTCTGCGCGGCGTTGAAGGCCCACACCGCCGTGGTCTGCGCGATGCGGTCCAGCGGCACGTGCAGCAGGTAGGCGCTGCCCGCCTTGCTGGCCGGCGACACGGTTCGCGTCATCACGTACAGGTTCTGGTTGTTCAGCGTCTCTTTGGTGGTCTTCGGGTTGTTGTAGACGTAGGAGATTTCCGCATAGGCGCGCTCGATCACATGATCGCCAGCCGCATTGGTCGCGGCCGAGGCGACGTAGCCGCGATACCCGCGGGTGTTGTAGCGCAGGATGTGATTCCACATCACCTCCGTACCGTTGGCCGGAATCGGAAACGGAAAGCCCTGCGCGGTGCAGCAGAAGCCGTGGCCGGAGTGGGTCAGTTCGACCGAGGTCGCGTTGACGCGGGTCGCGTCGAGAAACCACTGCGGATAGGAGGCTCCACGGCGGCTCGGATAGAGGTCGATGGAAAAGCTGTCGGGGAAGGTGGCGAACAGCGCCTTGTGGCCTTCGGTCAGCAGACTCTCGTACTGCGGGAGGTTCTTCGAGGTGATCTGCACCAGCGGCTTGTCCGCGGCGTAGGGGTTGTCCCCGCGCGCAAACGGCATCACCGGCAAGGGCTTCCAGGCCGTGATCGAACCATCTGCATTCGGCCCTGCCTCGCTGCCCATCGGGGTCAGGCGCTGCCCCAGTTGCGCCGCGGCCTCCGAAGTCACCTTGGCCGCCGCACCCACGCAGTAGCCAAGGGCAGCCAGCCCGATCAGAGCGGCTTTTTTCCACTTCATCGCGTCTCCTCCCGCAAAGCCGTACGTGTGCCCCGATGATGCGGGCGGAATCACGGTGACGCGTTCGCGGAGGGCGCGCCCGCTGAAACAATCTCGACCGCGCTTCCATGGGTGATCTTCTGCAGCCCGCTGACCACCACGCTGTCGCCCGGGGTCAAGCCTTCGAGCACCTGTACCTCGCCCGGTCGCCGTTGGCCGAGGCGGATCGCGCGTTCCACCGCCTTGCCGTTCTCGATGACGAAGACGAAGGCCTGCTCGCCGCGTGGCACGATCGCCTGCTCGGGAATCAGCAGGGCGGCAGCGGTGGTCTCGACGATCAGCCGGACTCGCGCAAACTGGCCGGGGCGCAGTCGCTGATCCGGGTTGTCGAGCACCGCACGCAGCGCGAACGAACGCGTATCCGGACTCACGCCGGAGTCGAGCGCGTAGACCGTGGCCACGAACCGGTCTCCGGGAAACGCATCCAGCTCGAATTCCACGGCCTGCCCGGTGCGTACATCGGAGAGCGCCAGTTCCGGCAGGCGGAATTCCAGCTTCATCCGCGCGATGTCTTCCAGCATCACCAGATCCTGGCCGGGATTGACGTAGTCGCCGACCGCCACTTTGCGCAGCCCGGCGCGGCCGGCGAACGGCGCCTGGATCACGGTCTTGGCCAGGCGCGCGCGCGCCAGTTCCAGTGTGGCGGTCGCGGCGTCGAGCGAGGCCGTCGCGGCGTCGCGCTCGGCCGGCGAGATCAGTTGGTCGGCGAACAACTCCGCCACCCGCTGCGCGTTGCGGCTTGCCAGCGCGAGGTTGGCCGCGGCCTGATTGACCTGCGCGCGATCCACCGACGCATCCAGCTCGAACAATAGGGCGTCGCGCGCAATCGGGCCGCCTTCCGCGAACCCGATCCTGACGACCCGTCCCGTCACCTCCGGCCGGATCGCGAGGCTCTCGTTGGCCATCAGGGACCCCACCGTGGTCCAGGCGCGGTCGATGGGTCCCGACTTGACCGCGGTCACCACGACGGGGGTGACCTGCTGCGATGGTCCGGGGCGACCGGTACCGGGGGGAGCCCCGGCCACGGCTCCCGCCGAGCCTGACTCGGAGCATGCGGCGAGCGTCAGCGCGAACGGGACGGCGAGCAACACACCGCAGCAACGAGTCAGGAGAGCGGTCACTAAATTCCGTGCCTTCGGGGAAATACCTAGACCGTCAGCGCAGGCTGCGGTTCATCGAGGCCGGACTGTGCCCGAGCGCGGCACCTGCGCCAAGTGCGGCTTGCGTAGTGCATCAGTTTGAAATCCGTTCGCACCGAGTAGCGCCATTGCGCAGCAATGCCGCGTATCGAGGTGCCGGGCATGCCCTTGATACGCGACGCTTCCCTCGGTACGCCGCTGCGCGGCTACTCGGGCCGAGCGGGCCGGCGCTACTCGGGCCGAACGGGGTTCTGGAATTCAAACTGATGCACTACCGCGGCGTGACTCTGTTCACCTTGCCCCGCGGAGGGGGAGTAAATTGATTCATCCCTTCAGGACGTCTGCTTCGACAAGAGCCCGCACCCCATGAACGAAACCGCGAACAAGAAGACCGCTGCGCTGCAGGAAGGCGAGCGTCTCGCCTGCGCGCCCGATCGCGGCTTCGTCGAATGGCTGTCCGCCTGTGGGGGCACCGTCGCTGTCACCACCTACCAGGCCGGCAAATTGCTGCTGATCGGCTGGAACGGCACCCAGCCCAGCCTGCTGCCGCGGCACTTCGACAAGCCGATGGGGTTCGACGTGCTGGGTGATCGCATGGTGCTGTCCACGCGCAATCACATCACCCTGTTCGCCAACGACCCGATCCTCGGCCACCACTTCCAGCACGACAAGCCAGGTCGCTACGATGCGCTGTACCTGCCGCGTCTGTCGTATCACACGGCCGATCTCAACACCCACGACGTCGCGCTGTCCGGGAACGATGTATGGATTCTCAACACGCGCTTCTCCTGCATCTGCGGCCTGTCGGACCGCTGGAGCTTCATCCCGCGCTGGCGACCGAAGTTCGTCACCGACGAAGTGCCCGAGGATCGTTGCCACCTCAACGGCCTGGCGATGCGCGACGATAAGCTCGCCTACGTCACCTGCCTGGGCGAGACCGATACCGCCGGCGGCTGGCGCGACCGCAAGGTCACCGGCGGCGTGGTCATCGACGTGGCGCGCAACGAGGTGATCGTCCGCGGACTCGCGATGCCGCATTCCCCGCGCTGGTACGACGGCAAGTTATGGGTGCTCAACTCCGGCCAGGGCCGCCTGTTGCGGGTCGATCCGGACACCGGCGCGACCGACATCGTCTGCGAGCTGCCCGGATACGTGCGCGGCCTGGCCTTCGTCGGTGCTTACGCCCTGGTCGGCATGTGCAGAATCCGCGAGAGCAACATCTTCGGCGGCATGCCGGTGCAGGAGCGCTACCCGGACCTACAATGCGGCATCAGCGTGATCGACACCCGCAGCGGCCGTGAGGTCGGGCGCTTCTCCATCACCGCCGGCTGCACGGAGATTTACGACATCCGGTTTCTGAAAGATCAGCAGAAGGTCAACGTGCTCAATCTGGACCGCGACGAGACCCGCCAGGCGTTCAACGCTCCGCCGGATCTGCACTACTGGCTGCGGCCGGAAAACGAGATCAAGGAGTGAGGAAACGGGAGGCCGGGCGGACCACGAACCGCCGCCCGGAGGGAGGCGGAAGCAGACTGGAGCAGATACGTGTCATGCACAGACATCAACCGTTCATGGCGAGTAGTCGGGCGTCGCCCTGGCGTATCGAGCCACGCACGGCCCTCGATACGCTCTGCCCCTTCGATACGCCGCTATCGCGGCGACGACGGAGCAGAGGGCCCGTCGGTCCTGAGTGCCGCGCGCAGCGCGGTGTATCGAAGGACTCGGGCTGAACGGGGTTCTTGTCTGTGTATGAACAGAAAACGCTCTAAGGAAGCTCTGCACAGGTCTGTCGCGGGGCATGGCCCCACCAACCGCAGAAAAACAACCCGCGCCCGGGCAGCCCCCGCCCGGCGGTTAACAACACTGCAGCCCCACACACACCCCCGCCCGC
>JBQTIX010000056.1:0-16167 GCA_052387695.1 Panacagrimonas sp. | reverse complement strand
CTCGATGCTTTGGAAGATCAGCTCGTAGCCGGCCTGCAGCATCTCGAAACCAACCCTCTTACCGTCAAATCCATGACCGGATGGTCGTGGATAATTAATTCAATATCTATTGGGAATTAGAATTAGCTCGTGAAGAACTGGTTCGCCGGCCGCGGCAGTCCAAGATTCTCACGCAGGGTCACACCCTGGTATTCGCGCCGGAAGATGCCGCGTCGCTGCAATTCTGGAATCACCTTGTCGACGAAATCGTCGAGCCCGTCCGGAAGGTAGGGAAACATCACGTTGAATCCGTCGGAACCCTGGGTGACGAGCCATTCCTCCATCTCGTCGGCGATTGTTTTTGCGGTGCCGACCATTGACAGGCCAGGATAGCCGCCCACGCGCTGCGCGAGCTGACGGACCGTCAGGTTCTGTTCGCGCGCCAGATCGATGACCACGGCGCGCGTGGTCTTGCTCTGATTGGTCTCGGGAATCTCCGGTAGCGGTCCGTCCGGGTCGAAGCGCGAGGCGTCGGTGCCGAGCATGATCGACAGCGAGGCCAGCCCGCTGTCGTAATGCACCTGGCTGTCCACCAGCAGGTGCCGGCGACGTGCGTCATCCATCGTGTCGCCGACGATGACGAAGCACGCCGGCAGGACTTTCAGATGCTCGGGCAGACGCCCGATCTTTGCCATGCGGCCCTTGACGTCGGCGTAGAAGCCCTGCGCCTCGGCCAGGGTGGACGCCGCGCCGAAGATCAGTTCGGCGGTTTCGGCCGCCAGTTGCCGGCCGGCCTCGGACGCGCCGGCCTGCACGATCACGGGCCAGCCCTGAATCGGGCGCGCGATGTTGAGCGGCCCGCGCACCGACAGGTACTTGCCCTTGTGATTCAGCACGTGCAGCTTGTCGGGGTCGAAGTAGTGGCCTGACGCCACGTCGCGGATGAAGGCGTCGTCGGCCCAGCTATCCCAGAGGCCCGTGACCACGTCGTAGAACTCGCGTGCGCGGCGGTAACGCTCGCCGTGCTCCATGTGATCGTCCATGCCGAAGTTCAGCGCCGCGTCCGGGTTGGACGTGGTGACGATGTTCCAGCCCGCGCGGCCCTTGCTGATCCAGTCCAGCGAGGCGAACTTGCGCGCCACGTGGTAAGGCTGCTCGAAGGTGGTGGACGCGGTGGCGATCAGGCCGATGCGCTCCGTCACGACCGCGAGCGCCGGCAGCAGGGTCAGCGGATCGAAGGAGGTGACCGTATGGCTGCGTTTGAGCGCCTCCAGCGGCATGTTGAGGACGGCCAGGTGGTCGGCCATGAAGAAGGCATCGAAGCGGCCGCGCTCCAGCGTCTGCGCGAAGCGCTTCAGGTGCTCGAAGTTGAAGTTGGCATCCGGGTACGCGCCGGGGTAGCGCCAGGCACCGGTGTGGATGCTGGCCGGGCGCATGAAGGCGCCGAGGTGCAATTGCGGTTTGTCGGACATTGCGGTGATTCGGAACGGCTGATCGCTGCCAGGGTCTCGGGGTGGAGCGCCTCGTCGCACGATACACGATCGGCGAATCCGGTCCGATCGGTGCGGCCCGGCGTCGCCGGATCGACGAGCTGCGCAGCCCGGCTCAGGCCATCGGATCGCCCGTCTTCACCTAGCCACGTGCGCATTGCCCGCGCGTGTCGAACGGGTTCTGCAGCGCTCGGTGCCGCTCGCCATAGAGTCGGCTCATGTTCTGTTCTCTTTTGATGGTGCGCCGGTCTTCAGCGCACGAACTCCAGCAGCTGCATCTCGATCTTTCCGCCCACGATCTGCTCTGTTTCCAGCGTCTCGGTGCGCAGCAGTTTCACCAGACCCACGCCGGGTGCGTACCACTCGGTGTGGGTGATCGGCACGGGCGAAGCGCCCAGGCGTGCATCGGCCAGCACATGGATGAGCCCCTGGCCTTCCAGACGCAGGCAGTGCTCGAATTTTCCGGCGGGCACTTCCACCGCGTCGTCGAGTGCAGCCACCTGCATGCGCAATTCGATGCGCTTGGATTCGTCCTGCGAGAAGCGCTCGCGGAAAGGCCAGGCACGTTCGAGAATGTAGGGACGCGTCTCGACCTCCCACCACTGTCCCGCGGCAGGCGGAAACTGCATCACGGTTCTGGGGCTTGTGTCCATGCGGGGTTCGTAATCGATGCCGCTGCGCACGCCGACGCGCTGCAGGCTCGCGTCGCCTGCAGCCAGCCAGTACTCGTTGCCGTCGCTGGCCAGTCGCCGCGCCAGGCGCCGGCCGTCGCGCATCACGGGATCGAGATTGCGGATCGAGAAACGCTCCACGCGATCCACCAGCCTGTTGTGCTCGTGCAGGCTGTATTCCCAGCGCATGCCGGAGTTGAGCGGGAAGTATTCGGGGGACGGGTCGCTATTGCAGCCCGCGAGCAGCAGGCAAAACACGACCCATCGTCGCGGGCATGGCCCGTTCCTACAAACGTCCGCGTCTGTGGGGGCGGGCCATGCCCGCGACAGACTCGCGCGCAAAGGTCGCGGAACGAGGGTCAAGCGCATCACGAACCTCACTTCTCGGGCAGCGCCGGACTGGGCAGGTTGCCCAGTTCGAACTGCTGCTCCTCTTCCTGTCGCTTCATGGTGCCGGACACGGAGAACTGTCCTTCCGAATCGCGCTTGCGCTGGCCGATCTGCGGCACGCCATTGCGCATGCGGGCCTCGGCCTCCTGCAGCTGTGCGTGCATGGATTTGAGATAGGCCACGCGATAGGCGCGCGGCTTGGGCTCCGGACCCTCGTCGGTGATGGCGGTGGCCCAGACATAGATGGACCCGGCTTCGGCCTTCTCCTCGTCCGGCTCGATGACGGTGGCGGCGTGGAACAGGAATTTTTCCGGCAGCACCGCACGCGCCGGCCAGCCGGCAAGGTCCTGCCACAGGTGCCAGCTCGCGAAATAGCTGGCGCCGAACAACACGACGATGCCGGCGCGCAGCACCCAGGGCAGGCGCGTGCCGATCAGCACGAACAGGACCAGCAGGCTCAGGCCCACGTACAGCCCGCACAGCAACACCAGATGGAGCGTCATTTTTTGTCCGAGACCAGGTTTTTCTGAAGAGTGTTGATGCCGCTGACCTTGCCGTCGCGATCCACGCTGAACCGCACCGCAGTCCGTTCCGCGCCTTCGCCGGCCAGTTCAAGCGTGCCGTAGAAAACGACTTCCAGGCGCGGATTGACCTTGACCACATTGACTTCCACCGGCAGCACCTGCGGCCCCGCGGCGCGGTAGCGGTGCACGTTCACCACGTAGTCGCCCGGCAGCAGGCCGCGCACCGTCACGATTTCCTGGTTGAGCGGATTAGTGATGGCGCGGCCGTCCACGAGCAGGCTGTCGTTCTCGCTGCCGCGGTCGTCGCGATCCAGGTGCATCAAGCCGCCGTCGGGGTTGCGGTACCACACCACTTCGCCGTCCGGCGCTTCCACCCAGGTGTCCACGTCCTCGGTGCTGCCATCGGCCCAGGTGGTGGTGACGATCAGCTCGGCCTTGGCCGGGATGTCGCCCTGCTTGGCCGGCGGGTTGAGCGAGGTGATGGCAATCATGAACAGCAAGGTGAAGCCGAGCAGGGCGTTGAACAGCAGGTCCGTGAACGGGTCCTGGTCGTAGTGCGTGCGCCCGCCGCCACGTTTCACGCGCCGTCTCCCTCGCGCAGTTTCGGCAGCAACTCGCGCTCGGCGAACTGCACCGTGCCGGAGACCAGACGCTCGGCCGAGCGGTCCAGCATCAGGTTCTGCAAGCCCAGCGCCATGTTCGCGAGCAGGCCCACCAGGGTGGTGTAGAGCGACACGCCCATGCCCGAGCCCATGCGGCCGAGCATCTGCGGCAGGTCGGCATAGCTCAGGGTCTTGATCGCCTCGATGGCGCTGAGCATGAAAACAAACCCGACGATGGTGCCGAGCAGGCCCAGCTTGAGAATCAGGCTGGACAGAAACCAGCCGATCTCGTGCGGGCCGCGCGAGCGTTCCTCCAGCACCTCGCCGAGCGCCGCGCGATCCGCTTCGCGCCGCAGCAGGCCGCGACAGAATTCGCCCGACCAGTCCTGCGGGTCGTCATGCTCCGCAGGCAGGCGGCCATCGCGCCGGAAGGTTTCACGCAAGCGGTCCAGCGCCACGTGCGCCAGCGAGAGCTGCTGCGCGCGCCAGCCGCCGTAGGCCATGCAGCCGAGGTAGATGAGCACGATGCTGGCCGAAATCTGCGTGCTGTCGGCAATCAGCACCCGCTGCAACAGGCCCAGGGTCCACGACAGGTAAATGCCGAACACGCAGGCGGCGCTGAGCGTGAGCCACAGCAGGAAGCTGGAGCCTTCGGGCTCGCCGAGAATTTCAGCCGAACGTGTCACGCGTGATCTGTTCATACCAGTCGTGGGCGTAAAGGGCTTCGCGGGCGCGCACTTCACGCGTCGCGGAAAGAGGGCTCGTGCCGTCATTCAAGGTGCTCAGACGATCCGACACAACGCCGTACAAACCCCCTACAGAAATGCCGTAGTCGGGGGCGAGCAGGCTGTAGCAGGTATTGACCAGCTTCGGCTCGGGTGCCGGCCGGCCGGCGAAGTCGGCAGCGATGGCCAGCGCCACCAGCTTCGCCTGGCTGTTGGCGCTGAACGCCGACTTGGGCATGGGGTGGGCCGCCGCGGCATCGCCGATCACGTGGACACCCGGATGGCGCAGCGACTCGAAGCGGGCGGGATTCACCGCGCACCAGCCGCTCTCATCGACCAGGTCGGCCGCGTGTGCGATGGCCGCCGCGCGCTGCGGTGGGATCACACTGGCGAGGTCGGCGCGGATACGCGACCCGTTCTGGAGCGTCAACTCCTGGCGTCGCGCGTCCACCATGACCACTTCGCCGCCATCGGCACGTGGCACCCATTCGATCATTCCCCTCGGGTACAGGCTGTCCCAGCCGAGTTGGAACAGCGCGCGCTTGGTGAAGTCATCCTTGGCGTCGCAGATCAGAATCTTGCAGCGTTTGCGCGACTGCTGCGTGAGGCGCCAGGCCATCAGGCTGGCGCGCTCGTAGGGGCCGGGCGGGCAGCGGTAGGGATTGGCGGGCGCCGCGATCGCAATCGTGGCGCCGTCACGCAGCGCTTCGAAGCGGTCGCGCAGACTCGGCACCTGTGCGTCGCCGAGCCAGGCGTGAGGCATGTGCGCGCTCGTATTTGCGTCCAATCCCTCTATCCGGTCCCAGCGCATCTCCACGCCGGGACTGAGCACGATGCGATCGGCTTGGTGCGTCGAGCCGTCGTCGGTTCGCACGCGCCGAGTGACCGGGTCCAGCGAGGTCGCGCGTTGCGCGATCCAGCGCACACCTTCATCCAGCAGAGATGAAGATCCACGGACGATGTCGCCTTCGGCACACAATGAAGCGACAGCGGCATTGGTGAACGGCCCGGTGTAGAAGTGACGACGCGGTTCGATCAGCGTCACCTCGATCTGCGGGTCGATCCGCCGCAGCGTGCGCGCGCAGGTCGCCCCGCCAAAGCCGCCACCGACGATCAGCACGCGCCTGCGGCTGGCCGCCGGAGCAGCACACTGCGACGGCAGGGGCAGCAGCGCGGCGGCGATGCCGCACAGCAGCAGGTGTCGGCGCTGCCGGTTCAAGGTCCGGGTTGGCCGTAGTGAGCCGCGAGCCGGCGGATTTCGTCATCGCTCAAAGCGGCCGCCAGGCGAGGCATCGCCGTTCCCGCTCGCGTGCCGTCACGGTAATCGCGTAGCGCGCTCGCAATCGCACCCGGGTCGAGTCGGTAGGGATTCGGCATGGACGACGGTGCCTCGCGCGAACCATGACAGACCGGGCAGGACAGACTCAGCGTGTCGGCGACGGGAACGGCCGACGCGCCGCTGCAGTACAGCAGGATCAGGCAGGCGGGCAGGGCGCGTCGTCGAAGCATGCGGGAACGAATCGGACACCGGGGCAGGAGAGATTCGAGGATTTTGTTACGCGCTGGGTACTTGCCGCCATGTGCCAGGAACGGGACAGTGTCAGGTGAACGTTGCATCGGCCGGGATTCGCCGCTTGTCCCGCGACACGTCGGCACTCGACAATGGCCGATGGACTCCACACCCCCAACCGCACCGGCCCGGCGCTGGCCCTTCTACCTCGCGGTTGCCGTGCTGTCGGTGCTCGCTGTTGCGGCTGCATGGCGCTTTTCGCCGTTGCACGAATATGCGGACCCCAAGGTCATCGCCGGGATTTTCGGACGCCTGCAATCGAGCCCCTGGGCGCCCCTGGGTCTCGCGCTGACTTACGTCGCAGCGAGCGCAGTGCTGTTTCCCAATACCGTGCTCAATGTCGCCACGATCCTGAGCTTGGGAATGCCCTACGGACCGCCGAGCGCACTCGCCGCGAGCCTCGTCGCCGCCCTGGTTTTCTATGTGCTTGGACGACGCTACGGCGAGGAGCGGGTCCGCGCGCTACACATCAAGAGTGTGGACCGGCTGAGCGGGATGCTGCGCAAGGGCGGCGTCCTGGGTATGGCCTCCCTGCGCCTGTTGCCGATTGCGCCGTACTCGATCGTCAACCTGATGGCCGGCGCGGCAAGGGTGAAACTGCTGGCGTTCACGTTTGGTACCTTGCTCGGCTTGTTGCCGGGCACGCTGATGATCACCGCCTTCGGACATCAATTGCGCTCGATCCTGCATCATCCGAGTCACGGCCAGATCGCCATTCTGGCGGCGCTGGTCGTGCTGCTGCTGGCGGCCATGTGGTGGTTGCGCCGCAAGGCGCTCGGCGACGACGCATCCACTCAGACCGCGCCTGTCGCCTGAGGAACGAAGCGGAAGCGCCGCCGCACCCCGGGCAGGTGCGGGCAGCGCCCGTCGTTCATCCCGCTTGTGCGCGCAGGTAATCGAGATAAGCCGTTGGCCACATGAATTCTGACCAGCCCACGCCGGCCTTGCCGTCGATCTCGCAGCGCAGGGCGCCCTCGTTGAGCGTGGTGTGCGGCCCCGGGATCATCGGATAGACCGCGAAGAAATTGCCGGTCACGCGTGTCGTGCGCCCCGCGGTGTCGTGCACAACGGCGTCAATGCGCGTCTGACGATACTGCGCGTCCTTGTCGAAATCGATCTCGACGCCGTCGACTTCCGCCATGCGCCCGTCGCGGAACACGTAGCCGCGTAGATCGGTACGTCCGCGCGCCTGGATCTGCCAGAAGTGCACGCAACACTCCGGACCCGCCTGCGCGTGCAGCCACTTCCAGTGCTGCGGGGCCTGCCAGTCGCGCGTACCCCAGCTGTGGTCGCGCGCGCCGGTGGTGTTGAAGGCAACTTTGCGGTCACCCACGCGGATGTGGCCACTCACTGTTCCGGCCTGCTCGGTGCGATTGGTCGCCGCCCAGTCGGGACAACCGTCGGGATGGAAGCCGTAGGCGTATGCGGGATGCGCGGCTTCGAATCGTGCCTCGATGCCGGCGCGCGCGCTGTTCAGACTGATGTCCGCGGTCCGGAGCTTGAGATCGTGACGCAGGTGCACCGCGCCCACGCGCCAATCGTCGAAATTCATCGTGGACGGAATCTCGATGCCGTCCACCGCCTCCGCAATCGGCTGATCGCCTGCGCCGGGCCCGAACACCACGAAGGCCGATCCTGCCTTGCTGTCCTTGTTGACCCAGGTATAGCAGAAGGCCGCCAGGCCCTCGTCCGGCAGGACGATGATGTAGGGCACGGACTCGCGTTCCAGCGGGCCCTCCTTGAGAGCATGCCGCCCGTCGTTGAGCGGATCGAGAATCGGGATGGGGCGATTGGGGCTGAGTGTGGACTTCATCGGGTTCTCCTTGCGGGGGGCGAGACGGCGACTAATATGGTACCGTACCAATAATATTTCGGGATCGGGGAGCAAGGATGCCTTACCAGTCGGTCTATCGTCCCGGGCTGTTCGCCGGCCAGGTCATCGTCGTCACCGGTGGCGGCAGCGGCATCGGTCGCTGCACGGCGCACGAACTGACGTCGCTGGGAGCGACGGTGGCGATCGTCGGGCGCGACGCCGACAAGCTCGCCACGGTGAAGACCGAGGTCGAGGCAGAGGGAGGCAAGCTGAGCGTGCATCCCTGCGATATCCGCGAAGAGGCGCAGGTCGTCGCCATGATCGAGTCGGTCCTCGCCACGCACGGGCGCATCGATGGACTGGTCAACAACGCGGGTGGGCAGTATCGCCAGCCGCTGAACAAGATCAGCACCCGCGGCTTCGAATCGGTGGTGCGCCTGAATCTCACCTCGGGCTTCGTGGTGATGCGCGAGGTCTACAACCGCTGGATGGAGAACAACGGCGGCAGCATCGTCAACATCATCGCCGACATCTGGAACGGCTGGCCCAATTATGCTCACTCCGGCGCCGCCCGCGGCGGCATGTGGACGCTGACCGAAAGCGCGGCCTCGGAATGGGCGCCGGCGGGGGTGCGGGTGAACTGCGTGGCGCCCGGTGGCATCGCCAGCAGCGGCTTCGACACCTACGAGCCCGATGCACAGGAGGAGATTCTGAAATTCCCGCCCACCATTCCGATGCAGCGCTACGGCAACGTGGCAGAGATGTCCGGCGCCATCGTGTACCTGCTGTCGCCGGTGGCCTCGTTCATCACCGGCTCCTGCATCCGCGTCGACGGCGGCGCGCCCAATATGCGCCTGTGCTGGAACCCGCCGACTGCGCATGACAAGTCCAAGCCCTATCCCGGCTTCCACTTGGACGTGGCGCCCAAGCTACTCACCGAAGGCGTCAAGAAGCAGTCCAGGCGTGGGTGATTTTGACAAAACGCATATCCGAAATTGGTAGACGTACCCAGCGGACTCTCGATACTAAAGCTGCAAAGATATTCCGCGAAACGTCGTCACCGTTGGCAACCGAGGAGGCCCCTGAACATGAAAGTCGAACCCCTTCCCACTGACTACACCATGTGGAAAGTCCTGGCCTGGACCGGCCCGGTCTTCTTCACCGGCTTCTTCTGCATGTGGGGTCTGCTGGCGGACAACTTCCCGCCGATGGCCGCCAGCACGTCCGCACAGGACATGTGGCAGCACTACAAGGATTTGCAGACGCAGATCATGATCGGCATGTCCGTGTGCATGGTCCTGGGCTCCTGCTACATGACCTTCGGCGCCGCGGTGTCCCGCGTGATGCGCCGCATCGAAGGACAGGAAGGCATGCTCTCCAACCTCGAACTGATGGGCGCCACCATCACCTACTGCCCCATCGTCGTCGCCTGCGGCATCTGGCTCACCGCCGCCATGCAGGTGGACGTGCTGGCGCCGGACATGATCAAGTCCATGTACTTCCTGGGCTGGATGATCATCGACATCGCCTACATGGTGACGAGCTGGCAGATCATCGCGGCCGCGGTGGTGTTCCTGCGCGACAAGCGCGAGAAGAAGCTGGTGCCGGCCTGGGTGAGCTGGTGGGGTTTCGTCACCGTCGCCTCGTTCTTCCCGGTGAGCCTGATCCCGTTCTTCATGGACGGTCCGTTCGCGTTCCACGGCATGTTCAACTTCTGGATCGCGTTCCCCACCTGGTATATCTGGATCGTGTCGATGTCGATCTTCATCATCAAGGCGGTGAACCGCATCGAGATAGAAGATGGTGCCAAGCTGGCCGCGGAAGCGGGAGTGCGCGGATCGTCCGCGATGCCGGCGACCCGCTAAAGCTCGGTGGAGGCTGCCACAACCGGCACCAAGGAAAACCAGCGCCTTCCCGGAGTGGAAGGCGTCTGGGTTTTCGTCGGCGCAGACATGTTTTTTTTCGCTGTGCTGTTTGTGTCGTTTATGCTTGGGCGGATGGAGCATCCCGAGCTGTTCGAGGCCTCGCGACACACGCTGAATCCCCACTTCGGCGGCATCAATACGCTGATCCTGCTGACCAGTTCCTGGTTCGTGGTGCTGGCGGTGCAGGCCGCCAAGCGTGATCGTCTTGCCGAGATTCCACGCTGGCTGGGCGCCGCCTTCATCTGCGGTCTGGCCTTCGGTGTATCCAAGGCCATCGAGTACGGCGGCAAGCTGCACGCCGGCATCTCGCCGGTGAGTAACGATTTTTACATGTACTACTACGTGCTCACGGGTTTTCACCTGCTGCACGTCACGGCCGGCTCGATCATGCTCTTCGTCTTCTGCAGGATGGCGCGTGCGCAGGCTTTCGGCAGTTCGCGCATGGTGGTGCTGGAATGCGGCGCGACCTACTGGCACATGGTCGATCTGCTGTGGATCGTGCTGTTCCCTCTGCTGTACCTGATGCGCTAGCTCATGGAACTGTTGCGCAGGACTTCGACCCTGGTCTGGTTGGCCTTGATGTTCGCCACCATCGTGACCACATGGGGGCTGTCCAAGGATGCGTTCGACGCGAAGTTCGCGACCGTGTCGATCTTCGTGATCGCTGCTTTCAAGGTGCGCCTGGTGCTTCTGCACTTCATGGAACTGCGCCACGCGCCGCTGCCGGCGCGGCTGGTCTTCGAGGGCTGGGTGCTGGTGGCGACCGCCGCGATTCTCGGCATCTACCTGCAAACGCCGGTCACGCCGTAAGTCTGCTCAACTCGCGAGGCGAAATCGCGCCGGCGTGCATCCGGAGAGATTGCGGAAGACGCAGGTGAAGTGCGACTGGCTGGAAAAGCCGAGTTCCTGCGCGATATAGCCCACATCCAGATCGGTTTCGCGCAGCATTTTTTTGGCCAGAGCGACACGCCGCGCGCTCAGGTATTGATGGGGCGAGAGCCCGACGAAGGTCTTGAAAGCGGAGGTGAAGGCCGCGCGACTCAGGCCGGTAAAGCGCGATAGTTCGTCGACGCTGAGTTTGCCGTCCAGGCCGCGGTCCACGTAGCTCAGCAGCTCGCCCAGCGAGGTGCATCCCAGCCTTTTCGCGGCCACCGCCTGATGGAGCAGACCGGGCTCCGATTTCATGCTCCACTGGTTCAGATGACAGAGCAGAAGCTCGGCCATTTTCGGAACGTAGTCCGGGCGAAGCATCTCGCCCCGTCGAGCCGCACGCAGCAGGGCCTCCATGCTCGCGGCTGCGAAGTCGTCACGGAACGCGAAGCGTGAAATGGCGGGTTGGGCCAGCGCGTCGAGATCCTCGGCCTGCACGATACCGATGGCCGCTTTTGGAACGTGCAGGGTCACCAGGCTGATCTTGCCTTCGGTGCGAAACGAGGCCGTTCTGCCCGGGCGGAGCAAGGTCAGCAAGCCGGGAGCGGAACGGGCCCGGCTCAGGCCCTGGTCGGTGATCGCCCGGACGCAGCGTGAGCCCCCCAGGTGCAGGGCAATGACGAGGTCATCGGATGCCGCCAGCTCGAAACCATCCATCGGCTGCGTGCTCCAGCCGTAGATCCCGACACCCCCCGAAGGAGCGGTTTCCTGCACGACTTCCGGAGACGAACGGAATGCCGACTCCATCGCTTCGGCGGACCGCAAACTGACTGCTTTCCCCATCCCCTCCCCCGCGGTGGCCGATTTCATCATCGATCTCAGCCGATTCTGATAGCTCGAATTTCCAGACTGAATATAGTCCCCATCAGGATGGTAGGCAACCATACCAGTTTTGATTGGATGGTCTCGGGTTGACGGATTTCTCGTCGCGACCGGCTGGCAGATCGATATTCAAACACGCTCATGGCTCAAGGCCGCGAGTCTTCACATAGGTGAGAGGGAGAGTCGTATGAACAAGACACAGAGCTTCAGCAAGCTGGCGTGGATTGTGGCGGTCGAACTGGCGTTGATGCACTCCGCGTTTGCCCAGGAGGAGGGGGTTCCCGCTGCGCTTGAGCCGGAGCCGGTGACGGCAGTCGCCGAAGAATTCGCCGAGCCAGGAGCGGCCGTTGCCGCGCCTCAAGCGGAGACATCCGACAGTGCGCCGCGCTCGCGCGTGTTCGAGGAAATCATCGTCACCGCGCAGAAGCGCGAAGAAAATCTCTCGGACGTGCCCATTGCGGTGCAGGCGTTCAGCGCCGCGGCGCTCGATGCGCGCGGCATCAATTCCACGCAGGATTTGATGAAGGCCACACCGAGTCTGGACTTCGGCGTCCAGGCGGGCGACTTCGCCAGCGTGTTCCTGCGTGGTATCGGCTCCGAAGCCTGGCTGACCTCCGACCCCAGCGTCGCGAGCTATGTCGATGGCGTCTATTACTCGTTCACGCCCTCGCTGATTCAGGATCTAGGCGGCGTCGAGCGGGTGGAAGTGCTCAAGGGACCTCAGGGCACTCTGTTCGGCCGCAACGCGATCGCGGGCGCGATCAACGTCATCACCAAGGAGCCGGACTTCGAGGATCGCAGCATCACCATCGACAACTTCACCGGCAACTACGCCAGCCGTCACGGCCAGGACGATGCGATCGGTCTGAACAAGACCACGATCTTCGCCAACGTGCCGCTGACGGATACCTTTGCGATGAACGTGTCGTCCTTCTTCGAATACGACAAGCAGCAGTGGGACGACGACAGCACCGTCGGCGGGCAGCCGGTGCCGGCCAAGAAGACGTTCAGCGGACGGGTCAAGTTCCGGTGGCAGCCCACCGACAGCTTCGAGCTGCGCAGCACCCTGCAGGGCAGCAAGCGCGAGGGTACGGCGACGCTCGCCGCCAACATCCGGCCCACGCCCTTTGGCAGGCTTCTTCAGGGCGTCGACGGCGGCGACGAGCAGCACCGCAACGTCAATCCCGGTCTGCCGCTCTACGGCCACCTGGGGTCGACCGTCGCCATCGTCAACCCGATCTACTACCACGACTGGTTCGACACCAAGCTGATCTACAGCCACCAGGTGCACAGCAACCCCTACAACTACGACTACGACGGCGCCGAGTCGGCAATCGCCTCGTTCATCGTGCACAAGCACTACGCCAAAATTGACGAGGCCGAACTCAACTTCACTTCCAACGACACGTCCTGGGGATCGGACTGGCTGAAGTGGAGCACGGGTGCGTTCTACTTCCGCAACACGCAGGGTTTCGACCCGGTGGAATTGACCGTGGGCGGCGTCAATCCCGACGATCTCGCAGCGTCGCTGCCGTTCCTTCCCGCCGGTCTTTTAGACACTCTGCAACGCGGCATCGACGTGTTTGAAGCCGACGGTTCGCTGCTGCGGAATTTCCCGCTGATCGGCGGCGCCGGCGTCAACGAGGACACGCCGCTGTACGCACTGTCCAACATCGGTCTGCTGCGCAGCGAATCCCGGTCGGCCTACCTTCAGGTCACGATGGATTTGACCGAATGGCTCGCGTTGACCCTCGGCGGGCGGTATCAGAATGAACGTCGTGGCGTGCTCCAGTCGCAGACGGACGTGCGTATTCCGAGCCTGATTCCCGGCCAGCCGGATCAATTTGAGGTGTTCGACTGGAAGGTCGCCCGCGACGCACGCAACCCCGCCCTGAGCAACGAGACTTTGCCGTTCACTGCCGTCACCAAGGGCTTCACCCCCAAGATCACTCTGGATTTCAAGCCCTTCGGAGCGGACGACGACACCTTGCTGTATCTCACCTACCAGGAAGCGATCAAAGCACATTCGTACAATGCGTTCGCGTTCTACTTCCGGCCCGCCTTCGTGCCCAAGGAAACCATCACGGCCTACGAAGTGGGTCTGAAGGGCAGTCTGTTCGACGGCGCCATGCGCTACACCACCGGCGTGTTTTTCTACGAGCTGAAGAACCTGCAAACGCAGTTCATCTCCCTGCTCAACGGTGGTGCGCTATCGCTCGACGTGGCGGGCGACGCCGAGTCCAAGGGCATCGATTTCGACATCACGACCTTCATCCTGCCCAGCGTGTTCGACGCCCTGGTTCTGAACCTCAATGGCGCGATCATCGATTCGATCTACACCAAGTACGAGAACGCCGACGGCCAGGACCCGGATACGGGCCTGTTCATCGACGGTGGATTCGACTACACCGGCAATCGCATCACCCGCACACCGAAGTTCTCCGGCTCGCTGGCGCTGACCAACACCTGGCAGATCCCCGGCGGTCCGCTCGAAGTCAATGGCAACCTCTACTACAACAGCGGCTTCTTCTACGTGGCGTCCGAGGATCCGCGTTACGAACAGCCGGACTACATGGTCGGCGGAGCCAAGATCAGCTATTTGTGGGAGCGGCATAACCTGCGCACGACGCTGTCGGCCGAGAACATCGGCGATACGTTCTATACCGGCGGCACCCTGATTCTCGACCCCGGCATGCTGGCGACTCTGGGGCCCCAGAGGATCATCGGCCTGAAGTTCCAATACACGTTCTGACGACGCGCTGATTCGTTCGGACCATTGAAGACCCGCATCCGACGCAGGCGCCACGCCTGTGTCCAGGCTTGCGTCAATAGAAGGGGATCGCTTGTGAAAAAAATACTTGGGGTGGGCGTTTGTATCGTTGTGGCCGGTGGTATGGCGACCGGTTCGGCGTTGGCTCAATACGAGAGCGGTGGCGCGGCCGCGCCCGCGGGAGAAGAGGGTGACTCGGGGGCTCGCAACGTGGTGGACCAGACCGCTTTGCCGCTGATCGACGGCTCCTACGCGGCCTTGATGGCGCAGTACCGCAGCTCGGAGAGCGACCCCGTCCTCGATAGTGCGGTCGGCGGTCAGGTCATGCTGGGCTACCGCAACGGGGGCTATGGTCTGGAGGCGGGCTTCGGCTATCAGTCGGAAAAAGGCATCGACCTGCAGAATTTCGGCGCGAATGTCCTGTTGTACCCGTTCGACTATTTCTATGTTCTCGCCGGCATCGGTTCCACGCGCTACGCGAAGTACCCGATCGAACGCGTCCCGAACGCCATCGCCGGCGGTGACGACTTCAACACCGTCAATGCGCAGGGTGGCATCGGCTATCTGTTCCCTTTCCTCTGGGGCAATTACCAGTACGGGATTCGCGCCGAGGTCCTGTACCGCTATTCGGATCGCTTCCTCGAACGCGAGTCGGATTTCATCGCCGACATCGCGGCCCCCGGCGAGTTCAAGGACATCCTGGTGAACGTGGGCTTGCAATTGCCGTTCCGCAAGCTGGCGCCTCCGCCGCCACCTCCTCCACCGGTCGCCATTGTTCCGCCTGCGGCGATCTGCGCCGATACCCAGGACAATGACGGCGATGGCCTCATCGACTTCCCCGGCGACCCCGGTTGCTCTTCGGCCGACGACGCGGACGAAACCGATCCACCGGTCTGCTCGGACGGCAAGGACAATGATGGTGATGGTCTGGTCGATTTTCCGGCCGACAAGGGTTGCACCGCGGCTGACGACACGGACGAGGTAGATCCCTGCAAGACCCCGGCGCCAGGCGAGCGCATCTCCCTCAAGGGCTGTGGCACCGGCGACATCATCGTGCTGCGCGGCGTCAACTTCGAGTTCGACAAGGCGCGACTGACGGTCAATGCCAAGACCATTCTCGACAACGTCGGCGAAGAACTCACCGCGTATCCCGAGATCGAGGTGGAATTGAGCGGCCACACCGACGCCAAGGGTTCGGACGAATACAACCAGAGCTTGTCCGACAAACGAGCCGCCTCCGTCAAGACCTACCTGGTCTCGAAAGACATTGCAGACGCTCGCATGACCACGGTGGGCATGGGCGAGGCCCAGCCGGTGGCCGACAACGAGACCGACGAAGGACGCGAGCTCAATCGCCGGGTTGAATTGAAGGTCACCAAGGGCGTCGCGGTCGGCGGGCCGACCGTCGTGGAGAAGACCGCAGGCGAAGCCGCGGTCGTGGCCGATCCTTCCGAAACCGTCTCTGGAGACCCTGCCACCGAACTTGTTCCGCCGGCGGCGGACGCAGCGGCACCTGCCGAAGCCGCCCCGAGCGATCCTTTCGCCAACGCAGTGCCCTGAGCCGCAGCCCGCTCCGGAATTCGATCGCCATCGATAGTCGGGCCGTTCCAATGAAGGAACGGCCTGGCGAGCTTCCCTCAGAGGCAGTAACCCGGCGGCGTGCAGCCGGGTAGCGCAGGGTTGAAAACAAACAATTGTTTGTATAGCCTGTGAGACAGTCGTAAACTCTGGGTCCCGCGCCAGTCTCCGTCGTGACACAAAACCGGGACACCAGCGACTCCTCGTTTTTTTTCAGCTAACGGTTTATTCACCGCCTCAACGAATCGCCATGAACTTTGCCCAGCACCACGACCCCCGGAACCGGCTGATTGGTTTTGGTTTTGTCGTTGGGTTTCACGTCTTGCTGATTTACGGTCTGGTGGTGGGACTGGCGCGCAAGGGCATTGAGCTGTTGCC
>JBQTIX010000055.1:0-10799 GCA_052387695.1 Panacagrimonas sp. | reverse complement strand
GGTAGTGCATCAGTTTGAAATCCGTTCGCACCGAGTAGCGCCATTGCGCAGCAATGCTGCGTATCGAGGTGCCGGGCGTGCCCTCGATACGCGACGCTTCGCGGCGCTACTCGGGCCGAACGGGGTTCCGGAATTCAAACTGATGCACTACCCACCTATGGTGACGGTTGCTCGTTCAAGAAAACCTGGGTGAATCAGCGAAGCGCATCCACCACGCGCGCGGCCCTACCAGTGCTCGCCCTTGAACACGTTGGCAAACACCATCTGTTCGATGCTCGGCTTCTGGCCTTCCTTGCGGCCACGGGCCGCGGACGAGGAGGGGAAGAGCTGGAAGCCCTTGGACAGAATGTAGTCGTTCATCTTCGGCCACAGCGCGTAGGAGATCGACGCCGCGGTGCCCAGGGTGGTGGCGACGGACTTGGGTTTTTCCACGATCGCCTTGACCACGGTGTTGGCCGCGTCTTCCGGGCTCCAGGTGGGCACGTAGTCATAGATTTTCGTGGGCGCGATCATCGGCGTGCGCACCAGGGGCATGTAGATCGCCGTGGTGTGGATGTTGTACGCGCGCACTTCGGCGGACAGGCAGCGGGTGAAGGCGTCCAGCGCGGCCTTGCTCGCGACGTACGCCGAGAAGCGCGCGGCGTTCGCGAGCACGCCGATGGAACTGACGTTGATGATCTGCCCGCTCTTGCGCCTGGCCATGCCGGGCAGCAGCGCGGTGATCAGGCGCACGGCGCCGAAGTAGTTGAGCTGCATGGTGCGCTCGAAGTCGTGGAAGCGCGTGCTGGATTCCATCACCGCGCGGCGGATCGAGCGACCGGCGTTGTTGATCAGCACGTCCACGTGGTCGAAGTCGCGCAGCACCTCGGCGGCCATGCGGTCGATGTCCTTCATGTCCGCCAGATCGCAGGGATAGACGTGGGCCTCGCCGCCGGCCTTGGCGATGATGGTCTGGGCTTCGTCCAGCTTGTCCCGGGTGCGTGCCACGAGGATCACCTTGGCGCCGGCCGCGGCGAGTTTCTTGGCGCTGTAGAAGCCGATGCCGGAGGAGGCGCCGGTGACCAGCACGATCTTGCCGGAGAGTTTCTGGATCTCGCGTGGCGTGATCTTCATCGACAAGTCCAGGAACAGTTGCCAGTACTGCCAGAGCTTGTCGGCGTAATCGCGGAAATCCGGGCAGCGGATGCCGCTGTCCTTGAGCGCGGCCCGCGCCTGGCGGTCGTCGAACACGGCCTGGTTGAAGGCATAGCCGAGCACGGACAGGGGCACGCCGATGCTGTTGGCGATGCTCTTCCGGGTGCGCTCCGGCACCGCGCGTTGCAGACGCTGCGACAGCTTCTTCATGGTCGGCGACAGTCTGGGAACGTTCACGCGCGAGCGGAACTCGGGCCCGTGCGCGGCTTCCAGAAAGGCCTGCAACAGATCGCCGACCGAGGGGCTGTTGGACTGCATGAGATGGAAACACTTGCCGTCGAGACCGGACAGGTGCGCGATGGCATCCATCGCACCCGCCACGTAATCCACCGGCGCGATTGCCACCTTGCCGCCCTCGATGCCGAGCAGGGGCAGCCACTTCGGCACCCGATGGCTGAGCCGCTGGATGGTCTTGGCGAAGTAGTAGGGGCCGTCGATCTTGTCCATCTCGCCGGTCTTCGAGTGGCCGACGACCACGCCGGGACGATAGATGCGGAACGGAATCCGCGCCTCGCCGCGGACGATGGCCTCGCTCTGGAACTTGGTGCGGTAGTACGGGTGATGGACGCTCTGTCCCTGGTCGAACATGTCCTCGGTGAACTTGCCGGCGAAATCCCCGCCGGCGACCGCGACACTGGACGCGTGATGCAGGATCGCCGGTGCGCCAAGCGCATTGGCGAAGGCCACGACGTTGCGCGTGCCCTCGTTGTTGACCCGGTCGGCGGTGGCGTCGTCCATGTTCATGTCGTACACGGCGGCGAGGTGGAAGACGTGATCGACCCGGCCCTTGAGCCTGGCAAAATCTTCCGGCGAGACCAGCCCCGGCGTGGTGATGTCGCCGGCCAGGACGTGGATGCGTCCGGCCGCCTCGCCGTAGCGCTCGGCGGTGACCGTGAACCGGTCGATCGACGCCTCGCGCACCAGCACGTGGATCTGGGCGTCTTCGCGTGCGAGCAGGCGTTCCAGCAGGAACTTGCCGATGAAGCCGGTGCCGCCAGTGACGAAATAATTCATGTGCGCTTCCCCCTGGAAAGCTTGGGCCTGCGTTCGAGTTTAACGGCGGTCCATAAAAAACCGGCGATCCCGGCGGTCACACAGCAAGCCGCTTAGGATTCTCTGCCCAGGTCTGAATTCAGGGGTATGTCGGGTGTAGGTCGGCTCAAGGCCACGGCTTTTCGTGGCCGGAGCCGACATGCGCCGGTCGTCGTCGAGGGCGCGCAGCGTCGGTTCCGCCTTCGGCTTGAACCGACCTACGAGAAAGCGGGCCTCCTGAGCCCGCCGAAGGGCCGCGACAGACCTGTGCAGACCTTCCCTTACGCACCATAATCCGGCTGTCCCGGCACGTGGCGCCCGCATGTTCGACATCTCCCTGCACACGCTGGTGTCGCTGATCGCACTCGGCATGGCGCTGGCGTTTCTGAGTGCGGATGCCCGTTCGCGAACGTCGCAGGCGTTTTCTCTCTCGCTGGCCTCGACCGGTGTGGCGATCTTCCTCAACGTCTCCCTGATCGATCGCTCCGATCAGGTGCCCGTCTGGTCCGGCTGGCTGGCCATCCCGGAATCGTTCGCGCTGGTGGCGATGCTGGAGTGGCTGCTGCGCGTGCGTCGAACCCTGCCGGCAGCGCCGGGAATGAATACCCGAACGGGGGATCGCATCCTGCGCGTCGGGCAGGTGATTGCGGTGCTCTACAGTGTTTTTGCGATCGCCGCCCCCGAGTGGCGCGTGGAGTACTTCATGCGCTCGGGCGTCCGTCCGGAGGTCTGGCTCGACTGGCGGTTCTGGTTGTTCGCGCTGCCGATCGACCTGGCGGCGCTGGCCGGTTTCGTCGGGATTCTCCTGCTGCTCAACCGCAAGCCCGATCGCGCTGAAAAAATCCGGGTGCTGGCGATGGCGTTTGCCCTGCCGTTCTTCATCGCCGGTTTCGTGCTGCCGGTGGAACTGGCCGCCGTCAGCGGCGTGCTGGGCGAGATCATCCTGTTGATCGGCTCGGTCAACTACTACATGGAACAGGGCCAGCGCGGACAGTTCATGGCGCGCTTCCTGTCGCCCGACGTGGCGCGGCTGGTGAGCGAGCGAGGGCTCAAGCAGGCGATGCAGGAAAATCAGCTCGAAATCACGGTGGTGTGTTCCGACCTGCGCGGGTTCACGCCCTTCGCGGCCGCGGCGCCGTCGCGCGAGGTGTTGCAGGTGCTGCGCGAGTATTACGACGCCGTGGGCGCGGTGGTCGGCGAGTTCGGCGCCACCATCAAGGACTACGCGGGAGACGGCATTCTCATTCTCGTCGGTGCGCCCTTGCCGATGGCCGATCACGCGCGACGCGGCATCGAGCTGGCACGGCGCATCCGCGCCGTGTGCCGGGACCTGAGCCGGCACTGGAGCGAGAGCGGCATCCGGCTGGGCATCGGGGTTGGCGTGGCGAGCGGGACGGTGACGGTGGGGGTGATCGGGTCCGCGGCGCTGGAATACACCGCGGTGGGCGTGGCCGTGAACCTGGCGTCGCGTCTGTGCGAGCAGGCACAGGACGGGGAAATCCTGATCGACGCGCGCACACGGGCGCTGGCGCCGGCCGACACGCTGGAAGCCCGCGAGCCCCTTCGGGTGAAGGGATTCTCCGAACCCGTCGCGTTGTTTGCCGCCTCGGCATGAGCTTCGACTTCCCGGTCGAATGGCTGCCCAGCCAGCTTGTGGCGATGGTCAGCCTGGGCATCGGCATCGCGTTCATCAGCGCGGATTTCCGCGCGCCCACGAGCCGGGCGCTGGCGCTGGCGTTCATCGCGTTCGGCGTTTCCACCGGGCTGAGCCTGCCGCTGGGCGGGGAAGAGGGGGCGGTGCCGTTTTCAGGTCGCTGGCTGGCCGCCGCGGATGCGCTGGGGCTGATCGCTTCGCTCGAATGGGTGCGGCGCGTGCGCCGTACCATCGATGTGGCGCATCTGCACGCGGGGGTCAGCGACGTTCTGGTGCGGATCGGCCAGTTGGCCGCTGTGGTGCTCGCCGTTGCGGGTATCTACGCGCCGGAAATGCGGCGCGACGAATTTCTCGGCGCGGTCAACAACGTCTATGCCCTCACGCGGCCTGGCTTCTGGATTTTTGCCGCGCCGGTCCTGGTGGCGATCTTCACCGGTGCGGTGGGCACGATCCTGTTGTTGCTGGCCAAGCCAGACCGATCGGAACGCATCCGCATCATCGGCGCGGTGATCGGCTTTCCGCTGATCGTGGTGGGCCTGATCCTGCCGGCGAAAGTCGGCGCCCTGCTGATGGTGATCGGGCAGATGGTGTTCCTGATCGGCGCGATGCAGTACCTCGTCGTGCAGGGCCAGCGCGGCCAGTTCCTGGCGCGATTCCTGTCGCCCCAGGTCGAGAAGCTGGTGCGCGAGCGCGGTCTCAAGCACGCCGTGCAGCACCGCTCGATGGAGATCACCGTGGTGTGCAGCGATCTGCGCGGCTTCACGGCGTTTGCGCAGGCGCATCCCTCGTCAAGCGTGATCAAGACCCTGCGCGAGTATTACGACGCGGTCGGAAAGATCGTGGCGGAGTTCAGCGGGACGGTGAAGGATTATGCCGGCGACGGAATCCTGATCCTGGTGGGCGCGCCGCTGCCGGTGGAATATCACGGACGTTGCGGGATCGAGATGGCGCGACGCATCCGCACCGCGGCGGGCGAGGTCACGCGCCGCTGGAGCACCGAGGCGCACCCGCTCGGGATTGGCCTGGGTGTCGCCAGCGGCGTGGTCACGGTGGGGATCATCGGTTCCGCCTCGCGCTGGGAGTACACCGCGGTGGGGCCGGCGGTGAACCTGGCCTCGCGTCTGTGCGAACAGGCGGATCACAACGAGGTGCTGATCGACGCACGTACGGTGGAGCTCGCGGGCGCCGCCGGTCTGATGGAGCAGGCGCCGTTGCAGCTCAAGGGGTTCGCCGGGCCGGTCATCAATTTTTGCTTGCCGCTGTAGGGCGTTCGCGACGGGCTTTTGGCCCATGAGGGTGGATGCGCTTCGCTTATCCACCCTACCGGTCGGTGCGGCGTGGGGCGGTGAGCGAAGCGAATCCACCCGCGTGTTCAACCTAGAAAAAGCATAATGCCGTTTGCAGGTTCAATCGTTAGCCTGGATCGTCAGCGTGTGCACGCGCACGCTGCCCAGGGTCGCGTTGGTCGGCGTTCCCAGGGTGAGGCGGATGGTTTCGGCGCCTTCACGACGCGTGTCGTTGACGATCCGGATCTGGAAATCCACCATGCGCTGCCCGGCGGGGATCACTGCGCTGGTCGTCACCGGCTGATAGTCGCCGTTGGGCGTGGTCGAGGCGCCGCGCGTGGCCGTGCCCGCGAAGCTCATCGGCACCGTGACGGACTGCTCGGCCGGGGCCGAGAGTTGCACCCGGACCAGGGCGGTGCCGACGTTCTCCTGCACGCTCATGCTGGCCGTGGCGAAGCTGACCTGCGGCGTGACCGGCGCGGTCCCGCGCGTGGTGCTGCTGAAGGCGTCCGACACGCCGCCGATGCTGAGCGTGGTGGTGACCGTCGTCAGCGCAACGGTCGACGCGGTGTGGCGGACGCACACCGTGGCGCCCGGCATGACGAAGGCTGCGATACCCGTGAAATTCGCGGTACAGCCGATCGAATAGGTGCCACCCGTCACGCTGATCGGGCTGGAGGCGTTGGTGCCGCCGAGCGTGATGATGTTGGAGGTCTGCACGCTACCCGTGGTGACGCCGGTGACATCGGTGAAACTGAACGCATTCGGCGTCGTGTCCGCCACCAGCGTCGTGCTGCGGAACGTGCCCGGCACGCCGCCGATGGTCAGCGTGGTCGTCACCGTGGCACCGGCCTGTGTGGAGGCGGTATGTCGCACGCACACCGTTGCGTCGGGTGAAATCATGCTGGCGGCGGTGGTGAAGATGCCGGTGCAGCCAATCGAATAGCTGCTGCCGGCGCTGACGCTGATCGGGCTCGGCGCCTGGGTGCCCCTGAGGGTGAGGGTGTTGGAGGTCTGGGTGCTGCCGGGCGCAACGCCGGTGACGTTGGTGAAGCTGAATGCGTCCGGCGTGATGTCCGGCGGGCGCGTCGTGCTGCTGAACGTGTCGGTGATGCCGCCGATGTTGAGCGTCGTGGTGGTGGTGATGCCGAGCCGGTTGGCGGCCGAGTGCTGCACGCGCACGACATCGCCGTTGACCACGGTACCGGCCACCTCGGTGAACGGGGTCGGGCCGTTGGGCGTGTTCTTCGAGTACTTGCCGCCCATCACGCTGATCGGTGCAGCGGTGTTGATGCCGCTGACGGTGATCTCGTTGGAGGTTTGCAGGCTTTCCGGATCGACGTCGGTGACATTGATGAAGTTGAACGCGTTCGGCCGGGTATCCGCCACCAGGGTGCGGCTGGTGAACGTGCCCATGCCACTGCCGACGGTCAGCACGGTGCTGACGTCAGTGCTGAAATCCGGTGACGAGGTATGCCGCAGGCGCACTTGATCGCCGCTGCGCAGGGTGGTGGGGGTGCTGCGGAAACCGCCGCCGTTGATCGAGAACGAACCGCCCGTCACCGATACCGCGACGCGGCCCTCGATGCCGGCGATCGGCACCGCGGCCGAGGTCTGCACGGTGTTGCGGCTGACCCCGGTGAAGTCGCGGAAGTCGAACGGAATCGGATCGGTATCGCCGCTTGCGGTGGTGCTGGTGAAGCTGCCCGTAACCGTGGAAATGCGCAGCGTGGTGGTCACCGGTTCCGAAGGGTCTACGGAGGCGGTGTGCCGTACCCGGACCCGGTCGTTGTTGACCACCATGCCCGGCTGGCTGGTGAAACCCAGCCCGTTGACGGAATACATGCCACCCGTCACCGAGAGGGGCACGCTCGTGTTGATACCGGCCACGGTGATCTCGTTGGACGTCTGTTCGCTGCCCCGCACCACGCCGACGGCAGGCGCGAACAGGAACGGTTCGGGCGTCGTGTCGGCAATGTCGGTGGTGCTCGAAAAGCCGTCCGACTCGTCGCCGATGGTGAGCGTGGTGGTGACGCTGCTGTCGAACGACGCGGCCGCCGTGTGGCGCACGCACACGGTCTGGTTGACCGTCACGGTGCTCGGGCGCGTGTTGAAGCTGCCGGTGCAGCCGATGGAATAGCTGCCGCCATTCACCGCGATGCGCACGGGAATGTTGATGCCCAGAACCGTGATCGGCGCCGAGGTCTGTACGGAGCCGGGCCTCACGTTCGAGACGTCCGTGAAGGTAAACGGCACGGGCGAGCCGTCGTTGGCGCCGGGCCCGGGGGCGATGAGGACCTCGGTAAACGGGTCTCCCGCGAAAACCGCTGCCCGCAGCGAACCCGAGGTGATCGCGTCCACCACGACGCTGACGTCGCGCAGGTGGGCGATGGTGAACTGGCTGGGCATCTGCAGGTTTGCGTCGGGGGCGATATCGACGCCGATGAAGAAGGTGGCGAATTCATCGTCCACCGAGATTTGCGCGCTGCCGTCGTTGCTGTTCAGGACGACCCTCTGCACGCCGGAGTCGAAGCCTCCGTCCTCAAGGAGAAAGTCCAGTTGGTCGATGACCAGGATCGGAGCATCGACGGCGGGGTTGAATTCCTGGTCGCCATCGTCCCGGTACACCACCAGGTTGTCGATCAGGGCGTTGGCCGGGGCGGTGTCGATCGTGACCTGCCCGATCCCTTCCCTAAACTTCAGATCGAGCGACTGCACCCGGATGTCGTTGTCGCCGGGCTCGCCGAGATGCTCGACCTGGATGGCCATCACCGGCACGTCTTCCTGGCCGGAAGCGACGGTCTGCGGCGCAATATTGAATTCCTGGAAGCGGAACTGCCCGCCGTTGTTGGTGAACTGGAACAGCTCCGCCTCGCCGTCCCCCGCCGCCACCACGTCCAGGTCGCCGTCACGGTCCAGGTCCGCCAGGTCCACCGCGAATGCCCCCGCCATGTCGGTCTTCAGGATACGTTGCGAGAAGACGGGGTCGACGGCGCCGTTGTTCTCATACCAGGCGATCTCCTGGTTGGCATACGAGGCCGACACCACGTCAAGGTCGCCATCGCCGTCCAGGTCCCCGGCCTTCACCGAGAGTGGGTCCGACACATTGTTCGAAATGAGGCGCTCGGTGAAGATCTGCTGACCGTCGTTCTCGTACCAGACGATCTCGTTGCCGTCCTCCGAGACGTTGAGTACGGGGCGGCCGACGGTGCGGTCCTTCCCGCCCGCCGCCGCGGTTTTCGCGGCACCTTGCGCTGTCGCGCCGCCGCGGGATTTGCGGCCCAGGGGCGTGACGAATTGACCCTCGGCAGACGCGGCGATGGCGGGGCGCGCGCTCCTGAACGAAAAGGGATTGCCGGACGCCGACAGCACATCCATATCGCCATCGCGGTCCAGATCGATGGCGAACACCGACCTGACGCTGGTCGCCACGTTCGAGACGACGCGCTCGGTGAACACCGGGTCCGCGGCGCCGTTGTTCTCGTACCAGTGGATTTGATCGTCGTACTTGGACGCCGCCACCACGTCGATGTCGCCGTCGCCTTCCATGTCGATGGCCTGGACCGAGTAGGGTGCACCGATGGACCCGTCGATAAGGTTGGGTGTGAAGGACGGCATTTCCCCGCCGTCGTTCTCGTACCAGGTCACGGTATCGACCGTGTCGCTGTTGGCGCCGATCACGTCGATATCGCCGTCGCCGTCGAGGTCCGCCGTGGCCAGCGCGTTCGGGGCGAACACGCCGTCGTCAATGGCGAATCGGGTGAAGACGGGGCCGCCGAATCCGCCGGGATTGGGCGCGTTCCGGTACCACTGGATGCCGTCGTTGTTGAACGTTCCCAGGATCACGTCCTGATCGCCATCGCCGTCCAGGTCCGCGGCGTGGGTGGAGAGGGGCTGGCTGGCGTTGGCGATCAGGCGCCGGGTGTACAAATTGGGGAATCTGAAATCGTTCTCGTAATAGTAGAACTCACCGTTGCGATAGGGGACCAGTATCTCCGCGCGGCCTCGACCGCGGATGTCGGCCGTGAACAACGCCCCGGCGTCGGCGGCGACGATGCTGCCCCCCTGGGTGACCGGATCCACCGCGAACGTCGCCGAGCGATGCGTCGCGCGGTTCTCGTACAGCGCGATCGTGTTGTCGAACTGCGAGGCCGACAGCACGTCGGCATCGCCGTCGCCGTCCATGTCCCCGGCAAACACCGAGGAGGCGCCGTCGGCATCCGTGGCGATGATGTGGGTCTCAAATGTGAAGCCGCCGTCGAATTCGTACCAGGCGATCTTGTCGTCCGACAGCGACGCCGAGAGCACGTCCATGGTGCCGTCGCCGTTGACGTCGGCGACGAAAACAGAACGCGCGCTGCGCGCGTCGGTGGAAATCTCGGTCTCCGAGAAGCTCAAGAGTCCGTTGTTGCGGTACCAGGCGATCTTGTTGTCGTCACGCGAGGCGGACACCACGTCGATTCTGCCGTCGCCGTCGATGTCCCCGGCGTATACCGAGCGCGCCCCGTCGGCCTGATTGGAGATCAGCACCGACGTGAACACAGGAACCGGATTGCCGTCATTGACGAACGCGGTGATGGAATCGTTGGCGAACTGGGCGACGAGCACGTCCAGGTCGCCGTCGTCGTCGAGGTCGGCCGTGTGCACCGAGGAGGCGCCTGCCGATGACGAAGGCAGGGAACTTGTCGTGAACGCAGGCTCGGCCGCGCCGTCGTTCCGGTACACCCGCACCCCGGCGGTAGCGCCCTGGCCAGCGGCGAGCACGTCCACGTGGCCATCGCCGTTGATGTCCGCGGCGTGCACCGAATAGGCGCCGTCGAGGTCGTTGGCGATGATTCTCCGGGTATTGATGCTCAGGCCGTCGCTCAACTCGTTTTCGTACCAGGCGACCGTGTCGTTATCCGTGGACGCCGTCACCACGTCGAGATCGCCGTCGCCGTCGATGTCCGCGGCGAAGACCGAGCTGGCGCCGTTGGCATCGATCGAGATGGCGTTCTGCTCCACCAACTGGAGACCGCCCAGATTGCGAAACCATCGGATCCGGTCGTCCACGTTGGACGCTGAAATCAGGTCCAGGTCGCCATCGCCATCCAGATCGGCGGCGTGCACGGACTTGGCGCCGACCACGGGCAATTGGTTGACGGTCTGCGCTAAAAACGGAACGGCCTCGGCCGCAGCGCGCTGCTGCGGACACAACCACAGCAGCGCCGTCGCGGCGAGCAGGGCGGAGCCCGTGATGTGCGCGCGTCGATCCCGTTTCAGCGCTTCGGCGAATGGATTTCTGGGGAATCCGACCGGTAGCAAACGGCTGGAAGGGTGTCGCGGGCTAGCTTGCTTGCGGACGGGGATAGACGTGAGCATGGGTACTTCTCCAATCAAGCCGGGCTTCGGGGCGCTCTGCGCAGGTCCGAATTCATCGGTCGAGTGTAGGTCGGGTGTAGGTCGGGTGTAGGTCGGGTCAAGCCCGCGGCTTTATGCGGGCGGACCCGACATGCGCCGGTCGGAAACGGCTCGTCTGCTTGAACCGACCTACAATTTTCGAGTGTCTGTCGCGGGGGGGGGGGGCCCCCCCCCCAGCGCCGGGGCCGGGGGGGGGGGCGGGGCCCCCCCCCCCCCCGCCCCCGGGGCCCCCC
>JBQTIX010000054.1:0-12778 GCA_052387695.1 Panacagrimonas sp. | reverse complement strand
AACGGAGTCATGGCCGGAAGGTTGTGGTTTACAGCTTCCAAATTTTTCTAGGCCTGAATGCCGTCGGGGGGTAACAGGAATTCGGCATGGGGCGGGTAATTGGGCATTTAGTGCTGAAGAATTACCTCGAAACCAAGTCAGTCTGCGTCTCGCTCGGCGCAGCAATCTGAGCTAGCGCCGATTGACCGTTTGTAGGTCGGTTCAAGCCCGAGCGCTTTTCTCGGGCGGAACCGACAGGTTCGGCGGGCGGCACGTCGGCTCCGTGTCTGGCTGCCAGAGAGTGACATTCAATCACTCTCTGGCGAAGCCAAACAACCTGTAGCTGCGGCCTTAAGCCGACATAACCCAGCTAAAAGCCAGCTCGGCAATTTCGAACATCTTCAAACCGCTCCTGTCCTTGGCCAGCGAGCGGTTTTTTTTGCGCCCGTGAATCGTGTGGACGGGTGCGGCAATACCGGGGCAGGCACACGCCCATCCACTGTTACAGGCCCGTCACCGATGTGTGACATCGCTGCAACGCAGGCCCCAGGAAGACGGGACAGTCTGTAGCTCCCGCGATGCAGCAAGCACCCGAAAAGCAAGCCTGATCAAGGCTTTCGACGCTGGCACATCGCTTGCCATCGAGCGGCTGTCCACCCCGCAGTGCGACGCAATGGAGAGAGCGGGGTGGCAGGCGCGGTGCGCAAAAAAGTGCATCGCTTCCGCATACCTACTTCGGGAGTCACCATGAAAGTAAATCGAAAGTACCCGGCTTCACTGCTGGCTGTCAGCGCATTCCTCGCCGCACCCGCGGCACAGGCCCTGGAGATTCAGGCCGGGGACTGGAAGTTCAGCTTTAACGGCAACGTCAATGTTCATTACATCAACACGCAGTGCGATGACACCGCAGAGGTCGTGGCCGGCGGACTGGCCTGCAATGTCGGCGTGGATAACGATGCCGAAGACGGCGTGTCCTCGGTGAGCAACGGACTGTTGCCCGCTGCATTCGTATTCGGCGCTTCGACCACGCAAAAGGGATACGACCTTTCGGCCAACCTGGGCCTCTACCCCGGTGTCAGCACCAATGACGGCGGCAGTCCCAATCTTCAGCAAGGTGCCGACGGCCCTGGAACCAACACCGGCCTGGGCACCACCGGTCTCGATGTCCGTCAGGTCTTCCTGACCTTCGGCAACAAGGACATCGGCACCTTCACGTTCGGGCGCAATTTCGGCCTGTTCGGGTTCGACGCGATCATTAACGATATGACCATCCCCGGTGTCGGCGTTGCCGGCGGAGCCGCCGGAGCCGGGCCCGCGAACACCACGCTCGGGTCGATCGGACTGGGTTACATCTACACCGACACGCTGTCGCAGATGAATTACACCACTCCGGATTTCGGCGGCCTCAAGCTGACCTTTGGCATCTTCGATCCGATCGAGCCGATCGGCGCGACCGCTGCCGGAGCGGATGCGAGCCCTGGATTCCACGGCAAGGCGGCGTTTACGGTCGGCGGGCTGTATCTGTCCGCTTCGTTCCTGTTCCAGGAAAACAACACGTCGGACTCGACCATCGATCCTCCTGGCCCCACGGGAGCACCGCCGGACACGGACTTCGATACGGAGGCCTTCGATGTCGGCGGCAAGTTCACCGCGGGTCCGTTCGAAGTTCTGGCGTGGTACTACGACGGCAAGGGTATCGGCACCACCGCCCTGCTCCTGCTGCCGGCCGATGCCACGGGCGACGAGCGTGATTCGGACGGCTTTCTGGCCCAGGCGACCTTCAAGGCAGGTGACACCAAGTTCGGTGTCAACTATGGCGAAAGCAACCTCGACCTGGCCGACGGCGACGGTCCCTCCTCAGCTTCGACTTTGGTCGAGAAGAACAGCAAGTACACCGTCGGTGCGTACCACTCGCTGACGCCCAATCTGACCCTGCTAGCCGAATTCAGTGACGTGGAAGCAGAAGCCCACAACGGCAACAAGAACGACAGCAGCAACTTCAACGTCGGCGCCTTCCTGTCCTTCTGATCACGTCCGTTCTCCTGAGGTACTGTGGCCGGGCTCCGCCCGGCCTTTTTTTTGTGCGTGCAAGCAGGGCGGTTCCCGCCACACCTGAGCCACTCACTGTTCCCATCCGGGGACAGAGTGTGCTCATCCCTATACCCGAAACAACTCTGCGGACATACCATCGATCGGGCGCAAGGGGCAGTTCGAGACTGTCCGGTCGTGGCACCGAACGTGCTTACGGCCGCGCGCTACCAAGCGGCACCCGCCGGCGAAAGTTGGGCGGCATCCATAAACGGTTTTGGAGGATTCATAAAAATGGGCACATCGAGATTCCAGGAGAAAATCCGGCTGGCAGGCGCGTTCATCGCAATCGCCTCCGGGAGCGCGTTTGCAGGCGGCGTCACCGACGCCATGATTTCCGGCGATGCCACCAGCACCGGTGACGTGCTGACCGTGGGCCTGGGCAATAGCGGCCAGCGCTTCAGCCCGCTCAAGAGCGTGAACAGCGAGAACATCGGCGACCTGGTGCCGGCGTGGTCGTTCTCCTTCGGCGGCGAGAAGCAGCGCGGCCAGGAAACCCAGCCGCTGGTTCACGACGGCAAAATGTATATCACCGGTTCCTATTCGCGCATCTGGGCACTCGATGCGCGTACCGGCAAGCGTCTGTGGTCCTATGAGCACCGCCTGCCGGACGGCATCATGCCGTGCTGCGACGTGGTCAATCGTGGCGCCGCGCTGTACGACAACCTGGTGATCTTCGGCACGCTCGACGCGCGCCTGGTGGCACTCAACGCCGAAACCGGAAAAGTGGTCTGGAATGAGGAACTCGGCGACTACAAGGCCGGTTACTCGTACACGGCCGCGCCGCTGATCGTGAAGGGCAAGGTCATCACCGGCGTGTCCGGTGGCGAATTCGGCATTGTCGGCAAGGTCGATGCGCGCGACGCCAAGACCGGCAAGCTGGTGTGGACGCGTCCCACCGTCGAAGGCCACATGGGCTACAAGGACGGCAAGGAAAACGGCATCAGCGGCAAGCTCAACGCGAGCTGGCCTGGCGACATGTGGAAGTACGGCGGCGCCGCGACCTGGCTGGGTTGCACCTACGCGGACGACACCAACCTGCTGTATTGCGGCACCGGCAACCCGGCGCCGTGGAACGCGCATCTGCGGCCGGGCGATAACCTCTATTCCACCTCGACCGTCGCCATCGATGCGGACAGCGGCCTGATCAAGTGGAGCTACCAGGGCACGCCGCACGACCACTGGGATTTCGACGGGGTGAACGAGTTCATCACCTTCGACATGAAGGACGGCAAGAAGGCCGGCGCCAAGGCCGATCGCAACGGGTTTTTCTACGTGATCGATCGCACCAACGGCAAGCTGATCGGCGCCTCGCCCTTCGTCAACAAGCAGACCTGGGCCTCGGGTGTTGACCTGAAGACCGGCCGTCCTATCGAGACCGCCAACCGCGCCGGCGATCCCGCGCAGGCGGAGAAGGGAACCTCGGTGTTCTCGGCACCGTCCTTCCTTGGCGGCAAGAACTGGATGCCGATGGCCTACAGTGCCGACACCGGCCTGTTCTACGTGCCGGCCAACGAATGGGGCATGGACATCTGGAACGAGCCCATCACCTACAAGAAGGGTGCGGCTTACCTGGGTGCCGGCTTCAATATCAAGCCGTTGAACGAGGACTACATCGGTGCCCTGCGTGCGATGGACCCCGCCACCGGCAAGATCGTCTGGGAGTACAGGAACGGCGCGCCGATGTGGGGTGGGGTCATGACCACCGGCGGCAACCTCGTGTTTACCGGCACGCCCGAAGGTTTCTTCAAGGCCTTTGACGCCAAGACCGGCAAGGAACTGTGGAAATTCCAGACCGGTTCCGGTGTGGTCGGCCAGCCCGCCACCTGGGAGATGGACGGCGAGCAGTACATCGCCGTGGCCTCCGGCTGGGGCGGCGCCGTTCCGCTCTGGGGTGGTGACGTGGCCAAGAAGGTCAAGGACATCAGCCAGGGCGGTTCGATGTGGGTGTTCAAGCTGCACAAGTCCGCCAGCCCGGCAGTTGCCGCAAATTAAAATCCAGGCCAGCGTTAAGGTGTGAGGGGGCATCCTGCCCCCTCATTTTTTCCCTCTCAAGCGACAACATGAAAAAGCTCTTTCTCCTCGTTGGCATCGCCACTCTTTGTGTCACCCCGCTCACGTACTCCCATGGCGACGTCACGCCGCAGGCGGTCGATGTCACCAAGCTCAAGAAACTCGAAGGCCCGCTCAGCGAGAACCCGTACCGTGGCGACAAGCACGCGGCGGAAATCGGGTCTTCGGCCTACAACCAGAACTGTGCGCGCTGCCACGGGCTGGGCGCGGTGTCGGGTGGCATCGCGCCGGATCTGCGTTTTCTCCCGGTGGGCAAGGAAGGCGACGAGTATTACGCCATGCGCGTGCGCAACGGCTCCATCCGCAACGGCGTGACGTACATGCCGGCTTTCTCCGGGACCTTCAGCGAAGAAGCGATCTGGGCCATCCGCAGCTTCCTGGACACCGTGCACACGGATGAGTGATCTGCACTTTGCGCGGCTGCGCCGTGCGGCCGCGGGATTGGCCCTGCTGTGCTTCGGCGCCTCGCCGTCATGGGCTCAAACCATTGAGGACCCTCTGAGCCTGGTCAAGGCGCGCGGCTCGCTGGAAGTGGCTGTCTACGATTCGTTCCCTCCTTACTCCTATAAGGCTCCGGACGGCCGGCCGGCCGGAGTGGATGTTGATATCGGACGCGCGCTCGCCGAAAAGCTCGGCCTGCAATCCAAGACCCGCCTGTTCACCGCAGGCGAGAACATGAGCGACGACCTGCGCAACAACATCTGGAAGGGTGCGATTCTCGGTGGTGGAGTGGCCGACGTGATGCTCCACGTTGCAGCCGATCCGCAGTTCGCCGCCCGCGAGGATAAGGCCGCGTTCTTCGGCGCATATTTTCACGAAGCGGTATCGGTGGTGTATCACCCCGACAAGATTGAGGCTTTCGAGTCACCGCTCGCGCTGTCGGTGCACAAGGTTGGCGTGGAAGTCGACAGCATCAGCGACTACTACATGAGCGGTGCCTTCAGCGGTCGCCTGCGCACCGCCGCCGTGCGTCACGCCTCGCTGAGCGCAGCGGTGGCGGCGTTTAAAGCCGGCGAAGTCGATGCGGTGATGGCGCCACGTGGCGAACTCCAGGGACTCATGAAATCCGCCGATGTTTCCAACCTGGTTTACAAGCAACAGGAACTGGTCGGGATGTTCCGAACCAGTTGGGATATCGGCATGGCGGTGAAGAGCAACGACGACACCTCGCTGCGCGATGCGCTGGCCAAGGGGCTCGAAGAATTGCGCGCCGAAGGAAAACTCGCGGCGATCTTCAAGGCGCACGGCATCGACTATGCCGCGCCTGCGGCGAGTTTGGCCGCAGCTCCGTAAATGAAACGCGCGGTGCTGTGGGCGGCCATGCTCCTCGTGCCCGCGGTCGCGCTGGCTGCGAAATCGGAAGACCCGTTGCGCTCACCGAGTTGGGACGCGATGGTCGTACGCCATCTCGATGGCGGCCCCGTCGAGTTCGATGATCGCGTCAAGGTCCACATGCCGGCGAGCGCGGAAGACCCGCTTTCCGTTCCGGTGGAAGTTCGGATTGAAGGACTGAGCGGTGTCGAGGAACTGCGCCTGATCGCAGATCTCAATCCGATTCCGCTGATTCTCAGCTACAAGCCCACGCAGGCCGATCCCTTCATCGCGTTCCGTTTCAAGGTCGAGCAGTCCACCCCGGTGCGTGCCGCGGCGCGCACCAAGGACGGTGTATGGCACGTAGGCGGCGCCTGGCTCACCGCGAGCGGTGGCGGTTGCACCGCGCCGAGCGCCGGCACCGGCAGCGGCCTGTGGCGCGACCAGCTCAACCAGGTCAGCGGCGGCCTGTGGCCGCGCGGTGAGGACCGCAGCCGGCTCAAGTTGCGCGTGATGCATCCGATGGATACGGGTCTCGCTGCCGGTATCCCGGTGTTTCACATCGAGACGCTGCAAGTGCTCGATGCCAAGGGCGCGGAACTCGCGAACATCAAGACCTACGAGCCGGTGTCGGAAAATCCGGTGCTGAGTCTGGACCTGCGGAACCGCGGACCGGTGCACATCGTCGGCCGCGATATTCAGGGCAATCGGATCGACGCACAGGTTGTGCCGTGAAGGGCCTGATGCAGGCGGTGGTGAATTGGGTCGTTCTGTGTTTCTCGTCGGCCGCGCTCACCGCCCCTTTCGACTACCAGCTCAAACCCACGCCCATCGCAGACGGCGTCTATCTGTTCGAAGGCAACACCGAACACTTCACCCGTGACAACGGCGGCAACATCGTCAACACCGGCTTCATCGTCACTGACGCTGGCGCGGTGGTGATCGACACCGGCCCCTCGCGCCGCTACGGCGAGCAGATGCGCGCAGCCGTCACGCAGCAGACCGGCAAGGGCATCGCACAGGTATTCATCACGCACGCGCACCCCGATCATTTTCTCGGCAATCAGGCGTACGCGAACGATCCCATCGCCGCGCTGCCCTCGACCGCGCTGGCGATTGCGAACATCGGCGACGATCTGGCCGCCAATCTCTACCGCCTCGTCGGCGGCTGGATGGAAGGCACCGAAGCGCTCGCGCCGAAGCTCGAAGCCAAGGCCGGCGAAGTCAGCATCGGTAGCCGGCGCCTGCGTCTGATCGCGCTGAACGGTCACACCGATGCCGACCTCGCGGTGTACGACGAAAAAACCCGCACGCTGTTCAGCGGCGACCTGGTGTTCTTCAATCGCACGCTGACCACGCCCAACGCGGACCTCGCACATTGGCTGTCTGCGCTCGACCAACTGGAGCGCCTGGACTTTGCGGTGCTCGTGCCCGGACACGGCCCGGTGGTGAAAGACAAGACCGCCATCGCGCAAACGCGCGCCTACCTGTTGTGGCTGCGTAACGCGCTCGAACAGGCCGCAGCGCAAGGCCTCGACCAGAATGAGGCGATGCAGATTCAGGTGCCGCCGGAGTTCGCACGGCTCGCCGTGTTCCGGCCGGAGTTCGAGCGCTCGGTGGTGCACCTGTATCCGAAGATCGAGATTGAAACGCTCAAGGGCGTGAAGCCATGAACATCGGATGCAGGTCGGGTCAAGCCCGCGCGCTGTTCGCGGGCGGACCCGACACCGCGCCGATCCGTCGGCTCCGGCCGCAAACAGCCGGCCTCGAGCCGACCTACAGCGAATTCTTGAATCCATGAAACGGACCGTCCTTGCCGTCGCCTCTGTTTTGCTTCCACTGCTCGCCAATGCGGCAAGCGAATGGCCACTGCACGGCCTCGATCAGGGCAACCAGCGCCTGTCGCCCATCACCGCGATCAGTCCGACCACGGTGAAAGACCTGGTGCCGAAATGGATCTGGCAAAGCGGCGTGGTCGGCACCTTCCAGGCCACGCCCATCGTGGTGGACGGCGTGATGTTCGTGTCGCTGCCGTTCTCGCACGTGGCCGCGCTCGATGCCGCAAGCGGCCGCGAACTATGGCGCTACGAGCACAAGCGTCGCGTCGAGAAGCTGTGCTGCGGCCCGGCGAATCGAGGCGTCGCGGTCGATAAAGGCCGCGTCTTCATCGGCACCGTTGACGCGCGCCTGATCGCGCTCGATGCGAAGACCGGCAAGGTTCTGTGGGACATCGAAGTCGCACCCCAGCCGGCGCAGACCGAATCGGCGAACGCGGCGATGGGCAAGGCCGCGGTCACGGGAAGTTCGGGCATCGGCATCGCGGCCGCGCCGCTGGTGTTCGAGGATCGCGTGATCGTCGGCATCACCGGCGTGGGTTACGGCCTGCATCTCGATTCGCCGCGGCCGGGCGCGCCGCTCGGTGCGGTGGTCGGCCTGCCAGGGCAATACGGCGGCATCGGATTTCTCGCCGCCTACGACGTGAAAACCGGCGCACGGCAATGGCGTTTCGATACGGTCAAAAGCCCCGAAGCCGGCGGCTGGGAAGGCGAGTATCGCGAGCAGACGCCGGACGGCATCCCGCTCAATCGCGACGTGGAAGCCGAACGCCAACTCGCGCCACAGCGAAAGGACGCCTGGAAGTTCGGCGGCGGCTCGGTCTGGAACATCTCCGCGGTGGACGCCGAGACCGGGCACCTGTTCATCGGCACCGGCAACCCCAGCCCGCAGATGAACGACACCGGCCGCCCCGGCGACAACCTCTATACCTCTTCGCTCGTCGCCATCGACGTGCGCAGCGGAAAGTACATCTGGCACTGGCAACAGGTGCCGCACGATCTCTGGGGCTATGACCTCGCGTCCGCGCCGGTGCTGTTCGATGCGACGGTAGACGGCAAGCGCGTGCCCGCGGTGGGTCATGCCTCCAAGCTCGGCTGGTTCTACGCGCACGATCGACGCGACGGGAACCTGCTGTGGAAGTCCGAAGCCTTTGTGCCACAGGAAAACCTGTTTGCGCACGCGACGAAAGCAGGTGTGCGCATCGCGCCCGGCGTCGGCGGCGGCGCCAACTGGTCGCCTGTCGCGCTCGATGGAAAGCGCAATCTCGCCTTCGTCGCCGCCATGCACATGCCGGCCTTGTACTCGCTGAAAGAACTGCCTGCCGTCGGCGACAAGCCTGCACAACCCTACTTCACCGTGGAGCCTTCCGAGGAACCGCGCTGGGGTGTGCTCGTCGCCATCGACCTGACGAACAAGGGCAAGCTCGCCTGGACAACGAAAACGCCGCAGCCCCTGATCGGCGGCGTGCTCGCGCTCGCCAGCGGCGTGGTGTTCACCGGCGAAGGCGACGGAAATTTTTCCGCATTCGATGCAGGCGACGGCAAGCGCCTGTGGCAGTTCCAGTGTGGCGCGGGCGTGAACGCACCACCCATCGCTTACGAATCGAACGGCAAGCCCATCGTCGCTGTCGCGGCCGGCGGCAGCCAGATCTGGGGTTATCGGCAGGGCGATGCGGTGATCGCGTTTGAATTGCCGGACTGAATTGTTACGACCCGACCTGCAGTTACGGAGTCCGTGTACCTGATCGGCGAGCGGGTGCATCGCAATCGGCGCCTGCGATTCATTCCAGGACCTCAGCGAAGGTTCCCGCGACATTCGCCGACTCGATGAGTCCTCGCCGCCGCGCCTGCACACGCTGATGATCACGCATGGTGATCTCCCCATGGCCCTGACCTCGATGGTGCGCTGCTGCACCCGATGAATTTTCGGCGGCGCACGTGTCGCTGCCGAGCTTTGGCATCGCACGAGCACGGCGGTTGCGCAAGTGCCCTCAGAAAATACCGGGCCGAGGGCGGACGACTCTCGCCCGGGGTAGGGCGCACAGGTTAAGGTAGACACCTTATCCAAGCCGGTATAGAAGTTTCGGCCTACAGGTATAGGGAATGGCACAACTGATTGTTCCTAAGGATTTCGCCTTAACTTCACAGAGCGCGGCGACGCGTGCACGCCTGATCAAGACGGCCGAGCAACTGTTCTCCGAGCGCGGCATCGAACGGGTCTCGCTTCAGTGCATCAACCTTGCCGCCGGCCAGAAAAACAAGAACGCTACCCACTACCACTTCGGTGACAAGCGCGGATTGCTGATTGCGATTCTCGACAAGCACCAGCCCGCGATCATCCTGCGGCGCGACCAGTTGCTGGATGAACTGGATGCCAGGGGCGACGACAGCGTCGCGGGCGTCGTCCGCGCCATGCTGTATCCGATGGCAGAGAAGCTTTTCGATGCTGATGGCGGTCGCGAATACATCCGCATCGCCGCGGAACTATCTTCGTCCTATGCCGCGGTGTTGAATGGATTGCAGGTCGATCTGCTGGATCTGGGCTCCGTTGAACGACTCGCCAGCGCGCGCCGCCGCTTGACGCAGCAGCTCCCGGAGCCCGTTGCGCAGCAGAGAATCCGGTTCGTGGTAAGCCTGATTCTCAATGGCCTGGCGGATCAGTCGCGTGCTCTGGACGCCGGCGAGAAAGGCCCCGCAGCCGACACGGAGTTGCTCATCCGCAACCTGGAGGATGGCCTGATTGCACTGTGTAACGCGCCCGTCTCAAAGGCATCTACAGAGGCCTTGCTCAAGACCCTCGCAAGCCGTGGCGCGACGCGAACCCGGCGCAGCCTCAGGAGCCCGGAATGAATCGCTCCGCTGGCACTCTTCTGAGGCTGAGCCTGGTGTTCGCGACGGGGACGGTCCTGGCTGGAAACGGCCTGAACGACATCGGCTACGGGTCCGAATCGGCCGCGCTGGCCGGTGCCGATCTCGCCGTTGCACGCGACACCTTCGCCATCAACACCAACCCGGCGGGACTGGCACAGATCAAGTCCCGGACGTTCGATCTGCTGCTCGAACCCTATGCCTACACCGGCAACCGGCACCGCGATTCGCTCGGTAACGACGCTGCGCCGGACAACACGTACGGCGTCGCGGCCGGCGGTGGCTACGCACGGCGTCTGACCGGTACAAACCTGGTCGTGGGCGCCGGCGCGTTCGCGCAGGGCGGGGCCGGCTTGGTCTACAAGGACTTCATCACGCCTTTCTCCGAAACGCATGACGAAATCTCCGGCCTGGCAGGCTCGATCAAGATCGCGCCTGCACTGGCCTGGCAGGTCAACGACCGATGGAGCGTGGGCGCTGCGCTGGGCGTGCTCTACTCCAGCTCGCGCCAGAAAGTTTTCCCCCGAACTTCGACGCCACAGTTTTCCGGTTATCGCGTGGACGGCCTCAGCGGCGTGTCCGCCAATGTGAAAGTGGGCGTTCAATACCGGCCCGCGCCGGACTGGGTGATCGGCGCGGCGTACACGAGCAAGGCGCCGATCCGCTTGGAGAACGGGAGTGTGACGGTCAACAACACCGGTTCCGGCGGCGGCTTCGTCCGCTATCGCGACGCGCGCCAGACCGGCCTGGCCTTCGCTCAGGATTTGGGCCTGGGCGTGCTGTACCGGGTCAACCCACGCTGGTCGGTGACCGCAGAGGCCACCTGGGTGGACTGGTCGTCCGTCCTGAAGTCGACGCGGCTGCGAGCTACCAATCCGGACGACCCGTCTGCACCCGCAGTCTTTTCTCCACCTGAAGCGCCCTTGAACTGGCGCGACCACACGCTGTTCTCGTTCGGCTCGATCTACCGGTGGTCGCCGACCACCGAATTGCGCGCCGGGTACAGCTATGCGCGCGACCCCACGTCCCGCGATGACCTCACCCCGACTTTCGCCATCAACGCCGAATCCACGATCGCCGGCGGCATCGCGCACGAACTGAACGCGAACTGGCTGCTGAGCTTCACCGCCATCTACCAGATACCGGAGGAGGACAGCTACGACAGTCCACTGACCGGCGCCTCGTCGGAGCGCTGGGATGCCGGCGGGTTTTACTTCACGTTCAGTCGTCGCTGGTAGTTCCGGAGAACGCGTTCGCCGCGGCCGAACCCGCATCGGTTCGAGGCCCGCGACGCGAAGATGCACCCCTGGACCGTCGTGCGTGAAGCCAGCGGCGTGGGAGCTGAGCTTGCACATCTGCGGGCGGACGTACTGCCTGCCACCGCGCCTTGCGTTACCCTTGCGTCCCCGAACCTCAGACGGCTTGCTTGAGCTTCCATCCCGAACTTGTGCCGCTGGCGCCGGAGCGTTCTTCATCTTGATTTCAGGATTCACGGGAAGCCGCGCGCGGCCTGTTATTGACCTCGTACCCGGCACGGCCCACGGACATTGCGCCCGCTCCACGTCTTTTTCCAGGCTGGGTTCAATGCTGTTTTGCGAGGGCCGCAACCCGGTCGCGAAGGTGTTCGCGTGAGCGGCCAGCCCGAGGCTGCACTCGCGCTGACAGCGGTCCAGGCTGCGCTGGAAGCGGATGGCCTGGTGCTGGCGATCGCGGGTAACGAGCAGCAGGCGTATCGCATCGAGGCAGCGCTGCGTTTCTTCGCCTCGGGTCATGTTCCGGTCATGCATCTGCCGGATACGGAGACATTGCCTTACGACCCGTTCTCGCCCCACCAGGAAATCCTGTCGGAACGGATGGCGGCGCTCCATGCGCTGCCGTCGATGGAGTCGGGCATCGTGCTCGTGACGGCCGATGCTCTGATCCAGCGCCTGCCGCCGCGGACGTTTCTCGACGCGCGCTCGCTCGTGTTGAAAGTGGGGGATCGGCTGAATCCAATGGCCTTCCGCGAACGCCTGGTCGCGGCGGGTTATGCCGCGGTGGGCGAGGTGCAGACACAGGGCGAGTTTGCAGTGCGTGGCGCTCTGATCGACCTGTTCCCGATGGGATCGGCAGACTCGTATCGAATCGACCTGTTCGACGACGAGATCGAGTCGATCCGCATCTTCGATCCGGATACGCAGCGCTCGACCGAGAAGGTGAAGACCGTACGCCTGCTGCCGGCGCGCGAGTTTCCGACGGACAAGGAGGGCATCGAAACCTTCCGGCGCCGCTACCGCGAGTATTTCCCCGGTGACCCGGCACGTTCGCGCATCTATGCAGAGGTCAGCCGCGGGTTCATGCCGGGCGGCATCGAGGCCTGGCTGCCGATGTTCTTTGCGCAGACGGCGAGCCTGTTCGATTACCTGCCGGCTGGAACCTGCGTGCTCGCCCTGGCTGATCTGGAGGCCGCGCTGGCGGCGGACTGGCAGCAGATCGCAGATCGGTTCGAGCGATATCGGGGGGATATCGAGCGGCCGTTGGTGCGGCCGGGGGATTTGTTTGTGGAGCCAGCCGCCGCTCTGGAATCGCTACGAGCATTCGAGCGCAGGGACGTAGGAGGGGCTTTGCCCCGACCTGCAAGCTTG
>JBQTIX010000053.1:0-24532 GCA_052387695.1 Panacagrimonas sp. | reverse complement strand
GGCGAATACCCATCATGGCCCGAGCGATCCAACCTCGCTCATCCAGAGGCCGGATACATACTCGCAGTCTCCTCCCCTCCCTCAGCTCCCTTCATCCTTGCAGTGGGGGAGGAGTCCATACATACGCGGGCTACCCGGAGACATTGAACGACAGCGCGTCCGGCCTGTGATCATCGAGGATCGGGTGCAGGCGGCGAGCGGTCGCCGAAATCGCCTTGTCGGAGCGGGAGCGAGCCCCCTCGCGCAAATGAACCTTTCGAAAGGGATTCACCCCGAACGGTGAACTCGATCGCCGATCAAAGCACCTGTTACGGCTGCTTCGCCTTCCACTCCTTGACCGCCGCCAGCGTGTTGGCGACGTGCTTGTCCGGCTTCAGCGCGGAGTAGACATAGCCCACTGTCGAGTCGGGAAGTATCACGAACGAGGTGCGGTCCGCATACGGCAGCAACGGTACCTTGGCGTCGAAGGACTTGGCGATCTTGAAGTCCACGTCGGAGGCGACCGCAAACTTGTTGCGGCACTCGCTGACCGAGAATTTGTTCAGGGTTTCGATATCGTCCTTCGACACGCCGATGACGGTCGCGCCCTGTGCCGCGAATTCTTCGGTGGCCTCCGCGAACAGATGCGCCTCGACGGTGCAGCCGGATGTGAACGCCGCCGGATAGAAATACAGAACCACCGGACCTTTCTTCAGCGCATCGGCGAGCACGAATTCGAAGGGCTTGCCGGCCAGCGTGGCTTGCGTCGTGAAGTCCGGCACCTTGGCCCCGACCTTCAGATCCGCGAAGGCGGGTGCGGCGAGAGTCAGCGTGAAGGCAAGGACGGCGAATTTCAGGGATGAGCGGGAGAAGAAGGCGATTCGGGACATGGGCGTTTCCGCAAGATGGAAGTCGTGAGGTCTACGCTCGAGCGATGCGCACGGATTCAGCACGCATGGGCCTACCATGCGCATCCGCCCTGATTGCTCGTATCGAGAATATGCGACATCCAATCCTTTCGGTTTTCGCGAGCGTGATGCTCGCCGCCTGCCAGACACCCGCGCCGCAGACTGCACCACTGGCCACGACCAAGCCGCACGCTGACGACATTGCCGACTACGCGGCGCTCGCGCAGTCCGGCGAGGGCACCGTTTACACGCTCGATCCCGCGGCCTCCAAGGTGCGCATCTACGCGTTCCGCGGCGGAGCGGCTGCCAAGGCCGGACACAATCACATTTTCGCAGCGCCTAAATTCGAGGGTCAGGCCTACGCGCCGAATGACGGCGTGAGCAAGGCCCGCTTCGATCTGCGCGTACGGCTTGACGAACTCACTGTGGACGATCCGGCCTGGCGTGCAGAGACCGGCGGCGCGTTTGCGGGCGAGCGCTCGGCGTCCGATATCGAAGGTACCTTGCGCAACATGCTGGGCAAACGCGGCCTCGACGCGACGCAGTTTCCTTTCGTGACTCTCAGATCGGTTTCGATATCGGGCGACTGGCCGATCCTGATTGCCGAGGTCGCCGTGACGCTCAGGGACACCACGCGCACGCAGCTCGTGATGTTGCGCGCGCAGCGCAGTGCCGAACGGATCGAAGCCATCGGAACGCTGGTTCTCAAGCAGAGCGATTTTGGAGTCGCGCCGTTCTCGGTGCTCGGTGGACTGCTCGCAGTCGAGGACGCGGTCGCGATTTCCTTCGAGCTGGTCGGAAAGAAATAGATCACCCGGCAAGGGGTTACTGGAATCGTCCGGACGAAACAGCCAGGAGTCTCGACGCCGAAGGCTGGTTCCACGGCGGCGACGGCGCCTACTTCGACGAGGACGGCTTCTACACCATCTGCAATCGCATCAAGGACATGATCATCAGCGGCGGCGAGAACATCTATCCCGCCGAGATCGAGAGCCTGCTGTACGAACATCCGGCGATCGCCGAGGTCGCGGTGATCGGCGCACCGGACGAGCGCTGGGGCGAGAGCGTGCTCGTGGTGGCGGCGCTCAAGCCGGGCGCAGCGCTCGGCTTCGAGCAACTGTTCGCGTTCGTGGAACCACGGCTCTCGCGCTACAAGCTGCCGCGTGATCTGCACCTGCTCGACGTGATGCCGCGCAATTCCAACGGCAAGATCGTGAAGACGGAGTTGCGCAAAAGATTTGCACGCAAGAGCTAGCGTGCTCTGTGTGCTGCCTTCATTCCTGCCGGGAGTTCCAGGGCGCTCGACGTTTTTCAAAAAAGGCCTCGATTCCCTGACTGGCCTCCAAGCTGCAGCGTGCTCTTGCGATGCGTCGGGACGTTTCGTCGATCAGTTCACCGTTGATCGGCCTCTCCGCGACATCGGCGATCAACCGCTTCGAAGCGGCGATCGACTCGGGACCGCCCGCAATCAACACGTTGCACAGTTCCTCGATTCGCGCATCCAGGGTTTCAACTGCACAGACTTCGTGGACCAGGCCAAGTCGCCAGGCTTCTTCCGCGGCAAAGCGCTCTGCGGTCAGGAAATACCTTTGTGCCGCACGGGCGCCGATCGCCCGGATGACGTGGGGGCTGATCGTGGCCGGAATCAGGCCGATGCGAACCTCGGTCATGCCAAACGTCGCGTTGGGCGTGGCCATCGCAATATCGCAGGCGGCAACCAAACCCGTGCCGCCGGCCAGCGCGGCACCGTGCACGCGCGCCAGCGTCGGTTTGCGCATGCCGTACAGGATGAAAAGCATGCCGGCCAGCGCACTGGCGTCGCGCACATTCTCTTCCTCGGTGAAACGCGCCATGCGCCGCATCCAGCCCAGGTCGGCCCCCGCGCAAAAGCTCTTGCCGCGGCCGCCCAGCACCACCACCCGCACGCCGCTGTCTGCGTCCAGACGCAGCAGGGTTTCGCTCAAGCGCGCGATCAGATGTTCATCGAAAGCGTTGTGAACCTCGGGTCGATTGAGCCAGACCTGGGCGACGCCCCCGTCGCATTCGACTTCCACCACGGATTCGTTCATTGCGTATCCCTCCTGGACGCCGTCAGATTCCTGGCCGCCGCCGAGAGGCGCGCCGCGTCGGCGTAAGGCAGCGGCAAGTAGCGGGCGCTCATTTCCGCCGCGAGTTGTTCGGCGTGGGCTTGTGCACGCGGCGAGATGTCGATGAACAAACTTGTGATCGACGCCGCCCTTACCCGTCTGGCTGCAGCTCGCGCGTCCGTCCCGGCCCGGTCCCGATTGCCGCTGCCATCACGTGCCACGTTGGCGCGACCGTCCGTGAGCACTACCAGTGCCGGGGTCTGCCCAACGCGCCGAAGCTGCTCGGCGAGCGCAAGACCTGCATCGATACCGGCCGCCAGCGGCGTGCCGCCGCCGCCCGGCAAGCCGGCGAGACTGCGCTTGGCGCGGACCAGTGAGCGCGTCGGCGGCAACAGCAATTCCGCACCGCACCCACGGAATGCGATCACGGCGACTTGGTCGCGCCGAACGTAGCAATCGGCCAGCAGCAACTCGACCGCGCCCTTGGCCTCGGCCAGTCGATTGAGCGCGGAAGAGCCGGAGGCATCGACGACGAAGATCGTGGTGGTCTGCGTGCGCTGCTTGTGGCGCGTGATATGGAAATCCTCGCTGCGAATCTCGATGCGCCTCGCGCCACCCGCCAACCCACGACGCAGCGACTGCCAGGGCGCAGCCGCTCTCAGCGTCTCGATCAGGTTGAGGCGGACGCCCGCACGCGGCTCGCCACGACGCACGCCGGCAGGCCGGCCTCTCAGCAAGGACTGCCGAAGCGCACCGGCGCGGCCGTTGGAGTGCACGCGAAAAGGCTGGGCCTTTTCCATTCGGAGGCTTTCCAGCAGGCCACGCGGAATGGCGGCTTGAGCGGCGGCCAGAACCAGCTCCTGGATCTCTGTTTCCGTCCGCTCGGTCTCACCTTCGCTTTCGTTCATATCATCCGGAGCGTTGGCGGCATCGGGAGACGGCGGATTCTGTTCCGGCGGGTGCTCGGTCGATTCGTCTTCGGGGGATTCCATTTCGGGCAACACGGTGGCGCGCGCCGCGAGCACCAGGCGTGCGGCCAGCGCTGCGTCGTCCCGGTTCACCTCCAAGCTTCCGTCAAGCGCGGCCAACGCACGTGCGGCGCGCAGAGCCAGCATGGACGCTCGGATCGAGGCGACACCCAGTTTCATGGCGGTCGCGCATATCGCCTCGCGGACGTCGTCGCTGACGTGCACCTGATCGAGCAGCAACCTGGCTTTGGCGGTGCACGACGGCCCGATGCGCCGGGCTTCCGTTTGCGGAGCGCGCAGATCCGACAGATCGAGCAGAAACGCCAACCGGTCGAGCAAGCCGGCACGCGGTCGCTCGTCTTCATCGATGCCCTCGTCCAACGCGATCACACCGAAGCGGGTCGGGGCACGCAGCGCGAGGCCCTCGCGCTCCAGCACGATCTCGCCGGTATCGAGCGCGGCCGTGATGTGCGCGATGGTCGCTGCCGGAACCCGTTCGGCCATGGACAGCAGCACGAAACCGCCATCGGCCTCCACGAGTAGCCCGCGCTGGACGACGGGGCGGCCCGCACTCAGGGTCGCTGTGAGATCCAGCCCTCCCAGTAACCGGCCTTCGGAGATATGCAAGGGAACGCGACGGATGCGCTCGCTGTCCGGCAGGACATCTCGCAGCCGCGCCATCCAGTGGTCGCGCACGAGCCCGTGCCCGGCGCGTATGCACGCCCCTCCCAGTCCGATCGGATCGACGGCCATCAGGGCCGCGACCTGCTCGGCATCGGCCCAGCGTTCGCGGTCCTGATCTGCTTTCACGCGCTACGCGCCGAACAAGGCGACGAGCGCGCGCTCGACGCGCACCGTGGAGCCGGCATCGTCGAGCGGGTCGCGGCGCAGACGATGACGCAATGCGGGCGGCGCAACACGGCGCAGGTGCCGATCATCGACCGTCGTGTCACCGTCGAGACTGGCGAGCACTCTTGCCGCACGAATCAGGGTCAGCTCGCCACGTAGGCCGTCGGTACCCAGGCTCATGCAGAGCTGCGCTGCGCGTTCGAGCGCGGCATCGGGAACCACCACCGACGCGAGACGTCCGCGCGCTTTGACGATGCGGCGACGCACCTTGTCCTCTTCCTTCTTCCAGCGCTCGATGAAAGCGGCGCGGTCGCGCTCGAAGTCGTCACGGCGGCGCACCACCGCGACGCGCGAGGGCAGATCGGTTGGCGTCTTCACCTCGACCGACAGACCGAAACGATCCAGCAACTGCGGGCGCAGCTCGCCCTCCTCCGGGTTGCCGCTGCCGATCAGCACGAAGCGCGCGGGATGGCGCACGGACAGGCCCTCGCGCTCGACCAGGTTCTCGCCGGAGGCGGCGACGTCGATCAGCAGATCGACCAGGTGATCCTCCAGCAGATTGACCTCATCCACGTACAGAAAGCCGCGGTGCGCGCGCGCCAGCAGACCGGGCTCGAAGGCCTTGATGCCCTGGGAGAGCGCGCGTTCGAGATCGAGTGCGCCGACGACGCGGTCCTCGGTCGCCCCAAGCGGCAGATCGACCACCGGCACGGGTATCCGATGCGCCTTGTGCGCGGCCTTGGAATGGCAATCCTGGCACCAGTTAGCCTGGGCATCGGGATCGCAGCCATAAGCGCAACCAATGACTGCGCTCATCTTCGGCAGGAGCGCCGCCAGCGCGCGCACCGCGGTGGACTTGCCGGTTCCACGATCGCCGAACACCATCACGCCGCCGATGCTGGAATCGACGGCTGCGACCAGCAGCGCAAGCTTCATCTCCTCCTGGCCGACGATCGCGGAAAACGGAAAAGGCTGCGCCATGGTTGAAGCGTCTCCCCTGAAGCTTCGGAATCCGGCTCGCGCTGCCGGCCCGAGCCAACACCGCTGCCGCGCCCGATGTGTCAACCTAGCTTAACAAACCAAATGCAAAGCGATGCGAACTGATTTCCGACGCTGGGCGATGAGCGGGATTGCCATTGCAGCGCTCACCGTCATCGTCCTGGCCTGGTGGCAACTCGAAGGCCTGAGCAAGGGGCTGTTCGTCGTCCATGAAAAATGGGGCACGACGCCGGTGACCGTGTTCCGCATGCGTGACACGGCGCCCGCGCCGGTGATCGTGGTTGCGCACGGCTTCGCCGGCTCGCAGCAGCTCATGCAGCCATTCGCGACGACGCTCGCGCGAAACGGCTATGTCGCGGTCAGCTTCGATTTCCCCGGGCACGGTCGCAACCCGGTGCCACTGAGCGGAGGTCTGGCCGATGCCAACGCCATGCAGCGCGACCTGCTCGAAACCCTGGATCAGGTCACTCGCCGCGCGCGGGGACTTCCCGGTTCCGACGGCCGGCTTGCCGTGCTCGGTCACTCGATGGCGGCCGACATCGTCGTGCGGCACGCGCATGCCGATCCGGCGGTACAGGCCACGGTTGCAGTCTCGCTGTTCTTCCCGAATCCGGAGGCGTTCCATCCGCCGAATCTCTTGATCGTCGATGGCGCGCTCGAACCCGCCATGATGATCGAGCAGGGCTACAAGATGGTGGGCGGCAAGGCCGAAGCACAGGTCACTTACGGCAGCTTCGCCGACGGCAGCGCACGCCGTCTCGCCCTGGCACGCGGCGTCGAACATATCGGCGTGCTCTACAGCCGCGACAGCATGCGCGAAACCCTGTCCTGGCTGGACCAGGCATTCGGCCGCAGCGGAGGCGGCTTCCTGGATGCGCGCGGCGTCTGGCTGGGTCTGTTGTTCCTGGGGCTGATCGCGCTGGCGCGGCCGCTGATCGAATGGCTTCCTCGTCTGATCGATCCGCTACCCGCTACTGCCACCGGCTGGCGCTGGTTTCTGCCGGTGGCGTTGGTGCCCGCGCTCATCACGCCGTTGCTGCTCTGGAAAGTACCGACCGGTTTCCTGCCCATCCTGCTGGGTGATTACCTCGCGTTGCATTTTGCGCTGTACGGCCTGCTGACGGCCACCGGCTTGTGGCTGCTGCAACGCCGCTCGCAGCCCTTGCCACCGCTGGCCGCGGACCCATGTAAGTTCGGCATCGCCGCGATTCTGGTTACCGCTTACAGCGTGTTCGCCATCGGCCTGCCCATCGATACCTACGTGACGGCTTTCATGCCCGGAACCTGGCGATTGCCTCTGGTGCTGGCCTTGATTGCGGGCACGCTGCCGTACTTCATCGCGGACGAATGGCTGACGCGCCGCCTGGCACCGCTACGGGGCGCTTACGCAACGACCAAGCTCTGCTTCCTGCTGTCGCTGGTGATCGCGGTGGCGCTGAACCTGGAGAAACTGTTTTTTCTGGTCATCATCGTGCCGGCCATCCTGCTGTTGTTCGGCGTGTACGGACTCTTCAGCGCCTCGGTCAACCGGCGCACCGGGCATCCGCTGGTGGCGGCGCTGGCCAATGCGGTGGTGTTCGGCTGGTTCATCGCCGTGACGTTTCCGGTGGTCAGCCGGTGACAGAATCGCAGCCCGTGAGCCTCGCCGACCGACTTCGTACCGAGACGCGCGCTCTGCACACGCAGGCGGAGCGCAGCGGCATCATGCGGGCGCTGCTGCGTGGCGAGCTGAGCCTGGCCGGGTACTGCGCCCTGCTGCGAAATCTCTACGTGATCTACGCGGCGCTGGAACCGGCGCTCCTCCGGCATGCGCAACATCCTCTGATCGCGCCAATTCACGACCCGGTCCTGTTTCGCCGCGCGGCCCTCGCGGCCGATCTCGACGTGCTTCACGGTCCCGATTGGTCTGGTGCAGTGCAGGTCACCGAAACCAGCGAGGAGTATTCGCGCCGACTGGAGCAGCACGCGAAGTCCGATCCCGCGATTTTGTTGGCCCACGCCTACCTGCGCTATCTCGGCGATCTCAGCGGAGGTCAGATCCTGCAAGGCATCGTGCGAGCGTCGATGAAACTGCCGGACGAGGACGGCTCGCGCTTCTACCAATTCGGCGGGCCCGGAGCCCGTGCGCTGGCCCAGCAATTTCGCGCGGGGCTCGATGCGATCACCATCGACAAGGAAACGGCCGACCGCATCGTGGGCGAGGCGCAATGGGCGTTCTGGATGCACGCCCGCCTGTTCGACGAGCTGGCGCAGGATACGCAGCTTCAGTCGCAGCCTCAGTCGCGGCTTCGACCGTAGGCGCGAAGTTGCGCGTAGATCGCCGTCGCGCGCTGGGTCGCGGTTTCAAGTTCTTCGATCAGCGGCGCCACCGCGGCACCGCCGGAACCGTCGGCGATATCCAGCGCAGCGAGGCGCGCGTTGGTGAGAATGGCGCCAATTACTTCGTCCGCGGCCGGCAGCAGGGAGGGATCTGCCTCGGCCCCCGCGTCCGCCCTGCCTGCCTGATAAAGGGCGTCTTCGAGGTGCCGCCGCGCGGCGTCCGCACGCTTGCTCTCGGACAGGTCGGTAAAGATCACGATGAAGCCGAGGATGGTGCCCTGCGAGCCGGACACCAGATCGGCACGGACACCGACCGGAACCGGCTGCGAGCCCTTGGCGTGAAGGCTCAGTTCCCCTCGCCAGGGCAGACGCTGCTCGCGCAGCGTGCGCAGCATCGCCTGGGCGTGCGGGGGCTCCGTGAACGAGGCTGCGAGGTCTTCGAGCGTGAGGAGTTTCTGCGTCGAGCCCCGCAGCAATTTCGAGAACGTCTCGTTGGTAAACAGGATGCGGCCGGTGGCATCGGCGATGACGACGGGCTCCTTCGAATTTTCCACCGTGACCCGCACCAGATTGAGCTGGTGCTGGGCAATCAGCAGCCGCACCGCCTGAATCTGGAGAATGATGTCGATCAGCGTCGTGCCGATGGCGCGGGCCAGCGCGATCTCGGCGTTGGACCAGGGCGAGGCCGTACCGCGCACGATCTGCGACCAGGCGGCGAACGAACGGCGCGGCGACAGATTGAGCGGATCGTTGTCGATGACTGGCTTGCTCGGGTCTCCGGCCCAGGTGACCTCGCTGAGCTGCTCGCGGCGGAACCACATCAGGTAATCCGGGCGCGAGGATGAAAGCTCGATGGCGAGCACGCCGCTGGCGGTGGGACTGATCGAGGCCAGCGCCGGGTTTTCACGCAGACAGGACGAGCAGGAGAACATCGACTCGCGTTTGCGCTGGTCCACCCACGCCAGCAGTTCGCGCAGCTCGGGCGTGGAAGGCACTTCGCCCGTCGTCAGCACATCGCCTTCGAAGAACAGCGCCGCGCCGGTGGCATCCAGCGGTTGCAGCAAGGTGCGCGGATTACGGAACAGCGCGCGGCGCCAGTCGCCGTCGGTGGAGGTCGCGTCGATCAGGCGCTGCTCCAGCGAGCGCACCAGAATCACGCCCTGTGCGTGCGCATAATTCTCGATGGCGGTGATGCGCGTGGAAATCACCTCGGCCAGCAACCCGCAGGCGGCGCGCACAGCGTAGCGCACGCGCCGCGGCGAGTAGTGATGACAGGCGATCAGTCCCCACAAGCGGCCCTCGCGAACGAGCGAGACCACCAGCGTTGCCGTGACGCCCATGTTCCTGAGGTACTGCGTGTGCAGCGGCGACATGCTGCGCAGGTAGCACAGCGACATGTCGAGCGCCTCGCCGTCGGGCGCAATCGGCACCGGCTCGTAGGTGGCATCCACCAGCACACGCACGCGGTTGCGCAGGTAAAGCTCGCGCGCACGTTGCGGAATATCCGTAGCCGGATAGTGATGACCCAGCAGGGAGTCGAGCGAAGGTTCGCGCGCTTCCGCGATGATCTCGCCGTGTCCATCCGGATCGAATTTGTAGACCATGACCCGGTCGTAACCAATCATCTCGCGCAGGCTCTGCACGACGGCATCGGACAACGCCGGAATGCTCGACGCGGTGCTGAAGCGCTCGACCGCAGCAGCGAGTCGTTGACGAATTTCGTCCGGGCCGCAATCAAGCGAGGCAATGGTCTCGTCAATCGCCGATTCAACCGGTTCCAGCTCTACGACAAGGCCACTGGGACATCGGTGAACAGAGCCTTCGAAACGGCGCTCGCCTTCAGGTCCGCGCGTGCGGCAGCGCAGCGGCTGGGGTTCGTTCAGATCAGCGGACCCGATCAAACCGCGAACGCGGGTCTCCAGATTTCCGCCGAGTTGCGCAAGCCCCCGGTTACAAAGCCCATCAGCGGTTACACCCAGAAAGAATCCGGCGTTCGCGCTGCACTTGGCAACGGTCAACGCTGGCTCGTCCAGCACCAGCAGCAATCCATGCGGCTGGATCGAGCCGGCCAGATGGATCAGCTCACGCTCGCAATTGGTCAGGTCGGCTTGGCCGAAGGCCGGACTGACGAGCGTGTCGTTCATGACTTCGTTCCCTTCTCCCCTTCCCACGGTCGGCGCCGCAGGATTTCATGGCTCCGGACGCACGAGTCCGGAGAACGAGCCCGCCTTCGCGTCAGTGAAACGCCCGGTCCGGATTTCCGTCCTGGTTCGAGTTTCGGGCATCGTTGTGATGCGAGGCACGCATGACGAATCCAACCGCATCGTGGTCCGTAATCAGGGCGGCTGACAATTCGATGTCGATGGTTTGTTCAGGCTCGCGTCGCAGGCGTGTGCTCAGCAGGCGCAAGCAGCCTTCGCTCCGGACCAGGGCCAGGATGTCCTTCACCGTCGTGTCCTGGTCTCCGACCCAGTCGGCGAGCGTCCGTCCGGTGATCGACTGACCGACCGGAAATTGCACCAGTTCGCGAAACGCCGCGTTGGCAAGGACAACACGACCGTCCACATCGGAAATCACTACCGCATCGGGCGTACGCTTGACCAGGCCGGCGAAGAGGGCGTCCGCGTGCGTCTCCGGATGGGCCGCCTCCGGCGCTGGCGAGCCCACGGGTCTTGCGCGCATCAGCAGTACGCTTGCAGCGTCAGTCTGAAACGGCGTGACCGATACGGTGATCGTGCCCAGCCCGTGCGCAAGCCGCGTCTCGCCTTCCACGACGCGCGCAGCGTTGCGTGCAGAATCGAGCACTGCCTTCAGAGCGGTGTGCGCATCGGCATCCAGACTGGCCATCACCGACTTTCCGCTGAGCTGTTCCACCGAGCGCCCGAACAGAATCGCGGCCGCCCGGTTGGCGTCGAGCACATCGAACGTCGAGGCGTCGAGAATCAGGACCGGCTCGGCGGCAACCTGGAACAGCAGCCGGTAGCGCGTTTCAGCCTGCCGGCGCTGCCAGTAGTCGCGCTCCATGTCCTGCTGCGCCTGAACCAGCCGCTGCTGCATGGCGGTGACCACGCGCATGTCGCGACCCACCGCCAGGGTCGGGCCCTGCTCGCCCAGGCGCACCGCGGTGTAGGCGATGGGGATATCGAGCCCGGCCGAGGATGAATGATTCAGATGCCGCAGTCGCGACTTGCCGGTGTTGGCAAGGTCGTCGAGAAAATCCTCAGCTTTCTGGCGCGTATCGCCGGTGACGGTATCGGTCCAGCGTCGGCCGACCCATGCGTCGGCGGCCGGTGCGACGGGTTCACTACCCCCGTGCGCCACGCTCCTGATCACGCCGCCTTCGTCGAGCACCAGCGCAATATCGCAGGCAACGGACACGAGCATCTCCGCCAGTTCAGGGGCGAGGCCGGACAAAGCACTGAGGTCGGCCAGCGGGCCGGTCCTCTTGGACATCGTGTCGCTCCTTCGCAAATCGCAGAGGTCGGTGAGCCGCGTGCCGTAAGCATCAAGCGCCTTGCAGCTTGGGCCAGCACTGGGTCGCTCTAACCTCGGCAGCGACCTCCGCGATCATAATTTCTTTCCGGCATACCCGGTAAGCCCTTGGTCGGTCATGTCTCTGCAAGAATCGTCTGTTGCGGATTCTGGCTTGGGGCGGGGCTTCCAGCGTCGCGACAGGTCCAGCAGATGCCCGAACAGCGAAGCCGACAAGGCTGCTGCGACCCAGACCCAGGACTGGCCGGTCAGCGATGCACGCAAGGCCAGCAGCAGGCAAATGCCCGATGCGAGGTTTGCCAGAAGGTCGTAAGCCGGAACGCCGCCACCCGCAAGACGGTGATAGACCGCAAGCGCCAATGCCTCGAACGCGATCAAGGCCAGCACCAGATCGACCACCCGTCCCGAAGCAAAAATCTCGCTCACGGCTGCGTCTCTGGTGCGAGTCGTTGCAGGCTAAGGCGCTGCGGGCGCAAAAGCCGCGCACCAACCCTTCGGGCTGATCTTGCCTTCCACGACCTTGCATCCATCCGGCGCAACCCATTGCACGCACTGATCGCATTGATGCCCGTCCTTGGGCTGCGCCTGATACATGACGAGATTGGGCGCCATCTTCTGCGCGCTGGCGGTGCCGACAACGCTGACCGCAATGGCGCCAAGGCCGGCCTTGAGAAGGGCTCGGCGGGAGAACGTCGATTTCGGGGAATTCGGTTGATCGGACATGGTGGCTGCCTCGTCGAGGTGGCTGATGAGGTTCCCGAAGCATTCAGGAACCGGCGAACGGTGCGTTGAGACGCACGATGGTGAAGTTCAGAAACGTGGCGAAACTGACCCACGCGAGATACGGCAACAGAAGCACGCTGGAAGTTCGCGAGTAGGACCCCATCGCCAGCATGAGCGCAGCGATGGAAAGCCATAAGGCCGCGACCTCGATCAGTGCGAAATCCGGCCGGCGCAGGCGGAAGAACAACAGGCTCCAGACCGCATTCAGCACCAGATTGACGGAAAAGAACTGGACCATGCGCCAGCGCCTCGCGCGATCCGGCGCGTTCTTCCACGCGAGTACGCCGGCGATGGCGGCCAGCGCGAAGATCGTGGTCCAGGCGGGCCCGAACAGCCAGTCCGGCGGCTGCCAGGACGGCTTCTGCAGAGCGTAGTACCAGGGGCTCAGATCGGTGGCGGCGGCGCCCAGCACGCTGACGGTGACAGCCGCTGCCAGCGCGCACGCAATCGGTTTCCATATGCTGGAACGGTCTCGTGTCACGCCGGCGCCAGCCCCAACAGGTGCGCCAAGTCCTTGAAGAAGATGCGCACGTGCGCCATCGGCTTTTTCCGCACCAGCTCCTTGTTCATGTAGGCCTCGAAGGTCAGCTTCTGCACATCGGGATCTTTGCAGATGCTGACGAAGCGTTCGCGCCTTGTCTCGCTGGTGTACCAGAAGCGCTGCATGATCCCCAGCACCCAGAAGATCTTGCCGTGCAATTTCATGAAGCGCTTGCGCGCCAGCTTGAGCGCGCGAACGTCTCCGGTCTCGAGCAGGATCTGCACCGCCTGGGCGGCGAGTTGACCGCCGACCATCGCGTAGTAAATGCCCTCCCCTGACGCCGGCGCGACCACGCCGGCGGCATCGCCGGCCAGCACCACGTCCCTGCCGTTGTCCCAGCGGCCCAGCGGTTTCATCGGGATGGGCGCGCCTTCGCGACGGATGGTTTCGCCTTGAAGACCGGACGACTCGCGCAGGCTGCTCACCGCAGTGCGCAACGAAAACCCCTTTTGCGCGCTGCCGGTGCCGACGCTGGTCGTGTCGCCGTGCGGAAAAACCCAGGAGTAGAAGTCCGGCGACAGGGCGCCACGGTAGACCACGTCGCAGCGTCTGGCATCGAAGCTCGCGTGCGCCTCTTTCGGCGAGCGGATGATCTCGTGGTAGGCGAAGACGTACTTCATCTTGTCGGCGCCGGGGATGGCCTGGCGCGCGACCTCCGAGGTGGCGCCGTCGGCGCCAACCACCGCACGGGCGCGAACTTGGTGCAGAGGTTCGTCCCTGGTCTCCGCACGCGAGCTGTAATGGATGATGGCGGTGTCGTCTTCGTCGCGCGTGAGTTGCTTGAACATCCCGGCGCGCAGCTCGGCGCCGCGCGCCACCGCGCGTTCCCGCAGCCAGGGATCGAAAGCATCGCGATCGACCATCCCGACAAACCCATTCTCGATGGGAATGTCCACACAGCGTGCCGAAGGCGCCACCATGCGCGCCGCATTCACACGCGCCACCAGCAGTTCATCCGGAATCTCGAAGTCGCGGATCAGGCGCGGCGGGATGGCACCGCCGCAGGGCTTGGTCCGCCCGGCGCGATCCAGCAGCAGCACCGAGCGTCCATTCGCCGCCAGCTCGTACGCCGCTGTCGCACCGGAGGGACCTCCGCCGACCACCACGACATCGAACGTTTCCATCTCCGTCATGCGGGTCTCTCCAGGGAAGCAAGCGGGGTCGGTACGGATCGCCGCTCAATGCGGGAAGAAGCGGCCGGCTGCTGCGCCAAGCGCGCAGCGATCGCGGCCGCGACCAGGAAAAGAATCGCTTCCGCCGAGAAAACCAGGCCGTAGGCCAGTCCATCCGCACTCAGAAACATGCGGGCGACATCACTCGCCGCGGCGCCCATGAAACCGCCCAGACCGAAGGCAATCGCCTGCGCTGCGCCCCACAAACCCATGCGCACGCCTTCGCGCGATTCACGGCCGGAGCTTGCGAAACTCATCATCGATCCGATGGCGGCCACCGCGAATGCACCGTTGGCCACGCCGAGCAGGAATACCGTTGGCTTCAGAGGCCACGCAGTCCCCACCCATCCCGCTGCGGTCAAGGCGAACAGGCTCGCCGCAGAGGCGACGCAACCCAGGATGGTCCAGGTGCGCAAGGAACCTAGCCAGCGACCACCAATGACGCTGCAAGCGAGGGTCACGAGCATCATGCCGAGCAACACACCGCCATGCTGTACGCCCGCCAGTTGTGTCGACTGACCCGGCGTCATGCCGAATACCGAGCCCGCGAAGGGTTCGAGAATCAGGTCTTGTGCGCTGTAAGCCAGCATCGAGACGAAAACGAAAATGGTGAAGCGTCGCGCCCGGGGCTCGTCCCACACTTGCGCGAGTGCCTCGCGGAACGAGGGCTTGCCGGAGCCATCGACGGATGCAGGCTCAGAGCCCTCGATGCTCGATTCCGGCGTCTCCAGGCGATAGACCGCCACCAGCGTCAGCAAGAACGCCGCGACGGCGACGCAGACGGTGATGGCCACCAATCGCGCTGCCGAATAGGGATCGAGCAAAGCGCCCACCACGACGGTCGTGATAACGAAGCCCGTAATCATCATCAGCCACACCACGGTGGCCGCTGCCGCCCGGCGACGCTCTTCGACCCTCTTGGCCAGCAACACGAGCAGGGAGGTTCCGGCTGCGCCAACGCCGACTCCGATCAGTACGAAAGCCAGCACTGCGAGTGCGATGCCGCCCAGTCGAAAGGTTTCCATCCACGCGATCGCGAAGGCTGCCAGCACGCCACCGAATCCCAGTGTCGCCATGCCACCGACAATCCAGGGCGTGCGCCGGCCGCCCATATCGGACCCGAAACCCAGTCGCGGCCGCAGGATTTGCACCGCGTAATGCAAGGCAACCAGAGCGCCAGGCAGCATGGCCGGGAGGGCAAGCTCCACCACCATCACTCGGTTCATGGTGGACGTCGCGAGCACCACAATCGCGCCCAGCGCGGCCTGAACCAGTCCCAATCGTGCGATCCCGCCCCAGCCCAGGGCGTGTCCGCTCATGCCCCACTCTCCGCGAGGCTGCGCAGCGCAAAGGCGCTGACCAGCATGCCGATCACGTACAGGGTCACACCGAGTCCGCTGTACCAGGTCGCGAACTCGACCGGGCTGCGCAGGAACCGCCGCATGAGAACGATCTGGGCGAGCAGCAGCACACCCACTGCCGACGCATAGATCGGCACGCCCCAGAAAATCAGCAGGATGATTACCGCCAGTTGCGACACGGCCATCACCAGGCAGGCGGCACGCGCCGCACCGCTCACGCCAAGCTGGACTGGCAGCGAGGCAATGCCCATCAGTCGATCACCGGTGATCGACTTGAAGTCGTTGAGCGTCATGATGCCGTGCGCCCCGACGCTGTAGAGCAAAGCCAGCACCAGCGACCGCGATTCCGGCATCGCACCCCCGACCATCACCGCCGCGCCAGTGACCCAGGCCAGGCCTTCGTAACTGATGGCGCAAGCGGTGTTGCCCCACCAGCCGTTGCGCTTCAGTCGAGTGGGCGGCGCGCTATAGGCCCAGGCGAGAATCAGCCCGAGCACCGCGGCCCCGAATCCCCAGGGACCCAGTTGCGTCGCAACCAGCAGCGACAACCCGGTCCAGAGGATTGCGATGTACAAACCCCACCGCCCCGGCACCCGACCGGAGGGAATGGGCCGGTTGGGTTCGTTGATCGCATCCACATGGCGGTCGAACCAGTCATTGACGACCTGGCTGGTGGCGCAAACGAGAGGCCCCGCCAGCAGAACGCCCAAGATGATGAGCGGCCAGCGACCGTCGGCAGAAATCCCCGAAGCTACGACCCCACACCCGAATGCCCACATGGGAGGAAACCAGGTGATGGGCTTGAGTAATTCTGCGACAGCTGATAGCGCGGGCCTGGCCATGTACGTTCCGGATTCAGAGCGCTCCGAGAATTACACATGACAATATTTAGTGTCCATATAAATTTACACGCACTGCCCGGTGCCGATTCCAGGAGCATGTGAGGGGCATAGCGCCCCTGGATCAGCGCTGCTGCTCGTGCGCCTCTGCCTTCGTGACCTCTTCACCCGATCGCCGAACCCTTTCCCGCTCTTCGCGGGCGTCGCGACGCATTGTCAGCCAGTGTTCCGCCCCAAGCCCCAGCGCAAACGCCAGCGCCGCCCATTCGAAAATCGGGATGCCGAGGAAAGTCATTAGGGCGTGTTCACACTACTTTGATCGTCGCGGCGTGGGTCCGTCCGGCGCAGTGGGAGTGCCCTTGTGGCACTCCTACCGCACCTCCCGTCGCGCAGCGCAAGGAACGGAGCGCCGAAGTGTGTTGGAACACATGAGGAGCGACTGACGCAGCGATGCGCGAAAACGGCCCCGCCCCGGAGGGTTGCCCCCGGATTTTCCGCGATGCTGCGTTGCTCGTCGTTCATTTGCATCCGCAAACTTCTCTCCTCGCGCCTTGCCTCGCGAAAAATCCGGGGGCAACGCGGCGACCAAAGTAGTGTGAACAGGCCCTAGGCCGGCGGCTCTTCGATTTCCGGCGACAGATCGCCCAAGCCGTAGCGGCGAAGTTTCACATAGAGACTCTGCCGGCTAAGGCCGAGCACTTCGGCCGCGGAAGCGCGATTGTCCTGCGTCAATTGCAGGGCGGCCTCGATGCACAGTTTTTCGATCAGGTCGGTGGCTTCCCGTACCAGTTCCTTGAGCGGCACACGGCCGACCAGTTCCGTGAGTTGTTCGACGGAACGTGGCAGCTCGCCACCAGCAGCAGGTTCGGCTGTCACCCGTCGTCCGACGTTGCGGATGTTAAAACCCATGCAGGGTGGATCGCCGGCAGGAATCGAAACCGCCGAAATCTCGACCTCGGCGGTGGAGCCGTGTTCGCCCGTAAGGGTGGAGGCGAACAGCCGGATCGTGCCGTGCTGCCTGAGATTGGCCATCAGCACGCTGAAGTCCACCCCGGAACGGCCGATCCAGCGATCCAGCGGTTCGCCGCGCACCTGTGATTCGGCCGGCATCTGCGCCAGGTCGACGAAGGCGCGGTTGGAAGCGATCACGCGACTATCTAGGTCCGTCACCACGAAGGCATCGCCTGCGTGCTCGACTGCGCGCAGCACCGCTTTGGGCACTGTCGAAGTGCCCGCCTCGGAGCGTGGGACGGAAATTCGCAACAGGTACAGGGCACCGTTTTCCTGCCGGAAGTAGAACGCCGACACCAGAAGCTCGCGACGATCCGGGCCGAGGCGGATCGACACGTCGTCCGCGCGACCCACCGCGCGAACCCCCGCGACGAGCGTCTGCACGACCTGAGCGCTCTCCACGCCGAAACACTCGGCCAACGACCTGCCGACGACCCGTTTGATGCTCTCGCCCAGGAGATCGCCGGCGGTGGGGTTGGCTTCGATCACTTTCTCCGTCGTCGCATCGACGATCAGGATCGCCTCCGACGACATCTGGAACAGCATGCGATAGCGCGTCTCGACGTTGCGCAGCCGCCAGTAATCGCGTTCCATCGACTGCTGCGCATCGACCAGGCGCTGCTGCAGGTTGGCCATGGCGCGCAGGTCGCGGCCGAAGGCCACAATCTGCCCGGCCGGCCCCACCTGCACCGCAGAATAAAGCACCGGAACGTCGGCGCCGCGCGCGGACGTATGGTTGATGTGCCGCCACTTGTGCGCGCCGTTCACCCCGGCGTCGCGGATCAGGGCCTCAACCTTGGGACGGCTGTCGGCCGTTACGGTTTCGATCCAGGGCTGGTCGATCCACTTCTTGTAGCCTTCCTGCGCCATTTCCGGGCTGCCGAAGGTGACATCGCGAACGATCCCCTCCGCATCCAGAATCAGCGAAACATCCGCAGCCGCAGCGACCAGGGCCGCAGTCGCCGCCGAGTCGAGTCCCCCCAGAAACGTCCTTGGGGTCTCGACCGATGTCACTCGAGAAGCTCCTCTTCCTTGGGCATTGAGATCGAGGACCTCTACCGTTCGCTGCCGCGCCATAGTTCCGAAGTCCTGCTCTTGAATTCCGTATCAATAGTAAGGGTGCGTCTTTTCACGCTCGCGGCGCTCCACCAGCGTCTCGGCTTGCAGCAGCGAATCGCGCGCGTCCGACGCGGAGGCATCCGCTCCCACCCGTACCTTGAGCTCGGGGTGATCGCTGAACACCGGCCCGCCCACCATGACACCGACCTGCCGATTGCGCGAGACCCTTCGCATCTCCGCGATGTCGGCCGACAAGTTCGGCAGCCGTCCTTCGCAACTGGTGGACACATCGATCACGTCGAACCAGTGTGAGTGAATGACGTCCAGCATCTTCGCGCGCGACGGCGGCGGCGTACGCCAGACCTCCCAGCCCGCGCGGTGGAAAAACTCCGTCGTCACGCAACGGCAGAACTCCGAAACCATGAACACCCCGAGCATGTTCTGCTCGGCGGGAGCAGAAACCAGCAGCGCCTTGCGACCACGCGACCGGCACTGCATTTCGCTGGAAAAGCCGGGGCTCAGCTCGTGCAGCATCTGCTGAAGATGCAGCATGCCGACCGCGATCTCCTCGTAATGGCAGAGATCCGCCTCCCACAGATCCGCCAGCCGACGCGCCGCCGGAATCAGGAGGTGCAGATAAAGGGTCTCCAGCGACATGCCCTCGACTCGCTTCGATTCGATGCGAGACCGAGCAGCGGCCACGTCGCAGGTCGCGATCAAGCCAGTGAACTCGACGATGTCCGCGCGACCCGGCAACTCCGGCGCCGGTAGCCTCGCCAGACTGCTCGGCCGGTAAGCAACCATCAGCCGGGGAATGACTTCCCGCTGAACGGTCCGCACCAGAACTCCTGAGCTCTGTCGGAAATCGAGGATGGTGGCCAGGGGGTCGGAGGGTGCTGGTGATTCGTGCGCTCCGCCCCGCAGTTTCCGTATCGAGTCGCGCCTTACGTCAAGACGTGTCACGCGATCTTGCGTCATCCCCATCATTTGGCTCTCCTCCAAATCAGGACGCGGTAACAACACCGTCGCTGCATCCGGGCTCTGCGACCCGGATTGCGTCCGGATCATAGCCCACCTCGCACGCGGTTTTTGAACCGCGTCATCGTTCCGTAGAGATATTTTTGACAGAGCGCCGACACCGCCCAAGCCGTCGTCGGAGGTCTGCGGCATTGAGCTTACCTGTGTTCATTGTGTGTAACAAGATATGTACGTCTTGTTTAGTTGACAGTATGAAACCGCAAGACTAGATTCGCTCCCATCAAGGAAAAGCCATGCGGAGCGCGAAGCGATGCGGCAGCGGCGAGCCCAGCGGGAGGAGAGGAAACCGCTTTACACGATGGAACAGCGGCGGCGCCGGGATGCGTCGGGCTGGACCCTGGTGCAGGGCGTGCTCGCTCCGGTGCAGTTCGTCGTCTTCCTGATCAGCCTCGGGTTGGTGTTGCGCTTTCTTGACACCGGGCACGGCGAGACGGCCGCGGTGGTCTCCGTCGTCATCAAGACCTTGACCCTATATCTCATCATGGTCACCGGGTCGATCTGGGAGAAGGTGGTTTTCGGCAAATACCTCTTCGTGCCGGCGTTCTTCTGGGAAGACGTGTTCAGCATGCTGGTGCTGGCGCTGCACACGGCCTACCTGATTGCGCTCGCCACGGATGCTCTTAGCGTGACCGGCCTGATGTACCTGGCACTGGCCGCCTATCTGACCTACCTCATCAACGCCGGGCAGTTCATCCTCAAGTTGCGCGCGGCACGACTCGACGAGGTGGCGCGCCATCGCGCGATGGCCATGGGCGACATGGCGGTGGCCAAGTGAACATGCCGGTCACCGTGTCTCCGGCCCTGCGCACCGCGGGCTGCAAGGCCAGCAGTAAAGAGATTCCCATCCTGCGCGAGCGCGGCCAGCGGGAGGTGTTCTGCGGGCTGACCGGGATCATCTGGCTGCATCGCAAGATCCAGGACGCGTTCTTTCTGATCGTCGGCTCGCGCACCTGCGCGCACCTCATGCAGTCGGCGGCGGGCGTGATGATTTTTGCCGAACCTCGTTTTGGGACGGCGATCATCGAGGAGCGAGATCTCGCCGGCCTGGCCGACGCCAACGAGGAACTAGATCGCGTCGTCAAGGAACTGCTCGCACGCAGGCCGGACATCCGCCTCCTGTTTCTGGTCGGGTCCTGCCCCTCCGAAGTCATCAAGCTCGATCTGTCGCGCGCTGCGGCACGGCTGTCGCGCACGCACTCGCCGGGTGTGCGCATCCTCAATTACTCGGGCAGCGGCATCGAGACGACGTTCACGCAGGGCGAGGACGCCTGCCTTGCTTCGCTGGTGCCGAGCCTGCCGGCGGAGCGCGGACAGGCCGAACCATCGCTGCTGATCGTCGGCAGTCTTGCGGACGTGGTGGAAGATCAGTTCCTTCGCCTGTTCGAGAAGCTGGGTGTGGGACCTGTGAGCTTCCTGCCGCCGCGCAATTCGCAGGCGCTGCCGGCGATCGGTCCACACACGCGCTATCTGCTCGCGCAACCCTTTCTCGCAGATACGGCGCGCGCATTGGAAGATCGTGGCGCGACGCGCATTCCCGCGCCCTTCCCGCTCGGCGCCGAAGGAACAACGGCCTGGTTGCAGGCAGCGGCCGCGGCCTGGGGCGTTGCACCCACGCATTTCCAGGCGGTCACCGAGCCCGCATGTGACCGCGCCGTGCGCGCGATTTCTCGCTACCGCAGCCAGTTGGCCGGCAAGCGCATCTTCTTCTTCCCAGACTCGCAGCTCGAAATCCCGCTCGCACGCTTCCTGGCAAACGAGCTCGACATGAAGCTGGCCGAAGTCGGCACGCCCTTCCTGCATCGTCAGCATCTCGCCGAAGAACTGGACATGCTGCCGGCCGGCACGCGCCTGAGCGAGGGCCAGCACGTCGATCGACAGCTCGACCGCTGCCGTGCCGAAAAGCCCGACCTGGTGGTCTGCGGCCTGGGCCTGGCCAATCCGCTGGAGGCCGAAGGCATGACCACCAAGTGGTCGATCGAGCTGGTCTTCACTCCGATCCAGGGCTACGAGCAGGCCGCCGATCTGGCCGAGCTGTTCGCGCGACCGCTAGTGCGGCGCATGAAGCTGGTGGCCTGAGATGCAGCTCACACTCTGGACCTACGAAGGCCCGCCGCATGTCGGTGCGATGCGCATCGCCACCGCGATGCAGGGTGTGCATTACGTGCTGCACGCGCCTCAGGGCGACACCTACGCCGACCTGCTGTTCACGATGATCGAGCGCCGCAACAAGCGCCCTCCCGTCACCTACACGACCTTCCAGGCGCGTGATCTCGGCGGCGACACGGCGGACCTCTTCAAAACCGCGACCCTCGAAGCCTACGAGCGATTTCAGCCGCAGGCGATGCTGGTCGGCGCGTCGTGCACGGCCGAGTTGATTCAGGACGATCCGGGTGGCCTGGCGCGTGCGCTCAATCTCCCGATTCCGGTCGTTGCGCTGGAACTGCCGTCTTACCAGCGCAAGGAAAACTGGGGCGCGTCGGAAACTTTCTATCAACTGGTTCGCGCCTGCGCAGGTCCGTCAGCGCCCGCGCCGGGCGTTGCGCGCGCCACGCGGCCCGAAGGGCAGCGTCCGTCCTGCAATCTGCTCGGTCCTACGGCCCTCGGCTTCCGTCATCGCGACGACGTGCGCGAGATCACCGGCCTGCTCAACCGTCTGGGCGTGGACGTGCAGGTGACGGCGCCGCTCAACGCGACGCCAGCCGATCTCGCGAAGCTCGGCCAGGCCGACTTCAACGTCGTGCTCTATCCGGAAATTGCGGGGCAGGCAGCGAGCTGGTTGCAGCGCACGTTCGGCCAGCCGACGGTAAAGACCATCCCCATCGGCGTGAGCGCGACGCGAGAGTTCATCGCCGAGGTCGCACAGCTCTCCGGTTGCGATCCCAGTGCCGTTCTCAGCGACCATTCCTCGCGCTCCGTCTGGTATTCGCGCTCGGTGGATTCGACCTACCTCACCAACAAGCGCGTTTTCGTCTTCGGAGACGCCACGCACGCGGTCGCCGCGGCGCGCTTCGCCAGCGAGGAGCTCGGCTTCACGGTGGTCGGCATCGGCACCTACAGCCGCGAATTCGCACGCGAGATTCGCGAGGCCGCCAAACAATATGGCGTCGATCCGCTGATCACGGATGACTACCTGCAAGTCGAGGCCAGGGTCGCCGAACTGCAACCGGAACTGGTGCTAGGCACGCAGATGGAACGCCACATCGCCAAGCGTCTCGGCATTCCCTGCGCCGTGATTTCTGCGCCGGTCCACGTGCAGGACTACCCCGCGCGCTACTCGCCGCAGATGGGCTTTGAAGGCGCAAACGTCCTGTTCGATACCTGGGTCCATCCGCTGATGATGGGGCTGGAAGAACACCTCATCACGATGTTTCGCGATGACTTCGAGTTCCACGGCGATGCGGCGCCCTCTCACCTTGGGGGCATTTCGACGGCCAAGCGAGCCGAGTCCGAACCAGAGCCCGGGATTGCAACCATCGCGCCCGAGATCGCGGTCGCCGCGAACGCGCCGCTCATCGAATCCGAAGCGGGCGTGGCCTGGGCCATGGAAGCCGAGAAGGAACTCAAGAAAATCCCTTTCTTCGTGCGCGGCAAGGCGCGACGGAACACGGAGCGCTTCGCCAGAGAGCGAGGCGTCACAACCATAACGGTGGAGGCGCTCTACGATGCCAAGGCACACTTCGGTCGCTGAGCCCACGCCGTCCATGCGCGTCGTCATCGTGACGATGGACAACCATCTCGCGAGCGCCACCGACCGCGCCCGCGCCACCTTGGCGAAACAGGTTCCGGGCCTCCAGTTGCGCATGCACACGGCCGCCGAATGGGGCAGCGACCCGGCCGCGCTGGAACGCTGCTGCGCCGACATCGCGCAGGGCGACATCATCATCAACACCATGCTGTTCATGGAGGAGCACGTCCAGGCGGTGCTCCCTGCACTGCAAGCGCGACGCGATCACTGCGATGCGATGATCGGTTGCATGTCCGCGGGCGAGGTCGCGCAACTCACCCGGATCGGCCGCTTCGACATGCAGGCCAAGCAGTCCGGCGCGATGGCCCTGCTCAAGCGCCTGCGTCCGAAGCCCAAGGTCGGCGAAGCTGCATCGAGTGGCGCCAAGCAGATGCGCATGCTGCGACGTCTGCCGAAAATCCTGCGCTTCATTCCCGGTGCAGCGCAGGACGTGCGCGCCTACTTCCTCACCCTTCAATACTGGCTGTGCGGGTCGGAAGACAACGTGGTCAACATGGTCCGCATGCTCGTCGACCGTTACGCGGACGGTGCGCGTCGCGCGCTGCGCGGAACGCTCAAGCACGAGATGCCGGTGGAGTATCCCGAGGTCGGCGTGTATCACCCGAAACTTCCGGGTCGCATCGCCGAAGTCGCCGACCATTTGCCGCGGCGAGGCTCACGCGGAACGGTCGGCCTGCTGCTGATGCGCTCGTATCCGCTAGCCGGCAACACCGGTCATTACGACGGCGTGATTCGCGCGCTCGAAGCGCGAGGTCTGAACGTGGTTCCTGCCTTCGCCTGCGGGCTCGACGCGCGGCCGGCGGTAGAACGGTTCTTCATGAAGAACGGCCGGGCAACGGTCGATGCGATGATCTCGCTCACCGGCTTTTCGCTGGTCGGCGGTCCCGCTTACAACGACGCCAAAGCCGCCGAAGAGATTCTGGCCAAGCTCGACGTTCCCTACCTCGCGGCACACCCGGTTGAATTCCAGACACTCGAACAATGGGCCGCTTCCGAGCGCGGCCTGTTGCCGGTGGAGTCGACCATCATGGTCGCGATTCCGGAGCTTGACGGTGCTACCAGTCCAATGATTTTCGGCGGTCGCTCCGATTCGGCAGGCGCGACCTGTACCGGCTGCCATCGCGGCTGCGTGTTTCCGGCCTCTTCCAGCGGCCGCGACATGCAGACCTGCGTCGAGCGCGCCGAGATGCTCGCTGCTCGCGTGGACAAGCTCGTGAGCCTGCGTCGCGCGCAACGTGCCGAGCGCAAGATCGGTGTCGTGCTGTTCAACTTCCCGCCGAACGCGGGCAACACGGGTACCGCGGCTTATCTGGCAGTGTTCGAGTCCCTGCACCACACGCTCGGCGCGATGAAGGCCGCGGGCTATCACGTCGATCTGCCGG
>JBQTIX010000052.1:0-30976 GCA_052387695.1 Panacagrimonas sp. | reverse complement strand
GCCCGCTCCTACAGAATCGCTCGCCTTGTAGGAGCGGGCCATGCCCGCGACAGACCTGTACAGAGATTCCGCGACTCCGGGTATCAGGCTACCGACCCTTGAACGCGTCCTTCAGCGCGGCACCCAGCGAACCCTGAACCGGCGCCGCGGCCTTGACCGGCCTGGTGCCGCGGCGATCCGGCGCGCGCGAAGCATCGCCACGCGCACCCACCGGTGCCGCGCTGCCGTCGTCCTTCTTCATGCTCAGCGCGATGCGCTGACGCTTGATGTCCACATCGACCACGCGCACCTTCACGATGTCCCCGGCGCGCACCACGTCCTGCGGGTTCTTCACGAATTTGTCGGCGAGTTGCGAGACGTGCACGAGCCCGTCCTGGTGCACGCCGATATCCACGAACGCGCCGAAGGCGGCGACGTTGGTGACGGTACCTTCCAGCACCATGCCGGGCTTGAGGTCGGCGATCTCGTTGACCCCGTCGGCGAAGCTCGCGGTGCGGAATTCGGGACGCGGATCGCGGCCCGGCTTTTCCAGTTCGGCCAGGATGTCGCGCACCGTCGGCAGGCCAAAGCGCTCGTCCACGAAGGGCCGCGGATCGAGCTGCTTCAGCTTGGCGCTGTCGCCCATCACCGCACGCAAGTCGCGCCCGCAAGCCTTCACGATGCGGTTGGCCAGTTCGTAAGCCTCGGGGTGGACGGCCGAGGCGTCCAGCGGCTCCTCGCCGTCGCGGATTCTTAGAAATCCGGCGCACTGCACGAAGGTCTTCGGACCGAGGCGCGAGACGTCCATCAACTGGCGGCGCGTGCGGAATGCGCCATGCTGATCGCGATGCAGCACGATGGCATCGGCCAGCGAGCCGCCGAGGCCGGACACGCGCGACAGCAGGGGGGCCGAGGCGGTGTTGAGATCCACTCCGACCGCGTTCACCGCATCTTCCACCACGGCGTCGAGCGACTTGGCGAGTCGATGCTGATCGACATCGTGCTGGTACTGGCCGACGCCGATGGACTTCGGATCGATCTTCACCAGTTCGGCCAGCGGGTCCTGCAAGCGGCGTGCGATGGACACCGCGCCGCGCAGGGTCACGTCCAGACCCGGGAACTCCCTGGCCGCAGATTCCGAAGCCGAATACACCGAGGCCCCGGCCTCGCTCACCACCACCTTGCGCGGGTGCGGTGGGGGCAACAGCAGCAGCAGTTCGGCAACCAGTTTCTCGGTCTCCCGGCTGGCGGTGCCGTTGCCGATGGCGATCAGCTCGATGCCGTGCTTCCTGATCAGACGAGCCAGTTCGGCCTGCGCGCCGCGCACATCGTTCCTGGGCTGGAAGGGATAGATCACGCCGGTCTCGACCACCTTGCCGGTACCGTCGATGGCGGCGATCTTCACGCCGGTGCGGATACCGGGATCGAGCCCCAAGGTCGGCTTGGAGCCGGCGGGTGAGGCCAGCAGCAGGTCCTTCAGATTGCGCGCGAACACCTCGATGGCCTCCGTCTCGGCGCGCGTGCGCAGCTCCATCATCAGATCGACCGACAGGTTCAGCGACAGCTTCACCTTCCAGGTCCAGCGCACCACGTCCATCAGCCAGGCGTCGGCAGCCGAGCCGTCGGCGCGAATACCCTGCGTCTCCGCGATCAGGCGTTCGACCGGCTTCACCGGCGCCGGATCGTCGGCATCGACCTCGATCTCCAGCATCAGGATCTCCTCGGCGCGGCCGCGCATCATCGCCAGCGCGCGGTGGCCGGCGACCCTGGCCCAGGGCTCGTGGTGCTCGAAGTAGTCGGAGAACTTGGCGCCCGCTTCCTGCTTGCCGTCGAACACGCGCGATTTGAGCACCGCACGGTCGCGCAGATACTGGCGCAGGCGGCCGAGCAGGCTCGCATCCTCGGCGAAGCGCTCCATGAGAATGTCGCGCGCACCTTCGAGCGCCATCTTCGTATCCGTCACTTCGCCTTTCACAAACACAGCAGCGGCGTCGGGCGGAATCTGCTTGCGGTCGCTCAACAACAAGTCCGCCAGCGGTTCCAGCCCGCGCTCGCGCGCGATCTCGGCGCGGGTTCGGCGCTTGGGCTTGTACGGGAGGTACAGGTCTTCGACCTCGGCCTTGGTCGTCGCGGCGTCGAGCTTGGCCTCAAGCTCTTCGCTGAGCTTGTTCTGATGGCGGATCGAGTCGATCACCGCCGCGCGGCGATCTTCGAGTTCGCGCAGATAGCCCAGCCGCTCCTCTAATTTGCGCAACTGCGTGTCGTCGAGCCCGCCGGTGATTTCCTTGCGATAACGCGCGATGAACGGGACCGTCGCGCCTTCATCGAGCAGCGCCACCGCCGCTTCCACCTGTCGCGGCTGGGCTGCGATCTCCGTGGCGATCGTCTGGAGAATGCGGGGGCGGGTGCGATCGGCGGGTAGAGCCATGCGACGTCGGGGGTCGAGAGAGGGGCGCGACGATACCGCGCAGCGGGCGGGAATCCAATTTGAGTCGCATCGGGGTAGTGCATCAGTTTGAATTCCAGCACCCCGTTCGTCCCGAGTAGCCGCGCAGCGGGCGTACCGAGGGAAGCGTCGCGTATCGAGGGCATGCCCGGCACCTCGATACGCGGCATTGCTGCGCAATGGCGCTACTCGGTGCGAACGGATTTCATACTGATGCACTACCAGACGGTCGTGAAGATTGCGGACTGAAACCGGGGTCAGGGTGCGCCCGTCAAGCCCGGGCGTGAGCAGCGCGCGGGCTTGACCCGACCTGCAGCGGCGTCACCGCTTCTCGCGCTGCTCGGCGACGAAGAAATCGATGAAGCTGCGCGCGCGCTGCGACAGGAAGCGCGTCTGCGGGTAGACGATGTTGACCGGCAGCGGAATCGGGTAGTGGTCCTGGAGCAGCCAACGCACCTTGCCGGTCTCGATCTCGTCGTTGATGACCCAGTCGGGAATCATGGCGATGCCCTGATGGGCGAGCACCAGCTGGAACATCGCTTCCGGATCGTTGACTCTCACCGGGCCACTGACGTCCACCGCAGTACGTCCGGTCTCGGACTCGAATTCCCAGCGCGTCCAGCGGACACCGCCGGCAACCAGAATGCAGGCATGCGAGGCGAGGTCGACCGGCGATTCCGGCAGGCCGTTCTTGTTGAGGTACTCGGGTGTTGCAACGAGGAACCAATCGATGACGCCAATCGGCCGTGCCATCAGGGTGCTGGGCGCCAGATTGCCGATGCGCACCGCGAGTTCAAGACCTTCTTCGATCAGATCGACGACCCGGTCGGTTGCCAGGATTTCGAGCCGGACCTGTGGAAATTTTTCCAGAAACCGGGGGAGCTTGGGGCAGATTCGCCGCCGGCCGTAGGAACTGGGGACGGTGATGCGCAGGGTGCCGCTGGCTTTGGCCTCGCGGCCGTTGGCCGCTCCGAGCGACTCGACGGCGTCGAGTAACTGGCGCACGTGCTCATACAATTGCAGGGCTTCGGAGGTCGGTTGCAGCCGTCGTGTCGTGCGGGCAAACAGTTGAACGCCCAGACTCTGTTCCAGAGCGGCAATCTGCTTGCTGACGGCGGATTGCGAGGTGCCCATCTCCCGCGCAACGGCGGAGAAACTGCCCGCCTCGAAGCTGCGCACGAATGCCGAATAGGATTGGAGCGGGTCCACGCAAGTCTGTCTCCAATTAAGTCCATCTAGGAATAGGTATTAGTCTATACCAGGGGTTTCGGCGTGAAGCGAAGCCGCGCATTATCCGATACAGAAATTCAGCGTACAGTCAAAAAACTGAGGAGTAAAAAACGCAATGCGCAAGAACATCGGAATCATTGGTGCCGGCACAGCGGGCCTTCATCTGGGTTTGTATCTGCGGCAGCACGACGTCGACGTCACCATCTTCACCGACCGCGAACCCAAGGATTACCGCGGCATGCGGCTGCTGAACACCGTGGCGCATCACGCGGTCACGGTAAAACGCGAGAACGCGCTGGGCGTCAACCATTGGCCCGATGAGGAATTCAGCTACTTCGGCCATCACTACTACATCGGCGTGCAGCCGCAGCCCCTGAAGTTCTACGGGGACCTGCATGCGCCGAGCCGCGCGGTGGACTATCGCATCTACCAGCCGAAGCTGATGGAGGATTTTCTCGAGCGCGGCGGCCAGATTGAGTACCGTGAAATCAAGGGCGACGAAGTGTCAGCGCTCAGTTCGCGCTTCGACGTGATCGTGGTGTGCACGGGCAAGGGCCCGTTCGGCCAGATGTTCCACCATGAGCCGGCGCACTCGCCGTTCGACCGTCCGCAGCGCGCGCTGTGTGTCGGTATCTTCAAGGGCATCGCGCAGCGGCCGACACGCGCGGTGACGATGCACTTCTCACCCGGTGCGGGCGAGATGATCGAAATCCCGACGACGACGTTCAACGGCATGCAGAACGCGCTGGTGATCGAGAACATCCCCGGTGGCGACCTGGAAATCCTGGCCAAGACCAAGTACGACGACAGCCCCAAGGCCTTCCGCGAACTGCTGCTCGGCAAACTGCGCAAGCATTATCCCGACTGCGCCGAGCGCATTGATGAGCAGGAGTTCGACCTTGCGAACGGCCCGCTCGATATTCTCCAGGGTGGCGTGACGCCGACGGTGCGCAAGTCCCACGTCGCCCTGGAAGGCGGCAAGATGGCCATCGCGCTCGGTGACGTGCAGGCCACGGTCGATCCGGTGTTGGGTCAGGGCGCAAACATGGCCTCGTACGCCGCCTGGATTCTGGGCGAGGAGATCGTCAGGCAGGATGTGTACGACGAGCGTTTCGTCGAGCACGTCAACATGCGTCGTCAGGATCGGGTGCTCGGTGCGACGCGCTGGACCAATTTCATGATGACCAACCTCAAGGCCATGCCGGTGGAGTTGCAGCAGTTCATCGGCGCCCTGAGTCAGAACCGCGCGCTGGCCGACGAATTCACCGACAACTTCAACTTCCCGGAGCGGCAGTGGGATTGTTTTGCCAGCGTCGAGCGCATGCGGGCCTGGTGCGAGACACGACTGAAGGCGGCATCGAGGCCCAAGCAGTCCACAGCGGGCAATGAGCAGCTTGTCGCTCAGGCCGCATGATCTCCGCCATGCGCCGCCGTTCGACGCCGCTGGCTCCGGTGCAGGAGCAGGACTGGCTGGACAGCCTCGAAACGGATCCGGTGGGCAACCCGGCCGTGGACCCGCTGGCTTTCCGGAAATCGGTCTCGCTGTTCGCCACCGGCATCGTCGTTCTCACCTGCGAGGACGACGATGGCAAGGTGCACGGCATGACGGTCAATAGCTTCACCTCGGTGAGTCTCGATCCGCCGACGGTGCTGGTATCCCTGAAGCCGGGCAAGGCCAACCGGCTGATCTCGCGCCACGGTCGCTACGGAGCCTGCATCCTCCGCGAGGAGCAACAGCATTTCTCGGCGCATTTCAGCGGGCGTCCGCAGGAAACCCTGCAGCCGGACTTTGTCGTGCGCGATCGCCTGCCGACCCTGCGCCACTGCCTGGCCTGGTTCGAGTGCGCGATCATCGAGAAGGTCCAGGTTCACGACCACACCCTGTTCGTGGCCGAAGTGACGGCCTGTGGAAACGAGGACGGCACGCCGCTCATGTTCTTTGCCAGCCGCTATCATCGTCCCGAGGTCAAAGGCTGATTCGAGGGCTGATTCGAAACCGGCGTGATGTCCCGCCCCTATAACGACTTACCTGCTACTGGAGAGAACGATGTCGAACGCATTGCAACGCAAGATGGCTGGCCACGGAATCCTGATGATCTTCTGCACGCTGCTGTTCGGCGTGGGTCTCTGGATGCACCTGATCGGTGGCTTTGAAATCATTCCGGGCTACATCATCCATTTCAACGTCCCCGGTACGCCCGAAGGCTGGGCCAAGGCGCATACCGGTCCTGCTTTGAACGGCATGATGGTGATCGCGGTGGCGTTCGTGCTGCCGATGCTCGATTTTGCTGAGAAGACCGCGTCGCGCCTGGGCTACATCATCGTCCTTGATGGCTGGGCCAATGTGGTGTTCTACCTGTTCGGCAATTTCACGCCCAACCGTGGCCTCAGCTTTGGCGACAACAAGTTCGGCGAGGCCGATATCTTCAGCACCATCGCACTGGGCGGTGCCTATCTTTTCGGGGTGCTCGCGCTGGGTGCGTTGTTCATCATCGGCAGGCAGGCGTTCAAGACCACGTCGGCGAAGGCTCAAGGCACCGGGCGCATCGTCGTATCGGCCAAGTAGGAGCGATACCCGGTTCCGAAAGACACCGACGATCAGCCGCGGTCGCCGTTCAAGAAGGCGATCGGACCGGCAGTACGGTTGCAACAGCAGGGCAGCGACTTCCAGAACGGAACGTACAGCGGCTCGAAGAAATGAGTTGAAGGAGAACGGATCATGACGTTGGCCTATCTGGCGGTGCAGTCCGGCGGTGGCGCGTCCGCGTCGCTGCCACTGCCGCCCCTGCATTCGGAACAGTTGCGCGGCTTCGGCCCCTGGAAGAACTTCGTTCACGACAATTTTCCCTGGCTGGAATTCAGGGATCACCATGTCGGAGAATTTCGCGCCGAGGTCAGCGCCTATCGCATCGGCAACGGCTCCCTGACCACGATCAGCGCGGGCGCCAGCGAAGTGATCCGCACGCGACATCTCGCCGACGCTTCCGAGACTGGCTTCATCAAGCTGCTATGGCAGATGGCGGGCGAAATGGAACTGGAACAGGACCGTCGGCACTGCGTGATCGGGCCGGGGCAGGCGGCGGTCTGCGACACCGCGCGTCCCTACCGTATTCGCCTGGCCGCCAGCGCCCACTTCGCGGTCCTGATGCTTCCGCACGACGCCTGCCCGGGTTGGGAACATATCAGTCAGAAAATCTGCGGCGCCCAGCTTGGTGAGGGCCCCACTATCAGCGCGGCGCTCGGTGCGCTGATGGCCTTGACCAGCCTGCCGCAGAACACCGGCAACAGCGGCTATGACACGGTGCTGCAGGCGGTTCAGTGGATGTTGTCGGCTTCGTTGCACAAGGCCGCGAGCGAGTTGGGTGTCAGCGTGTTCCAGAATCCGCGACTGAGTCGCGCGCAACGGCACATCATTGAGCACATTGGCGATCCGCGCCTGGATGCCAACGATCTCGCGGCGGCGTTGTGCATGTCGCGGCGCTCGCTGTACATGCTGTTCAAGGAGTACCGCCTGACACCCGCAAAGATGATCCACGACATCCGTCTGGAGCAGAGCCGGCAGTTACTGGGTGATGCGACCCAGCAGCACCGCAAGATCACGGATATTGCCCTTGACCACGGTTTCGGCGACTACGCCACGTTCAGCCGTTTGTTCAAGGCGCAGTACGGGCTCACGCCCAGCGAGTATCGACTCAAGGCACGCGCGCCTCGCGCATAGATCGGTCGTCGGTCGGTTCAAAAGGGGGAGCCGACAAGAGCTATCGTGAATGCTTATGTCCGAAGGCAGGTTCGCTGTCCCCGATGTCCATACGTTCGATCAGATCATTTGCGATGGTGAAGACGTGTATGAGCGTCTGATCGGAAAGGACATCGCCACTTAGACTCTTGACGAGTTGATGAACCGTAACATCAGTTTTGCCCGCGCCACAGTCACTAACTTCAATCGGTTCCACGTGAGGATCAAATTCTGCCCACTGGCGCGTCCAGTAAGCACGGATCTCTTCCTTTCCAACTGCTCGACCACCTTCCGAAGCCTTGGGCCAATCGACGTTCTCACCCATCACCGCCAGTGCGCCGTCAACATCCCGACGGTTGAACGCCGAGTACGCCTGAACTATCAATGCTTTTGTGTTTGCCATAGGTCCTCCGCAGCTCACCCTGCGACGGAGCGTACGGCAAAATTCCTCGTCGATCAGCTTTCCGGGAATCCGGGATCTACCTCGGAGAGGACTATATGGAAAGCTTCACTGGCCTCCACCCGGATTGAAATGCTCGAATCAGATTCTCATGCACCGGAAAGAAACGCCTAACCAGCAATCGAGCGGACGTTTCCGTGCTCAACACGGGTTAGGTAGCGACTTCATTGCGTAACGCACCTTTCGCGGAAGGTGGGTTATGCCGCGAAACAGCTCGCGGCTAACCCGCCCGAGCAATCCGGGAATCGGGGTCCCGCAGCAGCCAGTAGACGATGCCGAGCACCAATGTCACGGCACCGAGCGCTGCAATGGTCCCGGCGGACGTGTTCGTGGCGTCGAGAATGACGAACTTCCGGCTCATCGCCAGCAGCGCAATCAGCAGTACGGTGCGTACCTGGACCATGCCATCGCGGCGCAGCGCCGCGCGGACGATGGAATGTTTGAATTCCATCGCGATCAGCACCGTGAATATTGCGCCGAACACGGACTGGAACACCTTGTGATCGAGCGGGTTCAGAGCATCCCCGATCACCAGCGGAACCAGGCTCAGACACAGCTGCACCAAGGCCATCAGAACGATCCCGGCGATGATCAGACTGAGCGCGAAAACAACCAGTTGCTCAAATTTTTCGTAGGTGTTCGCTAGGCGCCAGAGCGCGCGAAAATTCGGTTCCTTGGAATGGTCTGATCTCGACTCAACCGCAGGCTGCGATGACAAGATCGTTCTCCTTGGCAGATATCGGGTGAATGCCGAGTGCCGCCTCCGGGCATCCGCACGATGCGAGCGGCCATCTGCTGGCAAGCCGTTCAGCCCACCGCAGATGGCCGTCGCCGGGAAAAGGCGCTCAGCCCGCGCGCACCTCGACACGCCGGGTCGGTGAGCGCTCGACTTTGGGTAGCTCGATGCGCAGCACCCCGTCCTCGTAGTGGGCACGCGTCTGGTCTGCCTTGACGGCCACCGGCAGTACCAACTCGCGCCGGAAACTGCCGTAGGCACACTGCATGGCCCGGTATCGGCCCTGGCCCGACTCTCGGTTGAACCACTTCTCGCCCGATACCGAGAGGACGTCGCCGTTGACTTCAAGGCGGAAGTCTTCCCGCCACACGCCGGGTGCCTCGATACGCACGACCAGTTTCTCGTCTCCGTCGAACAGATCGGCTGCCATGAAGGCCCAGCGGTTCGAAGGCGGAAGATTGCCTTCGCTCGCGGCGCGGTTGTCCGACCCAGCGGAAGGCCAGAAACGGGTCAGGGCGCTGCTGGCGCGAGCATTGAGCTCGCGCCAGCCTTCCGTCAGCGACTCCCAGGCCTGACTCGCGCCTTGCTTCAACTGCTCTGCAAGCTTGGTCATGGGTTTCTCCTTTCGAAAGATCGCATTGAGCGGATCGGTGCCCTGCCGTCAGGTCAGCGACACGGCGATGCGCTGTGGCTGTGCATGCGCCTGCTTGGGAATGCGCAGTGTCAGCACGCCATCCTTCAGGCTGGCGTCGATCTTCGCGGTGTCCAGCTCGCGGCTGAGGGTGAAACTGCGGCGATACAGCGGCACCCGCACCTCGGCGTACACCGCCTCGATGCCGTCCGGGGTGGGCCGCTGCATGCTGCCTTCCAGCAGCAGCGTATTGCCCTCCACTTTCAGCTCTAGGTTGTCCCTGGGGACGCCCGGCATGTCGGCCAGCAGCGTGATGCCGGTTTCGTCTTCGAACACGTCCACTGCCGGCAGTGCAGCACGGGGTTGTTCCTGCTCAGGGGCGGTCTGGGCGACTTGCTTGTTGTTGCTCATGATCGGTTCTCCGTGACGGGAATAGGGGTTGGGCGATTACTGCACGGTGATGCGCTTGGGCTGGGCCGATTCGCGGCGCGCGATGCTCACCTGGAGCACACCATCGCGGTAGCTGGCCCTGACCTGCGCCGGGTCCACGTCGTCCGGCAGCGAGATCGCGCGGGCAAAACTGCCGGTACCGCGTTCGCGCGTGTAGACGTTCACCTTGGGGTCCTTGCTCGGGATGCCGGACGAGCGCTGGCCAGCAATCCGCAGCACGCCGCGATCCAGCGTTACCTCGATCTTCGAGCCGTCCAGGCCAGGCGCGAAGGCATAGACTTCGACGCTGGTGGGGGTCCGGCCCACGTTGATGGCGGCCAGGGTATCGGGTGCAACGGAGCGGATGCTGCTCGGGAGGCAGGGTGCGCCAAACACCTCATCGAGTTCACGACGCAGGTGCTCGAACTGGCCGAAAAGACTCGTTGGGTAATTCATCATCGATTCGTACATGGTGGGTTCTCCGATTCAGTGGTTTCACCGGCAGAGAAGCCACACCTGCCGGCTTGCGGCAAAACTGATTTCCGGTCTCCAAGTTTCAAGAGGTCGGCCCAAAAAAATTCTTCTGGCTGACCGCGACCCGCGACATCGGAGCGCTGCCGGGGAGCGGCGGACAGGCCGATGCCGCCCACACTCCCTACACGCCCGCCACCCAGGTCGGGCGGGTTAGGTTAGGTCGGCATGCCGGCCGCGGGCTGCCGTATTTCGCGGCGCCACGTTACCTGGAATTCTTGGATGGCCTTCCGCGCATGCCTTCGGAGAAGATTCGGAAGACCTGCTGCGGGACGCCGGCTTCACCGCTGAGACATGGGATCGCGAAAAGGCCGGCGGACAATTGGCCGCTGATGCAGCCCGGCGCACCGGGGAGGGTCGGCGCGGCGCATGAGAGGGCCTGGGCTCGCCGCCTCGTCATGTTGCGAATCACGGACCGATGGACGCGTATCCGGGGCCACCCTCGTAGACTACGCCGCTGCAACCAACCTTGAAGGGACATGCGACCTCAAGCCGCGGCCTTATCCACTGCCGGTCCGAATCCCCACCCGAACGCCCCGCTGCGCCGCTTCCGTCGCGTGCGTGAAGCGAGCATCGCTCTGGTGGCAGGCCTCGCGCCAGAAGATGCGTGCGTGCAATCCATGCCGGACGCAAGTCCTGCCAAGTGGCACCTGGCGCACACGACCTGGTTCTTCGAGCAGTTCGTCCTGGGACGGGAGCCCGGCTACAAGCCGGTGCATGCGCAATGGTCGTTCCTGTTCAACTCGTATTACCAGTCGGTAGGGCCGATGCATTCGCGCCCCGCGCGTGGACTGCTCTCACGCCCGACGCTCGCGGAAATTCTCGACTACCGCCACGCGATCGACGCGCGGGTGGAGGCGGCTCTGTCGCGCACCGATGCTGATCGGGAACGGGATGTGCGGCTCGACCTGGGCCTGCACCATGAGCAGCAACATCAGGAACTGCTGCTCACCGACATCAAGCACTTGTTCTCGCTCAATCCGTTGGAACCTGTTTTTCGTACTTCCCCTTCTACTGCCGCCGCATCGATGCCACTACCACAGCATTTCATCGCAGGGGCCGAAGGACTTGCGGAGATCGGGTACTCGGGGCCGGACTTCGCGTTCGATTGCGAGACACCGCGTCACCGTATTCTGTTGCATCCGCATGCACTCGCCAATCGATGCGTAACCAACTCGGAATTCCGCGAATTCATCCGCGACGGCGGCTATACCCAGCCGACGCTATGGCTATCCGAGGGGTGGAACGCGGTGGTCCAGCGCGGATGGCAGCGTCCGCTGTACTGGTCTGCCGATATGGAAACGGAATTCAGCTTGAACGGACGTCGGGTGCTCGACGCACATGCGCCGGTCTGCCACGTCAGTTTTTTCGAGGCCGATGCGTTTGCACGCTGGGCCGGAGCGCGGCTGCCGCTGGAAGCGGAATGGGAAAACCTCGCCGCTACGCAGGCCGTGAGCGGCAATTTCGTCGACAGCGGACTTCTGCATCCGCGTGCGGCGGCTGCGCGACCCGGCCTTCAACAAGTCTTCGGCGACGTCTGGGAATGGACCGCGAGTCCCTACGTCAGCTATCCCGGATTTCGTCCGCTGTCGGGCTCGCTCGGCGAGTACAACGGCAAATTCATGTCCGGCCAGTACGTCCTGCGCGGCGGGTCCTGCGCCACGCCCGCCGATCACATTCGAGCCAGCTACCGCAATTTCTTCACTCCGGTGGATCGCTGGCAGTTCATGGGTCTGCGCCTGGCCAGGGACGCATGAGTCCTCACTGCAACGAGCGACGATCGAGGACACAGGCATGACGCCTCCCGCCGATTCCAGCGACTGCCTGGTCGAAATCGACGCGCGGGACAGCACGGAGTTCGCGGCCGACGTTCGCAAAGGTTTGTCGGGCAGGCACAAGCGCATCCCGTCGAAATACTTTTACGACACCCGCGGCTCGGCGCTGTTCGAGGAAATCTGCGAGCAACCGGAGTACTACCTCACCCGCACGGAACTGGCGATTCTTCGTGATCACGCGGGCAGCATGGCCAAGGCAGTCGGACCGCACGCGCTGGTCGTGGAATACGGCAGCGGCAGTGCGATCAAGACCCGCCTGCTGCTCGATGCGCTGATCGATCCCGTGGCCTATGTGCCGGTCGAAATCTCGCACAGCGCGCTCGACGACAGCGTTCAGCGTCTGGCGCGGATGTTTCCACGCATCGAAATACTGCCAGTGTCGGCGGACTTCACCACTCGCGTCAGCCTGCCCCAGCCCAAAAAACGCAGACCGGCCAGCGTGCTGGTTTTTTTCCCGGGCTCGACCCTGGGCAATTTCGAAACGCCCGATGCCGTGCGTCTCCTGGAGGTGATGTACGAGGAGATCGGACCGCGCGGAGCGGCTCTGGTCGGCATCGATCTCAGGAAGGATGTCGAGCGTATCGAGGCGGCTTACAACGATCGCGCAGGCGTGACGGCGGCGTTCACGCTGAACCTGCTGGCTCGGCTCAATCGCGAACTCGATGCCGATTTCGATCTGCGGCAGTTCCGCCATCATGCGCGTTACAACGTCCTGGCCGGACGCATCGAAACGCACATCGTGAGCCGCATCGATCAGCGCGTACGCGTGGACGGTATGGCGGTGGATTTTGCCGCGGGCGAGCCGATGCTGGTCGAATACAGTTGCAAGTACGCGCTGCCGGAATTCGAGCGCATGGCGGCGCGGGCGAGGCTCCAAGTGAGCGCGACCTGGACCGACCCGGAAGGGCTGTTCGCGATGCAGTTGCTGCGGCGGAAGTAGGTCGGATCAAGCCTGCGTGCTTTTCGCGGGCGGAGCCGACGCGGCGCTATCCGTCAGACCCGTCGGTTCCGGCTGCATGAAGCCGCGGCCTTGAACCGACCTGCAGCGGCCTACTACGGCAGAACCTCCACACCCTTCCAGAACGCGACGCGACCCAGGATCTGCCTGGCGGCGGGCAGAGGGTCCGCGTAGTACCAGGCGGCGTTGGCGTTGGTTGAGCCGCCGACCACCACGTCGTAATAGCTGGCGGTGCCTTTCCATCCGCAAAGGCTGTGATGTTCGGAAGGACGGAAATGCTCGCGTGCCAGCGACTCCAGCGGAAAATAGTGATTCCCTTCGACGACGACGGTGTCCTGGCTTTCGGCCAGCACCGCTCCGTTCCAGATGGCTTTCATGATTTCCCGGTTCCAGATTGACGATGGGCCATTCTAGAGTTCTGCCGGCCGCCCGGGCGAGTCTCGCCGAATCGATCGCCGTCGTCTCAGCAAGGCAGCACCACCGAGTCCCAGGAGCAGAGGCCAACCCATGGATCCGCCGCCGGAGCCATCGTCTGGTTCCGTCGTTTCGCCACCCCCACCGCCAGTGCCTGGGTCGGTGGGCGGATCGGGATCGGGAGTGGGGTCGGGAGTGGGGCCGGGGTCGGGGTCGGGGGCTCCAGGGTTACCCCCGTCATTTCCACCGTCACCGCTGGAACCGCTCGCTTGTTCCATGGCTCCCATCGAGGGGGTGCTCCTGTAGGCTCGCCCGGAGTAGTCCACTGCGATGCCGGTGCCGGTCGATCCCCGGCCGATACAGGGTGATCCCGCTCCCAATGCGAAGTTTCCCGAGACGGGATCGATCAACCGCAGGCCCGTTGCATCGGCAGGCGTTGTCCTTGAGCCCTCGACCCCGTTGGTTTCGAAGCCTGTCGTCGTCCGCAGGGTGGCCAGCGCAGAGTGCGAGGCGTTGGCATAGAAGACCATCCCGTTCGACTGGCTGTAGCAGTTGTTATCGACGGTCGCGCCGTAAAGAACCCGGCTGTTGTTGTTGACCAGGTTGTCCACCGAGATCTGTGCCATGTCGGCGTCGCCTGCGAAGACGTTGTTTTCGATGAGCGCCTGTCCGTTCTGCCCGCTGACGTGAACGTTGACCGTGCCGTTTTTGTAGAAGCTGTTGTGGAACAGATTGAAGCCCGCCCCATTGGGCGTGAGGTACTGAAAGCCGTCGCTGCGGTTGGCATCGATGATCGAAGCGCTCATCAGGACCTTGAGCGTCGTGCCCTGTCCCACCGACGCGCGGGCGTACATGCCGATCTGGTTGCCGGTCACGCGCAGCCGGTTGAGGGTGACGGTGCCGACTTCGCCGAAGATGTCGATGCCGTTGCCAACGGAGTTCGAGACCATCGTCCTTTGCACGCTGACCCCGGATATGACGCCGCCCGTTGGATCGTCGCCAACACGGACGCCGATCGCCGTCTCGCCATAGCGGTTGCCGCTCCAGCCCCGTCCCGCGTTGGTGATGTGGAGGTCCGAGATCGAGATATTCGAAATCGATGATCCCGAGCCGAAGCCGAGCAGGGAAATCTCCACGCCGGCAAAGCCGACCCGGTCGATGGTGGAATTCCTGATCTCGATGTCGTGCAGATGGCTCTGCGCCGCAAAGGTCTGTGGCGAGATGCCGCTGTCGAACACGTCGCGGACGGTGATGGAATCGGCCACGCCATAGCTGGAGTTGCCGGACCACTGGACGCCGTTGCCGGCATAGATGTTGGGTGCCACCACAACCGCGCCGCCACCCTTGGTGATGCTCAGGTTCCTGGCGTTGCATCGTGTGCAGTCGCTGTAGTCGATGCCGTGCAGGCTGAAGCGCGTGAGCGCCAGATTCTGCACCGTCACGTCGCTCAGCCGGGCGGCGCTGACGCCAAACAGCAGCGTGCTCGCCAGATAGGTTTTTCCCGAAGTGTTCGGATCGACGGCGACCTTGATGTAGAGCTTGCGGGCGTTGTAATCGTAGGTATAGCTGCCGTCGGCAGCGCGGCCCAGGGTGCCGCCAGCGCTGCCGGCCCATTCGAGGAAGGGCATCATCACGCCGTTCTCGCTGAGGTTGCCCAGGCCGCCAACGCCGGCCGGAGCAAGCGACAGTGCAGGAGATCCGTAGATGCCTTCGCCGGCCAGGAAGGGCCGGGTCCAGCCGGTCACGGAGACCGAACTGTCGAGCGTGGGAGGGCTGCCATCACCATACGCATCGATGGTCAGGCCCGACGAGCGGATGATCAGCGCCTCGTTCCAGCGGACGCCGCGCTTGAGGAATACCGTCGAGCCGGGCGGAAAGCTGGCTCCACTGACCCTGCCCAGGGTCTTCCAGGGCGACGACTCGCTCAGGCCGGAGTTCGAGTCGCTGCCCGCAACGGCATCCACAAAGAAATCTGCCGCGGACGCGGCGCAGGAGATGGTGGCCGCGCCAAGCAGCGTGACGAGGGAACAGCCGGTGCAGTTGAACATTCGAACGAACTCCGGCGCGCGACGAGAACGCGGCTTGCGAGTGAGTCAGCCGATGCTGCCCCGGGCGCCGTGGAAGTCGGTGCGCAACCGGACCGATGGCGGAAGCAGGCCGATCACTGCGAAAGCAGGCCCCGAAACACAATTCCGTCACAGCCCGTTCGACGGAACGCCGCCCCACGGCACGATTCGGGTGAGACGGGGAGATCGAACGCGCATGACGCGGACGCGGCGGTGGAGCATCGAGCGGATGCCCGCCAGGCCGGGCGCCGCGGTCATCGCGCCAAATCGCTTTGCCGTGACGACCCGGCCTTGCCGGGGAATGCTTACCTGAGCTGCTTGAGCAGAAAGGTGTAAGCCAGCGCGTCCATGAAAGCCTTCTGGCGATTGTTCGCCGCGCCGCCGTGGCCGCCCTCGATATTCTCGTAGTACAGCACGTCGTGGCCTTGTTCCAGCATCCTCGCGGTCATCTTGCGCGCGTGGCCGGGGTGCACCCGGTCGTCGCGGGTGGAGGTCGTGAACAGGACTCTCGGGTACTTCACGTCTTTCCTGAGATTCTGGTACGGCGAATAGCGCGAGATGAAGGCCCACTGCGCCGGATCGTCGGGGTTGCCGTACTCCGCCATCCAGCTCGCTCCGGCCAGCAACTGGTGATAGCGGCGCATGTCGAGCAGCGGGACCTGGCAGACGACGGCGCCGAACAAGTCGGGTCGCTGGGTCATGGCGACGCCCACCAGCAGGCCGCCGTTGCTGCCGCCCTGGATGCCGAGGTGCTTCGGCGAGGTGATCTTGCGGCGGATCAAGTCCTCGCTCACCGCCTCGAAATCGTTGTAGGCGTTCTGCCGGTTTCCGAGAATTGCCGCCTGGTGCCAGGGCGGTCCGAACTCGCCGCCCCCGCGGATGTTGGCGAGCACGAACGTACCGCCACGCTCCAGCCAGGCTGCGCCGACGGTGGCGCGGTAGCCCGGCGTCATCGGGACTTCGAAGCCACCGTATCCGTACAGCAAGGTGGGATTGCTGCCGTCGTCCTTGAGGCCGGCAGGCGAGACCTGGAAGTAGGGGACGCGGGTGCCGTCCTTCGAGAGAGCCTGGTGCTGCGAAATGCTGAGCCCGGCCACGTTGAAGAAGTTGGGCTCGCGCTTGAGCAGCCTGCGATCGGCGCGATTCAGCGCGCCCCTGAGCAGGCTGGTCGGAGTCACGAAGTTCTCGATCGTCAGCAGATAATCGTCGGACGTGTCCTGATCCAGCCCGATCGCTTCCGCCTCCCCGAACTCCGGCACCGGCACGGCGTGCCGCGTCCATCGCCCGTTCTGGAAGTCGAGCGTCTCGACCCGGCCGCGGACGTTGTCGAGCAGGTTCAGCAGCAGCCCGTTGCGGGTGCGTGACCAGCCGGTCAGCGACAGGCCCGCCGTGGGCGTGAACACCGGCAGGAAGTCGCGATGACCCTCGATGTAGCTCACCAGCGGCAGCGCCAGCAGGCTGCCGGCATCGAACTTCCGGCCGGCAGCGCTCCAATCCTTGCGCAACTCGACGATCAACTGGTCCTTGAACAGACTCGCCTCCGCGTCGATCGGCAGGTTCAGCGGCGCCAGGTAGTTGCCCGAGCGCAGGAAGTGCTCGGCTTCGAAAAAGCTCGGGTGACGCACGAGCATTTCGCGCTGGCGGCCCGGTTCGTTGAACACCAGCATCTCGACACCGACATCCGTGGTCCTGGCCTCGAACACCGGCACGGCCGAGCCGATCGGCGTGCCGCGCTTCCATTCCTTGACGATGCGCGGATAGCCCGAGCGGGTCATCGAGCCGGGGCCGAAGTCGCTGGCGATCAGCACGCTGCTTTCATTACGCCAGGTGAGGTTTTGCTTGGCTTCCTCCCGGGTGAACCCGCCGCGCACGAACGCTTTCGAGCGGATATCGAATTCGCGCACCACGGTGGCGTCGGCGCCGGCGCGCGACAGCGCGAGCAGGCACAGATCGTATTTGGGATACAGGCAGGTTGCGCCCTTCCACACCCAGTTCTCGTTTTCGAGGCTGGCCAGTTGATCCAGGTCCAGCACCGTCTCCCAGTGGGGCTGGGGCTTGGCGTATTCGACCTCGCTGGTGCGCCGCCACAGGCCACGCGGATGCGCGGCGTCGCGCCAGAAGTTATACAGCCAGGGGCCGCGCTTGACCGGCATCGGGATGCGCGCATCGGAGTCGTAGATGTCGAGCAGGCGATCGAAGATCGGCAGGAAGTCCGGTGAGGCCTCGATCTCCCTGGAGGTGACTTCGCTGCGCTCGCGCACCCATTCGAGCGGCTTGTCGCCACCCACCTCTTCGAGCCAGAGGTAGGGATCCTCAAGCTCCTGGGCCACGAGCGGGAATGCAACGAGAAGGGCCAGCAGCAGCGTCGGGAGAATTCGGGGCGTCATGACGGATTCCGGTTCCAAGGAAAGTCGTGCCGGAGGAACGGTAGCGGGCGCGGTCGGCTGCGGCAAACCTGGAGCAGGAACGGGTCTTGCGCGCCACAATGCGTCATGAGCTTTTCCTGCAACCTCGGTGTGAGCAGCTTCCGCTTCGCAGACCTGCGCGAGTTGCTGGCCAAGGCATCGGCCGAGCGCTCCGGCGATCGCTTGGCCGGCGTCGCCGCGGCCAGCGCCGAAGAACGCTGGGCCGCGCGCTTTGCACTGGCAGACGTTCCGCTCGCGCGCCTGGTCGATGATCCGCTGATCCCGTACGAGGCCGACGAAGTGACCCGGCTGATCTGCGATACGCAGGATCGCGCGGCGTTCGCGCCGGTTGCTTCGCTGACCGTCGGTGGGTTCCGCGACTGGCTGCTATCGGACGTGGCCGACGGCCCGGCCCTGGAAAGAGTGTCGAAGGGCCTGACACCGGAGGTGGTCGCAGCGGTGTCCAAGCTGATGCGCAACCAGGATCTGATTCTGGTCGCACGCAAGCGCCGGGTCGTCACCCGGTTTCGCAACACGCTCGGCCTCGACGGCCGGCTGTCGGTGCGCTTGCAGCCGAACCATCCGACCGACGATCCGCGCGGCATCGCCGCCTCGATCCTCGACGGTCTGATGCTGGGCAGCGGCGATGCCTGCATCGGCATCAACCCCGCAAGCGACGAGCCGGCGAAGCTGGAGACGCTGTGGCGGCTGATGGACGAATTGATCGCGCGATTCGAGATCCCCACCCAGTCCTGCGTGCTGACGCACGTGACGCGGCAGATTGCGGCGATCGAAGCCGGCGTGCCGCTGGACCTCGTATTCCAGTCGATCGGGGGTACCGAGGCACTCAACCGCAGCTTCGGAATCGATCTCGCACTGCTGCGCGAAGCCCACGATGCGGCGCGTGCGCTCAAGCGCGGCACGGTCGGTGACAATCTCATGTATTTCGAGACCGGCCAGGGCGCCGCGCTGTCCGCCAACGCGCATCATGGCTGCGACCAGCAGACCCTGGAGGCACGGGCGTATGCGGTGGCGCGCGCCTTCGATCCGCTGCTGGTCAACACCGTGGTCGGCTTCATCGGACCGGAGTATCTGTACGACGGCAAGCAGATCGTCCGCGCGGGTCTTGAAGATCATTTCTGCGGCAAGCTGCTGGGGCTGCCGATGGGCGTGGACGTCTGCTACACCAATCACGCCGAGGCCGACCAGGACGACATGGACAGCCTGCTGACCCTGCTCGGTGCAGCCGGCGTCAATTACGTGATGGGCGTGCCGGGCGCAGACGACGTGATGCTCAACTACCAGAGCACCAGCTTTCACGACGCGTTGTACCTGCGTCGTCTGCTTGGGCTGCGCACCGCGCCGGAGTTCGAGCAGTGGCTGCACGCGCGCGGGATCACGGACGGGCGGGGCGAGCCGAGCGCGGAGGTGCAGGCTCCGGCCCTGACCGCGTTGCGGGATTTCGTGCAGGAGCACCGCGAATGAAACAAGCTCCGGCGACCGCTATCGCTACGGACTCGGACTCGACGGTTTCCCCGTGGCGCGATCTGTCGACCTCATCTCCGGCGCGGATTGGCCTTGGGCGCAGCGGCGTGAGCCTGCCGACGCGCGAGATCCTGGCCTTCGGGCTGGCGCATGCGCGGGCGCGCGACGCCGTGCATGACCCGCTGGATGTGCCGGCCCTTCGCGCGCAGCTCGAGGCGGATGCCTGGACCGTGACGACGGTCCGCAGCCAGGCGCCGGATCGCGCGGCCTATCTTGCACGGCCGGACTGGGGAAGGTGTTTGAGCGATGAATCGAGCGCACAGCTCAAACCGGAGGCTGGCGAGTCCGATCTGGTTTTTGTCCTGGGCGATGGTTTGTCCGCTGCCGCGGTCCGTCACCATGCGCCTGCCCTGTTGCGCGCGCTCCGGCCGCTCCTTGCCGACTTGAGCATCGGGCCGGTGATCATCGCCACCCAGGCGCGCGTTGCGTTGGCCGATGAAATCGGCGAGCGACTCGGTGCGCGGATGGTCGTCTGCCTGATCGGCGAGCGGCCGGGTCTGTCCTCGCCGGACAGTCTCGGCGCCTATCTCACCTGGGCACCGCGCGTCGGACGCAGTGACGCGGAGCGCAACTGCGTGTCCAACATCCACGCAGCCGGACTCGGCCATGAGGCGGCGGCGATACAGATCAGCCGACTCATCCGCTCCGCGATGTCGTTGCAGGTGACCGGTATCGCACTCGACCGTATGCCGGTTCTGGCGACCCGAGCGGATGCGGTGTAGGACGCGAGTTGGCAGGTCGGCAGGTCGGTTCAAGCCGAAGGCGGAACCGACACTGCGCGCTCCGATCCGTGCAGCGGTTCCTCGGATTGCCGCGGCACCTTGAACCAGGCCGCATACAGCGCCGGCAGGAACAGCAGGGTAAGCACCGTGGCGGCAATCAGGCCGCCCATGATCGCCACTGCCATCGGGCCGAAGAACACGCTGCGCGACAGCGGGATCATCGCCAGCACCGCGGCCAGGGCGGTCAGTACGATGGGCCGCAGTCGCCGCACGGTGGCCTCGACCACGGCGTCGAAGGGGGTGCGTCCCTGTTCCAGGTCCTGCCGGATCTGGTCGATCAGGATCACGCTGTTGCGCATGATCATGCCGAGCAGCGCGATGGTGCCGAGCATGGCCACGAAGCCGAAAGGCTGTCCGAACGCGAGCAGGAACACAGCCACGCCGATGAGGCCGAGCGGCGCGGTGAGCAGCACCATCACCGATTGCGAAAAACTCTTGAGCTGGATCATCAGCACCGTGAACACCGCCAGCAAGAACAGCGGCATGCCGACGTTGACCGATGCCTGGCCCTTGCCGGCGTCCTCCACCGTGCCGCCGATCTCGATGCGATAACCCGTGGGCAGGGCGGCCTCGATCTGCGCGATCCCGGGTGCCAGCATGGCCACCACTTCCGGCGGCTGGATGCCGGCGAGGATGTCGGCACGCACGGTGATGGTGGGCTCGCGATTGCGCCGCCACAGGATGCCTTCCTCGAAGCCGTAATCGATCCGCGCGATCTGGCCCAGCGGCACGTTGACGCCGCTGGCGGTGGGAATCGAAGTGCTGGACAGCAGGTCCAGGTGCGCACGTTCGTGCGGCGGTCCGCGCAGCACGATCTGGATCAGCTTGTTGTCCTCGCGGAAACTCGAGAGCGTGGCGCCGTTGATGGCCGTTTCCAGCAGTTGCGACACCGCCTGCGTGCTCACGCCGACGGCGCGGGCGCGGTCCTGGTCGATGTCCAGCCGGATCACCTTGGACGGCTCGGCCGTGTCCAGGTGCACGCCGCGCGGGTAGGGGTTCTGCATCAGCAGGGTTTCGATTTTTTCGGCGTGCTGGCGCGCGATGGCGCGATCCGGTCCGCTCACGCGGTACTGCAACACATAGCCCACCGGTGGGCCGTTCTCCAGGCGATTCACTCTCCAGCGCAGGTCGGCAAACTCGACCGGCATGCGCTCGATCAGCTCGGCGCGGATCGCCTCGCGCGCCTTGATGTCGCGGGTGTTGAGCACGAACTGGGCGAAGCTCGCCTGCGGCAATTGCTGGTCCAGCGGCAGGATGAAGCGCGGTGCGCCGCTGCCGACGTAGGCCACGTAGCTGTCCACACCCTCAAGTTGCTTGACGATCTTTTCCAGGCGCTCTGCGGCCTGGTCGGTCTGGAAGGTCGAGGCGCCCTCGGGCAGCTTGAGATCCACCAGCAGTTCCAGCCGCGTGGACGCCGGGAAGAACTGTTGCGGCACCGTGCTGAACAGCACGAGGCTGCCGACGAACAGCACCACGGTAATGGTGATGGTGGTCCAGCGACGGTTCACACAGGCCTGCACGATGCGGCGGAAGTGGTTGTAGAACCTCGTGTGATAAACCGAATGCTCGTCGTGCACGTTGCCGTCTGGCGACCGGCCATTTTCCGGCAGCAGCCGGTAGCCGATCAGCGGCACGAAGATCACCGCCGCGATCCAGGAAAGAAGCAGCGCCAGGGTCACCACCTGGAAGATCGCCACGGTGTACTCGCCGGTGCTGCTCTTGGCGGTGGCGATAGGCAGGAAGCCGGCCGCGGTGATCAGGGTGCCGGACAGCATCGGGAACGCGGTGGAGGTATAGGTGAAGGCTGCGGCCTTGACCCGGTCATAGCCCTGTTCGAGCTTCACCGCCATCATCTCCACCGCGATGATGGCGTCGTCCACCAGCAGGCCAAGCGCGATCACCAGCGAGCCCAGGGAGATCTTGTGCAGGCCGATGCCGAAGTAGTACATGGTGATGAAGGTCATCGCCAGCACCAGTGGGATCGACAGCGCAACGACCAGCCCGCCGCGCACGCCCAGGGACAGGAAGCACACCACCAGCACGATGAGCACGGCCTCGGCCAGGGCCTTGGTGAATTCACCGACGCCGCGGCTTACCGCCGCCGGCTGGTTGGCGACCTTGGACAGCACCATGCCCAGCGGCACCAACTGGTTGAGCACCTCGAACTCGGCGTCCAGCCGTTCGCCCAGCCGGATGATGTCGCCGCCTTTTTCCATCGACACCGCGATGCCGATGGCGGGCGTGCCGTTGAATCGCATGCGCGGCGCCGGCGGGTCCTGGTAACCGCGATAGACCTCGGCGACATCGCCGATCCGGAACGTGCGGCCCTGGAATTGGATGGGAAACTCGCGGATCTGTTCCACCGTCTTCAGGCCGCCGCTGGGACGCAGGTAGATCTTGTCGTAGAGGGTGTCGAAGTCGCCCGCCGGCACCACCTCGTTCTGCTGCGCCAGCGCATCGGCGATCAGCGTGGGCGGGAGGCCCAGCTGGTCGCGGCGTGCATTGGTCACGTCGATGAAGATGCGCTCTTCCTGCAAGCCGAGAAACTCGACCTTGGCGACATCGCGGATGCGCAGCAGCCGGTCGCGGATGCGGTCCGCGTAATCCTTCAGTTCCTCATAACTGAAGTCGGCGCCCTGCAGGGCGTAGACGTTGCCGAAGGTGTCGCCGAACTCGTCGTTGAACGCCGGCCCGATGATGCCGGCCGGCAGCAGGTGACGGATGTCGTTGACCTTCTTGCGCGCGTTGTAGTAATTCTCCGGCATCGTTCTGGCAGCGATGTCGTCGCGGAAGATGATGAACACCTGGGACTCGCCCGGCCGCGAATAGGAGCGCAGGAAGTCCAGAGAATCCAGCTCCTGCAGCTTCTCCTCGATCCTGTCGGTGACCAGCCGGTCCACCTCGTCCGGTGTCGCGCCTGGCCAGATGGTTCGCACCACCATCACGCGGAACGTGAACGGCGGGTCCTCCGACTGGCCGAGCTGGAAGTAGCCCCAGATGCCGAGCACCCCCAGCAGCAGCATGAAGTACGTGACCAGGCTGCGATTGCCCAGCGCCCATTCGCTCAGATTGATGCGGTGCATGGCGGCTGCGACTCAGGCCCGTTTCTCAGAGTGCGGCGGCTTGTTTGCGCTCGATCGGCACCACCGCCATGCCGGGCACCAGCCGATGCACGCCGGCGGAGACCAGCCGGTCCTGGGGATCGAGCTTGCCGCTCACGATCACGGCCTTGTCCAGGTACTGCACGACCTCCACCGGCTGCGGATTGACGGTGGCTCCGCCATCCGGCGTCGTCTTGACGATCCACACCGCCGGCTGATTGCGCTGATCCAACACTCCCAGCGCCGTGGCCGGCAGGCGGAAGCTGTGACCGTCGCCCGCGGCGCCGATCGCGACCGTTGCGGTGGCGCCGAGCGGAATGGAGTTGTCGGCTTCCAGGATCGTGATCCGCGCCTCGTGCGTGCGAGTGGCGCGATCCGCCTGCGGATTGATGTCGCGCAGCTTCCCGGCATATTTCCGGTCGGGCTGGCTGAGCAGGGTGATCATCAAGGCGGGTGCCTGACGCAGGGACTCGACCTGACTCTCGGCAATCGAGACCCGCACCTCGCGCTCGCCGTCCGCCGCGAACTTCACCACCGGCATCCCGGCCGTCACCACATTGCCCGGCTCGGCCATGATGAAGGTCACCACACCGGGCGCGTCGGCGGTCAGGGTGGTGTAGCGCGACTGGTTTTTCGCCAGGTTGAATTGCGACTGCGCCTGTTCCATCCGCGCCTGCGCGAGCTTGGTCTGGCTGGCGCGGGTATCCACCACCGACTGCCCGACGTGGCCGCGCTCCTTCAGATCGCGATAACGTTTTTCCTCCTCCTGCGCCAGCCACAGGTCGGCCTCCGCGGCCGCGACCGCAGCCTGCGCCGTGTTCAGATTGAGCTTGGCGTCCTCCGGGTCCAGGGTCGCCAGCACCGTTCCGCGTTCCACCCTCGCGCCCATGTCGACGTGGCGCGTCGCGATCTTGCCCGGCACGCGAAAGGAAAGGTCCGCCTCAAGGCGCGCGTGCACCGTGCCCGGATAGGCTTCCGCGCCGACCAGATGCGCCGGCTGCGGCGACTCGACCACGACCGGCCGCGGTCCGGCCGCCTGCGGCTCAGGTTTTGCACACGCGACAATGAGGGCGGCGGCGGCTAGCAGAATGATCGGAAGATTTGCCGTGTACACCGAAAGAACTCCCTCGGCGGACGCCTCCGCCGAATTGCAGAACGAATTTATATACTGAACCGTATAGTAGACTTATTCGCATGCGAAACAACCTGCCGCCGCAGAAATCTGCTCCTTCACCGGCGGGCCGCGGCCGACCCAAGGATCCGGACAAGCGCGAGTCCATCCTGACCGCCGCCAAGCGCCTGTTCTCGGCACAGGGTCTGGCCGGCACCAGCATGGACGGCATTGCCGACGCCGCCGGCGTGTCCAAGCTCACGCTCTACAGCCATTTCAGCAACAAGGACGAGCTGTTCCGCCAGACCGTGATGGCCAAGTGCGCCGAGCACACGCCCGACGCGTTGTTCGACACCTTGGGCTCCGAGCCCCTGCGTGATCGGATGCGCAGGATCGGTTCCGGCTTCATCGACCTGGTGCTGGACCCGGAACCCATGAGCCTCTATCGAATGATGGCCGCCGAGGGCGCGACCGAGAACAAGCTCGGCCGCCTGTTCTGGGAAGCCGGTCCGGAACGCACCATGCAGCGGTTCGCGCAGTTGCTGTCGGCCGCGTCCGAGGCCGGCGAACTCGCCGTCGAGAATCCGCGACGCAGCGCCGCCCACTTCTTCTTTCTGCTCAAGGGCGAGGCGCACCTGAAGTGCCTGGTCGGGGCCGGCCCACCGCCGACGCGTGAAGTGCGTCGGGCGCATGTCGAGGACGTGGTGGACCTGTTCATGCGGGCGTTTGCGCCGCCGGCGAAACGCAAGCGCCAGGTTGTAGGTCGGTTGTAGGTCGGTTCAAGCCGAAGGCGGAACCGACACGCGCCCTCTCTCGACGAAGGGCGCATGTCGGCTCCGCCCGCGAAAAGCACGCGGGCTTGAGCCGACCTACGTTGCTACGGAACGGCGCTGCGCATCTCGCAGGCCTTGGCCGTGTCGCGGTTCGCGCCGCCGTCACATTCGTCACGACCGGCGCTGCCGTCCAGCGCATCGCGGCCGTCGCCGCCGAGCAATTCGTCGTTGCCCTTGCCGCCGATGAGCCGATCGTCGCCCTGATTGCCGACGAGCCGGTCGTTGCCGTCGCCGCCCATCAGGGTGTCGCTGCCGATTCCACCGCAGATCAGGTCGTTGCCGCCGCGACCGTCGATAAAGTCGCCGGCGCCCAGTCCGTCGATCACATCCGCACGGGCCGTGCCGATCAGCCGGTCCTCGCGTTCGGTGCCGAGAATCGTGACCGCACGGCCGTCGCAGCGACCTTTCGGGGCGTCGTCGCAGACGTCGCCGATGGCATCGGCGTCGGTGTCCAACTGATTGGGATTGGCGATTGTCGGACAGTTGTCCCGCGCGTCAGGAACGTCGTCGCCGTCGGAGTCATTGCCGCCGCTCGTGGTCAGGGTCACCCGTACATCTTCCACCTCGCCATCGGGCGCCGGGCCGGTCGGACCCATGACCCCGGTGCTGGAGATGCGCACGCGGGCGAAAGTCGGGCCGGGCACGGTGTCGAAGTTTGCTATGAAAAATCCGTTGACGAGGTTGTCGCCGACCACGGCCATGTAGCCGTCGAGGATCTGCTCGCCGGAGTCGTCCCAGTCGCCGTCCGCGTTGAGATCGATCCAGGCGCTGACTTTGCCGGGTGCTCCGCTCACTTGCAGGTTCAGGGTGTTACCGCCGGTGCCGATGACCAGGGTGCCGAACGCAACGCCGTCCTCGTCGTCCAGGCTGGTGCTGTGCTCATCGCTGGTGCTGTCGTCGCCGGTGGCGTCGGCGTTGGGTTGGCCATCGGCTTCCGTGTCGATCGCGGTGCCCAGTCTCGGCCCGCGCGCGACGTGGCGCGCGCCGTCGTCGCTCTGCGTCGTCGGATAGCTGGCAGGCGCATCGCCGAAATCGCGCAGCTCGCTACCCTCGAACGCGCCGATGTCGCAGGCCGTGCCGGCCGGCCGGCCGTTGCCGCGCTGGTCGGTGCCGGTGCAGGCGCCCGCCGCATCGACCGCCAGACTGCGCAGGAGCAGGGCGTGGGTCTGCGTGGGACCGCCGTTGTCGTCCAGCACGGTGTCGAGGATGTCGAGCAGCGCGGTCGAATCCGTGCCGTCGCTGGTGGCGGTGAGGTCGCTGGGGCCTTGTGTGAAGTTGGCGAGCGCAAGGCCGGTGCTGAGCCCGCCATGACCGAAAAGGTTGGAGCCGCCGGACACGATCGCGCCATTGATATTTCCGGTGATCTCCGCGCCGCCGGCGCCAGCGACGGAAACATTGCCGGATACCAGGGTGCGGGTCAGCGTGGTGGTGGCGCCGGTCTGGCTCTGTCCGTGCACGCCGCCGCCGAACAGTTCGATGACGTTGCCGGAGACGGTGCTATCCGTCACGGTCATCGTGCCGTAAATGTTGTCTAACCCGCCACCGCGCTGGCCCGATCGGTTGCCCGAGATGGTGCTGTTGCTCACGGCGATGCCGCTCACCAGGCCGAAAACACCGCCGCCGCGATAACCCGAGGTATTGCCGGAGATCGTGCTGTTCTCGATAACGGCGTTGGCGCCGCCGGAGAAACCGCCGACGCTGACACCGCCGCCGTAGATGCCGGCGACGTTGCCCGACACCGTGCTGTTGGTCAAAGTCAGGCTGCCGCTGCGAACGAACACGCCGCCGCCGGTGCGGGTGTAGTTCTGTCCTGCGGTATCCGAGGTGATGCCGCCGGTCACGGTGGTCTGGTTCAGACTCAGATGGCCCTGGTCGATCATGAAAATGCGAAACGCTGGCGCGCCGACGGCGCGGGCGATGGTGCTGTTGTTGCCCTGGATGGTGATCGCGCTGGTGATGATCGGCAGGCCGTTGTTGCCGTAGAAACCGAAGCTGCTGTTGACGTCGGTGAGCGTGTGAACGCTGTTGGCTTGCAGGATCAGGGTATCGGCACCGCTGCCGTCGGCGCAGCCGTTGCCTTCGCCGCCCTCAACGGCGCTGTCGTTGTTGGCGCTGAAGATGGCTTCTGCCAGCGTGCAGGTGGTTCCGTTCACCGGGATGTCGGCGGCCAGGGCCTGCAGGGGTGGCAGCGCAAACAGCCCGACAGCGATCGCCGCGGCCAGTGGGTTGAGTTTGAGGGTGGGGGTTCTATCGGAACGGATCGATGAAGGCGAACGCGACATGGGGGTTCTCCGGGTTGTGTGGTTCACGCCGCAGCCGGACCGGGCGACGTGGCGAGAATCCTGGCCGAAGTGCGTGCCTGAATCTGGAAGAACTTCGGAATTCGCACTGGACGGATCGGAAGAACTTCGGAATATTGGGGCGAGCAGTCGCGGGCGGAGGTCGGTTGTAGGTCGGCTCCGCCCGCATGAAGTCGCGGCCTTGAGCCGGCCGACGGGTTTAGGAATTCGCACAGGATGAATCGGAATTTGGAGCAGCCACAGCCCAGGGCCGGAGGTGAGCCGGATACCGTTCGCTGGGGTTTCGCTGGGCTGGAGCTGGACGAAGCCACCCGCAGGCTCAGCCGCGACGGCTCGCCCATCGAGATCGAACGCAAGCCCTACGAGGTGCTGCGAGTCCTGTTGCGTCATGCCGGCGAAGTGGTGACCAAGGACGAACTGGCTGAGCAGGTGTGGACGCGTCGGGTGATGAACGACCAGGTCATCGCGCGCACTGCGAGCAAGCTGCGCGGCGTGCTCGGCGACACCGAGCAGAAGATCGTGAAGACCGTGTACGGGCACGGCTACCAGTTGGCGGTGCCGGTGCGGGTGGTGCACGCGGCTTCGCCGGCCCCGGTGCTGCGCCTGAACCTGCGGGTGGGCGATGTGCCGCCGCTGCGCCCGGAATGGCGGCTGGTGGAAGCGCTCGGCGCCGGCGGATTCGGCGAGGTCTGGTTGGGCCGGCACGATCCGGGTGGCGAGACCCGCGTATTCAAGTTCGCCGCCGACGGCCCGGCGCTGTCGGCGCTCAAGCGCGAGGTCACCTTGTTCCGGCTGATCCGCGAGGGGCTGCCGCAGGCGGATCGGGTGGTGCAATTGCTCGGCTGGAATTTCGGCCAGGCGCCGTATTTCACTGAAGCCGAGTTCGTTGCTGGTGGCAATCTGGAGCTGTGGACGCAGGCGCAAGGCGGGCTGAGCCAGATTCCGCTGGCGACGCGGCTGGACCTGGTGGCACAGATGGCCGACGTGCTGGCCGCCGTCCACGGCCTGGGCGTGTTGCACAAGGATCTGAAGCCGGCCAATGTGCTGGTCGCGTCCGATCCGGACGACGGGCCGCAGGTCAAGCTGTGCGACTTCGGCAGTGGCCGGGTGCTGGACGATGCGCGACTCGAGGCGCTCGGCATCACCCGTCAGGGCTTTACCCCGACCCTGGCGGCGGATTCGAGCACCAGCGGCACCCTGCGCTACATCGCGCCGGAAGTCCTCAACGGCGAGCCGCCGACGGCGCGCGCGGACATCTACGCCCTGGGCGTGATGCTGTATCAGCTCGTGGTCGGCGATTTTCGCGAAGGTCTCGCAGCCGGTTGGGAGCGCCGGATCGAGGACCCCCTGTTGCGCGAGGACATTGGTCTGACCGCCGACGGCGATCCCGCCATGCGCCTGGCCGATGCCTCGCTGCTCGCCGGACGTCTGCGCACGCTGGACTCCCGTCGGGCCGCGCGCAGCCGCGCGCAGTCCGAACAGCAGGAGATCGAGCGCCTGCGCGCGGATGACGCGCGGCGCCGCGCGCGCCGGCCCTGGGTGATTGCCGCAGCGGCGGCCCTGATCCTCGGCCTGGCGGTCAGCGCCCTATTCGGATGGAGAACGCAACTCGCCCGCAGCGCGGCCGAACGCGATCGCGCCACCTTGCAGACGGTCAACCGCTTTCTCGCCGAAGACCTGATCGCGGCGGCCAACCCTTTCGACGGCGGCGGCGAGGCCAAGACCCTGCGCGAGGTGCTGGATCAGGCCGCCGCGACGGTGGCCGCGCGTTTCGCTGAACAGCCGGCCGGGCAGGAGGTGGCGGTGCGACTGGCGCTGGGCCGGGCCTACAGCGGCATGGGCGCCTACGATCAGGCCAATGCGCAGTTCGACGCCGGCGTCGCGCGTGCGCAGAGCGGGGGCAAGCAAGCCGAGGTTGCGCAGGCGACCATGGAGCTGCGGCTGGAGCGGATCGCCAACGCAGTGTCGAGCGACGACCGGGCAGCAGCGCGGCGCGACATCGATGGGCTGCGCGCCTTGCCGGCCTTGCCCCCCGTCGCGGAATTGTGGTGCGATTTTTACGACGCCGAGCTGCTTTTCCTCGCCGGCCAGTGGGAGCCCGCGGTCGCCGACATGCAGGCGCTGGAACCGCGTTTCGAGCGCCTGCTCGGACCTTCCGACCACACCTACTGGGACTATCTGGCGGACGTATCGCTGGCGCAGACCGATGCCGGACATTGGATTGCCGCGGTTGGCACCTTGCGTCGCCTGGTCGCGCAATACACCCGTCTCCACGGCGCCGGTCACGCCCTGACCCTCGACGTGCAGGGCGGGCTGGGGATGGCCCTGGTGTTTTCCGGCCATGCGGCCGAAGGCCTGCCGCTGGCCGAGTCGGCCTGGATTCAACTCAAGGCGCTGTTGCCGCCTGGAAACGATGGCACCCGGCGCGCCGGCCAGGAATTCGGCATGTCCCTGCTGCGCGCCGGCGACACGGTTCGTGCGGAAGCGGTGCTGCTGGAAACCCTGGGCCCGCAGCCGCAGGCGCCGGGCGGGCCTGACCCGATGACGCGGCTGGTGCAGCGCGGTCTGGCTGAGGTGTATCTGGCAACCGGGCGCGCGCCGCAGGCGCTGGCGATTCTCGAGCCCCTGGTTGCGCTGGCGCAGACGCTTGATGGACCTAAGCATCCCGAAACGCTCAGATTGGAAACGCTCCTTGATCGGGCACGGCGTTAGCTCGTGGCTTGGGGTGACGAAGGAACCCCAACACCGCCCCACTCCTTGATCGGGCCCCGTTGGGGTTCGCGTAGGTCGGATCAAGCCGAAGGTGGATCCGACGCTGCGCGTCCTTCGACGAAGGGGGCTGATGATGCGCGACGGCCTGCTTATTGAGGCGGCCACTATTCACTTGAAAACGCACGCGCGGACAGAGGTCTCATCGATCTACGAGGTTGGCGCTGGCCGCCTCAATGACACAGAGCCATGTTGGGTTATTGATCCGGCCACGCCGACCTGCGTTTGCATCATCGAGTTCAACTCGATTGTGGCCGGATCAATAACGAGCAGATCGCCGACACGCTGCAGATCTCCGAATCGACGGTGAAGATTCATGTCAGCTCGATCCTGCGCAAGCTCGAAACCGGCACCCGCACCCAGGCCGCGATCCCTGCGCAGCGACTGCTGGCGGTGCCGGAGATTGCGGAGCCGGATTCCGAGGCTTGAACGATTTGCGTAAACCGCCGGCGGGTCGGGTGTAGGTCGGGTCAAGCCCGCGGCGTCATGCAGGCGGACCCGACATGCGCCCTTCGTCGAGGGCGCGCAGTGTCGGTTCCAGGTAGTCCATCAGTTTGAATTCCAGCACCCCGTTCGGCCCGAGTAGCGCCGGCCCGTTTGTCCCGAGTAGCCGCGCAGCGGGCGTACCGAGGGAAGCGTCGCGTATCGAGGGCACGCCCGGCACCTCGATACGCGGCAT
>JBQTIX010000051.1:0-13634 GCA_052387695.1 Panacagrimonas sp. | reverse complement strand
GCGAGGAATGCCTGGAAGTCGCGAACAAGGGTTACGAGGGGTTTGTGTTGAGCTGAGCGTCATGACTGAGCCAAGCGTCATGAAGATCGCGCCGGACACTCGCCAGCGCTATCGGCAGCAGGGCTTGCTTGAGGGGGGTATGAGCGGGGTCACCCATTGCACCCGCGGACGTGGCGAAAGCAGCCCGTGTTCGAGGCGATGCGGAATCATCGCAAAGCCTTTACCATCAAGGAGGCGGAAGAGACCGGGTCCAGACGTACGGTGATTTGGGAGGTCATTGAGGCTGACGCCTCGCGTCAGCGTTCGGCCGCTCATCGGCGGTCGCAAGAGGGCGAGATGATGCCAATGAGCGTCACAGAAGATAGCAACGCGAAAGCCGGTGAAGTCTTTGCCTACAAGCTCTTTGCGCCGACGCGGCACCTCAATGCAGTCCGCCGGAAAGGCATCATCGATCGGGTGTTCTCCGACACGCGCTTCGGCGCGATATTGCTGCAAGGGCCGGCGGGGCACGGCAAATCGACGGCCCTCCAGCAGCTCAAGTGCGAGTGCGAGGCGAGAGGATCCCTTGCAGCGTGGTTGACCTTCGACGAAGCGGACAACGATCTGCGCCGGTTCTCGCTGCATATGCACGCGGTGGTGGCATCGCTCCGGGGCGAACCGGAGGGGCATTGGAAGGCGGAGTCCGACGAGGGGAGCGATCTGGGGCGACGGCGACGTGCCGACTGGATGATCGATCATCTGTTCAAGCTTGGACGGCCGGTTGCCATCTTCTTCGATGAGTTCCAGGCCCTTCAGGACAAAGTCATCCTCCGTTTCTTTCGCGGGCTCCTGGAGAAACTTCCAGAGAATGTCCGCGTTTTTATCGGATCGAGAACCATCCCCGAGATCGGGCTTTCGCGGTTGGTGATCAATGAACAGGCTCTGGTCCTGCGCTCCGAGGATTTGCGCTTTTCGGTCGCCGAGGTGCACCAGTTTTTCGCGGCGTCCAAATCTCTGGCCGTCACCGAAGAGGAGATCGCGGCGATCTATTCCCGAACGGAGGGATGGCCGGCGGCGTTGCATCTCTTCCAGCATGCGCTGGTGAGTCCGATGGTTCGGAGGGATCTGACCCGCCTCGACAGCTACCGACCCCGGGAGCTGGCCGAGTACCTTGTCGATAACGTGCTGAACCTGTTGCCTCTGGATATCCAGCACTTCCTCCTGCATACCTCGCTCCTCAAGCGGCTCTGCGCGCCGCTCTGCGACGCTGTAACAGGTATCGCCCACTCACAGGAGATGCTGGAAAAGATCGATCGAGCCGGGCTGTTCGTCAGCGCCCTCGATTCCGATCGACGGTGGTTCAAGTACCACCCCTTGTTCTCGTCTTTCATGGCAGATCAATTGAGAGCGCAGTTCCCGGACAGGGTGATCGAGGCCCATCGACTCGCCGCGGCCTGGCACCTGGCTCAGGGCAGCCTCGAGGACGCGCTCCATCACTTCGTTGCCGTGCATGATTTTTCTGCGGCGGCGGATGCGATGAACGTGTGGGCGACCCGACTGACTGCCGGTGCCCACTTACATATGGTCGAGCACTGGTATGACCATCTCCCGTTCGAGGAGGTTGCCAAGCGACCCGACCTCGCGATCAAGGTGGCCTACTGCCTGGTCTTCCTGCGTCGACAACAAAAGCTCAAGCCGCTGCTGCAGGTGTTGCAGCGCTATCGCGGCGTCGGCGACGTGGAGAAGACGGCCAACCCGGACCTGGTGCTGTCGATGGCGGCCCTTTGCTCGGACGACGTCACGGGGGCGTTCGCGATCATCGAAGGCGTTCCGATGCTGGGGAGCGAAATCGCCAGCTTCGCCGCGTTCGAACTCAGTGCCGGTTCGAACCTGCTGGGTTACCGGGACCTTGCCAGTGGTGATCTCCCGGCTGCACGGGACCACCTGGCGCAGGCCTGCGCCTACTGCAACCGGGGAAATGCCGCATTCAGCGGGGGCTACACCATTGGCCTGCTGGGTGTGCACCTGATGATGCAGGGGCAACTGGACGCATCGCTGGAGCGGTTCCGCAAGGGAATGTCCGAGCAGCGCATGCACCTGGATGGGTCCTTCGCTCTGGCGGCGATGGTGTCCTGTTACATCTGGGCTTTGTACGAGGCCAATGAACTCGATATGGTCGAATCCTTGTTCGCCCAGTATCGCGACCTGATCGCCGAGGCGGTGCTGCTGGATTTTCTGGCGGTGGCCTACGTGCCGATGGCTCGCACGCACGATGCTCGAGGCCGGCCCGCGCAGGCGATGGAGATCCTGGACGAGGCCGAAAGCATTGGCCACGCCAATGGCTGGGAGCGGCTGGTCCGGCTCGTGCAGTGGGAGCGCGTACGCCGTTGGCTGGTGTCCGGCGCGGTCGAGCGGGCCCTGGCCCTGGCCGACCGGATTCCGCATGTCGAATCCTCGCTTTCGGAAGGTTGGAGACTGTTCTCCGACGATGTCGAGAGCGAATGGTTCGGCCGCATCCGCCTGGCCGTGCACACGATGGACGGCGACACGGCGGCCTCGCTGCTTGCGCGCGAGATGAGCCATCAGCATGAGCGCGTCAATCGGCAGATCAAGCTGCATCTTCTCGATGCCCTGCGGCTCGAACGGAAAGGCAGTCACAGCAACGCCCTCCGCCGACTGCGCAAGGCCCTGCAGCTGGCTCAGGGCGGCAAGTTCATCCGCTGCTTCATCGACGAGGGCGAGCAAGTTCTCCAGTTGCTGCGCGAGGAGTACAAGACCATCATCGATGGCGCCGCGGGGCGGGACGCACAGTTCGGCGGGGAGCGGGCCTTCATCGAACAGATCCTCCGAGCCTCCGGAACGGACCTGAACCGCGCCCCGGTCGGGGCCGCTCCGCGGGTCGAGGATCTCACCGACCGGGAAAAGGAAGTCCTGATGTTCCTTGCCGATGGGTTTACCAATCAGGAACTGGCTGGCCGCGTGTTCGTTTCGACCAATACGGTCAAATTCCATTTGCGCAACATCTACACCAAGCTGGCCGTCGCCAATCGTTTTCAGGCCATCGCCATCGCCCGCAACCTGGGGATCGTTCACTGACGCAGTGTTCCCGGTTCCGTGGCGGGTAGTGCGGCCGACCTACCCGGGTGGTGCTCTGGGCCTGCCCTCCCCGCTCGAAAACCGTCCGACCGGGTGGTGGTTCTTCCCGGCGCGACTCGTAGTCTCTGCGCCACGGGGCTGCGGCCTCGTCCAGGAAACCAATAAACGAGGCGGAGGAGAGCGCATGCGGCCGCAAGGCAGCATCCAGCGTGACTTGGGGCGTGCATCGCCCCGAGCAATTCCCGTCGCCTGCATTGCGCATGGAGCCAGGCATGGCCGATTACGGCAGGGCGTTTCGACTCGACGGGAAAACCGCGTTGGTCACCGGAGCTGCGCGTGGCATCGGCCTGGCGGTCTCCGAGGCCCTTGCCCAGGTGGGCGCGAACGTCGTCCTGACCGATATCCTCGAAGCCGAAGGCCAGGCCGCGGTTGAACGTATCGCGGCCGGGGGCGGAAAGGCTGCGTTCGTCAAACACGATGTCACCGACGAGGCGCAGTGGGAGGCGGCCGTCGCATTCGCCGAAAAATCCTTCGGCGCGCTCGACGTGCTGGTCAACAACGCGGGCATCGAGACGGCGGCGCTACTGGCGCAATGCGAGCTGAGCGACTTCCGCCATGTCATGGACGTCAATGTCAACGGCGTCTTTCTCGGCGTCCGGCAAGCCGTGCGCGCCATGTCGCCCGGGGGCAGTTCGGGACGCGGCGGGTCCATCGTCAATCTGTCTTCGGTGGCGGGGATGATCGGAACCACAGGGCATGCGGCTTACCACACGTCCAAGGGCGCGGTTCGCCTGCTGACCAAGGCTGCGGCGGTGGAATGTGCGCAACTGCGCACCGGCATCCGGGTGAACTCCGTGCACCCCGGCATTGTGGCAACGGAGATGGGGAGCAACTTCATCCAGCACTTCGTAGACCTGCGGCTCGCGCCCGACTATGCCACGGCCGAGGCCGCGTTGAAGGCGGCACATCCGATGGGTCATTTCGGCGAACCGGATGACGTCGCCTGCGCCGTGCTCTATCTCGCTTCCGCGGCCTCGAAGTGGATCACCGGAGCAGAGTTGGTCCTGGACGGCGGCTTCACCGCGGCCTGACGGGTTTCGAAAACTGGAAACAGGAGAGCGTGCATGGTGAAGGAAGGAGAGTTGCTCTGGACGCCGGGCCCGGCGTTCATCCAGAACTCGAACATGAGCCAGTTCATGCGCTGGGTGAGGCAGAACCGCAGCCTCGATCTACCCGATTACGACGCGCTGTGGCGATGGTCGGTTGATGACCTCGAAGGCTTCTGGGGCGCCGTCTGGGATTACTGCGACGTTCAATCCGATACGCGTTTTGCGCGCGCCCTGAGCCGTCGCGAAATGCCGGGCACGAAGTGGTTCGAAGGCTCGCGGCTGAATTATGCAGAGCACCAGTTGCGACATGAGGAGCGCCTCGCGGACCGGACGGTGTTCCATCACCTGTCCGAGAACCGTCCCCTGGCGGCGATGAGCTGGGGTGAGTTCGGCCGGCAGGTGCGCATCGTTGCGACGCAGCTGCGTGCATTCGGGTTGGAGCCGGGCGATCGCGTGGTGTCGTACATGCCCAACGGTCCTGAAACCGCAGTGGCCATGCTGGCGTGCATCGCCATCGGCGCAGTGTGGTCTTCGGCGGCGCCGGAGTTCGGCGTCAAGACCGTGATCGAGCGCTTTTCGCAGATCGAACCCAAAGTACTGTTTGCGGCAGACGGCTACCGGTTTGGAGGAAAGAACTTCGCCCGCGTCGCGGAAGTGCGCAGCATCGTTGCCGCGCTGCCCTCGCTCGAAGTGGTGATTTGGCTTCCGGTGCTCGATGCCGGCGGCGATGAATCGGTGTTGACCGGACCCCTGCCCGGCACCGCTCCGTCCGCGCCCGCGGCGTCGCCTCAGTTGAGCGTGATGACCTGGGCAAGCCTGCTGAACCGTCCCGATGTGCCACGCGCAGGCTTCCGCTACGAGCGGGTGCCCTACGATCATCCGTTGTGGATCGTGTTCTCGTCCGGGACCACGGGTCTGCCGAAGGCCATCGTCCACAGCCATGCGGGTGCTCTCCTGGAGCATCTGAAATTGATGCATTTCCACTTCAACTTCACCCAGGACTCGGTGATGTTTTTCTACACCACCACCGGGTGGATGATGTGGAACCTGCTTCTTGCTGCCCTGCTCACGGGTTCCAGCGCCGTGCTCTACGACGGAAGTCCCACGCATCCGGACGTCGACTTCCTCTGGAAGCTGGCGGCCGATACGGGCGCCACCTCGTTCGGTGCCAGCCCTACTTTCGTTCAGATGATGGAGAAGGCCGGTCTCGTGCCGGGCGAAAAGTTCGATCTGTCCAGACTCGAGTCCGTAGTCGTCGCCGGTGCACCCTCGACGCCGGAGACCTTTGCCTGGTTCTATCGTTGCGTGAAACCGGATCTGTGGGTCACCTCCCAATCGGGAGGGACCGAGATCTGCAGTGGCTTTGTCGGTGCATCGCCGCTGCTTCCGGTTTACGCCGGCGAAATCCAGACGCGCATGCTGGGCATGGATGTTCAGGCCTGGAGCGACGACGGCAAATCCATGGCGGATTCGGTGGGCGAACTGGTGTGCCTGAGCCCATTTCCATCGATGCCGCTGTATTTCTGGAAGGACAAGGGCGACAAGCGCTATCGCGAGTCGTACTTCGAAGTGTTCCCCGGAACCTGGCGGCACGGTGACTTCATCAAGATCAACCACCGTGGAGGGTGCTACATCTACGGCCGTTCGGATTCGACGCTCAATCGGCACGGTGTGCGCATCGGAACGGCTGAAATTTATCGGGCGGTCGAACAGGTCGAAGGCGTCGCCGACAGTCTCATCGTCTGCTGCGAACTGCCCGGCGGGAAGTTCTTCATGCCGCTGTTCGTCAAGCTCAAGCCGGGATTCGAACTCGATGATTCCATGCGCGCAAGGATCGCAGTACGACTCCGCCAGGACTACAGCCCCCGCCACGTGCCCGACCGCATGTATCGGGTCAGCGAGATTCCCTACACCTTGACCGGCAAGAAGATGGAAGTGCCCGTCCGGAAGATTCTGATGGGCTGGCCGCTGGAGAAGGCCGCCAGTCGCGATGCGATGGCCAATCCAGGGGCGATCGATTACTTCGTGTGCTTTGCCCAGGAGTCGATCGACTACCAGTGGCGTCCGTCCGATGCATCGCAGGGAGTGGTTTCGTGATGAAGCGGGTTCAAGACAAGGTCTGTCTCGTCACCGGTGGCGCGCGAGGTCTGGGTCTGGCAACGGCCGAAGTCCTTCTCGCAGAGGGCGCCAAGGTCATGATTACGGATGTTGACGGCGCGAGCGGCGAAGCCGAAGCCAGCCGGCTCGGTCCAAACGTGGCGTTTCGTACGCAGGATGTGACCCAGGCCGGACAGTGGGAGGCCACGCTCGACGCCGCTATCGCGAAATGGGGCGCGCTCGACATACTGGTGAACAATGCAGGGATCGCCCATTTTGCCGACATCGAAAACCTGTCGCTGGAAACCTGGAAGCGCACGCTGGACGTCAATCTCAGCGCTGTCTTTCTCGGCACGCGGGCGGCCATCGCCCGGATGAAGGGTCGTGGAGGTTCGATCGTCAACATTGCGTCGATCGAAGGTATCCTCGGTGAACCGATGGTTCCGGCCTACAACGCCAGCAAGGGTGGGGTCCGTATCTTCACCCGTTCAGCAGCCATCCACTGCGCACGTGCGGGCTACAACATCCGCATCAATAACGTCTGCCCGGGATTCGCAGAGACGCAGATGGTGAGCGGTGCGCTGGCCACGTTGGCGCCGGAAGGAGCACAAGCGTTTGCAGCCAGAACCCTGGCTCGTATTCCTATGGGACGCTTTGCCAGGCCCGAGGAAATAGCCAAAGCCGTACTTTTCCTAGCGTCCGATGAATCAAGCTACATGACCGGATCGGATCTGGTAGTCGATGGTGGGATGACGGCGTGAACCGAAAAAGCAAAACCGCGCAACGCAGCGTGGGCGAATCTGCCGATCAGGACGTGGACAATGTTTTCGGGCAATACGTACTGGGAGACTTCAGGCCCAGTGATCTGCTGGACACGGCAGGCGCTCTGGCGCAACGCGCGGCCCTTCAGCCCGGTGCGGTAGCCCGGGCGGCCTTCGATTTCGTGGCCGAGGCGCGAAGGATCGCGGCAGGACAGTCGGAACTGGTCCCCGAACCGGGCGATCGCCGTTTCGCCGATGCAGCCTGGCAGGAGAATCCTCGCTTTCGCGGCCTTCTCAAAGGCTATCTGGCGCTGTGTCGATCGTTGCAGTCGTACGCACAGAGTTCCGGTCTCGACCCGAAGCAAGCGGAGCGCGCGCAATTTCTGATGACGCAGATCGGCGATGCGCTGGCGCCAACCAACTTCCTACCCGGGAATCCCGCTGCGTTGCGGCGTGCGCGCGAGACGCGCGGGGCGAGCTTGTGGCGCGGGGTCAAGAACTTCGCCAAAGATGTGGCGGCGCGCCGCCCGATTCCCGCGCAAGTGGATGAACGCGCATTCAAGGTCGGTGGCAATCTGGCAGTGACGCCGGGCGCCGTGGTCCTGCGCCACGACATGTTCGAGCTGCTCCAGTACGCGCCGCAGACGGCGCAGGTCCGGCAGCGACCGATCTTTGTGGTGCCGTCCATCGTCAACAAGTACTACGCGTTCGACATCGCTCCGGGTCGAAGCGTGTTCGAGCACTTCATCAAGCAGGGTTTCACGGTGTTCGTCATGGTCTGGCGAAATCCGAAGCCGGAGCACGACCATTGGGGTATTCCCGCGTATCAGGAGGCCATTGACGCGGGCGTGAGCGCGGCGCGTGACATCGCGCAGATCGACTCGGTGAACATGTGGGCCGTGTGCGGCGCCGGCCCGGTGGCGGTTTCTCTGGTCGGGTATTACGCCGCCGCTGGCGAGCGCAAGGTCAACAGCCTGATGCTGTTCGTCTCGCCGCTCGACATGCAGGCGATGGCGGATGCGCCGACCATCGGCGCCTTCGTCGACAAGCAGTCGATGCCCCATCTCAAACAGCAGATCCGCAAGCGCCGCATGAGCGCAAAGCAGTTCACCCTGCTGTTCGCGATGTTGCGCGCGAACGATCTGATCTGGAACTACTGGGTCAACAACTATCTGATGGGCAATACGCCGAGCGCCTTCGACATTCTTTACTGGAATGGTGACGGGACCGGCATGACGGCGCAGTTCAATCATGACTTCAGCCTCTTTGTCGAGCAGAACCCGCTGCTGACACCCGGGGCGATGACGGTGCGCGGAACGCCGATACCGGACCTCGCGACGCTGGATATCGACAGCTATGTCCTCGGCGCGGCGACCGATCATCTGTGCGCCTGGACGGGCGTGTATCGCTCGGCCCGGTTGCTCGGGCCTCGCAGCCAGTTTGTGCTCGGCAACAGCGGACACATCCAGACGATCGTCTGTCCGCCGGGAAACCCCAAGGCGAGTTTCTTCACCAACCCGGCGCTCCCTGCGACACCGGAAGCATGGATGAAGGGCGCGACGAAAAACCAGGGGAGCTGGTGGGATCACTGTGTCGCATGGACCGCTGAACGCGCGGGCCCGTTGATCGACGCACCCGCAAAAGCGGGGAACGCGCGTTATCCGGTGATCGGCAAGGCGCCGGGCACCTACGTGCATGAGCGGGCATAGGGAAATGGGTGCGAACGACCTTGCCGCGACGCCGCCGCAATTGCCCGCGGTGAGAAAGATGATCGTCCACCGGCTGCGCATCAGCGGACAGAAGATCCGCGTTGCGATCTGGCCAGGCGACAGCAGGCCCGTGCCGCTCCTGCTCTTCAACGGGATCGGCGCACGGCTGGAGTTGCTTCTGCCCTTCGTCGCTGCGCTGGGCAACGTCGAAACCATCGCATTCGACGTGCCGGGTACGGGCGAGTCGCCGAACTCCCCGTACCCCTACCGTCTGTGGATGCTCGCGCGGCTGGTCGTGCGGATGCTCGACAAGCTCGGATACGGGCGTGTGGACGTGCTGGGTGTCTCCTGGGGCGGCGCGCTCGCGCAACAGTTCGCTGTGCAGTATCCGGGACGCTGTCGGCGACTGGTGCTCGCAGCGACGGCGCAGGGTATGCCGCTCATTCCCGGACGCTTGTCGATTCTGCTCAAGCTCATCACACCGCGTCGGTACAACGATCCGGTCTACCGCCGAAAGATCGCGGGCGAAATCTATGGCGGCGCGGCGCGTACCCGGCCTGGACTGGTCCGCGAACTGGGGCCGTTGATGACACCAACCAGCAAGCTGGGGTACTTCTTTCAGCAGCTCGCGCTGGCGGGATGGAGCAGCGTGCCGTTTCTGCCCTTCCTCCGGCAGCCGACGCTGATCATGGCCGGCAACGACGACCCCGTGATTCCGCTGATCAACGCCCGCGTGATGGCAAAGCTCATCCCGCGCTCCCGCCTGCACGTGGTCGATGACGGGCATCTGTTCCTGATCTCCAACGCGGACGAGTCCAGCGCGGTGATCCGGAGTTTTCTCGATGCGGAGGAACCCCTCACAGGAGGAATGCAATGAAGAAACTGGAAGGAAAAGTAGCGCTGGTTTCCGGGTCCGGGCGCGGAATCGGACGTGAAATCGCGCTGAAACTCGCAGCGGAGGGTGCGCGAATCGTCATCAATGACCTTGATGAAACCGCCGCCCAGGAGGCCGTCGCAGCGATCCAGGCGGTGGGATCGGACAGCGTCGCCTGTATCGGCAGTGTCACCGCGCCCGATTTTGGCGACCGCTTCGTCAAGACGGCGCTCGATTCGTTTGGCGGGATTGACATCATCGTCAATAACGCCGGCTACACCTGGGACAACGTCATCCAGAAGATGACGGACGAGCAGTGGTACGCAATGGTCGACGTGCATATGACCGCGCCGTTCCGCATCCTGCGCGCCGCGTCCGATTTCATCCGCATGGCATCGAAGGAAGAAGCCAACGCGGGACGCGAAGTGTTTCGAAAGGTGGTGAACATCTCCTCCCTGGCGGGCGTCGGCGGCAACGCCGGTCAGGTCGGCTACGCATCCGCCAAGGCGGGCATCAACGGCATGACGCGCGCGCTGTGCAAGGAATGGGGCCGGTTCAAGGTCAACGTCAACAGCGTCGCGTTCGGACTCATCAAGACCCGTCTGACGGAAGCCGCTGCGGGCGGCAGTGCCGCAATCGATATCCAGGGCAGGCAGATCAAGGTCGGCGTCAATCCCGACGTCATGAAGACGATGGAAAGCGGCATTCCCATCGGCCGCGGCGGCACGCCCGCAGAGGCTGCGGGCGCCGTCTACCTGTTTTGTATTCCCGAATCCAACTACGTCAGCGGGCAGGTGCTCGTCTGTAGTGGCGGATTCATGGTGTAGCTGCGCGTTGTCCACTCAACCCCCTTCATTTCGCGAGAAACCAACTCATGAGCACGAAAAAGCCTGTCGTCATTTACGGCGTCACCGGGTACACCGGTCGTCTGGTCGCAGAATTCCTGCGCGAGTACCACATGCCCTTCATCGCGGCCGGCCGCGATGCCAAGCGCATCAAGGAAGTGATGGACAAAGTGCCGGGCATCGAGACGGCCGAGTACGACATCGTCGAGGTCGAGCACACCACCGAGGCCCTGACCCAGCTGCTCAAGGGCACCAAGGTGCTGTGCAACATGGTCGGCCCGTTCATGGAACTGGGTCCCGAGGCCGTTGAAGCCTGCCTCGCGGCCGGCGTGCACTACACCGACACCAACGGCGAGCAGAACTGGATGATGTGGTGCGAGGAGAACTATGGCGCCAAGTTCGCGGCCAAGAACCTGCTGCTGACGCCCGGCATCGCGCAGATGTACACCACGGGCGAGATCGCCGCGAACATCTGTCTCGAGACTCCGGGCCTCGACACGCTCGACATCCTGGTGCTGTGGAAGGGCTTCCCGACCTACGCGTCCACGCAGACGATCTTCTCGATCCTCACCGCCAACTTCTACTACCTCGAAAACAAGAAGTACGTGCAGTGGTCGCCGTTCGCCAAGGCCGAGTGCGTCGTTCCCGGCCAGCACGCCGTGGCCATGACCCTGCCCTGGGGCGGCACCGCGCACCCGGTCTGGTTCAAGAACGACCCGCGCGTGAAGGACTGCCGTGCGATGGGCGGCGTGTTCGAGCGCACCGTGATGGAGGGCGTGGTGCAGATCACGACCGTGGTCGAAGAGCAGATCAAGAAGATGCCCAAGGACCAGCAGAAGAAGGCCCTGTCCGACATGGCCGCCAGCCTGCAGGCCGGCATGCCGCCGCGCGAGAATCAACGCGTCAACATCTCGGTGGATTCGGTGCACGCCAGCGGCCCGGCCGGACATGCGCATTGCGTGATCCACGGCACCTGCAATTACAAGCAGACCGGCCTGCTTCAGGCTTACGTGGCGTATCACCTGTGCCAGGCGCCGCCGAAGCGCTACGGCTTCGCTTCAGGCTGCCAGGCCTTCGGACACCGCGAGCTGCTGGGTGTCCTGCAGAACTTCGGATTGGTGCAGAAGCCAATGCTCACGGTTGCCACGGTCTGAAGGAGGGCGCGAGGCGGGGACGTTCATGACCCCAAGGGGCGGTAGGTGTTAACAAAGGGCCGGTTCGTGCGGCCCTTTGTTTTGGGGCCATGGAACGCGGGCGGCGCCAATGCCCGGCGCACAAACGAGTCGGGAATGAGCATCTTCCCAACAAGTCCTTTCCCGTCTTGAGGAGCAGTCTCACGATCGGCTCCTGTCTGGGTAATGACGTGGAGAGGGGCCGAGTGGGCAAGGAACGGAAAATTCGAAGGGGGTGCTGGATAGGGCGCGCGATCTCGCTGCTGCTGGTCCTCGCTCTTCCGGCTGCCTATGCCGAGGACTCGCTGCTGAATGTCAGCTACGACGTCTCACGCAATGTCTACAAGGATCTGAATTCAGCGTTTGCGCAGTCCTGGAAAACCCGGACGGGCCATGAGGTAAAGGTGGAGCAGTCGCACGGGGGCTCGAGCAAGCAGGCACGCTCGGTGATCGATGGCCTTCAGGCCGATGTCGTGACGATGAACAACCCGCTCGACATCGACGCCATCGCGGAGCGCGGAAAGCCGCTGCCGAAGAACTGGGCCACGCTGCTGCCCAACGCGGCAAGCCCGTCCTGGTCCACGATTTTGTTCGTGGTGCGCAAGGGCAATCCGAAGGGTATCCGCGATTGGGACGATCTGGCGAAGCCCGGCGTGTCGGTGATCCTTCCCAACCCCAAGACCTCGGGCAATGGCCGCTACAGCTATCTCGCGGCCTGGGAGTTTGCGAAGCGCAAAGCCGGCGGCAAGGACGAGGCCGGGCGCGAGTTCGTGAGGAAGCTGTTCGCCAATGTGCCGATTCTCGACACCGGCGGTCGCGGCGCGACCACCACGTTCTCGCAGCGCGGCATCGGGGACGTGCTGCTCACCTTCGAGAACGAGGTGGCTCTGATCCGTGCCGAACTCGGCGATGCCTTCGAGGTGGTCGCGCCCTCGCTGACCGTGCGCGCCGACAACCCGGTCGCGGTGGTGCAGAAGTTCGCGGACCGGCGCGGCAACGCGAAGCTCGCGCAGGCCTACCTCGAATTCCATTACACGCCAGAGGTGCAGGCGATCTTCGCGAAGAATGCGATTCGCCCCTCTGACGCGGCGGTGCTCGCGCAATTCGCGTCGAGCTTTCCGGCGCTGAACGTGTTCACGGTCGAGGAAGCGTTCGGTAGCTGGCCGAAGGCGCAGGCTGCGCACTTCGCCGACGGCGCCAGCTTCGATCAGATCTACGCCGCGCGCTGATTCGACAATCTTTCGTGCGGATCGCGATCGTTCCCAAATCGCGCGAGCATCAGGTGTGTCAAATACTTTCGCTCGACGGAGTCGACGAGGCTGATTTCTTTGGCGTTTGACGCGTTCGCGGCGTAGTCGTCTTCGCTAACGTCGTCAGAGACTTGGAGCCGCCGCCGCGGCTCCACGAGGCGCCTGGAAACAAGCCTTTTCGCGTTGGCGTTGCTCACTTCAGCTGCTGACCCAATTGTCCTGGCTGCTGACCCAAATCAAGGGTCATTCGAAGGGAACGCCGTCACCGCCACGAAGGAGCCGTCCGTCATGAACGATATCCGCGCTTCAATCCCTAACAACATCCCGATCCGTTCCCCGCTTCGTCACCGATCCCGATCCCGAAACAAATCGGCTGCTCGTTCCGCCGTTCTGACGGATCGCAATCCGGATGACGGCATCGAGTGGGATTCCGATCTTCCCGGTCTTGGATTAAGAACCCGGTGCGGACGACAAACCTGGATCATCCAGTATCGAAGGAAGGGCCGCTCTATCCGGCGAACGCTCGGTGCTCCTCCGTCCATGGATCGGGACGCCGCCCGGATCGTCGCTCGTGATCGCCTGGCGCTGCGCTCCCCGTCCGCGGCCCATATCGAGCCGGATCACGACACGACGACTCGGTTCGAGGAATTCCTTCCGGTCTTTCTCAAGCACAGCCGCAATCGATGGAAGGCGGCGACGCATGCGAACGTCACTACGATGTCCCGTCGCCTCTTACCGGACT
>JBQTIX010000050.1:0-14131 GCA_052387695.1 Panacagrimonas sp. | reverse complement strand
CTCGATGCTTTGGAAGATCAGCTCGTAGCCGGCCTGCAGCATCTCGAAACCAACCCTCTTACCGTCAAATCCATGACCGGATGGTCGTGGATAATTAATTCAATATCTATTGGGAATTAGAATAACTGAAGAGATTGGAGGAGAAGTCGGATGAACATCGAGCCTTCACAGGCAACCGTCGTCTCATGGGTATACGTGGTCATTGCGGTGGGCGTCGCGCTCACCGCCAATGCGATCAGTGCGAAGTGGGCGGGGCAATCGAATTGGGTGAATCCTTGGCTCTGGCCCATGCTGATGATTTCGCCGATGGTGTTTGTCACTTTCGGACTAACCGCCGCGCGGATCGGGCTCACGCTCGGTTCCGCGAACATCGACTCACTGCTGACCATTGCGACGATTATGTTCGGGCTGATCGCCTTTCGTGAATGGAAGATGCTCTCGGTGCATCAATACGCCGGGGTGGCCTTCATCATCGTAGGCATTGTGCTGACACAGTTCGCAAGGACTACACCGCTACCCGCATAAACGAAAGCGCCACGCACATCGCTTCCGCTCTCCTCAGGCCGGGGCCAAGGTCTGCGCGAAGATGCTCTCGAGTTCCGGCACGCAGGAGCCGCAGTTGGTGCCGCACTTGAGTTTCTCGCTCAGTTCAAGTGGGCCGGGATGAAGCGAAGCGAATCCCGGCGACGCCCTCAATCGACGAATCGACCTGCTGGGTTTCGCTTCGCTTCAACCCAGCCTACTTCGCTCAGGCCCGCTCCGGCGGCAGCCAGGCCGCCAGCAGTAGGAAGGCGGCGAGCAGCCCGAACACGATCCGCAGGTCGCGCTGCGCCTGATCGAGATTCGCCAGTGCCGGTTTGTCCACCGCGCGAGCAAACGCCTGGACATCGGTGAGCCGCAGATAGTCCAGGCCGGCGGCGTCGGCCATGTCCTCCAGCCGATCGGTGCGCAGCGCGGACAGGTGCTCCTGGTGTTCGTCGAAGATTTCGGCCGCGACATCGCGGGCGCGCCGCGAGTCGAGGCCGTCGATGACCGGGGCGAGATTGGGGTTGAAGCCGTTGCGCACCGCGTCTTCGGTCTGCCAGTAGCCGACGATGTTGTTGTCGGCGTCGAGTTTGGGCACCGGCCGTGGCTGCTCGCCGCCGACGCCCACCAGCAGGCCGCCAGCCGATCCACGCGCGGCCTGGAGCTTGGGCCGGCGGAAGGCTTCGCGAAAGGGCGCCTGGTCGCCATCGGTGATGAAGATCAGATTCAGCTTGCGTCGCGCGGCCTCGGCCATCGCGCTGATCAGGCCGGAATCGATCTGGGAATTGCCGGCCCAGGCCATGCGCGCGTCGATGCGCGAGACGATGTTCTCCATCGCCGGGTAGTGCGCGCACACCTCCAGCGGCTCGAACAGCACCAGGCTCTCGATGTCGGCGAACAGACCGACCGAGACGGTGGAGCCGCAGGGCAGCTGGCGCAGTCCGTCGATGATCGCGCGCTTGGCCAGATCCAGCCGCGACACTCGGGGATCGCCCGCATCCGGATCGCGTACGTTCATGCTCTGGCTCACGTCCACCACGAACAGGTAGGCGTAGCTGGGGCCTCGCGTGAGCATCGTCGGCGTGGCATAGACCGGCAGCAGCACGAGCATGGCTGCAATCAGGAGCAGCAGGCTGCGACGCGGGCGGTGGAATTTCATTGCGTCGTGGAAAGGGTGCGCCGCGGGTATAGGTCGGGGTAGGTCGGCTCAAGCCCGCGTGCTTTTCGCGGGCGGAGCCGACAGGCGCGGGTGGGCGACCGAGGTTTTGTGCTTGCCGAGGCCGCACGTCGGTTCCGCCCGCATGAAGCCGCGGGCTTGAACCGACCTACGATGGGATGCGTGTTCACGGCGCGATCATGGCAGCCCGCGCAGGGTGTGTTCCTGCATGCCGGCCCAGCCCTGTTCTTCGCCCTGGCGCAGGCTCATCTGCCGCGTTTCGCGCTGCCAGCCCTGGGTGCGACGTTCCGGGCTCAGGCGTTCCAGTAGTTCCAGGTTGTAGCGGGCCTCGCGCAGGTCGGGGTCGATGCGCAGCGCTCCGCGGTAGGCCTCGCGCGCGAGGTCGAGCTGGGCCAGGCCGCGCACGTGCGAGCCGCCGGCCGCGATGTCGGCCGCGCGCAGTCCGACCCTGAAGTACAGATTGCCCAGCCCGAACTTGGCGCGCGATGCGATGCGGGGATCGGGCGAGGCTTCGGCCGCGGTGTAGCGGCTGACCGCGTCTTCCAGGCCCTTGGCGTCTTCGTCGATGAGTCGCTCGAACAGCCAGCCGGCGGCGTAGGACACGTCCTGTCGCTCGGGGATCGCCGCGGCGCTCGCCAGGGATCCGTCCGCCAGCATGCGATTGAGCAGCCGCGCCTGCTGCCACTGCCATAGCTGCCAGGCGCTCGCGCCCAGCGCCACGATCAGCGCCGCCCAGGCCAGACGCGGGAGGTTCACGCTCGGCAGACGCTTCAGGAAGCCCATGTGCGCACCTCGAATATTTTTGCGCCCGCGAGCCCGAGCAGCAGCAGCAGAGCGGCGGTGTACAGCGGCTGCGCCAGATCGCGCCGCGGCAGTCGTTCTTCGTAACGCGTGGGCAGATTGGTGAGCTTGCCGACCTGGTCGATAACGCGTTGCAGATCCCGCGGACTGGTCGCTTCGAACACCTGGTACGCCGGGCCCAGGCGCATGAAGAAGTGATGCATGGTCAGGCTCTGCGAATCCGGATCGATCCTGGCGTCGTCGATCACCGACGGTTCGCGCACGCCGCGGGTGTAGATCCAGATCAGGGAGCAGCGCCGTTGCGCAAACATCCGCTCCAGCGTGTCGCGGTCGGCCTCGCCGATGTCGGCGCCGCCATCCGATACCAGCAGCAGCACCCGCGAGCCGGTGTAGGAAAGCTCGCGAAAATAGTCCAGCCCCATGGCCAGGGCACGCGCCACCGTGGTGAAGCCCATGCTGCGCGCCTGCGCGCTCTCCAGCGCGGCTTCGGCCATCGGCCGGTCGTCGGTGAGCGGCGCCACGCTGATCGGCGAGGAGCCGAACGCGACCATGCCGAACATGTCGCCGCGGCGTTGCTGCATGAATTCCAGCAGGAGCCGTCGCGCCGCAGTGATCTTGCTCTCGCCCTGGCCCTGGCCTTCCCAGGTCTCGGTGAGGGTTTCGGACATGCTGCCGCTGCGGTCGAAGACGATCACGATCTGCGCGCCGCGGCCGGTGCGAGTGATGCTGCCGCCGTTGACGTAGGGACCGGCGGCGGCGATGACCAGCAGGGCGACGGTGAGGGCTGCCGCGCCGCGCAGGCCTCCGCCAAGCAGGCGCGAAGGCCAGTCATCAGGGAAATGGATCAGGCCCGGATACGCGTGCTGGCGCACGCCGTGAAAGAACAGCGGCAGCAGCGCGAGCACCAGGATCGCCAACACCCAGGGGTAGGCGAAGGCGATGCCGGCCGCGTTGTCCGCGGCCGTCATTCGAAAGAGCCTCCGCCTGGGCCGGTGTTCATCGGTCGGTGGGGCGGCAGGTGTAGGTCGGCTCAAGTCCGCGCGCTTTTCGCGGGCGGAGCCGACAGCTCGCCCGGCGAGAGCGTGTGTCGGTTCCGCCGTCGGCTTGAACCAACCTGCGCGGGAGATCGAATCCGTGCAGAGCTTCCGGGATCATGAGAGACCCCGCTCGCAGTCGCGGGCTTCGCGACACAGTTCGATCACCTCCGCCGCTGGCCAGGACGGTGCTTGCTGGCGAGCGCCGTAGAGCACGTCGCGCGTGTGCTGGAACAGGGACTCGATCCGCTCGCGCAAGGGCGTCAGCGAGGGTGTGCGCTCGAACAGCAGAGCAAGGTTATCGGCGTAGAGCGTCTGGTTGGCGCTGCGGTTGAACGCGGACTGCACGTCTTGCAGCAGCGCGACATAGGCAGGTCCGTGCAGATCTCCCGTGCGCAGCCGCCGCAGCTTGCGGAACAGGCGCGTCAGCGGACCGGGCGAGCGCGGCAGAAAGGGCAGGCGGTCGTCCGCCCAGGCGAGGAAGAACGCGAACGCGGCGGCGAGCAGGAGGCCGAGACCGGCTGCGAGCAGCGGCGGGCGTTCCGGAAACGGATCGGGCGCCAGGCTCGCGCGCGGTTGGCGGTCGGTGTCTGCGAGCACCGAAGGCAGGACCGGCGACAGATAAAACGGCTGCGGCGCAATCTCTGCCAGCACCGGTTTGTCGCCCTCGTGCAGGCGCAGCCTGAAGCCGGGAATGGCCAGTCGCAGCGCGTTCTCGACCGCGCCGAACACCTGGTAGGTGAGCGCGATCTCGTAGCCGTCCGCGGTCCGCCGGATACGCTGCTCACGGAGTTCCATCCAGTTGTTGATACGGCCCTGGACCGGCACCGATTCGGCTTCGAGCTGCGCGCTGGCCGGTGCATGCAGCTCGACGGTCTGTTCGATCAGGTCACCCAGCACATAGCCGCTGTCACGCATGCGGACCTGCACGTCGTAGCCGTTCGGCAGTTGTGCCGCACAGGGTCGCGCCAGCAGCAGCACGAGCAAGGCAGCAAGGCGGGCGTGCCGGGTCACGCAGCCTCCAGGAAGTAGCGCGTCAGTTCGCGCGGCTCGTATTCGCCGGTGACGAAGAATGGCCGGCGCCCGGCCTGTCCGCACAGGCGCGTCAGGTTCTCCCGCCGTTGCGCGTAGGCCGTGCGCAGCTTGTCACGCAGGCCCGGACGCAGCCAGACGAAACGGTCGCGGCCGGTTTCCAGATCACGCAGGCGCGCGATGCCGCGGGTGGGGATGTCGTCGGCCTCGGCCGGATCCCACAGCACGATCGGCACCAGGTCGTGGTGGGTCATCGAGCGCAGGATCGCGCGCGTATCGTCTTCCGGCCAGGAGAAATCCGAGATCAGGAATACCAGCGCCCGTCGTGCCGGCAGCAGCGGCACGGCACTCAGAAGGCCGCGCGCGCTGCGTCCCTGCATCTTCAGCCCGATCATGCGCCGGTCGAGCCAGTCGGCCGCACTCTTGTTGACCCGTGCGGGCAGGCTCAGCTCAGGGCGCAGTTTCTCGTCGGCTGCGTACATGCCGAAGCGATCGCCCGAGCGCCAGGTGGATTGGGCCAGGCTCATCACGATGCGGCGCAGCAGTGCGAACTTGTCCTGCCGGCCCTTGAACGACATCGAGGCGGAGACGTCGGCCAGCACGTAGACCTTGAGCGCGGTGCTCTGCTTGAAGTCGCGCACCCACAGGCGCTGGTGCGGATCGCGCAGGGTCGCGCGCAGGTCCAGGCGCCGCGGGTCCGGGTGATCGGTGAACGGCACCACCGCGCGCAGTTCGTGGCCGGCGCCGGCGTGCGAACCACGATGCAGGCCGGGCAGTACGCCGCCGGGCTTCCATCGGACCCGGTAGTCGACGGTCGCGAGGCTGGGCGGGCCGCTCATCGGAAGCCCCTACGCACCCGGACGATGTCGCAGTCCCGAATCAAGGCGCAGGCACGCAGCGCAACACCGCGGCACTGAATTCGGGTGCAACGCGGTCGCGTTGCAGTTCGTAGATCGGCGTGAAGAACACGCGATGCGCGATGGTCGAATGAAACACTGCGCGCAGGTCTTCCGGCGTCAGGTACAGCCGACCCGCGAGCCAGGCGGCGACCTTGGCGGCGCGGATCAGCATGCTCATTCCGCGCGGGCCGACGCCGGCAAGAATCAGCTCGTCCATGTCCACGCCTTCGAGCGCAATGCCGTACTCCGAGGGCGCATGCGTGGCGCGGCGCAGGTGGCCGGCGAAGCGCTGCACCGCCTCGCCCGCCTGCACCTGGGACTGGATCATGGCGCCGACGCTGCCGAGTTCGCGGTAGTCGATCGTGCCTTGCTCGACACTGGCGATCAGGGTCTCGGTGTCGTGGAAACGGTCGTCGAACATGAGCTGGCAATGGATCGCCTCGTCCTCGACGGGATCGATCTCGATTTCCATCAGGAAACGGTCGCGCGCGGCGCCAGGCAGCTCGAAGGTCTCTTCTTTCTCGACCCGGTTGCGATCGGCAAAGACCTGGAGGTAAGGAAAGCGGTGCTCGGCGTTGAACGCGGTGACGCTGCGCTCGGCCATCACGCGCAGCAACAGGGAATGGACCTGCGGCCGCGCGCGATTGATCTCGTTGAAGAAGAACACCGACAGCCCTTCACCGTGGGCGAGCAGCGGGCCGGGATCGACTCGCGGCTTGCCTTCGCGATCGACGTGCGTGTGGTAGATCACGTCATGCGGCATCAGGTCGATGGTGCCCTCGATGCGCTGGTAGGCGCCGCCGATGCCGCGCGCCGCAGCGCGCAGGAGCGTGGTCTTGCCGACGCCGACATTGCCCTCCAGCAGCACATGGCCGCGGGCGAACACCGCGATGGTGAGCTGGCGGATGGCCGGTGCCAGACCCAGCACGACCTTGTTGAGCGAGGTCTCGAAGGCGAGCGCCCGTGTGCGCCACTCCTCAAGGTACGACGAGGTTCCGTCCATCAGTGTTCCCCCCGGGCACAACCCGACGACGGGCTCAAGGTGCCGGGACGGCAGCAGCTGGGGGCGCCTGGTCGCCATACTTCTTCGCCGGTCCGCCGCGGTAGTTGGAGCGGACGAAGGTGATGATTTTCCAAAGGTCGTCATCGGTGGGGATCAGCGTGGCGAAGGGCGGCATGGGGCCGACCACGTTTTCACGGCCTTTCCGGGCGTGTCCGCCCTTGAGCATCGGATCGGAGCCGCCGGCGATCAGGCGGAAAAGGGTGTCGTCATCACCGCCATAGACCCAGGTCTCGTTGCTCACCGGCGGGCACATGCCACCACCGCCACCGCCGCCGTGACAGCCGTTGCAGCTCTTGCTGAACCAGAGTTTCTTGCCCTGCGCGACGATGTCAGCCTGGGTGTCGTTGTACGGATTTCGCAGCGTGCCCACCTCCGCAGCGGTGACCTTGTCGGCCGGAGGCATGCTGCCGGGAGGAGGAGGCGTCATGACCACGGCGGCAGAGGAGGATTGCGTCGGCGTGGCAAAGGTCGGTGTTTCGGCCGTGTCTTCTACGGCCACGAGCAGTACAGGGGACGGGTCGGCTTCCTGCGCGCAGGCCGCGGTCATGGTGAGCATCGCAAGCAGAACCGCAAAAACGTTTCTCGACACAAAAATCTCCTCGTGGGTTTTTTGGGGTAAAGCTCGATTACGTCAAATCAAACGGCTGTCATCCCTTCGACATCGCCCAGTGCAGGCTCCGAGCGGAGCGAGGCATCCACTTGCGGAGCGGCGGCCCCGCCCGAAAGAAGATTATCCGCTGTGCTCGGAATGACGGTCGCTTTCCATTTCCGGTTACAGGTGCTCAGGCAGGAGAATGCAAGGGCTGGTCGGGACTCGACCGGCCTTGCGCCCCGCCGGACTGTTCGAGCAAATCCAGGATCGCCCGGTGATCGCGCTCACGCGCGATCGCCAGCGCCGTGCGGCCGTCCTCGCTTTGCACGGACGCGTCGGCTTTGTGGCTGATCAGCAGTGCGGCGACATCGGCGAGATTGCCCGCGGCGGCGACCATCAGCGCGGTGTAACCCGCCGTGTTGCGCGCGTTGACGTCAGCGCCCCTGGCCAGCAGGGCCCGGACCACTTCGGTCGAGTTCTTGGCCACTGCCAGCATCAGCGGCGTGAAGGCGGCCGTGCCGACCGCCCGGTTGATGTCGGACCCGGCCTGGATCAGCACCATGGCCGCGGCGGTCTTGCCGTGCTGGGTGGCAATGGCCAGCGGGGTGAGGCCGCTGGCATTGGCCGCTTCCAGACGTGCCTTGCGATTGATCAGCAGCTGGGTCATGTCGGCCTTGTCGCGCCAGGCGGCAAACATCAGCGGGGTCCAGCCGTCGCGATCGGTGGCGTTGACCTCGGCGCCGTGATCGAGCAGGTAGGTCGCAATTTCGACCGAGCCTATGCGGGCCGCGTTGTGCAGCGGCGCATAGCCTTCCTGGTCGCGCGTGTTGACGTTGGCCTTGCGCTCCACCAGGTATCGCACGCGGCCGATGTCGTCGCCGATCACGGCGTTGCTGAGCTCGAGATCAGGGGGGGACCCCTGCACGAGCCATTCTTCGAGCGTGGCGATAGGTACCGCGCTGCCCCGGGCCTTGGCCGATTCCGCGACTGGTTCGGGCTCCGGCTGACGATAGGGTCCGTGCGAGGGCAGGGTGCCGTCGACCACGCAGGCATCGCAGTCCACCAGTGGCACGCCGTAGTCTTCCAGCACCTTGCGGATCTTGTCCTTCTCCTTGACGAGCACGGCTTCGATGCGCGCCTTGTAAGCCTTGTCGCCGCGTCGCACGGCGATGCCCATGTCGAATTCGAGTGGATTGCGGTCGTCCATCAGGTTGACCGGCTGTAACACGATGGGTGCCTGGCGCTGGGTCTTGTAGTAACCCGCGAACGGCCCCCAGATGGCGGCCATGTCCAACTCGCCATCGATCACGCGCTGGACCTGGTAGGAGGGCTGGCGTTCAGGCTTGGCGTCACCGTCGTAGCTGATGTGCTGCACGATCGTGTTGGCCTTGACGTCGCGCTGGCCGAGCGCCTCGCGAATCGCCGACATCTGGTAGACGCCGATCTTCAATTTCTTCAGCAGAGGATCGTCGAGGCTTTCAATCCTGTAACCACGATCTTCGCGGGAGACGAGCACGAAGCTGCTGCGGTACAGCGGCACTGTGCTCAGGACCATCTCCAGGCCCGAGGGCAGGTCCATGAACAGGTCGCAGGTATTGGCGTTGATGGTGCCGCGAAACAGGCCACGCTCGGTGGACACGCGCCAGTCGTAGGTCAGGGTGGTGCCCAGCCCGGCGGCGACCACTTCGGCAATCTTGTTCTGGAAGCCTTCGCCCTTGTTGTTGGACAGCGGCATGTTGCCGGGGTCGGCGCAAACTCTCAGGGGTTTGACCTCCGCGCCGGGCGCTGCGGGCGCGACGAGTACGAGACCGACGGCGAGGGTGATGCCTCGCAGGATGCCGCTCCGCATTAGCCAATTCATGTTGCGTTCTCCTCGTGCCGCGACCTCGTTGGATCGCGCATCGTTGCGGGTATGCGTCGGCTTGGACCACCACCCGCGCAAAAAATGCGGTCCGCTGCAACGACAAACGCCCGGCGCCAATCGAGGCGCCAGGCGTCTTGAATCCCGGCTAAGTGAGGTCAGTCACCCAGTCGGAAGGTGTACATCGTGCCGCCCTGCGGAATCTTGTCGAGGTTCGCCGCCTTGGTCATGGCCGTCGCACCGATCGCGCCGAACTTGTCGTCGAGATCCAGACCCGCCGTGACCGGCAGTCCGATCCAGCCACCGATCCCGCTCCACACCGAGACGTACTGCTTGCCGCCCGCCTTGTAGGTGATGGGGTTGCCGATGATTCCGGACCCGAGCTTGCGGCTCCAGAGAACCTTGCCGCTCTTGCGATCCACTGCACGGAAGTCACCGCCGAGGCTGCCGTAGAACACCAGGCCGCCGGCCGTGGTCATCGCACCGCCCCAGTTGGGATACTGGTCAGGCACTTCCCACACGGTCTCGCCGGTCAGCACGTTGAACTTCTTGAGCTTGCCGGTGACGCCGGGCTTCTCCGGATACATGAACACGTTGGCGAACACGTAGACCGTGCCCTGCTGCGTATGGGAGCGTTCCTGCGGCTCCAGCTCCATGCACCAGTTGTTGGTCGGGCAGTAGGCCATGCCGGGCTCGGACGGGTCCATCGCGCAGGGCTGCTGGTCCTTGCCACCCATCGCGGAAGGGCAGGCCTGCACGTTGTTGCCCAGACCGAATGGGGAGTGCTCCTTGACCTTGATCGGACGACCCGTCTTCAGGTCGACCTTCTCGGCCCAGTTGGTGGTCACGTACTTGTGCGCGCGCAGCAGCGTGCCGTCCGCGCGATCCAGCACGTAGGCGAAGCCGTTGCGATCGAAGTGCGTGAGCGCCTTGCGCATTTTGCCGTCGATCTCCATGTCAGTGAGCATGTTCTCGTTGATGCCGTCGTAGTCCCACTGATCGAACGGCGTCATCTGATAAGCCCACACCGCTTCACCGGTATCCACCTTGCGCGCGAAGATGGTCATGGACCACTTGTTGTCCTGCGGTCCGATCCCGGTGTTGCTGTTGCACTCTTCGTGAGTCTTGAGCTTGCAGCGATAGAACGGGGACCACAGGCCGGGGTTGCCGGTGGAGTGATAGACCAGCTTCAGCTCGGGGTCGTAGCTGTAGAAGCCCCAACTCGCACCACCGCCACGCTTCCACTCGTCACCCGGATACGACTCGGTGCCGTAGTTCTTGCCGGCGCCGCCGTAGTGCGGATTGGCCTTGTTGGTGTCGGCGGATACGCACATATCGGCGTCGGTCCCGGTGCTGTGGCATTCCCAGACCTTCTTGCCGTCCTTGAGGTTGTAGGCCGTGAAGCGACCGCGCGCGGCGAACTCGTCGCCACCGAAACCGATGAACACCTTGTCTTCGGCAATCAGCGGTACCGGGGTGATGGTTTCGCCTGCGTCCGGGAACGCGTGCTTGACCACCCAGGTTTCCTTGCCGGTCTTGGCGTCGAGCGCGATGACGAACCCGTCGAGCGTGCCGAACACAACCTTGCCGTCGGCATACGACAGACCGCGGTTGACGGTGTCGCAGCAGGCGCGGGGTACGGCGGATTCGTCACGATCCGACTGCTTGACATAGCGCCAGATGGCCTTGGGGTTGTCCGGATCGGCGAGGTCCAGTGCCTGCACGATGTTGGGCCAGCCGGAGATCATGTACATCATGGTCTTGCCGCCCTCGTTGATGACGAGTGGCTGACCCTCATGACCGCGCAGCGTGCCGCTGGACTGCGACCAGATCATCTGCAGCTTGTTGACGTTGCCGGTGTTGATGTCTGCCAGCTTGCTGTGCCGGGTCATGCCCAGATCACCGCCTGGCGCGCCCCACTGATTGGGGTCCTTGGAACGGGTCACCTGCTCGGCGTTGCCGAACGCGTTGCCGCAGAACGCCCCCATCACCAGCGCGGCACAGAACATCCCTAAGCTTTTTCTCATCGCGACTCTCCTCTTCTTCTGGGACTGGACTTGTACTCCCACCGCCGCTGCTGGCAGCGACCAGCGTGGAGTGACGAGATACGTCGCCATCGATCTGCATGAATCGATGACTCGACATCCCTCATTGCAGCGGCCGTGCCAGCCTCACGACGCTGAATAATCAAATATTTTTCATGGACTTGGAATGTGAGGTCAAGCAACGGCGGTGAGCCCCCGGGGGCGCTTGAGTCCACTGCGCCACGACGGTGTGTCGCCAGTGACCCAGACTCTTTCAGGGTGCTTGCCGGACATGAGCCAGGGGTCTTGCGCGGCATTGGAAATGGAGTGCTTGAGGGGGTTGCAGGCGAGGTCGCGGAACCCTGAAATGCCCGATCCACTCAATGCAGCCCGCGCCGCGCCGTACCCACCGGAATCCCGTGCCGGCGGATTTTCCGGTACAGCGTGTTGCGGCTGATGCCGAGGCTTTCGGCGGTGTGGCTCATGTTCCAGCAATGCTGTTCGATCACGCGCAGCAGCGCTTCACGTTCGGCCAATTCGAGCGGATTGGCGAGCGGGTGGGTCGCGGAATCGGCCGGCGCATGGGCGGCCGGCTTTTCGGGTGAGGGCAGGGCGGTGATCGCAGGCCCCGCGGACGAGGATTCGCGAATCTCCCGCGGCAGATCGGCCAGCCGCACGATCCCATCCTCGCCGATGGCCAGGGCGGTGCGGATGACGTTGCGCAGTTCGCGGATGTTGCCGGGCCAGGCGTAACCCATCAGCCGCGCAAAGGCTTCCGGTTCGATCGATGCAACACGATCAGGGCCCGCTTCGGCGGCGAGGTACCGGCGGATCAGACGCTCCTTGTCGGCGCGCTCGGCCAGCGATGGCAGTTCCAGCGTGATGCCGTTGAGGCGGTAGTACAGGTCTTCGCGAAACTCCCCGCGTTCGATCATCTCGCGCAGCTTTCGGTGCGAGGCCGAGATCACGCGCAAGTCCACCTTGATCGGCGCTTCGGCCCCCAGCGGGACGATCTCCTGTTCCTCCAGCACCCGCAGCAGGCGCGTCTGCAGAGCCAGCGGCATATCGCCGATCTCATCCAGAAACAGCGTCCCGCCGGAGGCCTGGAGAATCTTGCCCTTCATGCCTTCCTTGCGCGCACCGGTGAAGGCGCCGGACTTGTAGCCGAACAGCTCGCTCTCGATCAGGGTTTCGGGAATCGCGGCGCAGTTGACGGGGACATAGGGATGGCCTGCGCGGGCGCTGGCCAGATGCAGCGCGCGGGCAAAGGCTTCCTTGCCGGAGCCGGTGGGCCCCTGGATCAGGACCGACACGGAATGGTCGGCCACTCTGCGCGCACAGCGGATGTTGCGCAGCATCTGCGGGTCTTCGCCAGCCACGTCTTCCAGGCTCATGCCCTGCACCGCCGCGGAACTCTGCGGCGGCATCTGGAGGACGACTCTTTCCTCGCGCGCGGGCATCGGGTCGGCCATTCCCGCACGCTGCTTGCCGCTTTGCAGGCTGAGGAAGAAACGGCGGCCGCGACGCAGATCCCGCACCGGCCAGATCGCCTGGCGGGCCAACGCGGCGGCGGACATCAGTTCATCGAGCTTTGCGTCGAAGATTTCCGTCAGCGGCCGGCCGACCAGTTCGCGCCGGTCGATCGCTCCGAGCAGGCGTGCCGCAGTCTCGTCCACCGCGAGCACGGTGCCGTCGTCGGACAGGGCCAAGGCGCCGTCGTGCAACAGGTTCACCAGCTCCGGCCGGCTGTGGAAGCGCAGCACGGTCTGCTTGTGGTGCCGGCGCAGGAACAGGCATTTCTCGATCAGGTTGGCTGAGAGATTGACCAGGGCCAGGGTGTGCATCTGGCTGGCGCGGGTGTCGTGCGAACCCACCGTCGAGGCATCGAGCACCGCGACCAGGCCGCCAGCGGGATCGCGGATCGGCGCGCCGGTGCAGGACAGGCCGATGTGCCGGGCGCGGAAGTGATCGTTGCGATGCACGGTGACCGAGCGAACCTCGGCGATGCAGGTGCCGATGCCATTGGTCCCCTCGTGTTTCTCGCTCCAGTCCGCCCCCACCAGCAGGCCGGCGGCGCGGAAGGGTTTGCGCAGCGCGGGATCGAGTTTCTCGCACAGGATGATGCCGGTGGCATCGGTCAGCAGCAGGGCATAGCCCGAGCCGGAGATCTGGTCGTACAGCGACTCCATCTCTGCGTCGGCGATCGCCACCAGCTCGTCGAGTTGCGTCTGTCGGTCTTTCAGATGATGGCTGTCGATCACCGTCGGCGAATACATGCGCGAGGGATCGAGCTGGTAGTCGTTGACGCAGCGCACCCAGGACGTTCCGATCAATCCCTCGGGCGTTTCGCGCCCGGGTCGCGGCGATCCGTGGACCTGGCGCATCACGTCTTCCGCGTGCCGGACCACCAGTGCGTCTGCCATTGTCGATCTCCTCGATCTGTTTATACGCCTGGCGAATCTCTGTTGAGATCTCTGTCGAGGCAGCGCCTCAGCGCAGCATTCGTGCCAGTCACGGGGTGACAGGTGTCACCGTAGGGAAACAATCCGTGTGGGTCAAATGACTGGATACCGCGACTCAGTGTCACGTCACAACTGTGTCGTAATCGGGACAAATGCAACCCTTTTCGATTCGAGCCGTTCTATTTGCCGGGTTTCGCGCCGGTGCCGCGGACCGACGGCAATGACTGGCAGGTTCCTTGCTCAGGGGCGGCGCGGCCACACTCGGCCCGTGTCGGGCATCGCGGCTAATGGATGCCGAAGGTTTTGATGCATACCCACGCCGGTATTGCCGGCCAACAGGAGATTTGAATGGACGGAGATCGTGGATTGACGGTTTTATTGCCGTCGGTGAAGGAATTTTTGGGGCAGCCGCGCAAGGTATTGATTGACGGCAAGCTGGTAGGCGCCAAGTCGGGCAAGACCTTTGAGGTGTACAACCCGGCGACGGGACAGGTGATTGGTCATGCGGCGGCGTGTGAGAAAGCCGATGTGGACGTAGCGGTGGCGGCGGCGCGCAAGGCCTTTGACACCGGCCCCTGGACCAAGATGATGCCGTCCGAGCGCAGCCGCATCATCTGGAAGATTGGCGATCTGATCCTCAAGTACACCGAAGAACTGGCGC
>JBQTIX010000049.1:0-58261 GCA_052387695.1 Panacagrimonas sp. | reverse complement strand
CTCGCTGCCTTCGTCGACATGGCGGAAGTACGGCGCGCCTTCCGGCACAGCCTGGTTGAACCAGCGCTCGAAGTCGGCGCGCACGGTCGGGTCCGCGTTCTCGTTGATCGTGAGCGCTGCGGATGTGTGCTGCAGGAACAGATGCAGCAGGCCGACCTCGACGTCCGCCAGCGCCGTTAGCGCGGCGACGATTTCGTCGGTGATCAGGTGAAAGCCGCGCGGCCGTGCGCGTAGATGAATTTCGGTCTGTCGCCACATGCCTACAGGGTAAGCTCTTTGAACACCGCGGATAGCGACGGCTGATCGCAGAGCGCGCGGGGATTCGTTCGTCATCCCTGCGGACCGTTTTGAGCGCCCCTTACTCCTTGATGCACCGGCTCGCGAGGACCCTTGAATCCGCTCCTCTGAATCCGCTCCTCGCAGACGATGGCAGGTTCATGTGTCGAGGCTCGCGCAGGACGGTCGGTCCGTGCTTCGCGACGACCGTCTCGAACGGTGCTTGGCCCCTTCCCACGTCAGGCGTCGGGCCAGAGGCGTGACGTGAGAGGGAGCCGGTCCGCCTTTACGGTCCAGGAACGTCAGCCGGTCTTCGTCGGCAGGTGAACCCGGGTCTGCACCGTGCTCGCCTTGGGTGCTCCCAGCAGCTTTCGACCGAGAAGGTGGCGGTGGAGGAACTCGATCTCGTCGGCGGCGACCGCCTCGTGCACCGGCCCGTCGTAGATGTCGAAATGGTCGGTGTCCGGGTAGATGCGGATTTCGCCTTTCGGCGCCCGGAGTGCCGCTTCGATCGCCGGCCCGGGAAGCGCGATTCGATCGTCCGCGGCGATGCAGACCAGCCACGGACAGTGCAGCGTGGCGGCATACTGGCCGGGTTCGTACCCGTTCAGCAGCCAGCCGGCCGACATGCGATTGCGCCAGCGTGATTGGTCGCCCAGCGCCACGATCCGACGCCAGCCCACCTCGCCCCCGGGCTGATTGATCATCGCCGGCTCGTGAGGTTGCCCGACCGCGCGCAGGTAACCGCCCTTGGCGGCCACGGCGAGCATCTGCTCGAGAATCTCCTTCGAGTGGGGCGCCTGGGCAAAAGTCACGAAGGGCACCTGGCTGATGCAGGCGGCCACCTGCCCGTCGTCCGCGGCGGCCCACAGCGCGTTGCCTCCACCGAGGGAGGACCCGAGCGTCGCAACTTTGGTTGCATTGACGTTGGGGAGAGAGCGGGCGAAGGCGAGAGCCGCGCGCCAGTCGTCCAGCTGCATCTTCGGATCGAAGTAATCCTTCTCGCCCTCGCTGTCCCCGAAGCCGCGGTGGTCGAAGAGGAGCGCGTTGATCCCAGCGGCCGCGAAGCGATCGGCGAACGACCACAGGCCATCGCGGCGCGTGCCCGTCACCCCGTGCGCCATGACGATGATCGGCCTCGGACCTTCATCGCAGCCGGCGGGATACAGCCAGGCGGCGCAGGTCTTGCCGCCGGAAGAAAAAGTTACGTCCTCTCGAATCATGGTCATCGTGCTGTTCCTATGGAAAAGGCATTCGCTGTGGTGAAGGTCTCACCAGTCTGCGATCGCGAGCGTGACAACTCACTCGGAATCTTGCTGCGGTATTCCCCAGGGAGGGGAGGACTCCGCCAGGGTCTACCTCGACATCGACTCGAGCTTGCGGTTGCCCATCACTTTTCGATTCCACGGGCACGACCGGGTGCGGTCATTTGGAATCGGCATGGATACGGTACGTCACGGTTTCTCAGATAGCTGACATTCGCAAATGTCGGCTGGCACACTGTGGCCCTTCGATGACACCGTCCCGACTACGAGGCCCGCCGTCGCGAAGCATCGACGCGTGTACGTCTTGTTCAAGACTGCGCGATCTGCGCTCATCGGCGCAACACGATCTCGAACTCCGGCGTCGCGTAGTGCACCAGAGAGGCCGTGGTCATGCGCAGCAGCCGGGCGATCTCTTCCATCTCGGGCGAAGACAGCAGCGGGTAGTCGCGCTTGAGCGGCCCGGCATCGCGCATCTTTTGTAGATCGGCCGCGGGCATCAGGGCGCGCAGGATCAGCTCGTCGTCGTCGTCGTCGTTAGTGCCGTGGCGCTTGCGCAGTTCCTGCAGGGTCGGCTGCTCGGGCGGCTCGGAGGCCATTTGCCTCGCGCGCTCACTGGACATGATGCGGTCGAGCACATTGCCTTCGATGGGAGCGACCGGCTCGCCATAAAAGCCCAGCGCGTACTGGATGATTTCGTCGGGCACGATGGAATAACGCTCGCCCTTGACGACGTTCATCACCGCCTGGATGCCCACCAACTGGCTGAAGGGCGTGGCCATGCCGGGATACCCTAGTTCGCGCCGCACCACCGCGACCTCGCGCAGCACCTCGTCGAAACGGTGCGTCATGCGGTGCTCGGCGAGCTGCGCCTTGAGCGTGCCGACCATGCCGCCGGGAATCTGGTGCAGGGTCGATAGCACGTTGTACTCGTTGTGCTGATTGACCGGCAGCCCGGCGGCCTTGCCGACTCTCTCGAAGTGCTGGGCCACCGGCGCGAACAGGCTCTTGTCCAGCGCGTGGCTGTGGCCGAGCAGTTCGATGTTGTCCACCAGCGATTCGGTGGATGGCACCGAGGGGCCGTTGGCCATCGGCCGGCTCGCGGTGTGCAGGATGGTCGCGCCCAGCGCAATCGCATCAAGGTAGGCCTTGCCCGACTGGCCGAGAATGTTGTTCGCATGAAACTCGATGGGCTTGCCGCGCGCCTGCGCGACGATGGCCGGCAGCAGGGTCGTCAGACGCTCTTTGTCGAGCACCCCGGCGGGGTCGTAGAGCAGCAGCGTGTCGATGTCGTCCGAGGCGGCGAGCTTCGCCGCCTTGTCGGCGTAGTACGCATCGGTATGCACCGGCGACAAGGTGAACATGATCGCGCCGGCGACTTCCGATCCGTAGCCCTTCGCGATCCTGGCCAGGCGCAGCATCTTGTCGATGTTGAACAGCACGTCGTAGATCCAGAAGCTGCGCGCGCCGTGCACGTTGAGCTGGCGCATCCAGGTGTCCATCAGCGCGTCCGGCGTGGTGCGGAAGGTCACCGCCGCATTGCTGCGCATGCCGCTGCGCAGGATCGTGCGCGGCATGGCCTGCACCAGCGCGTCCATCATCTGCCAGGGGTTCTCGCGGCAGTGGCGGATCAGCACCTCGAAGTGGTTCGAGCCGGTGAGGTCGATGACTCTAAAGCCGGTGCGGTCCAGCCAATCCGTTGCCGGCAGCGCCATGCCGGCTTGCAGGCGCATGCCCCACAGACTCTGCTGGCCATCGCGCAGGGTCTGATCGAGAAACTCAATGTGCGCCATAAGCTCCCATCATTCGCTGCGGGTCTGGCCGACGATGCGCAACAGGTCTTCGTGCAGCTCGAACCACAGCGTGTGATAGCTCTCGATCCTGACGTCGCTCACCCATTCGATATCGCCGCCCTCCGCGCGCTCCAGTGCCGCGAGCAGGGCGCGGTCGTAATGCGTGAGTCGCGGCACACCTGCGATCAGTTGCGCGAGCACGGTCGCGGCGCGTTCGTGGAACTCGCCGAGGCGGTCGATGATGCGAGAGTCGTGCGCCTTGTCGCGATGGTCGTTGGCGAGACGCCGGCCGGCGATCTCGATGGTCTGCCAATCGGTGATCAGTGCTTTGAGCTGCACATTGATGTGCTCGAAGCGGTCGTAGGCCGCGATGAACGCCGCGTCCTGTCGCTGCGCTGCGAAAGCGCGCGAATAGTCGGCCTCCAGCGCCACTCTTGCCAGCGGGCTGAGCAGGTACTTGCCCTTGGCCCGGGCCAAGCGACCGCCGGCTTCGGCGGCGCTCAGCAGCGCTTCGATTCGCGGCCTTGAGAGACCGGTGAGGCCGGTCAGCTCGGCTGCCGAGGCGTGCTTCTTGATGGCAAGTCCGTGAAGGACGAGGTGGACGTCATTCATCATTGCGTGTCCCTGGTGCGCGCGAGCATGCTGTCGCGGATCTCCCGCCGCAGAATCTTGTTGGCACCGCTCTTGGGCAGCTCGGGCCAGATGTCGATGGCCTTGGGCCTCTTGTAGTTGGCCAGCCGATCGGCCGCGAAGGCCACCAGTGCTTGCGTGTCCAAGCCAGGACGGGCGGTGACCACGGCGTGGATGCGGTCGCCCCACCTCTCGTCGGGAATGCCGATCACGGCCGCCTCGATCACGCCGTCGAACTCGACGAGCACATCTTCAACCTCTCGCGGATAGACGTTGTAGCCGCCGGAAATGAGCATGTCGTTCTTGCGGTCGAGGATATAGAAGAAGCCGTCTTCGTCCATGCGGCCGATGTCCCCGGTGTGCAGCCAGCCCTTGCGGAACGCCTTCTCGGTGGCCTCGGGCCGTCCCCAGTAATAAGCCATCAATTGCGTGCCGCGGCAGACGATCTCGCCCACTCCGCCTGGAGGAAGCACGTTGTCGTCATCGTCGAAGATTGCGACCTCCACGGTGGTAAAGGGTCTGCCGCAGGAACCAACACGGTCGTGGTCCTCCGGCTTGAGGCAGGTAATGACCATCGGGCTTTCGGCCTGGCCATAGCTCTGCGCGAAGACGCGGCCGAAGCGCGCCTCGGCGCGCTTCAACAGCGACGGCGCAATGGGAGACGCGCCATAGGCGATTCGGTTGAACGCGAGCTTCGCGGTGCTCGTTTGCGGCTGCTCCATCACCATGGCCAGCATGGTCGGAACGAGGAAAGTGCTGGACGCCTGTTCGCGCTCCGCCAGCGCAATGAATTCGGCGGCATCGAACTTCGCCATCACCAGCGAACGCACGCCGCGCACCAGCGCTGGCAGGAAGAATGCTCCCGAGGCGTGGGCAATCGGCGCGGCGTGCAGGAAGGTTTCGCCGGCCTTGAGCTCAGGCATGAGGTCGGTGAGAAAGGCCGCGAGTTCGGCCGTCTCGCCGCGCGTGGTCAAGGTCACGGCCTTGGGCTCGCCGGTGGTGCCGCCGGTGTAACCCAGCCGATACGGCGCTTCCAGATCACGGTCCACCGCACAAGGAACGTCGGCGCCGGTGCGCGTCATCTCCACGAGTTCCTCCGGCCCGAAGCGCATTTCCAAATCGATCGGCACGGTTTCGTCAGCGCCACAGAACACCGCACGACAGTTGCTGTCGGCGAGCTTGTAGGCGTGGTTGCGTGGGGTCTCACGTGTGTTGAGCGACACACGCACCAAGCCCGACTTGGCCAGCGCGTAATAGGCCAGCAGGCAGTCGATGCCGTTGGGCAGCAGCACGCCCACGCGATCGCCCGGAGTTAAACCTCGCGACAGCAGTGCGTTGCCGAGGCGATCGGTCAAGGCATCGAATTCGCGGAAGCTCACGACGCGCACGCCCTCGACCAGGCAGGGCGCGTCCTTGAACTGCAGCGCAGCGCGCCTCAACAGGGCTCCGATCTGCATCAGCCCGCCCGCTCCTTCGCACTGCCACGGCCCGCAAGCGTCCGCGAACTGCGCTGGGTGGTCCGATACAGCTCGTCGGCCATCGCGGTATGACCGTTGTACTTGACCCAGGTCTCGCACCGATATCGCAGCCGGTCGTGGCACTCGGCGGGCACGTGCAGTTGAGCCAGGCGGTTGTACTCGACCAAGCTCAGCAGACCGCGGCTGGTCCGATACCGGTCCTGCTTGGCATCCAGGCTGGAGGTCCCAGGCTGTATCGGCCCCATACTCGGCACGTAGTCGTCGCCGGCGAGCACGGAAAGCGGCAAAGGCGTGAAGGCCTGCCGCGGTCCGTTGTTGTGGCGCATCATCCCGAAGGGCGAAGTCCGCTGCGTCGGCAGTGTGAGCGAACCGACCAGCTCGCCCAACACGCTGTTGCCGAATTCGTCGTTGAGCAGCGGGCGGAAACGTTCCGCGCGCGGGTCGAGCTCAAGCCAGTCCTCAACCTCAAACACGCCGGCCACATGGGCCAGCTCCTTGATGATGGCGAAATAGACCAGCGCGCCTGCATCCACCAACTGATCGCGCGACCATACGGCCATGCGCAGCCACAGGCGGTTGGTCGCTTCCTTCATCGTTGCGGAAAGGTCGTTGAAGATACGCGTCAGCTCCTCTGCCGAGTTCATTCCCAGGGGCACGAAGCCATCAGACAGCGGATCCGAGGTGTAGAGGCCGACACCGGCCAGCTTGTCGGCGGTGAACTCCGGCGTGGACTCGAAGCTGCCCCAGTCATCCACCAGATGGAAATGGCAGTCCTTCACCGACATGACCACGGTGTAGTTGTTGTGCGGCACCTCGGCGGCCACGCCGTCCAGCCAGGGCAGCGAGTTCTCGCCCAGGTCCATGAAGTCGCGCACCAGCATCTCGTGCTGCTCATCGATGCGGTAGGGCCCCGAGTTCGTCAGGCTGATGCGGCTCTCGCAACTGACCAGAAAACCATACTGCGAGGCCGTGGCCATGAAGCGGTGCGCGGCCTCGTGCAGGGCATCGCCGCTGGCGCAACTGAACATGTCGGATTTGAAAACCTCCAGACGCCGATCCGGAAGAATCTGCGCGCGGTGACCGAAGTCGCTGTTGGTGAGATGTCCGTCGTTGCGATGCCAGGAGAGCTGGAATCGCTTCCAGAAATCCAGCACGTACAGCACGTCGTCCATCGCGTCCTGCGGCCGCAGCAGCCCCATGTTGAGCAGCCACTCGCGACCCAGGAGATAAAACGAGGGCAGGCAGGAACCCAGCATCGAGTTCTGCAGCTTGACGCCTATAATGCGGGAACGATCGGCGATGTCCTCGGCCCGCATGCTGGTCTCGATCTTGCGCAGCAGCGAGGGCCAGCGGTAGAACGCATTGAGATACGACAGCATGATGTACGCCGACACCGGAAACAGTTTGGAGCCCTGCACCGTGCGCGTGACGCACAGCCAGTAGAACTCCTCTCCCGCGGTCTTCATCAAATGGTTGGCTTCGAGCAAAGCAACATAGCCCGGCAGCTTTGCCTCGCTCATGCCAGTCTCCAGATGCGGGCATTCATGTCCACGCCGGACTGATACGACTCGGCGGTCCGCGCCGCCGCGGTGGTTTCGATTTCCACCCCGTCCCCTTCGCGGATGCCGCTGATGCGTGCGTTCATCAGGCAGGGGATTCCGTATTCGCGCGTGAGGATGCCCAGGTGCGAGCGCACCGTGCCGCCGGCACAGATGACGCCGGTGAAGTGTTCGAGGATGGGTGCGGTCAGGGTGCCGCCGCTGTCGTCGATGACCGCGATCGTGTTCGCGGGCACGCCGTTCTTCATCCACTCGATCACGCGCTCCAGGGTGCGCACGTAGCGCGCCGTACCGCGCGCGTTGGCGGATTGGCAGACCACGTTGTCGCCCACGCCGCGCTGCTCCCGACCCTGCGCATCGGCAGCGACGATCACGGCGTTGGGATGCTCGAAGCTGAACTCTGCGGCTGACGACGCTTCGCCTTGCGCCTGCACGTAGATCTCCGGCCGGTCGCGCAGCGACACCATCGACGACCACTGGAAGCGGTGTCCCGTGTCGAGAATGCGACGCTCGATGGCGGCGATGTCTGCCTGCGTGATGAGACGGTTCGCATCTCCAAGAACAAACTCGTTCCAATCGGTGCCCGACTCGGCCCAGCGCCTGCGCACCAGATCGCGCACGCTCTGGTGCACCGCGTCGACCAGCACCGAGGCACTCGATACCGCGTAGCGGTCGTTGTCGGTCGGCAGCAGGCGCCCGGCTGGCGCGTCGCGGCGCTGAAGCTCGCTCGACGGGTTCAATGGCTTGACTGGCACGGCTCGCCTCCATTCGCAAGGGCGCGTCAGAGCGCAGCGGCGGACATCGGTTGATCCTGTTCGAATCTATGATGGAACAGGACAGTCGGGCAATCCGAGGACAGGTCCGACTCGTCAAGTCGAATTCGTTTTGCTAGCGTTGCGCACAAACAAAATAGAAAGATCGGATCGCGCGTGCCCACTCCGAGTGTGATGCGCGCCCGCACTTATCCTGACGGCACAAATGAGGTTCGACGATGGACGCCAAGCAGTTCCAGGCCGAATTGGAGCGGGACGGATTCGGACCCGCCATAGCCGGCGAATACGCACCGGGATTGATCAACCCCGACCACACGCACCCGTTCGAAGTACGCGGACTGATCGTACGGGGCGAGATGATCATCTCCTGCGGCGGCGAGGTCCAGAATTGCGGACCGGGCGACGTCTTTGTGATGCGTCTGGGCGAACTGCACCGCGAGGAAGTGGGTCGCGTGGGGGTTGTCTATTTGTACGCCAGTCGCGCAGCCACAGCGGGTGATACCCAGCAGTAGTTCTTGGCCGAAGAGCCGCCTGTTGGCGGGAGGTCATTTGCGACGCGTACGTGCAACTCGACGGCGAACCGGCCAGTGATCCGCGGACCGCGACGTTCTTCGGCGAGGTCTGGCAGAAGATAGGTCCCCTGATCGACGTCTGAACCCCCAACGCGCCATCCGCGCCAAGTCTCCGGTGAGCCGGTCCAATAAAGAGTTTTTCAATGAGCAAGGTATGGTTGGTCACCGGCGCAGGCAGCGGCATCGGCTCGGCCACGGTCCGCGCGGCGCTGGGTGCAGGGCACCGCGTGCTGGCGACGGGACGCAATCTGGACAAGCTGCGCACCGCCTTGAACGACGTTGCGGGTGACCGCCTGGCCCTGGCGCAGCTCGATGTTGCCGACGAGGCGCAGGCGGTGTCGGCCGCCGACCGGGCCGTCCGGCAGTTCGGCCGGATCGACGTGCTGGTCAACAACGCGGGTTACAGTCTCCTCGGCAACTACGAGGAGCTGTCTTCGGCCGACATCCAGGCCCAGTTCGCGACCAATTTCTACGGTGTGTCGAACCTGATGCGCGCGGTGCTGCCGGTGATGCGCCGGCAGCGTGCCGGTCACATCCTGAACATCAGCTCGGTCGCCGGCACCGTCGGCCTGAAACACTGCGGCGCCTACTGCGCGACCAAGTTCGCGGTCGAGGGCCTGTCACAGGCGGTGGCCACCGAGGTCGAACCGTTCGGCATCAGGATCACCGTGGTCGAGCCCGGCTTCTTCCGCACCGATCTGCTCGACACCCACAACGCCCGCTATCCGAGCCGCGTCATCGACGACTACGCAGCCGAGGGTAGCGCGCGGGATATGTGGTCGGTTTACGACGGCAAACAGCCGGGCGACCCTTCGAGGCTGGGCGACGCGCTCGTCAAACTGGTGGGAATCGAGAGGCCGCCCGCGCTGTTCGTAGCGGGCAGCGATGCCTTGGCCATGATCACGCCCACCATCGAGGCCCGCCTCGATACGATGCGCGTTTTCGAGACGCTGTCAAAGTCTACTGACGGACAGTTCTGAGTGTTCTGCCACCCTGGCGGACGGTGGCAACGCTGCACAGACCGCATGAACGATCTTCGCAGCCTCGACCCAGGCACGAAGAGAGCTGCAGGGGGACGGACAATACGGCTACCAATGTCCGCCCTTGAACACGTTGGCGAACACCACCTGCTCGGTCGAGGGCTTGTTGCCCTCCTTCCGGCTTTTCGCCGCCGCGCTCGACGGGAACAGCGCGAAGCCCTTCGACAGCACGACATCGTTGAGCTTGGGCCACAGCGCGTAGCTCAGAGCTGCGGCGGTGCCGAACGCGGTCGCGATGCTCTTGGGCCGGTCGACGATGGCACGCACGACGGTGTTCGCGGCCTTTTCAGGGCTCCAGGTCGGCACGTAGTCGTACAGCTTGGTCGGCGCGATCATCGGCGTGCGCACCAGCGGCATGTAGATCGCGGTCAGCTCGATGCCGCGTGACTTCACCTCCGCCGACAGGCAGCGGCTGAACGCATCGAGCGCGGACTTGCTGGCCACGTACGCGGAGAAGCGCGGCATGTTCGAGAGCACTCCGATCGAGCTGATGTTGATGATGTGACCGCTCTTGCGCGCGGCCATCGACGGCAGCAGCTTGAGGATCAGGCGCACGGCGCCGAAGTAGTTGAGCTGCATCGTGCGCTCGAAATCGTGGAAGCGGTCGAGCGACTCGAACACGGCGCGGCGGATCGAGCGGCCGGCGTTGTTGATCAGCACGTCGACGTGGCCGAAATCGTGCAGCACCGCCTCGGCCATGGTGTCGATCGCCTCCAGGCTGTTGAGGTCGCAGGGATACACCCAGGCCTCGCCGCCGCTTTTCTGGATGATGCGCTGCGCCTCTTCCAGCTTTTCTTTCGTACGCGCGACCAGGATCACCTTGGCACCGGCCGCGGCGAGCTTCTTGGCGGTGGTGAAGCCGATGCCCGATGAGGCGCCGGTGACCATCACGATCTTGCCCGTCAGTTTCTGCAGCAGCCTCGGCGAGACCTCGCCCTCGGCGTCGAGGTGCAGTTCCCAATACTGCCAGAGCTTGTCGGCGTAGTCGCGCAGGTTCGGGCAGCTCACGCCGGTGCCTTTAAGCGCGGCACGCGCGTTGGAGTCGTCGAAGATCGCGCGGTTGAAGGTCTGGCCGATGATCGACACCGGTATGCCGGTCGCCTTGTAGACCTGCTGCTTGACCGATTCGGGCAGACGCTTCTCGATCCGCTGGGTAAGGGCGTTGGCGAGCTTCGAGAAACGCGGTAGTTCGAGCCGCTTCGCGAACTCGGGGCCATGCGCGGCCTGCATCAGCGTCGACAGCAGCTCGCCCACCGAGGGCTGCGGCGTCTGCACCAGGAAGAAGGCCTGGCCGTCGAGCCCTGGCTTGTGCGCGATCGCATCCATTGCGGCGGCGACGTAGTCCACCGGCACCACCGGCACGCCGCCGCCCTCGATCGACAGCAGCGGCAGCCACTTGGGAATCTTGTGCGACAGCCTCTGGAGCGTCTTGAAGAAGTAGTAGGGCCCGTCGATCTTGTCCATCTCGCCGGTGCGCGAATCGCCGACGACCGCGCCCGGGCGGTAGATGCGGAACGGAACCTTGGACTCCTCACGGACAATCTTCTCGGACTGGAACTTGGTCCGGTAGTACGGGTGCTCGTTGTTCTGTCCTTCGTCGAACATGTCCTCGCGGAACTCGCCGTGCCAGTCCTGGCCGGCCACCGCGACGCTCGACACGTGGTGCAAGCTGACCGCGCCGCCGAGCGCGTTGGCGAAGTTGACGACGTTGCGCGTGCCCTCATTGTTGACGCGGTCGGCGGTCGCATCGTCCATGTTCATGTCGTACACGGCGGCGAGATGGAAGACGTGGCCGATCTTTCCCTTGAGCTTCGCGAAATCCGCGGCCGAGACCAGCCCGGACTCGATCACGTCGCCGCGCACGATGTGGACGCGCGAGCGCTGTTCGCCGTAGCGCTCGACCATCGCCTCGAACTTTGCGACCGAGCCGGGCCGCACCAGCACGTGGATCTTCGCGCCGGGTCGCGCGAGCAGGCATTCCAGCAGGAACTTGCCGATGAAACCGGAGGCGCCGGTGACGAAGTATTCGCTCGCGGCAGAGTGGGGGTTCGACTTCATGGAAACGCTCCTCGAATGGTGTGTTCTGGTGCCGGCATCTTGCTCGCAATGCGCTCCGGCGACGATGGAAAGCCGGGACAAAATATTGATAATGGAGGACAGACCCACCCGGCAAGGCGAAGGCTACTGCGCCAGGCGCCGGGGGCGCATTTGTAGCCGCGACAGTCGGAGTCGGGAAATCGGTGAAGCGCAGCGCCGCAAGCGTGCAGATCATGGCCGGGCTCGGCACCGAACTCGGCATGACCCTGCGGGAGTGTCTCGCGCAGACCGGACTCAGGGCCGCGGAGCTGACCGACCCGGCGACAGAGGTGAGCCTGGAGCAGCAATTCGTCATCATCCGCAATGTCTTGCGCCATGCCGGCGACCCGCCGGGCCTGGGACTGAAAGCTGGCAGCCGCTACCACTTTACCTCGCTGGGGCCGGTGGGTTTCGCCGTGGTCAGCAGTCCGAACCTGCGCAGCGCACTGGAAGTTGCGCTGCGCTACGGCGAGCTCGCCTCGTTCCTGTCGCGGCTGTCGTTCGAGGAACGGGACGACGCCGGCTGCCTGATCCTCGACCTCGGCGAGGTGCCCGCGGACCTGCGCCGGTTCGCTCTGGAGCGCGCGGGCGCGCAGATGGTGACGATTTCGCGCGACCTGTTCGGCTCGCCGGTCAGACCGCTCGCTGTGCGCCTGGCCTTTCCTCGGCCAGCACACGTCGAGATGTATCGGACCTTTTTCGGTGTGGCGCCGATGTTCGGCTCACCGCGTAACGAGGTGCACCTGGCGCGCGCCGATCTGGAGCGTCCGCTGACGCATGCCAATCCCGTCGCGCTGAAGATGGCCGAGGACCAATGCCGGCAGTTGTTGTCGGCGCGAAACGCGCGCAGCGGTTTCGCGGGCAGCGTGCGCGACCGCATCGTACGCGTGCCCGGCCATATTCCCGACATGGACAGCATGGCTGAGTCGATGCACCTGACGCCGCGCACCCTGCGCCGCCGCCTGCGCGAGGAGGGCGCGACCTACGCGGCGCTGTGCGACGAGGTCCGCCAGGTGCTGGCCGAGGAGATGCTGTCGACGCCGCGCCTGCCGATCGGAACGATCGCCGGACGCCTGGGCTATGCGGATGCGTCGAGTTTCATTCACGCATTCAAGCGCTGGAAGAATGGTCAGACGCCGCACCAGTTCCGGTCCCGGGCCGATCGATAGGCGAGCGCTCACGACCCGCCAAGGCTGTCGAACTCGATATGAATGGCGCGGACGGAGAACTGGATCTCCCAGAACGAAGGCCGAGAGACCCGAGCATCAGCAGCGGGGATCCGCCGAACGAGAGACGAGCCACGAACTCTGCGTCCAGGAACAGCGCGAACAGGCTACCGGTGCAGAGCAGCAGACTCAGCACCCCGATGGCCTGCGTATGACGTAGAAGCGTGATGCGCTCGCGAAGCTTACGAATCGCACGATGCACGGCTGCTGGACCAGAGCGGGCCCGCAGTTTTTCTCGTGATCTACATTTCCAAGGCCTGGCTCGACGAGCGCCGCGCCGCGAGCGGGCGACCGTTCTCCTTGTCCGTCTCCACGCGTTCCGATCGGTCCTGCGCTGCGGATCGAGCGCCAGGATGGGCGGCTACTACGCAACACTGCGCCGTTCCCGTTTCTTCAGCCGGTACTCCAACTGGCCGCGGTGCATCTGCAGCCGCCGCGCGGCGGCGGACACATTGCCCTCGCCGTGCTCCATCGCGATGTCGACGAGCAGGGCCTCGATCTGCTTGAACGAGGGCAGCAGTTCCAGCAGGTCCTTCGCCAGCCGGCGCCGTGGGTCGGCGCCCTCGGCGGGGCTGGAATCGCTGGGAATCAGCGCGCCGTGCTGGCCGAGGTTGAACGAGCTGGCGCGCAGCTTCTCGCCGCCGGCGAACAGGTGCTGCACGTCGATGCCGCCGCCGGGCTCGGCCAGGATCACGCTGCGTTCGATCATGTTCTCCAGCTCGCGCACATTGCCCGGCCAGTCGTAGTCCCACAGTGCGTCGTAGGCGCGCGCGCTCAGGCCGCCGACCTCCTTGCCGAAGCGCGCGGTGTAGCGCTTGAGAAACAGCGCGACCAGCAGCGGGATGTCCTCGCGCCGCTCGCGCAGCGGCGGAATCTCGATGGGAAACACGTTGAGCCGGTAGAACAGGTCCTGACGGAAGCGGCCGGCATCCATCTCGGCGCGCAGGTCACAGTTCGCGGCCACGACGATGCGCACGTCCACCTTGCGCAGCTCGGAGCCGCCGACCCTTTCGATCTCGCGTTCCTGAATGGCGCGCAGCACCTTGCCCTGCGCCGGCAGCGACAGGCTGTGGATCTCGTCCAGGAACAGGGTGCCGCCGTCGGCGCGCTCGAAGCGGCCGGCGCGCGTGCGGTCGGCACCGGTAAAGGCGCCCTTCTCCACACCGAACAGCTCGGCCTCGACCAGGTCGGGCGGGATCGCGGCGCAGTTGATCGCGATCATCGGCCTGGCGGCACGCGGGCTGATCGAGTGCATGGCGCGTGCGAAGCGCTCCTTGCCGACGCCGCTCTCGCCGCGGAACAGCACGGTCGAGTCCGTCGTCGCCACGCGGCGCACGAGGTTGGCCACGGTGTTGAAGCCGGCCGAGGCGCCGACGAAGCCCTCGAAACCGGCATCGCCCACCGTCGTGGTGCTGGTGCCCGAGCGGGTCGGCGCGCCGACGAAGCTGTCGATGTGCAGGAAGCCGGTGTCGCTGCGATCCAGGTCTTCCCACTCGACCAGCGGGCGGCCGATGACCCGGCAGTGCGCGTGGCCCATGGCGACACATTCCACTTCGCGCCAGTGGATCGGCAGGCCGGTGACGGCGGTGCAGTAGCCGTCGGCGTAGCCGCGCATGGTCCAGCAGGCCGGCACGCCGCTGACGCCGATCTGCTGAAGATGGGCCTCGGCCTCCCAGGACGCGGCCCACAGGAAGTCGCCCCAGAACTCGCCGCGCTCGCTGTCGAAGCGCATGGCGTCGATGGGCCGGGTGCTGACGAAGCCCTCGGTCTCGCGCAGCCGCGGCCCGACCGCCAGCGCATAGGCGATGTCCGCCGGGTGCAGCGCGCGCACGCGCTGCCCGTCCTCGAAGCCCTGCTGGTAGCCCAGCCGCGTGAGCAGCTCGCGGGCCTTGTCCAGGCCCAGGCGCTCCACCAGCTCCCGCCGCAGCTCGGCGAAGGACGCGGCGTGCATCAGCAGCATGCGTTGGTCGAACAGCTGGATGTGCCCGGCATCCGGCGAGAAGCGCAGGTGCTCGCCGACGGTGCGGGTGATGCGGGCTGCTTCATCGGAGGCTGAGCGGTCGCGCGCAGGCCGGCGGCGAGGGGTCTTGGGGTCGGGCATGGGCTCGCTCCGGTGCTTGATCGCGGGAGAGAGTCGATTTCCAAAAATCGACAGTCGATCCCGACATCAATCCATAAAAATCTGCATAGGCGGTGCCTGACGCTAGCACGGGTAGCGAGATGATTTTCGGTTAATTCATTCATATCAATGAATTGAATTTCCATAAAGCACCTGGCTTGTGCCTTGCAATCCTGGCTTCAGGAACGTGATCGAACTGTTTATTTTTCTTCGATTCGTTCCGGATCGGATCCCGTATATCAGCAGGAGGAGCCCCATGAAAACCCAGACCCAGAATTCGACCGTCGAGCCCCGCGCCATGCCCGAGCAGGAGTACGACGCCGTCATCGTCGGCGCCGGCTTTGCCGGGCTCTACATGCTCCACCGCCTGCGCGGCATGGGGCTGAGGGCTCGCGTGTACGAGGCCGGTGACGGCGTGGGCGGCACCTGGTTCTGGAACCGCTATCCCGGCGCCGCCTGCGACATCGAGAGCCTGGAATATTCCTACTCGTTCTCGGAGGAACTCCAGCAGGAGTGGACGTGGTCCACGCGCTTCGCGCGGCAGCCGGAAATCCTCGCCTACATCAACCACGTCGCCGACCGCTTCGACCTGCGCCGCGACCTGCAACTGTCCACGCGCGTGTCGCTGGCGGCTTTCGACGAATCCCGCGACCGCTGGCACATCGAGACCGACCGCGGTGATCGCGTCAGCGCCCACTTCTGCGTGATGGCCACCGGCTGCCTGTCCGCGCCCAAGCCCATCGAATACGCAGGCGCCTCCGCGTTCGGTGGCCGCATCCTGCACACCGCGTACTGGCCGAAGGAGCCGGTGGATTTCTCCGGGCTGCGCGTGGGCATCGTCGGCACCGGCTCCTCCGGCATCCAGTGCATTCCCATCATCGCCGAGCAGGCCCGGCACCTGACCGTGTTCCAGCGCACACCCAACTTCAGCGTGCCGGCCGGCAACCGGCCGATGGACCCGGCTCACGAGCGCCGGGTGAAGGCCAGCTACGCCGCGCTGCGAGCCAAAGAGGCCGACTCCGATGTGGGCATCTGCGCCCTGCTCGACCCCGAGTCGCGCAACGCGATGGACATGACGCCGCAGCAGCGCGAGCAGGAATACGAGCGGCGCTGGGCAGCCGGCGGCCTGTATTTCTATTGCAGCTACGTGGACCTGATGCGCGACCGCGTCGCCAACGAGACCGTGGCGGAATTCGCGCGCCGGAAGATCCGGCAGAAGATCAAGGACCCCGCGGTCGCCGAACTGCTGGTGCCCCGGGGCTATCCCTTCGGCGCCAAGCGCCTGTGCGCCGACACCGGCTATTACGAAACCTTCAACCGCGACAACGTGCGCCTGGTGGACGTGAAGACCACGCCCATCCGCGGCATCACCGCCAAGGGCCTGCAAGTAAGCGATACCGAGCACGAACTCGACGTGCTGATCTTCGCCACCGGCTTCGACGCGATGACCGGTGCGCTGCTCAACATCGACATCCGCGGCCGCGAGGGCGGCAGGCTCAGCGAGCACTGGGGCGCCGGGCCGCGCAGCCACCTGGGCCTGATGACGGCCGGCTTCCCCAACCTGTTCATCACCACCGGGCCGGGCAGCCCGTCAGTGCTCTACAACATGGTGCTCGGCAACGAGTACCACGTGAACTGGATCGCCCGCTGCATCGCAGATCTGGACCGCAGCGGCCGAACTCGCATCGAAACCACGGCGGCGGCGGAGTCCGGCTGGAGCGAACTGGTCAACGACATCGGCAACCAGACGCTGTTCACCAAGGCCAACTCCTGGTACCTCGGCTGCAACGTGCCCGGCAAGCCGCGCGCGGTGCTGCCCTACCTGGGCGGCTTCCGCGCCTACCGCGAACGCTGCGAGGAAGTGGTCGCCCGGGGCTACGAGGGTTTCGCGATGAGCTGAACGTCCGGACTGAGCGCCTTCGAGTTTCCCGACGAGGTCGATCGAAGGCGTTGCAGTCGATGTAAAAGGCCGGGGTACCGACGCGGGCGCGGCGTCACCAGGCTCCTAGCCCGAAATCGAGCGGCCGAACAGGGCCACCATGCGATTCCATGCTTTCTCGGCCTGGTCGTGGTCGTAGACGGGCGAATCGGTCGGACACCAGCCGTGCTTGGTTCCCCCATAAACCTCGATCTCCGCCGGCAGCTTTGCTTGAGCGAAAGCATCGCGTAGCGTGTCCTTTGCCGTCGGCTCTTTGGCGTCGTCGTTTTCGGCGATCGCGATGAGTAAGTGCGCCTTGATGTTCGGGATCAGCAGATGCGGGCTGTCTGGCTGGTCTGTCGCCAGTCCACCACCGTGAAAACTGGCCGCCGCGCCGATGCGTTCGGGCAGGCAAGCCGCTGTTCGCATCACCAGTGGACCGCCCATGCAATAACCCGCAGTTCCGATTTTTCGCTCCCTATCCACGGCCGAGTGCTGGTCCAGGAACCAGGCGAATGCCTTGGCGTCGACCTGTGCCGTGTCCGCGTTCAAGCTCCCACGCAGCGCCATCAACGCGTCGCGCGTCGTTGGATCATTCATGTCCGCATGATCCGGCGCGATCGGCGCTCGTTTCGTCCGATAGAACGGGTTGACGACCAGCACCGCGTAGCCGGACTCGGCGAGGCGGGTCGCCATCTCCTTGAACGCAGCCCGAAGCCCGAAGATGTCCGGCCAGATCAGTACTCCCGGATGCTTGCCCTTTGCCGGATGCACGAAGTACGCATCAGCGGTTCCGGCGGGCGTCTTGATGTCAACGTCCTGCCCCCGGGTCTCGGCGGCGCGCGACAGACCGGGCATTGCGGCGGCCAGTCCAAGGCCCAGCGCCGTCAGTCCAAACTTGCGTCGCGTCAGCCCCTGATTGCGCCGCGCAAACCCATCGAAATCATCTTTTTCGCACATCGGTTCATCCTCTCTGCGGCGGCCACCATGCCTCGTATGATCCAGCACGGGCAGGAGTGGTTCATCATGCCGCGCCACCCGTGTCCGATTAGACACCGAACAGATTCGGTTGGTTACTCAGGTCAGCCATATCGGAGGGGGGATCGATCAGTGGGGGGCAAACCCGAAGGAGGTGCTCCCATTGCGCTGCGACAGCGCATCCGACCGCGTCGAACGAGCCGGCGCATGCGCCAGCCCCCGGCGTTCCAACCGCCAGACGCTTGCCCCCAATCTGCCGCATCGATTTCAAATCGTGGACCCCGATGATTCTCGCTGACCCCTTGCTACTGCATGCGCTCGCTGAACCGGACACCACTGGGAGATACTCATGACGCAAATCGCCGTCCGCGGCCGCTCGATTGTCCTGCCGTTCGTCGCTTGTATCGCATTGTCGGGATGTGGACTTGGCTCGGCCAACCTTCGCCCAGCGGCCGGGCCGCTCGCAGGCTGCGACGGTGGGCCGCACTGCGTGTCCTCACAGTCGAAGAACCAGGATCGACGGATCGCGCCGATAAGCTACAGCGGGACGCGCGAGGAGGCGCGCAGGCACCTGCTCGCCGTGCTTGGCGCCACCCCGAGGCTCAAGCTGGTCGCAAGTACGCCGGATTACGTGCACGCAGAGATCACCACTCGCCTGATGCGTTACGTCGACGACGTCGAATTTCTGTTCTCGCCGACCCAGCCGAGCATCGACGTGCGCTCCTCCAGTCGCATCGGGTATTACGACTTCCAGACCAATCGGGATCGGATCGAAGACATTCGCGTCCGCTTCACCGAAAAATGAGGGGGCGCGTCTCGGCTTGACGTCGCCGATTGCCACAGCGACCCTGCCGACTGGTCGCCGCGCAGACGGCGTCAATCGGGGAGCACTCGCTTGCAGCCGCCTGACCTTTCCTCAGCAGCCCCTTATCCACGACGCAGTTACGCCTGGCTCGTGGTCGGCCTGCTCACGCTGGCTTACATTTTCTCCTTCATCGATCGCCAGATCCTGAGCCTGCTGGTGGTTCCCGTGCGTCGGGACCTGGGAATCAGCGATACGCAGATGAGCCTGCTGATGGGGTTTTCGTTCGCGGTGTTCTACACCTTCTGCGGTATCCCGCTCGGTCGCCTGGCCGACGCCTGGAGCCGCCGCTGGATCGTGACCCTGGGCCTGATGTTCTGGAGCGCCGCAACGGCATGCTGCGGCCTGGCTCACCACTACTGGCAGCTCGTTCTCGGCAGGATAGGGGTGGGCGTCGGTGAGGCCGCGCTGTCGCCGTCGGCCTACTCGCTGATTGCGGATTACTTCCCGCCCGAACGCCGCGCCACCGCGATCAGTGTTTACGGGACGGGTATTTTTCTCGGCTCGGGCATCGCGTACATCCTCGGCGGTTTGATCGTCGGATATGCGTCCCGGCAAGGGGACCTGGTGCTGCCGCTGGTGGGCGCCACGCGGCCCTGGCAGCTCGTGTTCTACGTGCTGGGGGGCGCCGGGCTGATGTTCGCCTGGTTCCTGCTGCTGATCCGCGAGCCGCTGCGGCGTGGCGGTGGGCATGGCTCCATCCCCTTGCGTGAAGTGCTGGGTACGCTCAGTCGTCATCACCGGACGGTGCTGCTGCACAACGTCGGCTTCGCCTGCCTGGCGCTTTCCTCTTACTCGGCCAACAGCTGGCTTCCCAGCGTCTGGCAGCGCGTGCACGAGTGGCCGATCCGCACGGTCGGCGTGACCTATGGCTGCCTGGTGGCGGTGTTCGGAGGAATCGGGGTGGTGTTCGGTGGCTGGCTTGCGGATCGCTGGCGGGCTCGCGGCGTCACCGATGCCACCTTGCGTGTCGGGGCGCTTGCAGGAGGATGTGGCGCCCCCCTCGCGTTACTGATTCCGCTGATGCCGGACGGATTGCTGCTGTCCATCCTGGTGGTGCCGATCACCTTCTTTATCAGCATGCCCTTCGGCGTCGCCGCCAGCGCCGTGCAGGATCTGGTGCCTAATCGCATGCGCGGGCAGACCTCGGCGGTGTATCTGTTTGTCGTCAACATCCTGGGTCTGGGCATCGGTCCGACGGCGGTGGCGCTGATGACCGATTACGCATTTGGGGACGATCTCAAGGTAGGCCTGTCGCTGGCTATGGTCATGGCGACGTTCCAGTCACTCGGGTGTTTGCTGCTGCTGCGCGGAGCTGCGCACTACCGGCGAAGCCTGGTTGTTTTGAGCGGGCCATAGCTGCCAGCATTCGTCAAAACCGACAGACGGGGTCGGGGAACAGGTCATACGGGAGGGTGCATTATCGGCCCTGTGGCACGATACTGTTCACCGTGATTCAACGCGGCGGCAACCGGGGGGTGGCACGTGCGGGACGGATCCAGTGCGATGGCGACGATGGAATTCAATACTGAGCGTATCGCTCAGCTCGCGCGCAGAACGCGGACCGGCTGGTTGGCGGGTCCTTCCCGAGGGAAGGACCTCTTGTTCGGACCCTACGACTTCCCCCCGAGCTGTCCCGCGGATTTGACCTCGCGTACAGGCCGCTGCACTCTTTATGAACAACTTGTCATGTCGGACGACCGGTAATGGGCGGTAAGAACTTGATCTTTATTGTCATGGATAGCTGTCGGTTCGACAGTTACATGATGGCCAGGACGCCGAACATGGACCGGCTGGGACTCGGCGAGCGCCGTTATTCGTTCGCGTCCTGGACCTCGCCTTCTCATTACACCTATTTGATGGGAATGATTCCTCATCGAAATCCACAAGGTGTGTTCGCCTCCGAGGTCTACAAGAACGATTTCGTTAAGTGGGTGGACCGGCTGGGCATTCCCGGCTTGTCGTTCAAGAGTTTCGTGCCGAACCTGTCGCTGCCCAAGGTGCTCCAGGACCACGGTTATCGGACTGCCGCGCGAGTCTCGCTGCCGGTGCTCAATCCGACCACGCACCTGAACAAGCATTTCGACGACTACAAGTTGATGCCGAACCACAACGATTTCCTGGGAATCATCAAGGACATCGAGTTCGACGAAGACGAGCCGCAATTTTACTTTTGCAACCTCGGCGAAACGCATTACCCTTACATGCTGGATCCGAAGTCTCTGCCGCACATCTCCGGTGTGCATGGCGTGTTCAAGCGGATGGATGACGATCTCGGCCAAGCTTCGGCCGACCAGTTCTTCGACGAAGACCAGATGCTGATGCTTCATCAGCAACAGGTCAGAACAGTCGAGTACGTGGATGATTTATTGGATGTATTGATTGCGAAGTCGCCTGTAGGCACACACTTTATTGTGACGGCCGACCACGGCGAATGCTTCGGGGAGAGCGGTTACTTCGGCCACGGGCCCATCGTGCACGAAAAGGTGCTTGAGGTTCCGTTTCTCGAAGGAAGCAAAAAATGACGGTCGCCGCCGCCTTGGGAGAGGGGCTCGGCCTGAGATGGGGACAACATCGTGGCTAGTAACTCGTTTGACATTGTCGGCCTCGCGCCGGCTGAACTTGCCCATCCGGGAATCGCGTTGGGCGTCGCGCGAGCCGGAGGCGTGGGTCTGCTGGACCTGGAATTTGTTGTGGACGAGGCGCGTGCGACACGCAGCTTCGAGCGGCTGCTGGCCGGCACAACGGGCCGCGTTGGGCTTCGCGTCATTTCGCGTAACGCGGCTCTGGCCGCGACCCTGATCGGGACCGCGGGTGACCGGGTTGTCACCACGGTGCTGGCAGGTGCAGTGACCGGATTCGGGCGGTTGCGCAGGGATGCAGGTGTTCGCTCGAGCGATCTGTGCCTGGGCGAAATCACCGCGGCGAAGGACGCCGAAGCGGCCGAAGAGATTTGTGATGGAGTGGTTGCGCGCGGCCACGAGGCCGGCGGCTGGGTCGGCGATGACACCAGCTTCATTCTCCTGCAGAAGCTGCGCGGCAAATTGTCCAAGCCCCTGTACATCCAGGGTGGCGTGGGTATTCGCACGGCGGCCGCGTGCCGCGCCGCCGGTGCCGCCGGGGTCGTGCTCGACGACAGCCTTCTGCTGATGGCGGAGTCGCCTTTGCCGGCTGCATTGCAAGCCGATCTGGCACGGCTCAACGGGGCGGAGTGCAAGTTGCTGGGCGAGCTCCTCAACAAGCCCTGCCGCGTGTTCGGCAAACCTGCAAGCGCCGCGCTCAAGTCGGGCGAAGATGACAGTCGCGCGGCGGAAGCTGGAATGCTTGAACTCGCCGCCTGGACGGCGCGCCTGAACGCTCGCATCGGCTGGGGCGCAGACAGCCTCCTTCCGCTGGGTCAGGGCATCGGCCTGGCCGCGTCCTATCGTGATACTTACCGCAGTGTCGGCCGTCTGGTGCAGGCGGTGCGTCGAGCCTCGCTGATTCAGGGAGACCGCGCTGCCGAGTTGGGATTCATGAATGAGAGCGGTCCCCTGGCCAAGTCGCACGGGACGCGGTTCCCGTTGGCGCAGGGGCCTATGACGCGCGTTTCGGACAGCCCCAGATTCGCGACCGCAGTCGCCAAGGGAGGTGCGTTGCCATTCCTGGCGCTCGCGCTGATGCGCGGTCCGCAGGTCGCCGAGATGCTGGTCGAAACCAGGGCCCGCGTCGGCGATCTGCCCTGGGGCGTCGGCATGCTGGGCTTCGTCCCGCAGGCCTTGCGGGAGGAGCAGTGCGCCGAAATCTGGAAGTGCAAACCGACTTTCGCGCTGATCGCCGGCGGTCGGCCGGATCAGGCGGCGGAGTTCGAGAAGCATGGAATTCCCACGTACATCCACGCGCCTGCCCCGGCATTGCTGAGGATGTACCTGGAACAGGGCGCCCGCCGTTTTGTTTTCGAGGGCCGCGAGTGTGGCGGCCACGTCGGCCCGCTCGCCAGCTTCCCGCTGTGGGAGCAGATGATCGAGGTGCTTCTCGCTCATGTCCCGGCGGGCGAAGAAAAATTTATCCACATCCTGTTTGCCGGCGGCATCCATGATGCCGCGTCCGGCGCGATGGTTGCTGCGATGTCGGCGCCGCTGGCCGAACGCGGAATGAAGATCGGCTGCCTGATGGGGACCGCCTACCTGTTCACGCACGAAGTCGTGTCGTCGGGCGCGGTGGTCGAAGGTTTCCAGGCCGAGGCGGTCCGCTGCGAGCGGACGATGAACCTGGAATCCGGCCCCGGGCACGCGTCGCGCTGCGTGGACACGAAATTTGCGCATGATTTTTACGACACCCGCCGTCGCCTGATCCGCGAAGGACGCAGCAGCGAAGAAATCCGCGAAGTGCTGGAAGACCTCAACCTGGGTCGCCTGCGCATTGCTTCCAAGGGTGTGAACCGCGACGACAAGGGACGCATGGTCGGAATCGGCCGCGACGAGCAGATGCGCGACGGCATGTACATGATCGGCCAGGTCGCCACCTTGCGTGACCGCGTACTCAGCGTCGAGGCCCTGCACCTGGACGTGACGGCCGGCGCACAAAGTTTGCTGGAAGCACGCATCGCGGATCGTGTCATGCGTGCGGAAGAGGCAAAGCCTTCCGACATTGCCATCGTCGGCATCGGCGTGACCCTGCCCAAGGCGGATAACGCGGACGACTACTGGCAGCTCATCGTCAGCAAGACCAGCGTGATCCGCGAAGCGCCGAAGGATCGCTGGGATCCCGAGTTGTTCTACGACGCCAACCCCAAGGCGCGTGACAAGGTTTACTCCAAGTGGGGCGGGTTCCTGGACGAGATTCCCTTCGATCCGATGCGCTTCGGCATTCCGCCGAAGTCGATGAAGTCGATCGACACCTTGCAGTTGCTGACGCTTGAGACGGCTGCGCGCACCCTGGCGGACGCCGGCTACTCGGATGGGCATTTCGATCGCGAGAACACCTCGGTGATTCTCGGCGCGGGTGGTGGCGCGGGCGATCTCGGCGTGCAGTACAGCATGCGTGCCGAGTTGCCGCGCTTCGTCGAAAACCCCAGCGATGAAGTCTGGGATCGGTTGCCGGAGTGGACCGAAGAATCCTTCGCCGGCACCTTGCTCAACGTGGCCGCGGGGCGGGTCGCCAACCGGCTCGATTTCGGCGGCGTGAACTTCACGGTCGATGCCGCCTGTGGATCCTCGCTGGCCGCTATCAACATCGCGGTCCACGAACTCGAATCCGGCCGCAGCGCGATGGTGTTGGCCGGTGGTTTCGACACCACGCAGTCGGCCTTTGCCTTTACCGCGTTCGCCAAGACGCAGGCGCTGTCCGCGCGCGGGCAGGCCCGGACGTTTGACCAATCCGCCGACGGAATCGCCATCTCGGAAGGCGTGGCGATGATCGCGCTCAAGCGCCTGGCCGATGCCGAGCGCGATGGCGATCGCATCTACGCCGTGATCAAGGCGACGGCGGGCTCGTCAGACGGCAAGGCCCTGGGTCTGACGGCGCCGCGCAGCGAAGGTCAGGTGCGCGCGCTCCACCGCGCGTACCGCAAAGCGGGCTTCTCCGCCGCCACCCTGGGGCTCGCCGAGGCTCACGGAACCGGTACGCCCGTGGGCGATCGTACCGAGGCGCAAACGATTGCTCGCGCGCTCAACGAAGGTCACGCCGCGCCCAAGTCGGTCGCACTCGGTTCGGTCAAGACCCTGCTCGGTCACACCAAAGCCGCAGCTGGAGTCTCCGGCCTGATCAAGGTCGCGTTGTCGCTGTATCACCGCGTGCTGCCGGGCCACTTCGGCGTCGAAAAGCCGATCGAGGCCATCGCCGACCCCCATTCGCCGGTCTATCTGCTCAAGGACGCGCGGCCCTGGGTGGCGCATCCGGATCATCCACGGCGCGGCGCCGCGTCGGCCTTCGGTTTCGGGGGCACCAATTTCCACGCGGTACTCGAGGAGTATCGCGGCGGCGGCGCTTCCAACGGCTCAAACCGCTGGCCGAGCGAGCTGTTCCTGTTCCGCGCGCCCGATGTCGCGGGCCTGGTGCGCGAGGTCGAGAAGCTGATCCCCAACATCCAGCCGGGCTCGCGCGTGAAGCCGGCCTCGCTCGCGTCGTCACTGGCGCTGCACGCTGAAGCGCGCCGCGGCCAGCCGGCCACCCTGGCGGTGGTTGCGACGGACCTTAAATCGCTCGCCGCCGATCTGGCGATTGCCGTTGCGCACCTGCAAGGTGGAGCCAAACCGCTGCCGCCGAGCGTCAAGCTGAACCGCTCAACGCCCGCTATGCCGCCCGCGGTGGCCTTTCTGTTCCCCGGGCAGGGCGCGCAGTACGTGAACATGGGGCGCGAGGCCGCGCTCTACTTCTCCGACGTGCGTGAGGCGTTGGAGTTCGGCGACCGTACGCTGCGCGATGATTTTCGCAGTCTGTTGTCCTCTGTGATCTATCCGCCCGCGGCCTTCGACGCGGAGACCGAATCCGCTCAGGCCCATGCGCTGACCGACACGGGTGTCGCCCAACCGGCGATCGGAACCCTGGCGCTGGGTTACCTGCGACTGGCCGAGCGCCTGGGCCTCGTCGCCACCGCGGCTGCGGGCCACAGTTATGGCGAGTACGCGGCGCTGATGTGCGCGGGCGTGATCGCGCCTGCCGATTTCCTCAGGCTCTCGGCCATTCGCGGCCGCGCGATGGCCTTGGCGTCCCGATCCGCGGTGCCCGGCGGCATGGCCGCGGTACAGGGTCGGCGAGAACGCGTACAGGCGCTGATCACCGGCTTCGTCGGCGTGCGCGTGGCCAACCACAATTCACCGGAGCAGTCGGTCATTTCAGGGCCCAAGGACGCGGTCGAGAAGGCCGCGCACAAGCTGACGGCGGAAGGTCTGAGAGCGACCTTGCTGCCCGTTTCGGGTGCCTTCCATACCGAGTTGGTGGCGCCGGCCAAGGCGCCGCTGTCGGAAGCGATCCACGCCACCGCGTTCTCCGAGCCCTCACTGACGGTGTACTCGAATTCCACCGGCGCCGCCTACCCGGGCTCCCCGGCGGCGATGCAGAACCTGCTCGACAACCATCTGCTGTCCGGTGTGGAGTTCGTTGCCGAGATCGAGGCGATGTATGCCGCGGGCTGCCGCATGTTCCTCGAACTCGGCCCCAAGGGCATCTGTTCCGGCATGGCCCGGCAGACCCTTGCCGGACGCGACGCTGCGGCCGTTTCGCTGGATGCCAACGGCGGTGGCTTGAGGGGACTGCTGATCGGCCTCGCCGAACTGTTCGTGGCCGGCGTCAATTTTGACGCCATGGCGCTTTTTGCAGAGCGCGAGATCGCTTCGCTGGACCTGGCAAAGTTGCCGGAGATCGCCAGCCCCGCGGTTTACCCGCGGCACTGGTGGATGGTCAGCGGCGGTTGCGCGCGCCCGATCGACGATCCCGTGTTGCGCACCGGTGCCAAGCCAGCGCTGACCAAGGCCACCGCGGAGGCGGCGCGTGCGGCGATCGAGTCGAAGATGGAGGCTGCGATCAAGGCCAAAATGCCACCGCCATCGGTTGTCGCTTCATCGGTCGCCGCCCCGTCCTTGACCGCCCCCATGGTGAGCGCGGCACCGCTGAGCAGCGAAGCGATGGTGGCCTACCAGCAGACCATGCGGCAGTTCCTCGCTCTGCAGGAGCGCGTGGTCCAGCAATTCCTAGGTGGCACTGCGAGTGCCGCGCCGATGCCTGCGGCAGCCGCGGTTGCGGTCCTGTCCGCGTCGGCGTCGAGCCCGATACAAGCCGTCGCGAGTCCGCCGATCATCGTGGAGCCGAAGCCCGCACAGAAAGCGGCGCCTCGCGAAACGGCCGCGGTTCGTTCCCCGGTGGCACCGGACTTCAAGTCGGTCCTTCTCGGCATCGTATCGGAGCGCACGGGTTATCCGACCGAGATGCTGGGTCTGGATGCCGACCTCGAAGCGGACCTCGGGATCGATTCGATCAAGCGCGTCGAAATTCTTGGTGCCTTCAAGAAATCGCTGCCCGCCGAGCTTGCCAGTGCGGTACAGGGCCGCATGGAGCGGTTCACCCGGGCACGCTCGTTGAACGCCATCCTGGCCGAAGTTCAGTCGCTTGCACCGGCGCCTTCGGCAATGGAGCCGATCCCTGCTCCTGCCGCGGCCTCCGCAACTGCATCCGCTGTCGATATCGCGGCCGTGCTTCTGCACATCGTCTCGGATCGCACCGGCTACCCGGGCGAGATGCTCGGTCTGGAGGCCGACCTGGAGGCCGACCTCGGGATCGATTCGATCAAGCGCGTCGAGATTCTCGGCGCCTTCCAGAAAGCCTTGCCGGCAGAATGGGGTAGCGTGGTACAGAGCCGGATGGAACGGTTCACCAAGGCCAAGTCCCTGGCCGCGATCTTGTCTGAAATCGCATCGCTCGCAGCGGCTCCCGTCGTGACGCAAAGGCCCGAGGTCAAGGTCGAAGGGGCGCCGGTGACCCCGGTCGCGACGACCACCGCGGCGAGAGATTTCAAGGCCGATCTGCTGACCATCGTTGCCGAGCGAACTGGCTATCCCAGCGAGATGCTGGGCCTGGACGCCGATCTCGAAGCCGACCTGGGCATCGACTCGATCAAGCGAGTCGAAATCCTCGGCGCGTTTCAAAAGGCTCTTCCGACGAACCTCGCCGGTCCGATGCAGGCCCGGATGGAGCGCTTTACCAAGGCCAAGTCGCTGCACGCGATTCTGACGGAACTCGTCGGTCTGGAGACCATTGGACCGGCTTCCCCTCATGCGGCTGCGCCCAAGGTCGCAGCGATCGAGACGACTCCCGCGCCCGCGAGTCCACCGGGTCGCATGTCGGCGCCGGTCGCCGATCACCGCTCCCTGCTGCTGGAGATCGTTGCCGAGCGCACCGGTTATCCGACCGAAATGCTCGGTCTGGATGCGGATCTGGAAGCCGATCTCGGGATTGATTCGATCAAGCGGGTCGAAATCCTCGGCGCGCTCCAGAAAGCCCTGGACGCTGACCTGGCGGCAGCGGTCCAGAGCCGGATGGAGCGATTCACCAAGTCCAAGAGCCTCGCCGCGATCCTGTCGGCGCTGGTTGACGCAGCCACTCCAGCAGCCGCGATCCCGGCACCGAGGCACGAGCCTGTGCTCCCTGCCGCTGCTGCCAGGCCAACAGCGAAGCCAGCAAAGCTGCTTGCTACCGGACTGCCCCCTCTGCCGCGGTTCGTGATCAAGTCGCGGTCGTCTCCCTTGTCATCGACGCACCTCGCACTCAGGGGGTTGGCGCTGGTGATGGGCAAGCTAGGTCCTATCACCGAAGGATTCGTCTCGGAACTTGCGACCCGCGGGCTGGTGCCGGTGGTGATTGCAGGAACCTCCGGTGACGAAATCCGTTCCGCTATCACCGCGGCGCGTCGCAAGCACGGTCCGGTGCAGTCGCTGATCCACCTGCAGGGACTCGCGACCGATCCAATCGCCACCCTCGCCGACTGGCGCGAACTGTGCCGGCGCGACCTGCTGAGCCTGTTTCACGCCGTGCAGGCGGCCATCGACGATCTGCCACGCGCGCGCGTCATCGCCGCCAGCCGTCTCGGCGGAACCTTCGGCCGTGACGCGGTCGGCGGCGGGCAACCGATCGCTGGCGGCCTCAATGGCATGCTCAACTGCCTGCGCAGCGAGTACCCGGAATGCCGGGCGCGTGCGGTTGATTTCGACGGCCAGACCGATACCGAGATCGTGCGCCTGCTCGTCGCCGAGCTTCTGGCCGACGACCATGAAACCGAGGCCGGCTACATCGGCGCCGAACGCTTCGGCGCTGCCACCCTGGCACAGCCGCTCGCGCCCAGCCCCTTCCCGCCACACGTCACGCCGGAAGCGGATTGGGTGCTGCTGGCCACAGGCGGCGCGCGCGGGGTCACCGCCGAAGTGGTCGAAGAACTGGTACGCCCGGGCATGCGGGTGGTCCTGCTTGGCCGTACCTCCGAGCCGGCGCCTGAGCCGGCGAAACTCGCCATCCACCCCGATGCTGCGAGCCTGCGCCGCGCCGTCCTGGCCGCCCGGCTCGCGCAGGGCGACAAGCCCAAGCCGATCGAGATCGACCGGGAAGTCAGCCGGATCCTGGTTGATCGCGAGATCCGCGTGAATCTGGCGCGACTGCGCGCTGCCGGCGCGACCGTCGATTACGTCGCCTGCGATGTGCGCGACGAAGCCTCTTTCGGGGGCCTGATCGATGCGCTGTACGCGCGTTTCGGTCGCATCGATGCGGTGATTCACGGCGCAGGCGTGATCGAGGACAAGCTGATCGCCGACAAGACGGTCGATTCCTTCGAGCGGGTGCTCGGCACCAAGCTCGACGCGGCCTACATCCTGGCCAGCCGGTTGCGGCCCGAATCGCTCAAGCTGCTGTCGTTCTTCACCTCGGTCGCGGGCCGTTACGGCAACCGCGGCCAGACCGACTACGCCGCCGCCAACGAGGCGCTGAATCGCCTCGCCTGGGATCTGCACCGACGCTGGACCAATACCCGCGTGGTGGCGGTGAACTGGGGCCCCTGGGACGGCGGCATGGCCAGCGAAGGCATCAAGCGCGGCCTGCGCGAGCGCGGCATGGAGCCCATTCCCGTCGCGGCGGGCCGCCGGTTCTTCCTCAACGAACTGATCAACGGCCCGCGCCACGACGTGGAACTCGTGGCCGGTGAAGGGCCCTGGGCCAATCTGGCGCCTGGAGCGCTGGTGAAGCCCGCGGCGACAGCGCCATCGGTCGCGGGTTTTCCGCTGGTGCGGCGGCCGCCGCGAATCGGCCTTGGCGGGGCGGTGACCCTGGAGCATCGGCTCAATCTCGCGGACGATCCCTACCTGTCGGATCACATCATGGACGGCAAACCGGTTCTGCCGATGGCCGCCGCGCTCGAGTACATGGCTCAGTTCGTCGCGGCTGGCTGGCCGGAATGGCAGGTGGCAGAAATCCGCGATCTGCGGTTGCTGGCCGGACTGGTATTCGATGCCGAGCAGGGCAGCCACGTGATCCTGCGCGCGCGTGCCGCCACGCATTCCGAGCCGGGCGCGCAGGCGGTGACGGTCGAGATCGTCGATGCGCGACGCAAGGCCGGACCCAACTATCGCGCCACCGCGATCCTGACGCAGACGCTGCCGGCCGCTGTCATGCCACTGCTGGATTGCCCCGCGGCCGGAGATTCGATCGAAGGCGCCGACGCCTACGCGCGATACCTGTTCCATGGGGAACGTCTGCGCTCCGTCGCGCGCGTGATATCGATGGGCGAATCCGGTGCGCATTGCCTGGTTCTCCCTTCAAGTCCGCGGACCTTTCTCGGCGAAGCGAGCAGCGGCGGTGCCTGGTTGTTCGATCCGGCACTGATCGACGCGGCGTCGCAGATGAGCTTTGTCTGGGCCCATCTGCGCCGGACGCAGGGCGCGGTGCCGTCACGGATGGGCGTGGTACGACGGTTCGGCAGTGCGCCGCTGACATCGCCGCTGTCCCTGGTCCAGCGCATGAAGTCCTCGGACACGGGCAATTCGCTGATATTCGAAGCCGAGTACGTCGATGACAGCGGCCGGGTGCGGTTCTCCATCGGCGACGGCGAAAGCGCGATGAGCGCCTCGCTCAATCGCCTCGCGCCGAGTTCGCCGGACTACGGCAGCAGCCCTGGCAGAAAGCCCAGGAATCCAGCCTGACGGTGCGTTCCGGCGGACTGAAGCTGGCGGCTTCAACGACAAGCCGGTTATTGACGATCATTTATTGGGGTAGCCCGACCGTCGGTTGGCGAGGGAACGCGTCGCCAAGGGTGCGATGAGTTTGCGAGAGTATTTTCGGGCCACCTTCATATCCTCCCGGTTCGTCGCCGGGACCGATACTCATGGTTGATTTTCTTATCGAATGAACGCACCTCTGGACATTGCCATTGTCGGCCTCGCCGGGGTGTATCCCGGCTCGGCCGACGCGGGCGCGTTCTGGCAGAACATCTGCGCCAAATTCGATGCGATCACCGACGCCGATCCGGAATGGACCGGTCCGTACTTCGAGGCCAACACCAAGGCCGACGATCGCATCTATACGACCAAGGGCGGCTTCCTGCGGGAACTGGCCGAGGTCGATCCGATCGAGATCGGCATCATGCCCTCGGTCGCCGCGGGCAGTGATCCGGATCACCTGATCACGCTGAAAGTAGCCCGCGATGCGCTCGCCGATGCGGGTTACCTCAATCGCCGCTTCGACGGATCGCGCGCCGGCATCGTCATCGCGCGTGGCACCTATGGCAATCGCGGCATGGCGAGCATGCTGGCGCGCGGATTTTTCATGGACCAGATGATGGACGTGATCCGTCATCTGCGTCCGGATTTCTCCGAAAGCGAAATTCGCGAGTTGCAGAGCGATCTCAAAAAGCAGCTCCCGCCCTACGGCGGCGACGTGGTCGGCGTGCTCACGCCCAACGTCATCGCCAGCCTGGTCGCCAACCGGCTGGATTTGATGGGGCCCGCCTACATCGTCGACGCCGCCTGCGCGTCCAGCCTGATCGCGATCGACGCCGCAGCGCAGGAGTTGGTCAACGGGCGCTGCGATCTGATGCTGGCCGGTGGCACGCAGGTGCAGACGCCGCCGCAATTGTTCATCCAGTTCTGCCAGATCAGCGCCCTGTCGCGTGACCGGCTGCGCCCCTTCCAGAAAGGATCGGAAGGCACCCTGCTCGGTGAAGGCTGCGGCATGCTGGTGCTCAAGCGTCTGGCGGATGCGGAAGCGCATGGCGACCGGATTTACGCCGTCATCAAGGGCATTGGCACGGCCTCGGACGGCAAGGCCAAGGGCCTGCTGGCGCCGCGGCTGGAGGGTGAGGTTCTGTCGATGCGCCGTGCTTACGAATCCAGCGGCATCGATCCGCGCACGATCGACCTGATCGAGGCCCACGGCACCGGCACCAGCCTGGGCGACAAGACCGAGATCGAGGCGCTGACGGCCATCTTCGGCGCGCGTGGCGCAGGGCCGCGAATCGCGATTTCCGCAGTCAAATCCATGATCGGGCACTGCCTGCCGGCCACCGGCACGGCCTCGATGATCAAGACCGCGCTGGCCCTGCATCACAAGATTCTGCCGCCGATGCTGTGCGACGTGCCGGACCCTGCGCTGAATCTGGAGGCCACGCCGTTCTACATCAACAACCAGACGCGTCCCTGGGTGCACGGCGCCTCGACGCCGCGACGCGCTGGCGTGAGCGCGTTCGGGTTTGGCGGCATCAACGGCCACGTGATTCTCGAGGAGTACGCAAGTCGCGGTGCCGGTGCCAACAAGGGACGGGTGGCCGGGCTCAAAGCACCGCGAGGCTCGGAAATCTTTCTGCTTGCGGCGGACACCCATGCACAGCTCGTGGCGCTCTCTCGCGCGGCCCTGGGTCATCTGAAGTCGCCGCAGCCGCCAAGCCTGGCGGAGCTGTGTCGTTCCGCCGCGGTGTCGTATTCGAAGGGCGAACATCGTCTGGCGATTCTCGCCGAGTCCACGGAGGAGTTGGTCAAGCGCCTGGAACAGGCGCTCGAAAAGCTGCGTGCTTCCGGCGCCAAGCCGTTCAAGACCCGTGGTGGAGTCTGGTACGGCGTGGGTCCTGTGTTGGGTCGTACTTGCATCCTGTTTCCCGGCGAAGGCTCGCAGTACACCGGAATGCTGGCCGACGTATGCATGCATTTCCCGCAGGTTCGCGACTGGTTCGATTTCATCGAAGAGAACGCGCTCGCACGCGGCAGCCGTTCGCGCGCCGAAATCCTGTTCCCCGCGCCGACCCTGCTCGACGACGCGGCGCGCACTCAGCTCGAACAGGCGCTGTACGAAATGGACATCGGCGCAGAAAGCGTCTTCGCAGCGAGCCTGGGCCTGCAGGCCCTGTTCGACGACATCGGGCTGGTGCCGGACGCGATGCTCGGCCATTCCACCGGCGAGAACACGGCGCTCACCGCCTGCCGCGTGCGTCGTTTCACGCACCGCGAGGAAGTATCGGAGGCGGTGCAGGCGGTCAACCGCCTGTTCCGCAAGCTCGAGGCCGAAGGCCGCATCGTCCACGGAAGCCTGTTGACCATCGGCGGACTCCATTCCGAACTTCGCGCGCAACTGCTGGCCGAGGTCGGCATGCCCGGGGGGCGTATGCAATTGGCGATGGACAACTGCCCCAACCAGGTGGTGCTGTTCGGGCCGCCGGAGGACGCCTCGCGACTGCGCGAGATGCTCTCGGCCGAAGGCGCGATCTGCCAAGAACTGCCCTTTGGCCGCGCCTACCACACGCCGCTGTTCAAGCCCCTGGCGGACGCTTTTCGCGACTACTTCAAGACGCTCGACTTTGGCCCCGGCAGAGTACCGCTCTACAGCGCACGCTCTTGCGGCCCCTTTCCCGCGGAACCCGATGCGATCCGTGAACTCACCGCGCAGCAGTGGGAAAACCCGGTGCGCTTCACCGAGACTCTGGCACGGATGTACGCCGACGGGTTCCGCGTGTTCCTCGAAGTCGGTCCGAGCGGAAACCTCACGTCCTTTGTGTCCGACACCCTGCGGGCGCACGACGACGTGATCGCCGTCAGCGCCAACAGCCGGCGCAAGCCGGGCCTTGCGCACCTTCACCAGACCTTGGGGCAGCTGTTCGCAGCCGGCGTGCCGTTCCAGCCGGCCAGGCTCTATGCGCATCGCCAGATCGCAGAATTCGATCTGCTGGCGGATCCGCGGCCGGCAAAGAAGGGCAAGCCGCGGCAGGCGCTCACCATGCCCGTCGTCACCTTGCCGGAGAAATGGAAACAGAAGCTGCCGGGCGGCGGTGGCGCGCCGGTTTCGCAAACCGCTGTCAGCGCTCTGTCGCCGACATCGGTCGGTTCGGTCCCGGCCGCTACCAGCCCGGCGGCGACCGTCGTTCTGTCGACGCCAGCCAGCCAGGAGGACCCACGCCTGACCACCCTGCAGGCGCATTTCTCGCTGATGCAGGAATTTCTCGAAAGCCAGGCGCGGGTGCTGGGTCTGGCGACCGGGACGGCGCCCGCGCCCGCTATCGTCGTGAAAGCGATGCCGCCGCCGTCACCCGATACCCATCAGTACCCACTCCTGGGAAAGGTCGTGGAAGCGACACCCGACAGGCTCGTGATCGAACGTCGCTACGACCTCGATACCGACCTGTTCATCCGCGACCACTGCGTCGGCGGCCAGCCGAGCTTGCGCGATCCCTCCCTGCGCGCCATTCCGGTGATTCCCTTCACCTACAGCATGGAGATTCTGGCGCAGGCGGCGGCCAAGCTGCTGAACCGCGCCGATCGTTGTGTGATTGCGATCGAGAACTCGCGCGGCTCGCGCTGGTTGTCCCTCGACGACGGACAGATCGAGCTGAGGATCGTGGCGCAACGCGCCGGCGAGGATCGCGTGTCCTGTCGCATGTTCTTGCTTGGGCAGGGCGGACCGCCGATCGGCATTCCCGTGTTCGAGGCGAGCGTCGTGTTCGCGGAGCGCTACCCCGAGCCGCCCGCACCGATGGCCTGGCCGGACGCGCAGTCCCATCCGCCGCGTTTCAATGCCGATGGTCAGCTCTACGTGCGAGGCATGTTCCACGGCCCGCGCATGCAGGGCGCGCAGCGCGTTCGTCGCTGGTCCGAGTCTGCGATCGAACTGGACGTGCAGATTCTTCCGACCCACGACTACTTCGCCTTCACGCAGCGGCCACAGTTCCAGGCCGATGCGACGCTCTCGGACGTGCTCGGCCAGAATCTGTACTACTGGCTGCAGGAGCAGTTCGGCGGCGAGATCAACTGCTTTCCGTTCCAGATCGCGCGGCTTTCGATGCACGCGCCGCCACCGCCCGCAGGCACCCAGGTGATCAGCCGCGCGCACATCCTGTCCAAGACCCAGGATCGCCTCGCGGGCAGCATCGACGCTTTCGACGCTGCCGGCCGGCTGCTGATGCGCATGGAGATGCTCGAAGACCGCACCTTCACCGTGCCGGCGCGGTTCTACCAGTACCGGCTCGACCCGGCCAGGCGTTTCATCAGCGAGCGATGGATGGAGGGCCTGCTGCCGACGGGGCTTTGCGCACGTCGAATAGAGCCGTTTGCCGATGAGCTGCTCTCGTCCGGCGGCGGCCTGTGGGGCCGTGGTCTCGCCCACATGACCCTGAACCGCGCCGAGCGCGCGCGCTACTACGCCCTGCCGTCCAGCGGACCGCGGCGCGAGGAATGGTTGATGGGCAGGATCGCGGCCAAGGAAGCGGCGCGCGACTGGTTCCTGAACCGCCACCAGATCACGCTCGCCTCGGCCGACGTCGAGATCGACCAGGATGCGAATGGCAGGCCGCTGATTCGCTGCACCGCGCTCGGTGCTGCGCCCATGCCCGCAGTGTCGATCTCGCACAGTCAGCGTTGGGGTGCAGCGGTGGTGGCCGAACCCGGATTGTCGGTCGGCCTCGATTACCAGCGCCTCGATCGCCTGCGCGGCGAAGAACTGATCCGCGGCGGATTTGGCGGCGAAGAGCTGTCCTTTATCGAAGCGACCGCGCCTGCCGAGCGCGGACTCGTGGCCTGTGCGCTTTGGTGCGCCAAGGAAGCCGCTTCGAAGGCTGCCGGAACCGGCCTCGAAGGCCGGCCGCTGGACTGGCAGATCGTGGCCAGCTCGCTGGACCCGCGGACGGTCAGTTTCGGCTCGGCCCGGGTTCGGCATGCCGGTCGCGATCACGACGTGGCCTTGCAGTTCGAGGCTCGCGAGGCGATCAGCGCGCTGTGCCTGTCGGTCGCGTCAGATGGCTTGTCCGTCGCCGTGGCGCGATGATGCAAGTCGCCCTTGCGTGCGCTCCATTGAAGCCTGCGCACGCCCCTTCATGAGTCATCTTTTGCAGACGTATCCAACATGAGCAAGACCAAGACCCTGTTCATCGGCCTCGACGGCTGTACCTTCACCGTTCTCGACCAGATGACGACCAAGCTTCCCGGCGAGGGCCTGACCATGCCCTTCCTCAAGTCGCTCATGGAAAAGGGGGTACGCGCCAAGCTGCGCTCCACGCCCAATCCACTCACCCCGCCGGCCTGGTGCAGCATCATGACCGGCAAGAATCCCGGCGAGCACGGCGTGTTCGATTTCATCCGCGCCGAGGACAAGGGCGGGGAGGTGTACTGGACCCTGTACGACGCGCGCGACATCGACGCGGAGACCATCTGGTCGATCTGCTCGCGCAAGAACCGCAGCGTCGCGGCGCTGAATTTCCCCCTTACCGCGCCCGCGCCCGAAGAACTGAAAGGCTCCATCGTCCCCGGCTTCATTCCCGCCAAACACCTGCGCCGCAACACGCATCCTCGCGAACTGTTCGAGCGCATCAAGACCGAGATTCCGGGTTTCGATCCCAAGGAACTGGCCTGGGATTTCGACAAGGAAAAGCAGGCCATGGAATCCCTCACCGCGGTGGAGACCGCGAAGTGGGTGCGCTACCACCTGCCGCGTGAGGAGCAGTGGTTCCGCGTCGCCGAATTCATCCTGTCCAAGGACAGCCCGGAACTGATGGCGGTGATGTTCGACGGCACCGACAAGATCCAGCATCAGGCCTGGGCCTGGCTGGACCTGGACCTGTTGCCGAAAAATCCGCAGGGCCACGACAAGGAAATGCGGGAGGTCTGTCTCGAATATTTTCGCAACCTCGACGGCTACATCGAGAAACTCGTAACGCTCGCCGGCCCCGAGGTGCAGGTATTCTTCGCCTCCGATCATGGCTTTACCGCGAGCACGTTCGTGCTCCGCATCAACACCTACCTGGAAGAGAAAGGCTACCTGGTCTGGGCCGGGAACGACGGCAGCGACATGGCCATCCGTCGCGAGGCCTCCGACTTCGCCAACCTCGATTGGTCGAAGACCACCGCGTATTGCCGCACGCCATCGAGCAACGGTATTCACATCCGCGTGGCCGAGAAGCCCGGTGATCCCGGCATCCGTCCCGAGGATTACGAGCACTTCCGCGAGAAGCTCATCGCCGACCTGCTGGCGCTGCGCGATCCGCGCACCGGCGAGCAAGTGATCGCGGACGTGCTCAAGCGCGAGGACTGGTTCCCCGGCCGGCACATGAAGCGTGCCTGCGATCTCACCCTGGTGCTGCGCGACCACGGCTTCGTCTCGATCAAAAACTACAAGCCCGCCGTCGTGGATCGACCGTACGCCGCCGGCACGCATCACCCCGACGGCATCTTCATGGCGGTTGGTCCGGGTATTCCCGCCGCCGGAATGGTGGGCCTGCGCCAGATCGTCGACGTGGCGCCGACGCTGCTGCACAGCTTGGGCATGGCCGTACCGTCGGATTTCGAAGGCGAGGTCCCGGGCACGTTCTTCACGCCGGAATTCCTGGAAGAGCGCCCGGTCAAGCAGGGCGCCAAAACCCGCGCGGCCTCGCGCCGCGAACTGGAAACCGAAATGGATGCGGGCGAGAAACAGCAGATCATCGAGCAGCTACAGATGCTCGGTTACATGGAATAGCGCGGCGCGTTGACGCCAGCCAGAGACGGCAACACCTTCAAAGCAAGGCTTCCCCCCGGAAACCCGTCAGACCTCGACCCGGGCGCGGCTCGTCAACGGCTGGAGGAAGCGGCCCACCGCCGCATTGAACTCCGCGACTCTCGGGACGAACGCGGACATGTTGTAGACGCCGTGGACCAGTCCGCCCAGGCGTTGCACGCGGGTGCGGACGCCAGCGGCTTCGAGTGCGCGCCCGTAGTCCTCGCCCTCGTCGCGCAGCGGGTCGCACTCGCAGCTCAGGATCAGCGCGGGTGGCAGACCTGCGAGCGACTTCGCGCGGCCCGGTGAGGCGAGCGGAGACGCGGCCTTCGAGGGGTCGCCGAGATAGGCGGCCCACATGCCTCGTCCCGCGGCGGCGCTCAGCACCGGACCGGCCGAATAGTCGATGCGCGAGGCGGTATTGGCGTCGGCATCGGTCGTTGGGTAGAGCAGTACCTGGGCGAGCAGCGCGGGGCCATGCTCGTCGCGCGCGCGTTGTGCAGCGACAGCAGCCAGCTGGCCGCCTGCGCTTTCGCCCATCACCACGAGCAGCGAAGGGTCACCGCCGTATTCGCCGATCACCTTGGCCGTCCAGCACACCGCTGCGTAGGTGTCGTCGGTTGCGGCCGGGAATGGCGCCTCGGGTGCAAGCCGGTAGCTGGGTGTCACCACGATGGCGCCCAGTTCCTTGGCAAGTGCGGCGCAGGGCGCGGCGCACATGTCGATACTGCCGGCGATGAAGCCGCCGCCGTGGAAATACACGATCACCGGCATCGGGCCCTCGGCATCGGGCTTGTAGATCCGCACCGCGCGCTTGCCGGACGGACCGGGGTAGCTCGTCTCTATCATGCGCACGTCTCCAGGTGCGGGCTTCTGCATCATGGTGAAGCTCTCGACTGCCGCCCGGGTTTCTTCGAGCGTGCAGTCCTCGAGCGGCTTCATGTCCTGCATCAGCATTGCGCCAACGACCATCGCCACCGCCGGATCCAGTTGCACCATGGGGGGCACCCTGGGTGCAGCCGCGCCACCGATCCGAAAGCCGGCATAGCCCTTGGCCACCATGTCCGCACACATCGCGCGGTACAGCGGCGCGCCGCCGGCAAAGATATACGTCGCCCTTGGCTTGCCCGGCACGTTGGCGCCCATGTACCAGGAGTTCGCCTTCGGCAGCAGGGTCATATGGAGAATGCCGTCCACCTGCTTCTGCCACGCCTGCTCGGCGCCCTCGTCCGCCTCGATGGTGCTGGCGCCGGCGTCCAGCGTGTACTTGATCGCCGCCGCAGCCAGCTCGACGTGGTCCTCGATCGCCAGCGGGTTGTTGTAGAACGCCACCGCACTGGTGGGTCCGGTGATAGTGAACAGGTTGGGGAAACCGGCGGTCGCGATGCCGAGATAGGTCTTCGGCCCGGCGGCCCAGCGATCCGCCAGCTTCACGCCGCCACGACCGACCAGCCCGAACCTGAGCAAGGTCCCGCTGAGGGCGTCGAAACCGGTGGCCAGGACAATCGCGTCCAGCTCGTAGTCGCGTCCGCCGCTGCGAATGCCGCTGGCGGTGACCTGTTCGATGGGCGCCGAACGCACATCGACCAAGGTGACGTTTTCGCGGTTGAAGGTGACGAAGTAATCCGTCTCCAGCGCCGGGCGCTTGGTGCCATAGGGATGGTCGGTGGGGCACAGCAGGTCGGCGACCTTCGGATCGTGAATACGCGCGCGGATGCGTTCGCGCACATAGTCGGACAAGGTGTCGTTGGCCTTCTCGTCGGTCAGCAGATCGGCGTAGCTCGAAGCGAAAAGCCGGAAGCCACCGACGGACCAGAGCTGGTCGTAACGCGCGCGACGCTGCTCGGGGCTGACCGCCAGCGCGCTCGGTTCCGGCAACTCGTAGGGCGCGCCCAGAAAGCGGTCGCGCGAGTGGGCGCGAACCTTCTTCCAGTTCTCCGCGTTCCAGCGGCTTTGCGCCGGATCGACCGGCGCGTTGCCCAGCGGCACCGCGTAATTCGCCGTGCGCTGAAACACCGTCAGGTGTCTGGCCTGGCGAGCGACCTCCGGGATGACCTGCATGGCGGTCGAGCCGGTGCCAATCACGCCGACGCGCTTGCCGGTGAAGTCCACGCCCTCGTGCGGCCAACTGCTGGTGGCGTACACATCGCCCTTGAATTGATCGAGGCCCGGGAATTCCGATCGGGCCTTGGGGATGGACACGTTGCCGCCGGCCGCAATGACGAAGCGCGCAGTGCAGCTCGCGCCGGTATCCGTGGTAATGGTCCACTTCTGGTCCGTGTCGTTCCACACGATGGAAGTCACCCGCGTGCCGAACTGGAATTCCTTGCCCACGTCGAGCTTGGCCGCGGCGAATTCGAGATAGCGCAGGATCTCCGGCTGCGCGGGGAAGCGCTCGGTCCACTGCCACTCGCGCTGAATCTCGTCCGAGAACGAGTACGAGTAATGCACCGATTCGATGTCGCAGCGCGCCCCCGGGTAGCGGTTCCACCACCAGGTGCCGCCGGGACCGCCGGCCGCGTCGAAGCCCTGCACCTTCAGCCCGAGTTCGTCGCGCAGCTTGTGCACGGCGTACAGGCCGCCGAATCCCGCACCGATGACCACGGCGTCGCAATCTGTTCGCATGACACGCTCCGTCAGAATTTCGTTGCCCGGATTATTGAGCTGCGACGATGAACTGGAAAGTGAGTGCATGTGCTGATACCGACGCGCCGCGAAGACTCGGGCGGGAGCTTGGAGCGGGAACATGACTTGCACCCCGCCACGTACTGCTGTCTGGCAATCATCATCATGCTCGCGGTCCTCGCGTCGAAGTCCGGGTCGATCCGCTCAGCGGAAGGATCTTCCGTGCCATCTGCTCGGGCAGGATTCACCTTGATCGAGCTGATGGTCACGATCGCGGTGTTCGCGATCCTGTCCGCGCTGGCCACGCCGGGCTTCCGCGAGGTGATCCTCAACAACCAGCGCGCGACGCGGATCAACGAGCTGCTTACCGACCTCGCCTACGCCCGTTCGGAGGCGGTGGGCACCGGTCGGCAGGTGGTGACGTGCAGCACCTCCACGCCGCAGGCGCCGGTCTGCGGCAATGGGGACGGCTGGGAGGAGGGCTGGGTGGTGTTTGCCGACCTCGGCTCTGATCCGAATGGCGATTACGACGACGGCGAGCCGGTGCTGCGTCGGCGCGAGGCCATGATCCCCGCCGCGCAGAGGGCCATGGACGCCACGGAGAAGTTCACCCTTCGCAGCGATGGCGAGGCGGAGCCGGGAACAGCGGCGCGCGTGGTCTTCGAGCCCAGCGGGATGTCCCGGACCGCGGGCAGCATCATGGCCTGTGATGCCAGGGACGACCCGCAAAAGGGGCGTCAGATCGTCGTCCTCTCCGGCGGAAGGGTGCGCTCGGTCGCGCCGGGTGATGACGCCAGTTGTTTCCGGTAGGCCGGTGGATATCCCCATGACCCGGACGGTAGGGCGCATTCAAGCGCCGGTCGCGTCGGCGCATGAATGCGCCCTGCGGCAGCGGGGCTCCGGCCTGATCGAGGTGTTGATCTCGGTGGTGGTGATGTCCTTTGGTCTGCTCGGTGTCGCGGGCCTGCAACTGACGGCGCTGCGCAGCAATAACCAGTCGTACGAGCGTAGTCAGGCGACGGCGCTGGCCTACGAGCTGATCGACGCGATGCGATCCAACCGGATCGCCGCCGCCTCCGGGGCGTTCCAGCTTGTCGCGGGCGAGGCGCCGCCAGCGGGTATCGAGTGCGTCGAGGAAACCGTCTGTACGCAGCAACAGGCGGCGGCCTACGCGCTCGATCAATGGCACCGACGCCTGACCCTTGTGCTGCCTGCCGGCACGGCCCGCGTCCAGTGCTCGTCCGAGCCCTGCGGCCCCGGACGGATGCAAACCCTGACCCTGCTCTGGGATGAGGACCGGCTGGGCGTCAGCGACGCGAGTTGCCCGCCCGCCGCGGTGTTCGACCGGAACATCCACCTGGCCTGCATCGAAGTGGGCTTTACGCCGTGAGCGCGTTCCCGACGCGCTCCAAAAAGCTTCCAGCACCCACCCGACGGTGTGGTTTTTCGCTGGTCGAGTTGATGATCTCGATGGCGATCGGGTTGCTTGTGCTGGCAGGCGTCGCCACCGTTTTTCTGGGCAGTCGCCAGACCTATCGAACCCAGGATTCGATGGGGCAGGTCCAGGAATCGGGCCGCTTCCTGAGTTATCTGATGGTTCCTTACGTGCGACAGGCGGGCTTCCTGCCGGATCCTCTGGTGCAGACCGACCCGGCGGATCATTTTCGCGGCAACTGGCAGCAGATCCTGGGTAGCGAGAACGGGTTTTTCGACGAGGAGCGGGTTACCGGCATCAGCGACGCACAACCGGATTCCGACGCGCTGCTGGTCTCGTACGCCGGAAGTCCGACACTCCTGCGGACCTGCCTCGGCGGAACGATCGGCGAGTCCGAGATCGCCGCCAGTGTGTTCTACATATCGGCACCGGACGCCAGTGGTGTCAGCAGCCTGAACTGCGGAGTGGCGGTTTCCGCCTCTGCTCCAGGGCCCGGGCTACAGACCGATGCGCTCAATCCGATCGCGATTCAATCCTCGCAAGCCTTGATCTACGGTGTGCAGGACCTGCAGATCCTGTACGGCGTGGATACCGACCCGGCCGACGACCATTCGATCCTGCCCGGCCAGTCCGGGCTGTTCCCCAACCAGTATCTGAGGGCGAACCGGGTCGAGGACTGGACCCGCGTGGTGAGCGTGCGACTCAGCCTGACCGTGGTCGCCGCCGAGGCCACCGAGGGTGCGGACACCGCGATGGTCCAGGACCGCCGATTGCAGAGGGTGTTCTCCAGCCACGTGAACATCCGCAACCGGCTGAGAACCTGATCGATGAGCATGCGCTGCCCGCATTCGTCGCACCGCGTCGCCCAGCAGGGCATGGTGCTGGTGATCTGCCTGGTCTTCCTGGTGGCGCTGACGCTGATCGGGCTCGCGGCGATGGGCAGCACGACCTTGCAGCACAAGATGGCCTACGGCCTCAGCCAATCGCATGCCGCATTTCAGTCCGCGGAACTGGCGGTTTCGGCTGGGGAGACCTGGCTGGAAGCGCGCCTCTCCCAGCCGATTCCGGATTGCGCCGGCGGTTGTGCCGGTAGCGCCGCCATTCTGGCCGCGCCGCTGCCGGAGGTTGATCCGGACGAGAGTCTGCAAAACCGACTGGACTCGGCCTGGTGGGACGAGCAAGGGCGGTTTTTCGGCGCGCGTTATGCCGAGGGTTCGACGGTGGAAATGATTCCGGGCCAGTACCTTGACGGCGCCTCCGAGCAGCCCCGCTACGTCCTCGAAGAACTGGGCAAAGACCCGTCCGGCAGTGTGGTTCTCGGCGGACCCAAGGTTCTTACCATCTGGTACTACCGCGTGACGGGCCGCGGAACCGGCGCCAGCGCCAGCCGTGCGCCGACCCTGGTCGAGAGTGTTTATGCCAAGGGTTTTTGAAGCGAACACCCCCCGCGCGGTCCAGCGACGTCTGGGTGCCCGCAGGTCTGCGGCCGTGATGGTCGTTGTGGTCATGGCGGGCGGCGCGGCGCAGGCCGCCCTGCTGAATCTGCCGGTGAATCCGCTGCTGGTCAGCAGCGACGTGGTGCCCAACATCCTGTTCATGGTCGACAACTCCGGGTCGATGAACAACGTCGTGATCGACAGCCCCTACGATCCCGCGAACGACTACACACCTTCAGGCGGCTGCCCCAGCGCCAACCGCGTTCCCGCCGGCGCGAGCGTGGACCTGCGCGTGCCCGACAGCAGCACCGGTACGCCGCAGTTCACGTACACCAGCGGCAGCAGCAGCTTCGGGCCTTACAACTGGGGCGGATCCGGGTCGGCGCGGTGCTTTGTGCGCACCTCAAAATACCTCGCGCGGTTGAACGTCGCCGGCACCGCGGGCCTGGACGCCGGGAGCTATTTTTCGCCGGACAGCTACCTGCCCGCGGCTTACACCGGCAACTACCTCAACTGGACGCTCAACACCATCAGCGTGAGCGGCGTCACCTGGAATCTGGGCCGCAACCAGCGCATCAAGCCACTGAGCGGCGGCGCCTTCGTGCAGAGCCGTATTCAGGTCGCCCGATCGGCCGGCGTGCAACTGATCAACTCGCTGGATTCGAGATTGCGCGTGGGCCTGTCCACCTACAACAAGACCACCAGCGGACAGGGGGGCGAGATGCTGGTCGGCGTCAGCAGCCTCAACACCACCCAACGGACGGCGCTCACGACCGGAAGCAATGGCATCGCCAACCTCCAGACCTTCGGCAACACCCCGCTGGGCGAGACCCTGGCCGGCATCGGCCGCTACTTCGCGACCCGGCCATCGTCCGTCAGCCTCACCACGCCACCGCTGACGCTGCATCCGGACGATCCGGCACGCCGGATCACCAAGACCGTTGCGCAGACCTTTCCCGCCAATCTTCGCAGTGCCAGCACCACGCCGCCCGTCGCGTTTTCCTGCCAGCAAAGTTTCGCTGTCCTGCTGACGGATGGTCGGCCGCAGGGCGACCAGAGCGAGAATGGCGAGATCAGTTCCTTCATCGCCGATTACGACGGCGACTGCGCGGTGCCCGGCGCCAACTGCCGCACACACGATCGCAAACCCCTGCCGGGCAGCGGCGTGGATCCGTACGAGAGCGCGGGCAGCGACTATCTCAACGACGCGGCCAAGGCCCTGTTTGAGATCGACCTGCGCCCCGATTTTCCGGTGGAGCGCAACGGTCTCCAATTCAAGAACAACGTCTCGACCTTCATGATCGGTTTTGCCGACGACGACGCGATCAACGACCCCCTGATTGCCTCGACCGCGGTTCAGGGTGGCGGCGAATTTTTCGCGGCCGCCGACTCCGGCGAGCTGGCCAATGCGTTCAACCACATCGTCACCAACATCCTGGAACGCTCTGCCAGTTTCTCGTCGGCCTCGCTCAACTCCACCAGCCTCAACGCCGGCAGCCGGCTGTTCCAGGCCAACTTCAACAGCGCGGACTGGAGCGGCAACCTGCGCGCCATTCCGATCTCCAGCGGGATCGGCGGCGTGTGTCCCGGCGTGAGTCTCGGGCAGCTCTGCCCGGACGCCTGGAATGCGGCGACGATGCTCAATGCCAAAGGCCCTGAACAGCGCACCATCCTGAGCTTCAATACCGCGACCAAGGCCGGAATTCCGCTGCGCTGGGCGGACCTGTCAGCCGGCCAGCAAGCCTTGCTCAACCGCGACCCCAACGTGCTACCGACGCTGACGGCCGATACCCGCGGTCCGGCGCGGCTCGCGTACCTGCGTGGCGACCGCAGCCAGGAAGGCGCGGGCAATCTGAGGGCTCGCGGCGGCTTGCTGGGCGACATCGTCGCCTCCGATCCGGTGTTCGTCGGAGCGCCCAGCTCGGCGCTGCCGTTCTCGGGCTACTCGGGCTTTGCGTCCGCACAGGTGCAACGCACGTCGACGATCTACGTCGGCGCCAATGACGGCATGCTGCACGGGTTCCGTGAAAGCGACGGCGCGGAACTTCTCGCTTACATGCCGGGCAAGTTGTTCGGCACCCTCGGGAATCCCAAGCTCGCGCGTCTCACTGCTCAGCCCTACACCCACGTCTACGGTGTCGACGGCTCGCCCGCGGTATCCGACGTGCAGATCGGCGGCGCCTGGGCCTCGTATCTGGTCGGCGCATTGCGGTATGGCGGCCAGGGAATCTTCGCGCTGGACGTCACCGAGCCGGACGAGTTCGCCGAAGACCGCGCCGACGAGATCGTGAAGTGGGAGTTCACCGACGCCGACTCCGCGGATCTGGGCTACACGTTCAGCCAGCCCAGCATCGTCAAGATGCACAACGGCCAATGGGCCGCGATCATCGGCAACGGCTACAACAGCAAGGAGGCCGATGGATCGGCCAGCACGACGGGGCAGGGCGCGCTGTTCATCGTCTTCCTCGACGGCCCCGGCGTCGACGGTCTGTGGGCGGCGGGCAGCGAATACCTCCGGATTCCGGTCGGCCCTTCGGGCAGCGGCAGCGGCATCGACAACGGGCTTGGCTCCGCCGCGTCGATCGATCTGGATGGCGATCGTGTGGCGGACTACATCGTCGCAGGGGATCTGCTCGGCAACCTCTGGCAGTTCAACGTTCGCGATCCCGACAGCGCCAATTGGACGGTCGGCAACGGCGGCGAAGCCCTGTTCGTGGCGCGCTCCAACAACAACGCGGTCCAACCCATCACCAGTGCGCCGGAAGTGGGCTTGAACCTGATGACCGCCAAGCCCGACGATCTGATCGTCTACTTCGGCACCGGCAAGTACCTCGAGACCGGTGACAGCAGCCAGGCCAACCAGCAGAACCAGAGCTTTTATGGGGTCTTTGCCGATCCGGCGAAGAGCGAAACAGAAGTGCCGGTGCGGCCGACCCGGGCCACGCTGCTGCGCCAGACCGTGCTCCAGGAACAGGTGCTGGCCAACGGCAACACGGTCAGGGTCAGCAGCCAGAACGCGATCGACCTCTCGACGCACAAAGGCTGGTTCATCGATCTCTACAACACCGCCATTGCCGGCATCGACCCGACCCCGGCCAGCGGCCTCAACAAGGGCGAGCGCCAGATCAGCCGCCCGCTGCTGCGTGATGGCCGGATCGTGTTCACCACCCTGATCCCCTCCGACCTGCCCTGCGAATTCGGTGGCAGCGGCTGGCTGATGGAACTCGATGCAAAGACCGGCAGCCGTCCCGCCAAACCCGCGCTGGACATCACGAACAATCTGACGGTCGATCAGGAAGACGTGGTGTCGATCACGGTTGCCGGGACACCGGTGTCGGTGCCCGTCAGTGGCCTCGCGTCCCTGACCGGCACCCTGTCCACCCCGGCCGTGCTGGCGCTGACGCCGGCGCAGGACGCCAAGTATTCGGTGCGATCGGACGGCAGCACCGCGGTTTTCGGCGAAGCCGCGTCCGGGCGTGCGGGGCGTATCACCTGGCGTGAGATCCTGCGCTGAGAGTCCGGTCAACTGCTCAAGGCTGTCGGTCGTGCATCAGTTTGAATTCCGGAACCCCGTTCGGTCCGAGTAGCGCCGGCCCGTTCGGCCCGAGTAGCCGCGCAGCGGGCGTATCGGGCACGCCCGGCACCTCGATACGCGGCATTGCTGCGCAATGGCGCTACTCGGTGCGAACGGATTTCATACTGATGCACTACCAGGCCGTCGGACGGATTTACCCTCGTCGAGAGAGTAATCGTGATCCCGGGATCGGCTTTCTGGCTGCGAATGACTCGGACACAGACCCGCAGTACCTGGGTCGCGATGATGAGCTGCGAGTTGTCGGGCACGAGGTCGTGAAGGGTGGCCAGGGCTGCCAACTGATCGGGAACAAGTGCCTGTCGTAGCTCCCGATCCTGTTGCGTTTCAAGGACGCCCATATCAGGAAAGATTTCCCGTACTTCATCGTTCCGTCCGCGCACCCTGGGTAGTTGGCATGTGCCGTCGTGCCAGGCACCGGCCCTCGGGATTCGCAACGGCTCCTCGGCGCACAAATTTTTGATGCCTCGCGAATCCAATCGGCGGACCGACCCCTCTAGGAAGTAGGTTCATCATGTTGCAGGGGGCGCCGTGCGCATTCTGAGAGCTCAAATGAGTCGCCGTCGGAGCCCGTGCGCCGGCTCGTCCTGCGGTGCAGGATATCGGCCTGGGTGGAGGACCGAACGTACGTGATCGCCGCCGAAGATCTTTCTTTGCTCAAGGCCGCGCAGCAGGGCGACCGATATGCGATGGAGCGGCTGCTGGTGACCTACCAGCCGAACATCCGCCGTTATGCCCAGCGCCACTGTCTGATCAGCGACATCGACGATGCCGTCCAGGAGTCGCTCCTGATCCTGTCGAGAAAGCTGTCGACGGTCAAAGCCCTGGCCGCATTTTCGGGATGGCTATTGAAGGTCGTCCAGAGAGAATGTCGTCGCCTCGGGCGCGCCACTTTCAACTGGGATCCGTTCGAAGAGAGCCGCCTCGACGAGTGGCTGGCCCGGCACAGCACCGACGAGTTACGGGTCGAACTCATCAACACCCTGGAATCGCTCCCGAAGGACTATCGGGAAATCATCCTGCTCCGTGACTTCGAGGAACGCACGATCGGCGAGATCGCCCGACGCATCGGTTTGACCTCCGCCGCGACCAAGAGCCGGTTGCACCGAGCGCGGGTGCTGTGTCGCGAGTATCTGCTCGGCGACGTCCCTTCCACCCCTTCTTCAACCTGAGCCATCTCCATGTTCGACAACATTTCGCTCTTCGGTGCGTTTCACACGCTCGTCAGTCTGATTCCCATCGGCGCGGGCCTTTACGCATTCGTCCGCTTCGGACGAATCGATCCGGCGGAACTCAGCGGCAAGCTGTACTTGGTGACGATGTTCATCGGCAGCATCACCGCGTTCGGCCTGCTGAAACATGATTTCAACAAAGGTCACGGGCTCTCGATCCTCACGCTTCTCCTGCTCGGGGTCGGGTGGTTCGCGCCCCGACTGGCCCTTCTCGGCCGGAAGACAGAGCTCGTCCGGACGATCAGTCTGAGCGCGACCTACCTGCTCCTCTGGGTGTTCACCACCACCGAAACCCTGACCCGCATCCCCGTCGGTCACCCCTACGCTGCCAATGCCGACGACCTCAAGCTCATGCCAATCCGGCTCGTGCTGCTGGTGTTGTTCATCCTCGGCGCTACGCTCCAGGTGCGCGGTCTGCGTTCGCCGACACGGTGACGCACGTTGGCAAGTTATTGATCCGGCGACAATCGAGTTGAACTCGATGATGCAAACGCAGGTCGGCGTGGCCGGATCAATAGCAAAGAATCGCGCAAGCCCGAAACGAGCACGCGCTCGTTCTTGCGGTTGTTCTGCGAGAACGGCGCAACTGCGCGGTAGGGGCAAAGCCAAGGTCCGGCGGCACGTCGGCGTGGGCTGACCGACGAACCTGTTCCGGTCTCCTGGGATTTTCCGGAACCGCGAGCTTGCCGCAATGCAGCGGCTCTTCGGACGCGTCCGCCCGTGCTCGAAGCGCCGATTTTCTGATGCGCGCGCCGTTCATCACTTGACGGCTTTCCGACGCCAATAGGGGAAACCCCTACACACGGTACGGAATGGTCTGCTTAGGAAGCTCTGGGACTTCCGCAACCATACGTCTACCGAAACCCGTTCGGCGAAGCCCACCCAGGAGTGGACATGAAGCAGAGTCTTGGCGTCCGCGTCACCCAGAACATGGTTCTGACGCCGCAACTGTTGCAGTCCATCCGACTGCTGCAATTGTCGGCGATCGAGCTCGAGCAGGAAATGGACCAGGCTCTGGAAGACAACGTGATGCTGGAAGCCGAGGAGCACGAAGCCGCTGCCGTCGATGCGCCTGTTTCGCCCCGGGACGACATGGATCAGGCCGGCCTGCTTCCCGCCACCGGCTGCGACGCCAACGCGAACGCCGAAGTGGCGGCCGATTTCGACTGGTCCAGCGCCGAGAGCTGGTCTGGCGGCGAGCCGCGCGACGAAGACGATGAGGAGCACTGGACCGCGCGCACCGCGGCGCCGGAAGCGGCGGACGCCCGTATCGGTGCGATCGAGCAACTGCGCATGCTCGTGGCCACCGACCGCGAGGCGCGGATCGTTGAAGCGCTCGTCGAGCAGATCGACGACAACGGATATCTGGAGTGCTCGCTGGTGGAGATCGCGGCGCGGCTGGGCCTGGACTTCGACGCCACCGCCGACGAACTCGAAGCCGCCTTGAAGCTCGTGCAGAGCGTCGAGCCGACCGGCTTTGGCGCACGCAACCTGACGGAGTGCCTGAGCCTGCAACTCGACCAGCTCCCGGCCGCGACCTACGGCAAGGATCTCGCGAAGCACCTGGTCACCCACTGCATCGACCGCGTTGCCCAGCGCCGGCTGGAGGACGTTCGGCGCGAACTCGGCGTGACCGAGGCCGAACTCAAGGCTGCGTTCAACCTGATCCTGGCTCTGGACCCCAAGCCCGGCGCCGCTCAGGGCGCGCCGGCCCAGGCCGCGATTCCGGATGTGATGGTCTCCGGTCGTCCGGGTGCCTGGAAGGTGGAACTCAATCCGCAGCGCCTGCCGCGCCTGCGCGTCAACAACGCTTACGAGCGCGCCATCAGCGGTTCCGGGCACAAGGCGCTCAAGGACAAACTGCAGGAAGCGCGCTGGCTGGTGAGAGGCCTGGAAATGCGTCACGAAACCCTGCTCAAGACCGCCTGCGCGGTGTTCGAGCGGCAGAAGGGGTTTCTCGAAGCCGGCGAAGAAAAGATGGTGCCGCTGACCCTGCGCGAAATTGCCGAGGCCATCGGCATGCACGAATCCACGGTCTGCCGCGTGACCATGTCCAAGTTCATCCAGACACCCTGGGGCGTGTACGCCTTCAAGGCCTTCTTCCCCAGCCAGATCACCGGCTCGGAGTGCGGGGCCTCCGGCACCGCCGTCAAGGCCATGATCCGGCGCATCGTCGATGGTGAGAACCCGGCGACGCCGCTGTGCGACGGCGACATCGCCGCCATCCTTCTGCGCAAGGGCATCCGCGTTGCGCGGCGTACCGTCGCCAAGTACCGTGAAGCGATGAAGATTGCGCCGGCCACCGGGCGACGGGAACCTCCGGTGCGCCATGGACGGCTCGTGCTGGCCGGCGGATGAGAAGCTGCGATTCCGAGGAGTGGACCCGATGGAAAAAATGCGCACCCTGCTGATCGACGACAACAAGGGTTTCGTGGTGCTGGCCCGGCACCTGCTGGCCGCCGTGCCCGAGGTCGACGTGATCGGTTGCGGTTACGACGGCTTCGACGCCGTGCGGATGGCCGAGGAACTCCGGCCCGACGTCATCATCATGGATCTGGCCATGCCCGGGATGGGCGGCTTGCAGGCCACGCGCCTGATCAAGGCGCAAGACGCGCCGCCGCTGGTCATCATCGCCAGCCACTACGACGACGCCAGCCATCGCGAACATGCGGCCGGCGCGGGCGCCGACGGCTTCGTCAACAAGCAGGAATTCGAGCATCGCATCCGTGATGTTCTGGGCGACATCCTGCGCGGCCTTGCCTCGGGCGTGACCCATGCCTGAGTCCCGAGTTCTCGTCGTCGACAACGACGACCAGCGCGCCCAGGCCATTGCCGCCTGCCTGAAGTTCATCGACTACAACCCCGTCACCGTTTCCAGCACCCAGGCCATCCGCACCGGCGAGCATCGTCCGCAGGACTGGCTCGCGGTGATGGTGGGTGGCGTGGGCGACTGGCCCGGCATGGGCAGCTTCGTCGACTGGCTCAAGCGCGATCGCCACCACCCGCCGCTACTGATATTGCCGCCGCATCACGACAGGGCGCGCGAGCTGTTCGGGCTCGATGCCTCGGCCTGCCTGGGTGTCGATTACCCGGTCAAGTACGCGCAGCTCAACGAGCTGCTGCGCCGCGCCGGCCTGCTGCGCATGGACCAGCAGGTTGCGACGACGCGCATCTCCGGCCCGTCCGGAAACTCGGCCGCGATCCGGCGCGTCAAGCGCCTGATCGAACAGGTTGCCACCCACGACACCACCGTGCTGATCACCGGCGAATCCGGCACCGGCAAGGAAGTCGTAGCCCGCGCCGTTCATGAACACTCCTCGCGCCGCGACAAGCCCTTCGTCGCGGTCAACTGCGGCGCCATCCCGTCCGAGCTGCTGGAATCCGAACTGTTCGGCCACGAAAAAGGCGCCTTCACCGGCGCCATCACTGCACGAAAGGGCCGCTTCGAGATGGCCGACGGCGGCACCCTGTTTCTCGACGAGATCGGCGATATGAGCCTGCCGATGCAGGTCAAGATCCTGCGCGCCCTGCAGGAGCGGACCTACGAGCGGGTCGGCTCCAACCGCAGCCAGCGCTGCGACGTGCGCGTGCTTGCGGCCACCCATCGCAACCTCGAACAGGCCATCGTCAAGGGCACGTTCCGCGAAGACCTGTTCTATCGCCTCAACGTATTTCCCATCGAGATGCCGCCGCTGCGCGAACGCCTCGACGACCTCTCACAATTGATTGAAGACCTTATCGCCAGCCTGGAAAAAAGCGGCCACGGCCAGGTGCGGCTGTCGGCCGAGTCCGTGAATGTGCTGCGCGCCTATCACTGGCCCGGCAACGTGCGCGAACTGGCCAACCTGATCGAACGCCTGGCGGTGCTCCATCCGCGGGCGACGGTGCTGCCGGGCGATCTGCCCAGCCGCTACCGTGTCGGCGTTCCGGCTGCTGTTTCGGTTCCCGAGGCCATCGTCACGATTTCTCCCGCGCTACCGCCGCCGGGACCCGACGTGGTGATGCCGACTCGGCGCGCTGAAACCTCCGAGTCGGTCCTGCCACCCGACGGTGTCAACCTCAAGGACCATATCGAGAACATCGAGCTGGCCCTGATCAAGCAGGCGCTGACCCAGGCCAACGGCGTGGTGGCGCACGCCGCCAAGCTGCTCAACACGCGGCGCACGACCCTGGTCGAGAAGCTGCGCAAATACGGGCTGACGCGCGAGCTGGCAGGCGAGGCGGACGCATCGACTTAGACGGCAGAGCATTGAGATCCGGCTCAGGATTGAAGATCGGCTCAGGCGAAGCGCCAGTCGACGGATCGTTCAATCCCGTTTGACAGCGTTCCGTTTTCGCAGCAATCCGTCCAGTGTGCAGGTGGTGCTCTCACCCTTCGTCAGTCGAGAGTCGCCTCTCGACTCTACCGGGCTGCAGGAGGAAGGGTCGCAACGTGACCATGAGTCGGCCGGGTAGCTGAAAGCGATAGCGCATCTCGCCTTCGGCGAAACCGGACTATCCGTCTTGCCTGATGTGTCGATGACATGTACATCGACTCTATGGGCTCGACGCCTTGCGCCGCCTGACCGATGCTCGCCAGGCCCGCGAACAAACGATGGAACACAAGTCAACATGGGCATCGTTGCAGAGCAGCTTTTCGCGTCTCAGAGTTTCGCCCGAGTCGGATCGGGCCTTGAAACTCAAGTCTCATCGGATCTCCGTCTCCGTTGGAATCCGTGGCCCCTGCTTAAAATCAGATTTTCGCCGCTTCTCGCGGTCCTGCTGTTGTGTATGGTTGGGAACGCGGGTGCTCAATCGGATGGCGAAGGCGGCGGTGGGGAAGGTCCAACTACCCCAGGAATCACGTATTACGACGTAAGAGACTTCATAAAAGATGACATCCTGGACGACGTATTCGGGATTGGTGGCGGCAAGCCCAAGCCCAATTTTTGTTCAGGCAAGTCCCGACAACGGCAGAGAAGGCGCCGCGTCGAGTTGCTCTGCCGGCTCAGATGGCGGCGCCACCCCCAATCCGGTTCTGATCAAGACCGGCAACAAATTCAATGTCGAAGTCGACTGGGCCGGCGACCAGGCTGAAATGCCGCTCACCATCACCCGGACCTACAATCGTACCTGGACCGGTCAGGGCGTCTTCGGTACCAACTGGCCATCTGCGTTCGACTATAAACTTGCTTTCTACGTCAACGACAGTGTGCGTCTTGGCTATGCTAGGCCAGTCGACGAACCAAGCCCGTTGATCAACGGCACTTCAACAAGTCTGCAAAGAATCTACGTCGACCGACCCGATGGTTCGCGCTTCACCTTCACATTCAACGTCGCCATGCAGCGCTGGGAGGGCGACAATCCGGGGTCCATGTCCTGGCTGGTCAGAAAGGGACCGAACCATTGGGAACTCACCAACGAAGACCGTTCCATCGAAACCTACAACGACTACGGCCACGTCTTGACAGTAAAGAATCAGTTCGGGATCGGTAGGTCGTTTACGTATCTCAGTAACTATCGAATCGACCGGGTCACCCACACCTCCGGACGGTTTCTCAAATTTAACTGGAGCGGCGATGCGAGAGTCGACTCGATCGAGGACCCGGCGGGAGGGCTGTACGCCTACGATTACACCAGCCAGGGAGGCCTGATCAAGAGCGTCCTCACGCCTAATTACAATCGCTCCTATCACTACGAGAGCTCGAACCCAGTGCAGATGACCGGAATTTCCGTGTTCGGCTCTCGCTACAGTACCTACGCCTATTACGCCGACGGTCTGTTCAAGGGTCGCGCCAAGGAAAGCGGCCTGGCTGGCGGCGTGCAGAATTTGAGCTTTATTTACGGCACCGGAGGCACCGTAAGTGCCCCGACCAGTTTCACCGAGATCACCAATACCCAGAACGCCGTCACGCGCTATGAGTTTGAGCAGGTCAATGGCGAGCAGCGGCTGCGCCGAGTCACGCGCAGCGGAATCACCGGTTGCGCGGATGTCACTGCCTTGACTAATTACGACGGCAACGGCTTCATCGACTCGACGGTGGATTTCAGCGGCACCACCACCGATTACACGTACAACGTCAATGGCCAGTTGCAGGACATGACGACCGGTATCAATCCGGCATTTCCCGGAAATGAGCGTCTCACGGTGGTTGAATGGAATGAGGCCGAGAACCAGATCAAAGTGGTCCGGACCTATGGCGTGACGGTTGGCGATCCCATCCGGGACGTTGAGTTTGACTATTTCGTCGGGAGCAATCCGGCGGTGCGCCGTCTGAAATCCGTGAGCCTCTATAATCGCTCCGCGCTCTCCGGCGTTCCCGATCAACTGCGCAGGTTTGCGTTTTCCTACAGCTTCCATCCGAGTCCAAAAAATAAGATGGTCAGGACCATCTCAGTGGACGGGCCAAGGCCTGGCATTGTGGACACGACGGTCAGCACATTTAACGACTTCGGCGATTTGGTCCCGGTTCGCGATCCTGCCGGGAACACGGTCACCTATGCGGGGCATAACGCGCTGGGTCTACCTGCTTCCGTCACCGACGCCAATGGCCTGGTGACGGAACTGGGCTACAACGAAGTCGGCCAGACGACCCTTGTGACGGTCAAGCATCCTGCTGGAGATCGAGTTACCGCGCTGGGCTATGAAGGGCTCGGCGCGGTAACGCGGGTCGATCGCGCGGACGGAAGTATCAGACTTTCCGGATTCGACAACCTCGGTTTATTGACCTTCACCTGAGCGTTCGGCTCGGGTGTGTCCGACATCAAAGGGTACCTTTACGCCCGAGGCGACAGCACCAACCAAGGCCTGCCCGCCGAAGGCTTGGGCACTCTGCGGGGACAGTACACGTCGGGAATCGGCGTCGAGGAAAACCAATACCCATACAGCCGCGAATGGGACTACGACGAGATCGGGCGCCTGATTGCCGAACGGCGCGGCTTCGACCAGTTCGAGGGCACCAGCAACGAACGGACCGAACTCTCGTACGACGACAATGGCAATGTGCGTGAAGTCCGGCAGGTCGGCGCCACCGATCGCGTCACCACGCTGGCCTACAACGCCCACAACGAACTCATCGACGTGAGAGGTCCGATCGCCGGAGACCGAATCCGTTACGGATACGACACCGAAGGGCGGCTCGATTGGGTTCTCGACGCCAAGAAAAACAGTACGCGCTACCGTTATGACGGCTTCGGTAATCTCGTGTGGGTGAACAGCCCGGACACGGGCATCACGACGTTCGAGTACGACCCGGCGGGCAACCGCTCGCTGATGACGCGCTCGGACGACAGCGTCACGACTTACGAATACGACGATCTCAATCGCCTGAAAACCGTCACGGTGGGAACCCTGAGCCAGAGCTTCGACTACGACACCTGTCTCAACGGCAAGGGCCGCCTATGCGAGATCACCGACGGCTCCGGCAGTATCGCCTACACCTACACCCCGACCGGTCAGCTTGCCACGCAGCTCACCGTCAATAATGGGACGAGCTACACCACTCGCTGGGATTACGACAGGCTCGACCGGATGACGACGCTGACCTATCCGGGCGGGACTCAGGCGATCTACGAATACGACGCCGCGGACTACGTCACCAAGGTAAGCGTGAAGATCGGCGCAGTAACCAAGACCGTGGTGCAAAACGTCAAGCACAAGCCCTTTGGTCCCATCACGACCTTCGATTACGGTAACGGCTTGGTTCGCAACGGCAACCACGACCTCGACTATCGGCTCAAGAGCCTCTCCACGCCAGGCGCCAGTCTGCAATACGACTACACGGCATTCGGCGAGCTCTGGCACCTCACTCATATCTCGACCACCGCGCTGTCGCAGACGTTCGGTTACGACGCCTTGTCGAGAATCAGGACGGTCAACGAAGCCGCCGGTAATCAGGCCCTGAACCAGGTCTTCACCTTCGACGACAACGGCAATCGCGAGACCCATCGGTTTGGCGGACTGCTCGACGACTACCAGCCTCAACCGGACAATAATCGCATCCAGCAGATCGCCGGTCCGCGTGCCCGTAGCTATACCTATGACGGTCTCGGCAACCAGAAGACGGAGTCCGGCTGGCGCGGCGGCTACAGCTACGTCTACGATGACCTCAATCGCATGACCCGGATCGTGAAGGGGGCGGCTGTTACCAACTACCGGGTCAATGCGCTGAATCAACGCGTCAGAAAGACCGGCCCCGGCGGCAATTTCAACTACCTTTATGGTCCGTCTAGCACGCTGCTGGCGGAAACCAAGGGTAACCAGACAGGCCTCACCACATTCCACGTCTGGCTGTACGGGGAATTGATCGGCATGGTGCGGGACGGCGTTCTGTATTACGCATCTTCGGATCACCTCGGACGTCCAATACAGGTGACGAACGCCACGAATCAAGTCGTCTGGAAGGCCGAGAACTACGCCTTCGATCGCAAGGTGGTTTCACCGAGCACCCCCGAGGCTACGACCTTCGGCAGTCTCAACATCGGGTTTCCTGGACAGTACTACGATGCAGAGTCGGGGCTTTGGTACAACCTCAACCGGTATTACGACGCGACGACGGGGCGGTACCTGCAGTCAGATCCGATTGGGCTCGACGGGGGGTTGAATACCTATGCCTATGTGGGGGGGAATCCAATCAGCTTTACCGACCCATATGGGCTGTTTGGGGTTGCCGCTACTGCCTCAGCCATTCGTCGACTTCTCTGCCGGTGCGGGCGATGCTTTGTTACTCGGATTTGGTGACGATCTTCGAAGTGGCCTGGGAATTGATGGCGGCGTAAACAAGTCATCTGGAGCATACGAAGCAGGCAGCTACGCTTCACTTGGGTTTGGTGCTGGCAGGCTTGTTTACGCTGGCGCGGTGAAGGGGTATTCCCTGGTCGCGACATCTGGGGTTGCAGCTTCCGCTTTTAGATCACAAATTAAGAATGTCTTTAGGCTTGGAATGGGTCAAGGCTTCAGGCAACCGAACCTCGCTCGATACGGTAGCGACGACGCATTGCGCGCTGCGGCGGGCCGGACCAATCCGGGTGTGAATGCTTACGGCGCCGGTGTAACGACTGCGGGTGGGGCGGGTGTTTGTGGCCCTGACGGTAACTAACTCGGCCGTGCCCCATGAAGACTTATCCCATCAACACCGAGAGTGAGCATTGCTACGCGTTCGAAATCGAGAATGCTTACATCACTCCGCGCAAGATCGCGAGGCTCCTCAAGGGTTTCGGAGGCGTTTCCGCCATCCACACCAGGAAGCCGTTCAGTTCCTCAAACTCTATCCATGTCAGCTTTCACTACATGGGTCGGGAGTTTATCGTCTGGGAACCTTTTGGCGACAATAGCCGATACTGGATTGGCCCCAAGCACGAGAAAGGCAACTCGACGGATGTAAATGCGATACGAGAGGTGTTTGACAGATACGAACCGCCGATTGCGATCAAGATTCTTGGCGACCTCATTACTCTCAACGTCAAAGCACTGTTTCGTCGCAGCAAGGCCGATGACAAAGTAGATCGGGTGTGATCGGTATGGCACTTCGTTGTCGGGACGTAGGCGACCCAATCGCACGTCTTCTTACCTAAGCCCTATACCTTCTCGATCACTTGCGATGTTGGCCTCTGAGCCAAGCAGGCAGTGACGACGCGACGTGAATCGCGATATCGCAGGAAGTCGAAACCCTCGCCGCGACGAGATGCAGTTTACCAATGGAGAACATGATGACGAAGCGCAAAGTACAACAGGTTCGGTTGTCCAGGCTGTTGAGCACGGGTCTGTGTGCCGCGCTGACGGCCTGTGGCAGCGGTGGTGGAAGTTCGGACGATCCAGCCGCGGATGCCTATCTGGTCGCGGCTGTACCGTTCACGCTATCGGGCAGCCAGCCTGCGCTGAACTTGAGTGATCCCGACGCCGTACTGGTCGCGGCGCTGGCCGCAGTGTCTGCCGCCCGCAGCATCGCGGTCGGCGACATCCGAAGCTTCGACCGCGGTGCGCCCGCACCCGGTGACAGTCCGGATAGCTGTGACTCGGGCAGCACCACCGAAAGCATCGTCGAGACGCCGGGTGGGATCAGAACCGTCACTCTGACATCCGACCAGTGCTTCGTTGCCGCGGCGGAGACGGTGTTCGATGGACCGCTCGAACTGAGCTATTCCCGGCCGTCGGCCGGCCTTGCGCAAGGAAACCTCGAACTCGGGGCCGGTTCGGACCCGATCGTGACAGGTCGAGCCCAACGCATCGGAACAGGACTGAGCTTCGAGCAGCAGCGCGGAAGGGTGGCGTTCGACGGGTCCTTTGATGGTTCTACGGGCACTTCGGTGGCCAATGGCCTGGCGTTGATTTTTGGCGCAGGGCCGCGCCCCAGCGGAATTGCCGCGTTGGCTCCCGACCGGCAGATCGAAGCACTGGCCGGAAACGCCTCGGTCGATTTCAGCGTGGGCCTGGTTACCGATGGCGTGATCAACGAGGACTACGATATCGCCGGTCCGATGAGCATCAGCGGCGCCGGTGCCGGGCTCAGTCCCCGGTGCGCGTTCGCCGCAAGTTTCCAGGTGGCGACCAACACGTCCGTGCGGATCGATCGAACCGTTGACAGCACACGCGCCGGTATGTTGATCCTGAGCACCGATGCCGGCTCGGCCACAGTGGCATTCGATGACAGCGGTAGCGCGCAGGTCGACACAGGTACGGGCGTTCCGCAAACGTATCCGGCAACCGCGGTTCAATCTTTCTGCGGGTTTTGAGCGAGGGTCAGGAGACCCCAGGGTCGGGCACGATGTCCGGAACACGCGGACGGCTTCGTCAACAGGCAGTAACAAGGGTAGGCGGTAGTGCATCAGTTTGAAATCCGTTCGCACCGAGTAGCGCCATTGCGCAGCAATGCCGCGTATCGAGGTGCCGGGCGTGCCCTCGATACGCGACGCTTCGCGGCGCTACTCGGGCCGAACGGGGTT
>JBQTIX010000048.1:0-28891 GCA_052387695.1 Panacagrimonas sp. | reverse complement strand
GCTTAGGCCGCCGACGCCTGGGTGGGCCGCGGCCCGGCCCCCCCCCGCCGCCGCCCGCGGGCGGGGGGCCCCGCCCCCCCCCCGCGACCGTGTTCTCGAACCTGTGCAGACCCTCCCTAAGGATTCTCTGCACCAGTCCGAATTCATGGGTAGGTCGGGTCAAGCCCGCGTGCTTTTCGCGGGCGGACCCGACGGGCGCCCTTCGTCGAGCGCGCGCAGCGTCGGTTCCGCCTTCGGCCCTTCGACGGGGCTCAGGACAGGCTTGACCCGACCTGCGAGCCGGATCGAACCTGTGCAGACTTTCTCCAAGGGGGCGAGCAAGGAACATATCGCCGTAGTGAGGGCCGTAAGCGCCCTGCTCCTGGGCCTGGCATGTGGGTTGCCAGCGCAGGCTGCTCCGCTGGCGGCGCCGTCTGCCGCGCCCGTCGAAGCCAAGGCTGCGCCTTCAGCAGAGGCCGGCAAGTCCACCGTGCCCGTGACACTCGAAACCATCGTCGTCACGGCGCAGAAGCGCACCGAAGATTCCCAGAAAGTGCCGCTGTCGCTGACTGCGGTGAGCGGCGAGACCATCGCCGATCGCCGGCTGCGGACCGTGAAGGATCTGGAGAACCTGGCGCCCAATGTACAACTCAGCCGCACCACATCGATTCCCACCCTGTACATCCGCGGCGTCGGTGGCGGCGGCCGGCAGATCGGCTTCGACACGCGCGCTGGCATTTACGTGGACGGCGTCTATGTCGGCGCACCGGCGGCGGTGGATAGCCTGCTGCTGGACCTGGACCGCGCGGAAATCCTGCGCGGTCCGCAGGGCACGCTGTTCGGGCAGAACTCGACCTCCGGCGCCCTGAATCTAATAACGCAGGCGCCCGGCAGCGGCGCGCCGGCTACGACATCCCTGAGTTACGGCAACCGGGACTCTTACCGCGTCACCGCGGCGGGCGATGTGCCCATCGCCGATCCGCGCGTGCAGTTGCGCGCCAGCGGCAGCTTCGCGCGGCGCGACGGCTTCACCCGCAACGTACTGACCGGCGCTGACTTCGACGATGTCAGGCAGGACGGTGGCCGACTGCGTCTGCGGCTGCTGCCCTCGGACAAGCTGAGCGTGGACCTGTCCGCGGATCTGTCCCTGCAAGGGACCCACAACGTCGCCGGCGAACCGCGTACCAGCGTTTTCGGCAACGCACCGCCGGACCAGCCCGCGCCGTTCCGGGTGGACAACAACACGCCGGAACGCGACGACGCGCGCAATGCCGGCGTCGCCGGCACGGTGCGCTACCAGCACGGCCGTTACGGCCTGAGCAGCATCAGCGCTGCGCGCCAGACGAATCGGCGCTGGACCGCCGATCTGGATCGTTCCGCCAACGACTGGTTTCGCTTTGATTACGACGACGATATCGACTTCTACAGTCAGGAGTTGCGTCTGGATTCGGAGGTGAGCGAGTGGCGCTTGCGCTGGCTGACGGGTCTTTATGTGCTGGCGACGAACGCGGATTCGAAGCGCCTGTCCTCGGTGCTGCCCGGCATCACCATGGCCCCAGGCGTGCTCGGCACGCTCCAGCCGGGGGGCGAGCCGCAGAGCACGCGACCACGGATCGATTCGCTCGACTACGCGGCGTTCGGATCGCTCGCCTGGGGCATCACCGAACGCCTCAGCCTGGACGCCGGTCTGCGCGTGACGCGGACCGAGAAGGAGCTGGACTTCGATCAGCTCGCGCAGTCGGGTGCCGCGCTGGGGATTCGGACCATCGAGAATTACCACGACCGCTTCGGCGAAACCTCGGTGGACCCGGCGCTGGGTCTGCGCTACTCGCTCAATGAACACTCCATGACCTACCTGCGTTACGCGCACGGGACCAAGAGCGGGGGTTTCAATGCCGACCTCGTGGTGGCGCCGCGCGAGATCCCGGAACGCTTCAAGGACGAACGCGTCGACAGCCTCGAGGCCGGCATCAAGTCCGACCTGCTGGACCGGCGACTGCGGGTGAATCTGGCGATGTTCGTGGCCGACTACCGTGACTACCAGATCACGCAGTTCATCAGCATGGGCACGCTGACGGTGCCCACCGTGACCAACGCCGGCCGGGTGCGGACCTGGGGACCAGAGCTGTCCCTTTCGGCCGCGCCGATCTCCGGGCTGAGCATCGATCTGGATGCGGCCTGGCTACACGCGGAGTACAGGAAGTTCGAGAACGGCGACGGCACCGGTACGGATTTCAGCGGCAACCGCACCGAGTACGCGCCGAAGTGGGATCTGTCCCTGGCCACGCGCTACGAGCGCCAGACGCCCTGGACCGGCGCCAGCCGCGCGTATGTCGGCGTCGCCGCCAACTATCGCAGCGACCAGTACGCCAACGAGTCCAATGCCAGCCGCTTCTACCTCCGCAGCCGCACCCTGGTCAGCGCGCAGCTTGGCCTGGCGCAGGTGGCGCAGCATTGGCAGTTCGGGCTGTTCGCCGAGAACCTGCTGGACAAGCTCTACGACGAAACCCTGCAGAGCGGCACGTTCGGGACGCTGTCCGGGTATTACGGAACCCCGCGCACCTGGGGCGCGGAGATGCGCTACGAGTTTTGAGACGGAGCAACGGTAGCCCGGTTCGCCGCGCAGTTTGCGGCGAGCCGGGGGCTTCTTCCCACCCTGGACCCCGGCTCCGCATTCGCGGAACCGGGCTACTCGCTCAAAACTGCTGTTGGCCACGGATTACGCGGATGAACGCGGATCAAAACAAAACCTTGCGTGGATGCGCCGAATCACCGAAGTGGTGCGCACACAACTGGAAACGAGCGGTTGATCCTTATCCGCGTTCATCCGCGTAATCCGTGGCAAAAATGCTTTTTCCAGGTTAAGACGACAGCGCCCTGCCCACCTACCGTCCGGCGCTTCCATCGGCGGTGACCGCCTTCAGCCGCTCGCGCGCCTCTTGCGTGCGACTGTCGTCGGTACCGACGCTGGCTTCGAGGATAGCCACCGCTTCGCTCAACAGGGGGGCGGCCTCGGCGATGCGTCCGTCCGCGGCGAGGTGCGTGCCCAGCCGGTAGACGCACCAACCCAGCAGCCATTCGCCTTTTCTGAACAGGCCGCGCGCCTCGTCCAGGTTCTGCCGCAGCAGGCGCTCGGCTCCCGAGCGGTCGTGTTGATCGGCGCGCGCATCGGCCATCGCATCGCGCAGAATCATCGTCAAGTAACCAGTGGGCTTTTCCTTCGCCGCCAGGCGGGCGAGGCCATCGCCGAGCGCCTCCTCGGCTTCGGCAGGCTTGCCGGTTTCGCGCAGGGCCTGCGCCAGGTTCTTCAGGAGATCGGCGTAATCGACGAGCCCCCCTGAGGGATCGGCCAGCCATAGCGCGCGCACCTCCTTGAGTTCTGCGACGGCCTCCGTTTTCTGCCCCAGGCGCAGGCTGGTGATGGCGTGAAAGCGGCGCGCGACCCGGTATTGGCGGGAGCCGGATCCGAACAGGCGCAGCGCCTGCGCCGTCCATTCCGCGACGATGGCCCGTGCCTGCGCCGGTTCCCCGGCGTTGGCTTCTGCCACGGCGCGCTGGGAGACGATCTGCCATCCCCAGAAACTATCCGGGTCGAGGCCGGGCGGCACGTCCGCTTGCAGCTCGCGCACCATCGCCAGGGCCTCGGCATGCCGGCCATCGCGGGAACGCCCCAGAGCGGCGGTATACCGCGCATGCAGGCTCGGCGTGCTGCGGTCGCCGGTGAGTTCGGCGGCCTTGCGCACGGCTTTGTCGTAAAACTCGTCGCAGCGCGCCACGTACTCGTTGAGATAACCGGCAATGCAATGCATCACGGCGAGGTAGCCCTCGGCGCCCAGTGCCAGCTCGGTGTCAGTGCGGCCGGCCGCATGCTCGGCTTCCAGGATGCGGGCGAGCACCGGAAACACGTACGGATAATCGCGCAGGTAGACGTACAGGTCGCGCAGGGCCACGCGCGCGGCCTGGGTTTCCGGATCCGAGGTTCCAACCTGTTGAATCAGCCCCTGTTCCGCCTGTGTGAGCAGGCGTTCGGCGGCTTCGCGATTGCCCAGCCCGGCGTAGGCGCTGCCGATCACTCTTTGCAAGGTGGCCAGCTCGCGCGGCTGGTCCTTGAAGCGTTCATCCAGACGGGCCTGCGCGCTATCCAGCAGCTCCTGCACCCCGATGTCACGACGCTTCGCGAGCAGCGGATTGGCGGCATTGAAGACGTCGTCCGTGAGGAAGGCGGCAACGGCATTGGCGCGGCTGGCTTCATGGGTCGCCACCTGGGTCTGGCGCTGGGCCTCGTCCAGGGCTTTGTTCAGGTTCCACCCCAGCAGACTGGAGACGGCGAGGCCTGCGGCCAGCAGCACACCAACGCCGATCACCCAGGGGCGGCGTTGGCGGTGGCGTTCCAGATCCTTTTGCAGAGCCGCGGCACGCGACGCCTCGCGATGCTGTGTAGCCCGTTGCTCGCGCCGGTCGGGGAGGCTGCGCAAGCGGCGTGCGAACTCCGCCGCATCGCCGAGCCGTCGCAGCGGGTCACCGGCGGCAGCGAGCGCGATGTCCTCGCGCAGCAGTTCGTCGGGTACGTCCGACTCCCAGCCAGCGGACAGCGGGCGGCGGAAATCGCCCACGACCAGCTGATACAGCACGATGCCGAGCGAATAGAGATCCGAGCGCTCGGTAGAGCTTTGGCCGGCCAGCACCTCCGGCGCCATATACAAAGGGGTGCCGCTGGAGGAACGGATCTGCCCTGGGGCCTGGGTCAGGCCGAGCTGGCTCATGGCATAGCGGCGCAGGCGCTCGCGATCCATCACCGTGGCGCTGCCGAAGTCGGCGAGGCGGATGCGCGGCGCCGGGCCGCGGTCGTCCACCAGCACGTTGGCGGGTTTCAGGTCCTTGTGCAGCACCCCGGCACCATGGGCGATGGACAGGGATTCGGCGCACTGCGCCGCCAGGTCCAGGCGCAGCTCCAGCGGCAGGCCGGCGAGCCCGCCGCGCGCCTGCGCCCACTCTTCCAGGCTGCCGGCGGGAATCCACTCGCTCGCGATAAAAGCCGGCAATTGCGTGAACTGCCCGTCCAGCACCGGCACGAACCCGGCCGCTGACAGATCGCCGCTGACCTCCTGCAACAGCCGGCTGATCGCCAGCTCCCGCCGCAGCGCCGTCACCGAGTGCAAGTCCAGCGCAAACTTGAATACCCGTGGCGCCGCCGCCGGGTCGTGGGTGCGGCCCAGCCACACATCGGCCTGGCCACCGGCGCCCCGCGGTTCGGTCAGGACCCAGTCAGGCCGGCCCGGCGGGTGATCTCCGGCGGACAGACGCAAGCGCGGGGTGGCGGCCGGTTCCGGGCCGTCAAAACTCACCGGCGCCGCCAGGCGATAGCCGTGGCCCTTGACCGTCTCGATGGCTGCGCCTTCGTCCGGCCCCAGGGCCTGGCGCAGGCGGCCGATGGTGGTGGTGAGCACGCTTTCGGACAGGATCCGGCGTGGCCAGCAGCTCTCGGCCAGCTCGTCCTTGGTCACCAACTCCCCGGCGTGAAGCAGCAGCTCGCGCAGCACTTCGAGGGATTTCTTTGGCGCTTCAACGATGATCCCCCGCACCCAGAGCGTCAGTGAGCGCTCGTCAAAGCGGGCATGACCGAAGCGCCACTGCGCCATCGGCGTTGCCACATCGCGCGTGCTCAGGTTCGGTTGAGAACCGGACTTCATTATCGGTCTCGCGGGGGAGGGAATCGGTGGACCACTACTGTAGCCAGCGCCGGAAAACTCAACCATGGTCGCCGGATGACCGGGCGTCGTCACGCGGGCCCTGAGCCCCCCGAAAATCGGCTTAGGGCGACCCCTGGCCGCCAGGGTCGGCGGGCGCGGCGCGCCTGACGCCCGGGTTCGGGTTTGGGCACCCTCCAACGCGCAAACCGCCTCCTGAGCAAAGTATATACAAAAATATTAATAAAATTACTCAGTAGTTGGTAACTTGCGACACAAGGGCGCAAAATAATTTTAACAAAGACAATGCTATACGAGACTAATCTGTCGCCTATATTGGCGACTGCTGAGTAATTACATAAATCGCACAATTTGTGAGGATTTTGTGAGGACGAAACGGCCTGCCGTGATTAGCTTTCCGGTTGTCTTGGTGGGCTCCAGACCAACGGTTCCGGGAACCGGCCAAGGCGGTCGCGGGTATAGCCCGCTCCTACGGATTGCGATGTAGGAGCGGGCCATGCCCGCGACAGATTCATGAAGCCGACTCACTCACACCCATCACCACAAGCTGTCGTACCGGGGAACTCGAATGAACACCCACACACCCAGGCAGACGTCACGGCACACCGATCGTCAGGCCCCTCGTCCGAAAACCATCCCAACTCGCAAGCGGCTGCGCAGCCCCGGTCTGGGCCTGCTGTTGAGCCTTTGTGTCGCTCAACCGGCGCTGGCGCAGACGCCCGATATCAGCCTCGGCGATGCCAGCGTGGTGGAAAGCAACGCCGGCACCACCACGCTCAATGTGCCGCTGACGCGCAGCGGTAACATCGGCCAGAACATCAGCCTTATCTATCGCACCGACGGCGGCGGCGCGCCGCCGGCCACGGCCGGGACCGACTACGACGCAATCGAATCCGCCACGGCGGTCCTGCCGGCCGGGGCCACCATGCTCAACCTGCCGGTGAGCATCAATGGCGACATCGACGTCGAACCCGACGAGCAGTTCCTGGTGCACCTGCTGTCGGCCACCAATTTCGGCCCCACGCCCGACTTTGGCGCGCAGGCTCCCTTCAGCACCGGCGCCGTTCCCCATGCCGTCGCTCGTGCAGATTTCAACGGCGATGGCCGACTCGACCTGGCGGTGGCCAACCGTGATACCAACGACGTCTCGGTGCTGCTCAACACCACCGCGCCGGGCGCCGCCGGCGCCAGCTTCGCACCCGCTGCGATGTTCGGCGTCGGCACGGATCCGGTTGCTGTCGCCGTCGGCGACTTCAACGGCGATGGCCGACCCGACCTAGTGCTGGCCAACTCCAACGGTAACAGTGTCTCGGTACTCATCAACGCCACCGCACCCGGCTCGGTAAGCGCGAGCTTTGCCCCCGTCACGACCATGGGTGCCGGGGGTAGTTTTCCGACCGCCGTGGCGGTCGGCGACTTCAACGGCGACGGCCGGCCCGATCTGGCGGTGGCGAATACCAGCAGCGACAGTGTTAGGGTGTTCCTCAACACCACCGCGCCGGGGTCGATCAGCGCAAGCTTTGTGTCCGGCGGGAGCCGCAGCGTGGGCGATTTTCCGCTCGCCATTTCCATGGGCGACTTCAACGGCGATGGTCGGCTCGATCTGGTAGTGGCCAACACCAACAGCAACACCGTCTCGGTGCTGCTCAACAACACCGCGCCAGGCGCCTTCAGCACAAATTTTGCGCTCGCGAATTTCAGCGTCGGCACCAGTCCACGGTCCGTGGCGGTAGGTGATATCAACGGCGACGGCCGGGCTGACCTGGCGGTGGCGAACTCCGCCAGCGACGACGTCTCGGTCCTGCTCAATACCACCCCGCCGGGGTCAGTTAGCGCGAATTTTGCACCCGCCACGAACTTCGGCGGGGTCGACTTTCCGCGCTCCGTGGCGATGGGCGACATCAACGGCGACGGCCGGCCCGATCTGGCGGTGGCCAACTTCGCCACCAGCAACGTCTCGGTGCTGCTCAACACCACCGCCGCCGGCGCCAGCGGCGCGAGCTTTGCGCCTGCTGCGAACTTCGGCGTGGGCATTTTTCCGCGTTCCGTGGTGGTGGGCGACTTCAGTGGCGATGGTCTGCTGGATCTGGCGGTCGTGAACCAGACCAGCAACTCCGTCTCGGTCCTGCTCAATAGCACCGCGGCCGGCAACAACCCCTTCAGCTTCGCGGTCAAGGCCGATTTCGGGACCGGCAGTGGCCCCTTCTCCGCCACCCACGCCGACTTCAACGGTGACGGCCGGCCCGACGTAGCGGTTGCGAACTTCACGGGCGACACGATCTCGGTGCTGTTCAACACCGCCGCGCCAGGCGCCTCCGCCAGCTTTGCCGCCAAGACCGACTTTGGTGTGGGCGACGAACCCATCTCGATAACCGCCGCGGACTTCAACGGCGATGGCCGGCCGGACCTGGCGGTGTTGAATCGCGCAAGCGACAACATCTCGGTGCTGCTCAACACCACGTTGCTGGGTGACACCGCGCCCAGCTTCGCCATGGCAGCCGATTTCCTGGTTGGCGACTTCTCTCAATCCCTTACCACCGCCGATTTCAACGGCGACGGCCGGGCCGATCTGGCGGTCGCCAGCAGCGGCATCAGCAGCGCGTCGGTGCTGCTCAACACCACGGTGTCGGGCGATACCGCGCCCAGCTTTGCGCCGAAAAGCGACTTCGGCACCGGCGCTGGCCCTCGCTCTATCGCCACCGCCGACTTCAACGGCGACGGCCGGGCCGATCTGGCGACGGCGAACCTGAGCGGCGGCAACGTCTCGGTCCTGCTCAACACCACCGCGCCTGGCGACACCACCGCCAGCTTCGCAACCAGCACCAACATCACCGTAGGCAGCAGCCCCATCTCCGTCGTCGCCGTCGACCTTGACGGCGACGGCCGGCCCGATCTGGCGGTTCCCCGTGCCGCCGCCAGCTCGGTCAGGGTGCTGCCCAACACCACCGCAGCCGGCGCCATGCTTGCCAGCTTCGGTGGGGGGAGCGACTTCCTCGCCGGCAATACCCCTGGAAAAATCATCGCCGCCGACCTCACCGGCGATGGCCGGCCCGACCTGTTCGTGGGCGACAGCAACCGCGACGGCGTTGCGGCCCTGCGCAACGTGAGCGCGCCCGGTGCCCCCGTCAGCTTCGCCGCCCAGGTCAAACTCGACACCAACAGTGCGCCCTACGGCCTCATCGCGGCCGACCTTAACGGCGACGGCCGGATCGACCTGGCGACATCTAACATCAGCGACACCGTCTCGGTCCTGCTCAACCGCCTGTACCCGGTGACGGTGAGCGACAACGAAGCCACCGCCACGATTCTCGACGACGACGCGGTGCAACTCAGCATCAACGACGTGACCCTGGTCGAAGGCAGCGGCGGCGGCACCACGGCCTTCAGCTTTACCGTGAGCCTGTCGCAGGCAGCGTCGGGAACGGTGACGGTCGGCTACGCCACCGCCAACGACAGCGCCACGGTCGCGGATGCCGATTACGCCGCTGCCAGCGGCAGCCTGAGCTTCGCTCCGGGCGATCTGTCCAAGACCGTCACCGTGCAGGTCAATGCGGATACCAAGTTCGAACTGAACGAACGCTTCTTCGTGAACCTCTCCAACGCGGTGGGCACCACCATCGCCGACGGCCAGGGCGTGGGCAACATCAGCAACGACGACACTCAGCCCAGCGTCCGCTTCACGCAGGCCGCCAGCAGCGTGTCCGAAGGTGTGGGCGCGGTGAACCTCGCGGTGGAACTGTCCAACCCGAGCTATCAGGCCGTGAGCTTCTCGGTGAGCGGCACCCCGGCGCCGGGAACCGACTACTCCGGACTCACGACCGGCCCGATCACCGTCGCGGCCGGCAACACCACGGCCACGGTGAGCCTGACCGTGACCAACGACACGCTGTTCGAACCCGATGAAGTCGTGACCCTGGCACTCGCCAGTCCTGTGAGTGCCAGCCTGGGCAGTACGAGCCAGCACGCCATGACGATCCAGGACGACGACGCCACGGCCCTGGCCAGCCTCACCCTGGCACCGGCCACCGCGACCCGGCTCACCCTGATCCAGCACTGCGTCACCGCCACGGCCGCAGACTCGGGCGGCACGCGCCTGCCGGGCCTGGCCTTGAGCTTCACAGTGACCGGCGCCAATCCGGGTACGGCAACGGTCAGCACCAGCACCGTCGGCACTGCCCAGTACTGCTACACCGGCATTAACGGCGGCACCGATACCATCAATGTGAGCTTCACCGGCAGTCTGGGGCTCAAGACCGCGACGGCCAGCGTCATCTTCAACAAGCGCAATACGGGACTGACGGTCACCCCGGTACCGGCGGTGATCGTCACCCAGGGCTTGCAACTCCGCATCATCCTGAGCCCTCGGGCCACCCTGAAAGATTCCACCACCAACACCCCGATTGCGGGCAAGACAGTGAGCTTCAAAGCGGGAACCACGGCGCTATGCACGGCCGTGACCAATTCCAGCGGTGTGGCGACGTGTCAAGCCAATGTGCCGAACACCCTGGCCGGGGTGCTGAGCCTGGGGTACACCGGGACCTATGCCGGCGATGGCAGCTACAACGCCTCCACCGGCAACGGGGGGATTCTGGGATTGACGTTGTTCTAGGCAGAGACGGTCGCGGCCCTTCGACAGGCTCAGGAGGCCCGCTCCTACAGGGGTGTAGGAGCGGGCCATGCCCGCGACAGGCCGGTGACGCCGTTCACGAGCGGCCATTCCTGAAGTTCGGTTGCTGTACCCCCGTCGGGCTTCCCCCGGGGCCTGGCGGGGGATTTCTGATTCGATCATCGGCGTCAGGAAGTTAATTTTTCGTCGTCATTCCCGCCCAAGCGGGAGTCCGCTCCTGCCGAGCGGAGGCCTCCCCACAGGCATGACGACTTTTTTTTGAATTCTTCGCGCGGAAGATGTTGTCGCGCATGACCCCTGTGCGACCTGTATCCCAATGTGCGCGATTTCCGCGCTGTGGCCACGCTCATCCGCATCCTCGACGCTGAACTGGCGGCGGGCAGACACGACACCGATCCTCTGTGCCAGTCTCGGCCCAGACGAGCACCGCACCGGCGACGCGCGAGAACGCATGGTCACGGTGGCCAACGGCCAAGGATGATCTGTGCAGGTTTGTCGCGGGCGCGGCCCGCCTTCATCAAACAAGAGTCCCGTAAACCTCGTGTAGGAGGGGCTCTGCCCCGACCGGCGTTCACCGACCCAGCCACGCATCGGCCTTCGAGCGACAGTCGGGGCAGAGCCCCTCCTACCGTTGGCTTCGCGATCACGGTGCGCATCCGCGCGCTGACGGCTCCTACCGACTCCGTCGCTTTGTCGGCGCGGGCCGTGCCCGCGACCATTGCCCGATGACATCGGGTGCGGATTGGATCGGCGGAAGCGGTTGAGGATGCCAGGCAGGCTTGGAGCGCGGACGACGCGAAATTCTATTGCCGAGGTCCACGGGGCCGCGGAAAGGGGGTGGAAGCCGCCGGATTCGAGGCCAAAACCACGCGCCGGGTGCACCCGGAACCGCCCATCCGGGGGCATAAACAGCCACGGGAGCGGTAAAAAGGCCGTCGTGCAAAGAACAAATTTCTTTTCCGTTCAATGGTTTATTTTTTTCGATAAATTTGTAAGGAATTGGTAAGGATTAATCGACCCGGCTTGGGCAGATTCCGCTCCGTCCATCACCCAGCGGTGGTCCATCCAATCGATATCGAAGGGAGCGTCCGATGAGTCAGCCCCACTAGCGGTCTTCGACCGCCCCACGGCCCGCGAAGGTTCCGCGGCGCCGTTTCGCCTTCTTTTTGTACCCGGGCCCGCCATGTCTGGCCGATGGCGCAGGGCCCTGCTGTCCCCGGTTTCGGCCGCTCGTTCCATTCATCCCTGCTTCAAGGAGACGTCATGAAATTCCGTAAAAACCCATTCCTGGTCGCCGCCGGTTTGTCATCCCTGGTCCTGCTGCCCAGCCTGGCCCAGGCCGAGACACGCGTCACTTCGGTGTTCGCCGACAGAGTCAACGGCACGCTGTTCATCGAGGGCAAGGAGTTCAAGAAGGGCCTGCTCGGCACGCAGAAACCTTATGTCGAGATCAACGGCCAAACCCTGGTGATCAACATGGCCGCCACCACCGACTCTCATATCGAGGCGGCGCTGCCGGTGCTGGCCGACGGCGAGTACCAGATTTTCGTTTCGCGCAGTTGTCTGCTCGGCCTTCTGTGCGGCATCCCCGATCCGCACACCACCGTCGCGGAAATGCGGACGACCTACTCCCTGTCCCTGCCCAGTTCGCTGGTCGGGCCGACGGGCGCCACCGGTGCCCAGGGGGAGATGGGGCCGGTCGGGGCGAAGGGCGCAACGGGTGCACAGGGCGTCAAGGGTGACACCGGCGCTCAGGGGGACACGGGCGCACAAGGTGCCAAGGGCGACATGGGTGCAACGGGTGCACAGGGCGCCAAAGGCGACACCGGCGCACAGGGTGTGAAAGGCGATACGGGCGCGCAAGGCGTCGCCGGCGTCAAGGGCGACACCGGGGCGCAGGGTCCGCAGGGTGTAAAGGGTGATACCGGCGCACAGGGCGTCGCCGGCGTTCAGGGCGATACCGGGGCGCAGGGTCCACAGGGCGTCAAGGGGGATACCGGCGCACAGGGCGTCGCAGGCATTCAGGGCGATACCGGGCCACAGGGTCCGCAGGGCGTCAAGGGAGATACTGGCCCCCAGGGCGTCGCGGGCATTCAGGGCGATACCGGGGCGCAAGGTCCTAAAGGCGATACGGGGGCCGATGGTGCCCAAGGCCCACAAGGCAATACAGGAGTTGCCGGCGCTCAAGGTCCACAAGGCGTGCAGGGCCCGAAGGGCGACACCGGGGCGAACGGGGCGGCGGGCGCTCAAGGTCCTCAGGGCAACGCCGGCGCCACGGGTGCCCAGGGTCCGCAGGGACCATCAGGGCTGGCGTTCAACCAGGGGCCACTGTTCGGAGCCGGAACGATCGGCGGCGATGGCGGCGGTGCCTTCGGTCCTCACGATTGCGCGCCCGGTTCCATCGCTGTGGGCTTTCTCGGTCGCGCGGGCGACGATATCGATTTCCTGGACCTGCGCTGCCGTTCGGTCAACGCAGCAGGCATTCTGGGTCCCGTGCTCGGCGCCGAAGTCTCCGGCGGAAGCTCTGGCAACCCGTCAGGGGCGAACAGTTTCGGCGGCGCGCTGAGCTGCCCTTCGGGCTCCGCCCTGACCGGCATCCAGGTCCGGGTGGGTTCTCCTGTCGGTGCGATCATTGACGTGCTCGCGGTGCGCTGCACTACCTTCGGCACCGGTGCAGTCACCACCACGGGGGAAGTCGGAGTTTCCAGCGGGCCGGGCCGGGGGAATCTGGACTGCCCCAGTGGTTCGACCGTCGTCGGATTCGATGGTCGCAACGGGGCTGTGTTCGATGCCATCGGGCTGCGTTGCCGCTCCACGCAGTAAGCCTCGCAAAAAAAGGACGGGGCCTCTCGGCCCCGCCCTTTTCTGTCTTGTTGGAGGCGCGGGCCATCGACTCGTTTTCCGGGGCCGGAACCGCTTCGTTCAGACAGTGGGTGGATCGCAAGGGAGCCTGTAATGAGCCGAGTGCGGATTTCGGTGTCACGTTCGGTTTCCTGGCCGGGTACGGACCCCTTTCGGGGAGGCGCAGCAACCCGATAATCGGCGTTGCCGCAGCGATCCCGGAAGTGGGTTTTCGATTACCCTGCGCCGGTCTACGCGGGGCTGCCCGGCAGGCTATGGAACCGGTCGTGGACGTTGGGGGGCGGGGGGCGCCGAACAGGCGCACACCGAGCAGGACAAAACAGGCCCATCAGGGCAACGCCAGGGGAGGCGAATCATGCGAAGCCTAAGGAAAGCCGTGTGGGCAGGACACACCGTTTGCGCGTTGGTATGGAGCAATCAACTTTTGGCGCAGACCGCAATCGAAGCACCCGCGATCGAAGCCGAGTCCCCACCCAAAGCCGGGGCGGGCGCGTCGGCAGACGGAAAAACCCAGGATGACGGGATCATCCACATCGTCGTCACCGCGCAGGGCCGCGAGCAAGCCTTGCAGAACGTGCCGATCAGCATCACTGCGGTGACAGCGGAGACGCTGCAATCGATGGGCGCGGACAGCGTCGAGGAACTCGCCGTCACCACACCGAGCCTGACCCTGACCGGTCGCGCGGGGACCGCCACGCCCGCCATCCGCGGTGTTGGCAGCAGCACCAACAACGGCGGCACCGAATCCGCCGTGGCCGTCTACATCGACGGCGCGTATATCCCCTCCATCGCGGGGATGAAGTTCTCGTTCAACAACATCGAGCGCATCGAAGTGCTCAAGGGGCCGCAGGGCACCCTGTTCGGCCGCAATGCCACGGGCGGCCTGATCAACATCGTCACGCGCGAACCCACGGCCAAGCCGACGCTGATCGCCGGCCTGCGCTACGACGACTACCAGACCGCGGAACAAAGCCTTTACGGCAGCATCGGCCTGGCCCAGAACCTCGCGGGCGATCTGGCCGTGTTTCACTCCGACCAGAACGAGGGCTATGGCCGCAACAAGGCCGATGGCCGCGAGGTCTACGAGGGCGACGAAACCGGCCTGCGCAGTTCCCTGCTGTGGACACCGGCAGCGCAGACACGCCTGCGCCTGAGCGCGGACTACACCCACGTCGATACCAGCAAGGGCGTGGCGCGGCAGGTGGATCGCGGCGCCAGAACCTTCGACGGGCAGGGCCCGCAGTCCGACTACCGCGACGTCAACAACAACATCGACCCGTTCTACCTGGTGGAAGGCGGCGGCCTCGCACTCAAGGCGACGCGGGAATTCGACGGCTTGCAGCTCCTCGGCCTGAGTTCGTATCGCGACGGGCGCAACCATTTTCTGATCGACGTGGACGCCACGGCCGTGGCGCTGGTCCAGTCCGAGATTCGCGAAGAGAACCGGTCCTTCACGCAGACCCTGCAATTGCAGTCCACCGACACCGGGCCGCTGAGCTGGGTCGCCGGTCTGTACTACTTCGACTATGACGTCGACTTCGAGCTCGACGTATCGGGTTTCGCGTTCGGGGCGGTGGGCGGGCAGCAGATCACCACCTCGTCGCTGAACACCCAGTCCTACGCGGCCTATGCGGAGGCCACGCTTGCGCTGCAGCCGAGCACGCATCTGACCCTGGGCCTGCGTCACACGAGGGACGAGCGCCGATACAAGGGCTTCATCACGCGCCCGAACGCGGTCGATCCGGTGCCGGGGTTCGCACAGGGCAGCGCCCCGCCGGCATTCAACGACGAGGAACCGACCTGGCGGGTTGCGCTGGACCGGCGTTTCAACGACCGGGTTCTGGGCTATGTGAGCTACAACCGCGGCTTCGGCAGCGGCAATTACACCTTGATCGATGCGAACGCCCCGGCCGTCAAGTCGGAAATTCTCGATGCCTACGAGCTCGGCGTGAAGACCGACCTGCTGGATCGCAAGCTGCGGCTGAATGCCGCCTTGTTCTGGAACGATTACGAAAACCAGCAGATTCGAACCTTCGGGGGAGCGCAGGGCTCCACCCGGCTCGGCAGCGTGCCGCGTTCACGCATCCGTGGCGGCGAGATCGAGCTGAGCTGGCTGGCCACGGAGCGGCTGGACGTGAATGTCGGCGTGGCTCTGCTGGATACCGAGCTCACCGATTTTCCGGACGGGGACATCTCCGAACCCAAGCCCGCGCCGGAGGGTGGCAATTACTTCTGCCGCAGCGGGGGGCAGACCGCCTCGGCCACCTGTCCGGAATCGGTGCGTCCGACGCTGGCGGCGCAGACCGTCGAGGGCAATGAACTGCCGCGTGCTCCGGACTTCACCGGCACGCTGGGCATTGCCTACCGGCAACCGGTCGCGTACGGGGAACTGGGTTTCAGCGCCTCGGCGGCGCACAACGGCGGTTTTTACTGGGCTGTGGACAACCGCTCGGAGCAGGACGCCTACACACTGATCAACGCGCAGCTCGACTGGAAAAGCCCGAGCCGCCGCTACCGGGTGTACGCGTTCGGCAAGAATCTCGGGGACGAGGAATATTCGCAGTTCCTGACCAGCGACAGCCTGGGCGATATCGCCACGGCCGCCGCACCGCGCACGATCGGCCTGGGGACGGAATTGCGCTTCGAGTAGCCGGTCAGGATCGTCTGCATAGGTTCAGGAACACGGTCTCCACCGGCAGGTCGGGTGCAGGTCGGATCAAGCCGAAGGCGGATCCGACCTGCGCGTCCTCGGCGAAGGGCGCCCGTCGGTTCCACCCGCATGAAGCCGCGGGCTTGAACCGACCTCCATCGACCTTTACAGATGCCGCAGGTGATGCCGCGTCGAAGCGTCCAGATCCGGATCATCGACCGCGCCCGGACGCAGCAGCCGCTGCGCGAGCTGCTTGCCCAGCTCCACGCCCCACTGGTCGAAGGCGTTGATGCCCCACAGCACCGACAGCGCAAAGGTGCGGTGCTCGTAGAGCGCCATCAGGGCGCCGAGATGCCAGGCATCGACCCGCGGCATCAGCAGCAGGTTGCTGGGACGATTGCCGGAAAAAACGCGATGGGGAATCGCGGATTCCAGCGTCTCGCCCTGCACACCACGAGCACTCAGTTCAAGTCGAACCTCGTCCGCGGTCTTGCCGCGCATCAGCGCGGCAGCTTGCGCCAGGCAGTTGGCGATAAGGATGCGGTGCTGGTCGGCAAAATCATGATCGGCCGCCAGCGGCAGGATGAAATCCACCGGATGGATATCCGGCCCCTGGTGGATCATCTGGAAGAACGCGTGCTGACCGTTGGTGCCGACATCGCCCCAGATCGGCGGCGTGGTGCGTTCCGCAGGCTGGCCATTGCGCAGCACCGACTTGCCGTTGGATTCCATCTCCAGTTGCTGCAACCAGGACACGAATTTTTCCAGGCGCTGTGCGTAGGGCGCGACCATGTGCGAGGGAAAGCCGAGCAGGTTGTGATTCCACACCGCCAGCAGCGCCATCAGGATCGGCAGGTTGTCCTTTGCGGGCGCATCGCGGAAATGCAGGTCCATCGCGTGCGCGCCGGCGAGCATCTGGCGGAAGCAATCCGGCCCCAGTCGTAGCATCGCGGAAAGACCTACCGCCGACCACACCGAGTAGCGCCCGCCCACCCAGTCCCAGAACCCGAACGCGTTCTCCGGCGCGATGCCGAATTTGCTCACCTCGGCCAAGTTGGTGGACACGGCGACGAAATGTTTCGGCACGGCCTCGACACCCAGCCGATTCACCAGCCAGGCCCGCGCGTTGCCGGCATTGGCCATCGTCTCCTGCGTCGTGAAGGTCTTGGAGGTGATGACGAACAGGGTCCGCGCGGGATCGAGAGGTTTGAGCGTCGCGGCAAGCTGCGCGCCATCGACATTGGCAACGTAGTGCGCACGCGGACCTTCGGCGATTGCGCCCAGCGCCTCGCAGACCATGCGCGGGCCGAGGTCGGAGCCACCGATGCCGATGTTGACGATGTCGGTGATGGTCTGGCCGGTCGCGCCGAGCCAGTGTCCTTCGCGCACGCGGTTGGAGAATGCGGTCATGCGATCGAGCACCGCGTGGACGTCGGACACGCCCTCGACGGCGCAGTGCGAAAGCTCCGATCCGCGGGGTGCGCGCAGCGCCATGTGCAGCGCGGCGCGCTGCTCGGTGAGGTTGACCGTCTCGCCGGCGTACAGACGCCCGATCCAGCCGCTCATATCGCGTTCGGCCGCGAGCTCGAGCAGGCTGTCGAGCACGTCGGAATCGATACGCTGCTTCGAGTAATCGAGCGTGAGGCCGCAAGCCTCAGCCGAATAGCGCTGCGCCCGATGGAGGTCGGCAATGAACATCTCGCGAAGATGCGCTGCGCCCATCGCCAGGGCCCGATCGATCAGAACGGGCCAGCTCGGAGAATCTTCGATCCGGGTCATGAGCCGGCCCAGGTGGATGAGCTTCGCTTATCCACCCTACGAGTCGCCTCGGCGTAGGGTGGATAATCGAAGCGCATCCACCATCGCAGGCTCAGGCCGCCTGCACCGCGATGGTGTTGGCGGTGCGCGTCACCCGATTGGTCTCGTCCAGATACACCAATCGCGGCTTGAAGATTCGCGCTTGCGCTTCTTCCATGGCGCTGTAGGAGCAGATGATCACGCGATCACCGACCCGCGCCTTGTGGGCAGCAGCACCGTTGACCGAGATCACCCCCGATCCCGCCTCGGCACGGATCGCGTAGGTGGTGAAGCGCTCGCCGTTGCCGACGTTGTAGATCTGGATCTGCTCGAACTCCAGGATCCCGGCGAGGTCGAGAAGGCGGGAGTCGATCGCGCAGGACCCTTCGTAATCGAGTTCCGAATGGGTCACACGGGCGCGGTGCAGTTTGCACTTGAGCATCGTCAGTTGCATGGCTTGACCACTTGGCTTGGCGATCCTGGGTGGCCCAAAAAGACATGCACCCGGTATCAAGTTGTTGACCTACGACGGGCGGCCCAAAAAGACATACGCCCGGGCTTTGTGACGGACATCACACAGCGGACGCGGAGTGTACTGACGGCCCCTTCAGTCGGCAACAATCCTGTCATATCGAAATAAAAAGATTGTCGATCAAGCGCGTGCGGCCCAGAAATGCGGCGGCCAGAATCACCCACTCCACATGAGCAATGCCCGGCAAGCCCATATCGGGACTGCGGATTTCCACGTACTGCGGGACAAAACCCGCGCCTTCCAGCGTCAGCATCGCCTCGGTCTGGAGGGCTGCAAAGTCGCGTCGGCCGGCGCTTAGCCCCGCAGCCGCCGCGCGGAGCACCTGGTAAATCAGGGGCGCTTGTGCCCGCTCCGCCGGCGTCAGGTACTGATTGCGCGAGGACAGCGCCAGGCCATCGGCATCTCGCGCCGTGGGATGACCGACCATCTCGATGGGCAGGTGCAGGTCCGCCACCATGCGCTTGATGACCTGCAGCTGCTGCCAGTCCTTCTGTCCGAACACGGCGATGTCGGGTTGCACCTGGTTGAACAGGATGCTGACGACGGTTGCAACGCCGTCGAAGTGGCCAGGTCGGAACGCACCGTCCAGCATCTCCGACACGCCGGGCACACGCACCAGGGTGAGGTTCTCGCGGCCGCGCGGGTACATCTCTGCCACGCTGGGCGCATAGAGCAGATCGCATTGGACCGACTCCAGCCTGATTGCGTCTTCCGCTAGCGTTCGCGGGTAACGATCGAAGTCCTCGTTAGGCCCGAACTGCAAGGGGTTGACGAACACGCTCGCGATCACCTGATCCGCCGACTCGCGCGCCCGCGTCACCAGTTGCAGATGCCCCGCATGCAGATTGCCCATGGTCGGCACGAAGCCAACCCGCCGGCCCGCGCGTCGCCATTCCGAGACCTGCTCGCGCAGTTCGCGAACGCTGTGGACAGTCCGCATCTCTAAAAACAGTGTTCGGGCGCGGGATACGCGCCGGACTTCACCTCGCCCACGTACGCGCCAATGGCGGCCTCGATGCTGTCGAGACCCTTCAGATAATTCTTCACGAAGCGCGGCCGCCGGCCGATGGTGACCATGGGCGAGATATCGAGGATGTCGTGCAGGACGAGAATCTGGCCATCGACACCGGGACCGGCGCCGATGCCGATGACCGGCACCCGGCTCTCCGCGGTGATTCGTGCGGCAAGCACCGAGGGCACGCATTCGAGCAGCAGCAGATCGGCGCCGGCATCGACCAGAACCTGGGCGTCGTGGACCATCTCCTCGGCCCCGGCCTCGTCACGACCCTGCACCTTCATCGCGCCCATCTTGTGCACGAACTGCGGCCGCAGGCCGAGATGCGCGCACACCGGGACGCCGCGCACGGACAGGTATTCGACGATGCTCGCCTGCTCGCGACCGCCTTCGAGCTTGACCATCTTGGCGCCACCCTCCTGCATCACGCGCTGGCTGGCGTCGAGCGCCCGCTCCAGCGTGGCGTAGGACAGAAACGGCAGATCGGCGACCAGAAATGCGCGCTTGAGAAACGGCGCCACGCACTTCGAGTGATAGACGATGTCGGCCACGCTCACCGGCGTGGTCGTGCTGCCGCCGTGCAGCACCATGCCCAGCGAGTCGCCGATCAGCACGACATCGACACCCGCGCGATCCTCGATCAGCGCAAAGCTCGCGTCGTAGCAGGTCAGGCAGGCGATCTTCTCGCCGGCCTCGCGCATACGGCGCAGTTCGTTGACCTGGACAGGTTTGGGTTCGTTGGACATGTCCATGACTATAGCAAGGCCCCTCGGGGCAACCGAACCTGCGGCTCGCCGGATTCAAGCGCCTCCAGCAGCTCCGCGTAGTCCGCATCGCGATTCAGAAAATCGAACTGCGCGGTATCGATCTCGATCAGCGGGGTGCCAGTGCTGCCGCGCATCCATCGCGCATAACCGGAGGCCAGGCGCGCCAGATAAGCCGGTTCGATCGGGGCCTCGTACGCGCGCCCGCGGCTGGCGATGCGACTCATCAAGAGGTCCAGCGGCGCGGTCAGATGGATGATGCGATCGGGCGGCGGCAGGTCGAAAGACAGGCGCTCGAAGACCTGCGCATACAACTCGAAGTCCGCTGCGTTCAGGGTCAGCTCCGCGAACAGGCGATCCTTCTCGAACATGAAATCCGCGACCCAGATTTCTGTGAACAGGTCGCGCTGACGCAACTGCTCGACCTGCCCTGCGCGTTGCAGCAGGAAGGTGAGCTGGGTGGAAAACGCCGCGCCAGCCGGATCGCGGTAGAAGCGCGGCAGGAAGGGGTTTTCGTCGGGCTGCTCGAGCAGCAGCTTGGCAGACAGGGTCGCCGCCAGCTTGCGCGCGAGCGTGGTCTTGCCGGCGCCGATCACGCCCTCGATCGCGATGAAGGACGGTAGCGCGTGACAAACGGGTGCTTTCTCCTGTCCGTCCGGCCCCAGTGGATGCGCTTCGCTTGTCCCTACGCTGCGCCGGTCGGCAGGGTGGATAAGCGAAGCGCATCCACCCTCCCCACCCGAGGTGTCGCGGGAGCCTTGTTTGCGAGACGGCGGCTTCACACCTCGATCCAGAGTGCGAGTCCTTCGCGCCCGATCTGCTGCGCCGCCTCGGCGATGCGACCGACGCTCTCGATCTCGAGTGCGGGAGCGATTTCCGCCAGCGGGATCAACACGAAGTTGCGCCGGCCGATGCCGGGATGCGGCAGGTGCAGGCCCGGTCGATCGATCCTGACGCCCTCGACATGCAGCAGATCGAGGTCCAGCCGGCGCGGACCCCAACGATCCGGTCCGCGCACGCGACCCGAGGAACGCTCGATGGCGAGCAGTGCGTCAAGCAGATCGCGCGGCGTCAGCTGCGTTTCGACCTGGCATACCGCGTTGCAGTAATCGGGTTGATCGGCCGGCCCCATCGGCGCGGACCGGTACAGGGAGGAAGTTGAAATCACGCGCGTGCCGGGAATTCCCGCGATCGCGGCGAGCGCCGCCCGCAGACGCTCCGGCGGAGCATCGAGATTGGAGCCCAGGCCGATGAAGGCCGAGAACACCGCTGGAGTCCTAACGGTCATGCGCGCAAAGCGTAGCCCCGGAACATGAATCTCCTCCGGCGCATGACCGCCCTCACCCCACCGCTCGCTCCGCTCACCTCGCCTCCTGGCGGAGGCTCAACCCCCTCTCCCGCAACAGCACGGGAGAGGGACGGTGGCCTCGCTTCGCGAGATTCACGCTAACCAGTAGAAGACTCGGCGGCGACCGGCTTGTTGCGTCGTCCGCCGCGACGGCGGCGACGCTTGCGCTTCGGCGCATCGGCGGCTTGCGATTCGAGCTCCTCGGCCGGCACCGGCGGCAGTTCGCCGCCACGCTGCGCCTCGGTCCACCACTGCGCGAGTTCGACCAGGTCCTCGTCGCCCGAGCGTGCACGCAACAGCAGAAAATCGTAGGCGGCGCGGAACCGCGGATGCGTCAGCAGCCGGCGAACGCGCGCCGGACTGCGCGCTTCGAAGCGCGACTGCATGATCCAGATCTCGCGCATCGGCAGCGAGAATCGCTTGGGAATCGCGACGCGCAGAATCGCCTGGCTGATGACTTCTTCGGCCGCTTGCGTCACGGCCAGGGCGTACTCGTGGCCCTCGGCCTCCATCAACTCCTCTGCACGACGCTCCACCGGCGGCCACAGCAACGCAGCGTAGGTGAAGCCCGGACTGACCGGCTGGTCTTTGGCGATGCGCTCGGCCGAGCCCGCTAGTGCCGCGTTGACGAAGGCAAGCTGCGCGGGATCAGACAGCAGCGCGTCCGTCGCCGGAAACAACTGGCGGAACAGGCCGTACACGCGCAGGCCATAGAGATTGTCCACGCCCTCCTTGCACAGCAGCACCTTCAGAACTTCGTCGAACAGACGCGCGGCGGGAATCTCGCGCAGCAAGGGCGCCAGGCGCGCAATCGGCGCCGCAGTCTCCGCCTCCAGCTGGAAGTGCATCTTGTTGGCGATGCGGATCGCTCGCAGCATCCGCACCGGGTCTTCACGGTAGCGCTGCTCGGGATTGCCGATGAGCCGCAGCAGGCCAGCCTTCAGATCGTCCACACCACCGCAGTAGTCCACGATCGAGTAGTCGCGGATGTCGTAATACAGCGCATTGACGGTGAAGTCCCGGCGGAAGGCGTCTTCCTCCAGCGTGCCGTAGTCGTTGTCCACCAGGATGCGGCCGGTTTCGTCGCGCTCGTGAAAATCCGTGATGGGCCCGCGGAAGGTCGTGACCTCCAGCACCTCATCGCCGAAGCGGACGTGGCAGATCACGAAGCGGCGACCGATCTGGCGACACGACCGGAACAGCTTCTTCACCTGATCCGGGTGCGCGCTGGTGGCGACGTCGAAATCCTTGGGCGTCAGGCCCGCCAGCAAATCCCGAACGCCGCCGCCGACCATGTAGGCCTCGTATCCGGCGTCCTTGAACGTGTAGAGAGTCTTGAGCGTGCCGGGAGAAATCATCGAGCGCGAAATCGGGTGCTCGGCACGCGGAATGCGTCGTGGCTCGGTAATGGGCGGTCCTGCCTGGGTGCGTAGAAGAATGGGCGACCGCGCGTTGTCGGCCGCAAGCGAGCCCCTATAATACGCGCCCTGTCGCCATGCTCCTATCGTCTAGAGGCCTAGGACGGAGCCCTCTCAAGGCTTAAACCCGGGTTCGAATCCCGGTAGGAGCGCCAGTTATTCCTCCGAGGACGTTCGCAGAAGGCCGCGAACACCTTCGACACCCTGTTACTTACAGGGTTTGTCGTCCAGAGTCGTCCGATCTTTTCCGCGCGCAGCCTGCGGAATCCGGGGAACATCGACGCTGTCGCCGACGGCCGCAAGGGCGTGGTCTACAACAAGAATCGCCCCCTGGTCGTGAACGACCAGGGGGCGATGGAATAAGCGGTGGGAGGTATAGGACCCGCCAGCCGAAGCTGATGGATCACACGGCGTGGAGCAGATTTTTGCCTCCGCATCGAAAGGAAGGCTACCGGAGATCGGTTTCCAACACCATCGCGCATCACTGTCGTGGCCTGGAGCACTTCGAGCGGCGTAGTAATCGTCTCTTCATCATGTTCTCGCGCCTGTGCCCAAGCTCCTCTGCGACGATTATCCGGGCCGCACGATCCGTCTCACGGTCAACGGGCTCGCAGTCCCGCCGTGGCAAATCCGTTCCGCTCAGCGCTCTGTAAAGATCGTTGGCGTGCTGGTGCCGCAGCCCGTGCGAAGTGATTCCCTCCTTAACGGGTCAGGCCACAACTGCGGGCCACGTGGTGGTCATGGTTCTTCCACTGGTGCAGCTTCTTGCCCGGATCGCTGGTGCTGGATGACGCCGAGCTGCAGCAGGTCTTGGCCCTATCCAGGATTTCCCGCTTCCCCGCCGTATCGATCGGCTCCACTCGATCGCGCCCGCTCTTGGTGCCGAGCGGGACTGCGAGGTGGTGGCCCCGATCCTCCAGATGCGGTTTGAGTTGCATCGCCTCCCGGACGCGCGGACCGAAAGCCGCTTGCAGCTCCAACTGGATCGCGACGCGTGGGTACTGAATTGCCCAGCGGTGGAGGAACCGCAGGACACACCATAGGCTCGGCAATGCAGAGGAGGTACAGGACGGGAAAAGACAACGGCGATACCTCCGACTGCTGGTCGAGACGACGGGTGGACGACGACCGTGTTAGCGGAGCCGGGACGCAGGGTCCGGCAAAGTCTCTGGCGACGGGCGACGAGAAACCCTGGCCGGAACGATCGTCACAATCGGGAAAAACTTCGGACATTTGGCTTGCCGAATCGGAAAAACTCCGGAATATGGCGGCCCCGGATCGTCCCGGCTGTCGCCCAACCGGGGCTACCTCCGTCGGCCCAGCCTCTTTGCGAACCGCAACCATCTCACTGACATGACCCAGCGGCTGTCGAATTATTGGCGCCTGATGCGCTTTGACCGCCCCATCGGTATCTGGCTGCTGATGTGGCCGACCCTGTGGGCGCTCTGGTTTGCGGCCGACGGGCCACCCTCGATACACGTGCTGGTCGTGTTCATGCTGGGCACCGCACTGATGCGTGCGGCGGGGTGCGTGATCAACGACTACGCGGATCGCGCATTCGATCCGCATGTGCGTCGCACCAAAGACCGGCCCCTGGCCGCCGGCCTGGTCACGCCGACGGAGGCGCTGTGGCTGTTTGCGGTGCTGTGTCTGATCGCGTTCGGGCTCGTCGCCAGCCTGCGCAACCCGATGGTGGTCCTGCTGAGCCTACCGGCGGTGGGACTGGCGGCGCTGTACCCGTTCACCAAGCGCTGGATCTCGATGCCGCAGGTGGTGCTGGGCCTGGCGTTCTCCTGCGGCATCCCGATGGCGTACGCCGCCGTACTGCACAGCGTCCCCTGGGATGAAGTCCTGCTTCTGATGGCCGCGAATGTCTGCTGGGTGATCGCCTACGACACGTTCTACGCAATGGTGGACCGCGAGGACGACCTGCGTATCGGCGTGAAGTCCTCGGCCATCCTGTTCGGCGAGCGCGACCGCGTCATCACCTGTGCCTTGCAGGTCGCGGCCATCCTGTTGCTCGGATGGCTGGGTCGCGAGCAGGGCTTGGGGGCGGTCTATGCGATGGGTCTGGTCGGCGCCGTGCTGGTGGTGGCGCACCAGCAATGGTTGATCCGCGGCCGCGATCCGGCGCGCTGCTTCAAGGCCTTCCTGGCCAGTAACCGTTTTGGGGCCGCAATCTTTCTCGGCCTCGCACTGGAGGAGTTGATTCGATGAGTTCGATTGCGCGCCTGCAACTGCTGCTGTCAGGGGTCGGTTTTCTGCTGGTGGGGTGCAGCTCGCACGTCGGCAAGCCGGATGGCGCGGCGCCGGCGGCCGTGTCAACCAAATTCGAGGTCCGCCGCGACGTCCTCATCAGCCCCGACGACTGGCCGCAGAAGCTGCTCGCGGACGTCTATGTGCCGGAAGGCGCCGGCCCCTGGCCCGGCGTGCTGGTGATCCACGGCGGCGGCTGGTACACCGGCGATCGCGAACAGGTGGAGGGCATCGCCGAGCGCCTCGCGCGGCGGGGCTTCGTCGCGGTCAACACGACGTACCGCTTCGCGCCCCGGTACCGGTTTCCGGCGCAACTCGAAGACGTGCAGCAGGCGATGCGCTGGATGCAGGCACATGGCGGCGAATACCGCATGCGGCCGGAACGCTTCGGCGTTTTCGGTTATTCCGCCGGCGCGCACCTGGCGGCGCTGCTCGGCACCTTGTCGCCTGGAGATGCCCTCGCCGGCGGGCCTCGTCCCGTGGCCGTGGTGGCCGGCGGCACGCCGAGCGACCTGACCAAGTTTTCCGGCGGCACGATGGTGCCAGACCTGCTCGGTACCACGTTGCAGAAGGATCGTGCCGCCTACGAGCGCGCCTCGCCGGTCACCTGGATCACCCCGGGCGATCCACCCTTCTTCATTTACCACGGCGGCGCGGACGTGCTGGTATCGGTGGATCACGCCGAAGACCTGAAGACTGCGCTGGACAAGGCAGGCGTCCCGGCCGAGCTGTTCATCCTGCGTGGGCGCGGACACGTCGGCGCCTTTCTCACCGACGGCCCGGCGTTCAAGGCGGCGGCGGAGTTCCTGGATCGGCAACTGAGGCAGTAGCAGCCAATGCAGATGTGGGCGGGGCGAGCTTGCGAGCCCCGACATCGCCACTCGCCGAGTTGGGTTTCGCAAGCGCACCACCTACCCATTGGCCGACCGGAAGCCGAAGGGGACATCAGCGATCCGCGCGCAAGGCGGCGAGCAAAGCCTGAAAGTCCGTCGGCGGCTCGACCGTGAATTGCATCGACTCGCCGCCCACCGGATGCGCAAACGCCAGTTCGCGCGCATGCAGCGCCTGGCGTCTGAATCCGTTCAGCGCGGCACGCGCGTGGGCGCCCAGCCCCGCGCCGCGCGCACCCGATCCGCCATAGGTGAAGTCGCCGACCAGGGGCATGCGCTGATGCGCCATATGCACGCGGATCTGGTGCGTGCGCCCGGTCTCCAGCTTCACCCGCAGCAAGGTGTGATGCTCGAATCGCTCCTGCACCCGGTAATGCGTCACGGCGTCGCGGCCACCCTCGACCACCGCCATCTTCAGACGATCGCGCGGATGCCGGCCGACCGGTGCGTCGATGGTGCCCCCGCTCACCGGCGTGCCGTTGATCAGCGCATCGTATTCACGACGGATGTCGCGACGGGCGAGCATCGCCACGAGCCGCGCGTGCGCGGTGAGACTCAGCGCCACCACCAGCAGTCCGGAGGTGTCCTTGTCGAGCCGGTGCACGATGCCCGCGCGCGGCACCGAGGCGGTCTGCGGGAACCGGAACAGCAGGCCGTTCTGAAGCGTCCCGTCCGCCTGACCGGCGCCAGGGTGTGCGGTCAGACCGGCCGGCTTGTGCACCACCGCGAGGTGGGCATCGGCATGGACGATGCCGAATTCGATGTCCTGTGGAACGACCGTTCCGTCCGGCTCGGCCACCGGGTCCAGATCGAGCCGGTCGCCGGCGATCACTTCCACGCGTGCGCGCTCGGCGACCGCGCCGTTGAGCAACAGACGGCCGGACTCGATCCAGGTCTTCAGGCGCGACCGGGAAAAATCCGGGAACAGCTTGGCCGCCACCACGTCCAGCCGCTGGCCGGACAAGGCCTCGGGAACCAGGGCGCATTCGGCGAGGTCTGGCGGGAGCACATCGGCCGCGTCCTCAGGTGGGCGGGGGGTCATCGGCTATACTCGGCGGCGATTTTTTCTGCGCGGATCCCGTCCTTGATCCCGGCGCTATTTCTTTCTGGCTTTCGCATCGTTCCCATCGCATGAAGACATCACCCTACCTGCTTGCGGCGCTCGTCATCGTTCTGGCTGGTTGCAGCACCACGCCGGGCGGTGTCTCGCCCCAATCCCGCATCAATCCGGACGATCCCGCCTCGGCGCGCCGCGAGGCCCTGCGGGAAGCCAAACTGGGTGCGCGGGAGATGTACCGGAACGCCCGCCAGAGTTTGGACAGCTCCGACTTTCTGGCCGCGATCGAGACGTACGACAAGCTCGCCACCCGCTACCCCTTCTCAGACTACTCGACTCAGGGCGAACTGGAGCGGATTTATGCCCTGTACCGCAACTTCGAACCCGATCGCACGCTCTCCGCCGCCGACAAATTCACCCGCGAGCATCCACGCCACGCCTCGATCGACTACGTCCAGTACATCAAGGGCCTGACCAACTACAACCGCGAATCGAGCGCCCTCAACCTGCTGCCCATCGACGAGAGCAAGGCCGATATCAGCAGCCAGCGACGCGCCTACGACGATTTCGCCACGCTGATACAGAAATTCCCCAACAGCCGCTACGCCGGCGACTCGTACCAGCGCATGGTGTTCCTGCGCAACCGGCTGGCGGATCACGAACTCCACGTGGTGGACTTCTACCTGCGCCGCGGCGCCTACGTGGCCGCTGCCAAGCGCGCCGAGCAGGTCATCGGCCAGTACCCCGGTACGATGGCCAGCCATCGCGCGCTCGCGATCCTGAGGGAATGCTACGAAAAGGCGGGACTCCCCGTTCAAGCCGCCGATGCAAAGCGGCTGCTCGATGCACAGGTCCCCCTGTCGGATGCCCCGACCACTGCCGCCTCGCTTGAACCCGAGAAAGCAGTCGCCGAAGCGCCGCCGGAAAAACCGGGAGTGGTGGCACGCGTCGTCAAAGCACTTTCGATCTTTGACAGCAGCGAGTCGGGTGTCGAAGTCGTCATTCCCGCCGCCGGCGCTGACAAGACCGCGGATGCCGGCCCGGCGGCGACGGCCACCACCCCTGACAGCAACGCCGACGTCGAGCCAAACAAATCATCGTCCAAGCTCAGCGTCGTGATGGAACCGTACGACGACGCCGGTACCGTGGCGCCCGCTCCTCCGGCAGCGCCGGCCGAAGCCGCCACACCCTGAGAAAGACCGCCACCGCGCAACGCCATGCCGCTGCTGCTCACATCGATCGAAGCACGGGTCATTGCATCACTGGTCGAGAAGTCGGTCACCACGCCGCAGTACTACCCCCTGACCGTCAACTCCCTGGTTGCGGCCAGCAACCAGAAATCCTCGCGCGATCCGGCGATGAGCCTGAGCGAGGGCGACGTGGGCTCCGCACTGAATCACCTGGAAGAACTGCGCCTGGCCAAGCGCGAAGACCAGATCAGCCGCGTGCCGAAATGGCGGCACCGCTTTCACCACGAGCTGCTAATCAAGGAGCCGGCGATGGCCGTGCTGGCAACGCTGATGCTGCGCGGGCCGCAGACCGTTTCGGAACTTCGCGCGAATGCGGCGCCTTTGAACGGCCCGGCTGACATAGCGGGTGTCCAGAAAGTGCTCGACGATCTTGCCGACCGTGCACAACCCCTGGTCGCGCCCATGGCGCGGCAGGTGGGGCAATCGGCGCAGCGGGTGATGCATCTGTTGTGTGGCGATATTCCTGCGGCACAGCGTGCCGAGGGTTTTGAAGCGCCGGCCGCGCCGACGTCGGAACGCGCGCAGTCGCTCGAAACCCGGATCGCAGCGCTGGAAGCGCGCATGGCGGAGATCGAGCGGCTGATTTCCTAGGCTTGGTTCAAGTCCGTTAGCCAGGGAAGATCTGCACAGGCTCGAGAACATTGTCGCGGGGGGGGGGCGCCCCGCCCCAAACCACCGGGGGCGGGGGGGGGGGGCGGGCCCCCCCCCCCCGGGGGGGCCGGGGGCCCCCCCCCCCCC
>JBQTIX010000047.1:0-204495 GCA_052387695.1 Panacagrimonas sp. | reverse complement strand
GCGGACAGGCGCATCTGCTCGATGTGCTCGTTGATCGCGCTGTCCTTCTCGATGAAGGTATCGGTGCTGGGGACGTAGGCCTCGGGCTGGTAATAGTCGTAGTAGCTGACGAAATACTCGACCGCGTTGTCAGGAAAGAACTCCTTGAACTCGCCATACAACTGCGCGGCAAGCGTCTTGTTCGGCGCCAGCACCAGGGTGGGCCGCTGAACCTGGTGGATGACGTTGGCGATCGAGAAGGTCTTGCCGGAGCCGGTGACGCCGAGCAGGGTCTGGTGCGCGACGCCGCCTTCGAGGTTTTCGACCATGCTGGCGATTGCGGCCGGCTGGTCACCTGCGGGCGCCCAGTCGGCCTTGAGCTTGAACAGCTGGTCTCGCCGGTGCTTCAGCCGGACGACTTTCAGGGATTCGCGGGGAGCTTCTTTCATTGGACGATCATGGATCGAGGCGTTGGGCGACAGGGGCCATCTGACGTCGTCCATGAATCACCGCAATGATTTCGATGTTGCGATCGGATAAGCGATAGACCAGACGATCGCTGTAAACGATTCGCTCCCAAACCGACGCCAGGTCGAACTCAGACACGACCCGGCCCATTTGCAGGTGCTCGATCAAGCCTTTGGCGACATCGAGAATTCTTGAAACGACAGCCTTAGCGTAGAACGGCGAATCCTGTTCTATGAATCGTTCAATCTCTTCCGGATCCGCCGGCGCTTGCTCAGTCCAGATTACTGCGCGTTCCATCGCGCGGCGAAACGACGTTTCACCTCTTCATGTGGAATCACCTTGCCCGCATCGACCTCGTCGATTCCGCGCTGAATCCTGGTCCGCACATACAACTGGTACTGCATATCCTCGTAGGTGCAGTCCTCGGGCAGGTTCTGCGCGATCTCGATCAGCTCGGCCTTGATGCTTCGATTCATGACGTCAACTCCGCAATTCACAGCACAGAAGCTTACTCCTGCCGACGCAGCGATTCATGACGAGTCAGTGGCCGCAGCCCCGCCCTGCACCGGGAGCTGCGGCTCGGACCCGTAGCTCAGGCCGCGAGCGCCGGATAATCCGAATAGCCCTTCGGCCCGGGGGTGTAGAGCGTGCCGAAGTCCACCGGGTTGAGCGGCGCTTTCTGCGCAAAGCGCGTCGGCAAATCCGGGTTGGCCAGAAATGCCTTGCCGTAGACGATCGCGTCCGCGCGACCTTCGGCCACCGCTGCCTCGCCCGATTCGCGATCGAAACCGCCGTTGAGCAGCAGCGCGCCGTGGAAACTGCGGCGGGCGATCTTTGCCAGCTCCAGCTCCTCGGGGCGATCCCACTGGTCGTGTCGCAACTCGAAGTGACCGAGCTTGCGTGCCTGCGCCTGTTCCGCCACGTACGCGACCAGCTCACGCGGATTGGAATCCGACATGTCGTTGAACGGTACCAGCGGCGAGATGCGAACACCCACTTTGCCGGCGCTCCACACGCCGATCACCGCGTCGATCGCCTCGAACAGCAGCCGCGCACGGTGGGCGATCGATCCGCCGTAGGCGTCGCTGCGATCATTGACGCCGTCGCGCAGGAACTGGTCCAGCAGGTAGCCGTGCGCGCCGTGCAACTGCACACCGTCGAAGCCCGCGTCCTTCGCGTTCTTCGCGCCCTGGCGGAACAGCTCGACGATGCCCGGAATCTCCTCCGTGCGCAGCGGGCGCGGCGCCGGGTACGGATGCTTGCCGGTCGGCGTGTGCGTGCTTTCGTTGCGGATCGGCTTGTTCGACGAAGAGACCGGCGGCACACCGCCGTTGATGTCCTGGTGCGTGGCACGACCCGGATGCCAGATCTGCATCGCGATGCGCCCCCCTTTGGCGTGAACCGCGTCCGTCACCTTGCGCCAGCCCGCCGCATGTTCAGGGGAATAGATGCCGCCCTCGCCGATGAAGGCGCTGGCATCGCCGGCCACCATCGTGCACTCGGTAAAGACCAGCCCGCCGCTCGCGCGCTGTGCGTAATACTCCGCCATCAGCTCGTTGGGGACATGCGTGGCTCCGGCACGACACCGCGTCAGCGGCGCCATCAGGATGCGGTTGGGAAGGTTCAGGTCACCCATCTGGACGGGCGTATGCAGCGTGGTCATTCGGATTCTCCGCTGGAGGGTCTGGAAGTTCGGCGATGCGACCGCATGAATGATACCGACCGGTCACATCCCTGCATGGTGTGCGACCGATCGGTATCATTTCAAGAGGGCATCTGCGGGAGATCCACCATGTCCGTTACAAGCCATTTATCTGCAAAGGATTCTTCCGGCGCTGAACCGGGCATCGAATCACGGCGCAGCGCGCGCGACCGGATTCTCGATGCCGCGCGGCAACTGTTCTATCGTCAGGGCATCCGCAGCGTCGGCGTGGACTCTATCGCCCATGAGGCCGGCGCCACCAAGATGAGCCTGTATCGCGCCTTCGACGGCAAGGATCAACTGGTCGCCCAATGCCTGCGTCAATCCGAGCAGGAGTTCTGGGCCTGGTGGGACCAGACCGTGCAGCCGCACGCCGACGATCCGCGCGCCGCCCTGCTTGCCCTCTTCGATGCTCAGACCCGCAAACAGAAAGCGAAGGACGACCGCGGCTGCCCCATCGCCAACGCCGCGATCGAACTGACCGGAGACGAGCATCCCGCCCGCGAAGTCATCCTGGCCTACAACCGCGAAAAGCGCCGCCGCCTGCGCGAGCTGTGTCGGCGTCTCGCGGTGCACAACCCCGAAGCCCTCGCCGACGGCCTGCAACTGCTGATGGACGGGGCCTGCCTGTCGCGCATCACCCTGGGCGCCAGCGGCCCTGCGTCCAATCTGAGGAATGCGGCCACAGGTTTGATCGACGCGGCCGGCGGTTAGGGACTCTCCGCATAGGTTCGAATTCATGAGCAGGTCGGGCGTAGGTCGGCTCAAGGCCACGGCTTTTCGTGACCGGAGCCGACAGGCGTCGGGCTTCGTAGAGGGTGCCCAGCGTCGGTTCCGCCTCCGAGTTGAACCGACCTACGAGCCGGATCGAACCTGTGCAGAGTGTCCTCAAGGGAGGACGGCGCTCTCCGCACCCGCTTCCTCGACGACGCGGATCACGTCTCCCAGGTTCAAGCTGATTCCTTGCTGCCCTGCCGCGGTTTCGAAACGCGCCGTATCGCCGCCATGGGCCGCTGTTTCCAGCCTGTACCCTCGACGCAACGCGGGCCACGCACCCGATCCCGCCACCACGCGTGCCTGCTCTTCGGCTTGCAGCGCATCGTCGAAGCGGTCCAGCTCGATCCGTCGATCTGCTGTTTGCAACCCGAGCACGAAAGCGGGCGGCGGATCCGTTTTGCTGTCAAACGGCCCGGCGGTATCTACCGTCACCGAGGAGATCTGCGCAAACGCCAGTCGTTCGGCGCGACTCCAGCCCAGCAAGCCGTGGACCTCCACGACTTCCCGTGAAGCGGTATCGATCAGAACGGTCCTCTCCTGCAGGAGCCAGGCGATGGCGACCCCACTCAACAAGAGCACGATCGTGAAACCGAAAGCTCGCGCGGTCCGCGGCGGCCATGGTCGTAACAGAAACCAGCCGGCCGCCACCATGAGCCCCAGACTCAGGGCAAGGCCGAACGGCGCAAGAATGCGAGGTTCGGAAAAAAACATCGGGGGGGTCGTCGGATCCATGATCAGGTCGTTGCCAAAGCGTGACTCTATCGTCCAGCCTCGCTGCCGTCCGCCTCAATCCGGCAGTCGCCACGGATCGTCGAACGATCTTTCATCTGGGATACCAGCTTCACCCTGGATCACCCGAACTTGCCGAACGGCACCAAGATCGTCCACTGGGCCTATCAGAACGGGAAATCGGTTACGTCCAGGGACGACGCGAAAGCTGACGAAAAAGTACTGCTCGGCAAAGATCACTGCGTTGCCTGCGCTGGCGTGATCGGCGTGATCGGCGTGATCGGCAAGCGCACCCTTGGCGTGGCACCGCGCTGTGCGCTGGTTCTGATGAATGCGACGCTGGTACGTGGCAGCAACGACGACATAACGACCGCCGACTCGAAAATGGCCGAGGTTCTCAATTATCTGGCGAAACGAGTGGATGTCATTTCGCTGTCTCTGGTCCCGCGACTACCGTCCAAGTTCCCGGAATCGCGAGTGTTGTGGGGCGCCGCGGTGGTCCAGCGCATCGCCGAGCTGAGCCGCGTCGGTGGCCCACGCGGCAAGGGCATCCTGTTCGTGTGGGCCGCGGGTAACGACAACATTCCGATCGATTTTCTTTCGCCGATCGATCTGCCGCTGGCCGCAGAGGGCAAAAAGCCGACGCGTCGCGACCGCGAGTTCTCGAACAGCTTGACGGAGTTGGAGGGAGTGATCCGCGTGGCCGCAATCACCGACGAGGGACGGCGCGCGCACTACTCCAATTGGGGTCCCGATATCGACTTGTGCGCACCTTCTGGAAACCGCGACACCTATGGCCGCTGGAACCTGAAAGGGACCGGTATCACCACCTCGGCATGGCAAAAAGAACCGGACGGTCACCGGATTGAGGTGACACGAGGCTTTGACGGCACGTCCGCCTCGGCACCGATAGTGGCCGGCGTCGCGGCTCTGGTGATCGAGGCCAATCCCTGCCTGAGCGCGTTTGAAGTCGCCGAGATACTGCGACGTACCGCCTGCAAGGACAAAGACTTTATTTTCGACAAGGATCCCGTCAGTGATGTCAGTGATCACGATCCCAATCGCAGCCGCTGGGATACCAGTCCTGCAGCGCCTTACGATCGCGGGGATTTTCGTGAAATCGGCAGCCCTGACGGAATCTGGAGCCCCTGGTTCGGTTACGGTCGGGTCAACGCCCTAGCCGCCGTTCAAGAAGCGCTCCGGCGGAAAAAATGTGAGTGACCTTGGAGCTTGATCCAAATCGCAGCTATCAGCCCGAGCGAGTGGGCCACACGCCACGCTTCCAGTATCATCCCGCCCCGTTTTCCCAGACCCAGGGATGATCCGTGGACCTGCAACTCGCCCAGCGCATGGGCCGCATCAAGCCCTCTCCCACCCTCGCCGTCACCGCCAAGGCCGGTGAACTCAAGGCGCAGGGTCTCGACGTGCTGTCGCTCGGCGCGGGCGAGCCGGATTTCGACACGCCGGACCACATCAAGGCTGCCGCGATCGAGGCGATCAGGCGCGGCTTTACCAAGTACACGCCGGTGGGCGGCACGCCGGGCCTGAAGAAGGCGATCATCGACAAGCTCCGGCGCGACAACGCGCTGGAGTACAAGCCCAACCAGATTCTGGCGTCGTGCGGCGGCAAGCAGAGCTGCTACAACCTGTGCATGGCGGTGCTCAACGCCGGCGACGAGGTGCTGATCCCGGCGCCGTACTGGGTGAGCTATCCGGACATGGTGCTGCTGGCGGACGCAACGCCGGTGATCATTCCGACCACGCAGGCTGCGCGCTTCAAGATCACCGCGGAGCAACTGGAGCGTGCGATCACGCCGCGCACGCGGATGGTCTGGATCAACTCGCCCTCGAACCCGTCGGGCATGGCCTACACGCGCGCCGAACTGGCGGCGCTGGGCGCGGTGTTGCGCAAGCACCCGCAGATGCTGATCGCGACCGACGACATGTACGAGAAGATCCTGTGGGCGGCGGAGCCTTTTCAGAACATCGTCAACGTCTGCCCGGATCTGTACGAGCGCACGGTGGTGATTCATGCGGTGTCGAAGACGTATTCGATGACCGGTTGGCGCCTGGGCTTTGCAGCCGGTCCGGCCAGGATCCTCACCGCGATGGCCGACATCCAGAGCCAGTCCACCTCCAACCCGACGTCGATCTCACAGGTGGCGGCGGAGACGGCGCTCAACGGCGACCAGACCTGCGTCACCGAGATGTGCAAGGCCTTCAAGGGACGGCACGACCGGCTGGTGGCCGACCTCAACACCGTGCCGGGCATTTCCTGCGCGGCGGGCGACGGTACTTTCTACGTCTTTCCTAATGTCGAAGGGCTCATCGCAAGATTGGGCGTGAAGGATGATCTGGAACTGTCGGACAAGCTGCTCAAGGAAGCGCTGGTCGCGCTGGTGCCGGGCTCTGCTTTCGGCACGCCGGGGCATGTGCGCCTGAGCTTCGCGACCAGCGACAAGGTGTTGCAGGAGTCGGTGGTGCGGCTGCGCAAGATTGCGGGCTAAGCTCTAGGGACTCGCTGCACAGGTCCGGAATCATCGGGAGGTCGGGTGTAGGTCGGATCAAGCCCGCATGCTGTTCGCGGTCGGATCCGACAGGCGCCCTTCATTGATCGCGCGCCGCGTCGGTTCCGCCTTCGGCTTGAACCCGACCTACGAGCCGGATTAAACCTGTGCAGACCTTCCCCTGGGGAGAGGCAGCACGTAGGGTGCACGCACGCGCCCTACGGTTGTTCATATTTCTTGGAGACGTCAATCGTGGCTGCCATCGGTACCGAAAAAGTCTTGAGCGTCCGTCACTGGAACGACACGCTGTTCTCGTTCACCACCACACGCGATCCTGCATTGCGCTTCGAGAACGGGCACTTCGTGATGATGGGTTTAGCTGTCGATGGCCGGCCGCTGCTGCGGGCCTATAGCATCGCCAGCGCCAACTACGAGGAGACGCTGGAGTTCTTCAGCATCAAGGTCGAGAACGGACCGCTGACTTCGCGCTTGCAGCACATCAAGGTCGGCGACGACGTGTTGGTCTCGCGCAAGCCTACCGGCACCCTGATCCTGCATGACCTCAAACCGGGCAAGCACCTTTACATGCTCGCCACCGGGACCGGCCTCGCGCCGTTTCTGAGCCTCGTGAAAGATCCCGAAACCTACGAGCGCTTCGAGAAGGTGGTACTGATCCACGGTGTGCGCCAGGTGGACGACTTTGCGTACCACGATTACCTGACCGAAGACCTGCCCAAGCACGAGATTCTCGGCGACGAGGTCAGCAACAAGCTGATCTATTACCCGACCGCGACGCGCGAGCCGTTCCGCAACAACGGCCGGCTGACCGAGCTGTTCGATAGCGGCAAGCTCACGCGCGACATCGGCCTGCCCGACCTCAATCCGGAAACGGATCGCGCCATGCTCTGTGGCTCGCCGGCGATGCTCAAGGACACCGCTGCGCTGCTGGATCGCCGCGGCTTCCACATCTCGCCGCACATCGGCACGCCGGGCGATTACGTGATCGAGCGCGCGTTCGTCGAGAAGTAACCGGTTCGGGACCGCGAGCCGCTACTCGTAAGCGGTACCGATGGAGTCCGCGGAGAGGTCCGGCAACGGCGTTCCCGGCGCCAGCGCGGCGAATATCTCGGCGTTGTACTCGCCCAGGCGCGGGCCGCGCGCTCGCCAAATGAAGCCGTCGGCGCGGAACGAGAACGGGGTGCCGGGGAAGCGTCCCTCGCTGCCCCGTTCGAGAAACCAGCGACGTTCCGCCAGATGCGGATCGGCCGCCAGACTCGCTGGGTCGAACACGCATCCGGCGGCGATGCCCAGCGCCTGCAAGCGATGCATCGCCGCGTCGGCTGGCTGAGCGCTCAACCAATCCGTCAGCAACTCGTCGATGCGGTCGTGCGCGGCCTGACGTCCGGCCAGCGTATCGAACGCAGCATCCCGCGCCGTTTCGCCAATCTCCATCGCGAGCCTCTGCCACTGCACGTCATCGTGCACGCTCAGGACCAACCAGCGATCCTGGCCGGCGCAGCGATAACAACCCTGCGGCGCGTGATGCGTGCTGCGATTGCCCACCACCGACGGGTCGCGACCCTCCAGCGACGCCCGCAGAAACTGCTCGCCGACATACCAGGCGCAGCCCTCGGCTTCGGAGAAGTCGATGTGCTGACCCAGCCCGGTGATTTCTCGCTGCCACAACGCGGCGCAGACGGCGCCCGCGGGCACCACGCCGTTGAGCACGTCTGCTTCGCGCACGCGGTAGTGTGGCTCGCCCTCCGCGTAACCGGTCAGCCACTGCATGCCGGACAGGCTTTCCAGGCCCGCGCCGTAACCCCCGTAATGCGCAAGCGGCCCATCCGCGCCGAAGCCCGACAACGCCATATGCACGAGGCGCGGATTGATCCGGCGCAGCCGCTCGGGTGACAGCCCCAGTTCGGCCATCACACCCGGCCGCGAGTTCTCGATCACCACGTCGGCATCGGCGATCAGCTTCTCGCAGAGTTGCAGATGAGCGGGATTCTTCAGGTCCAGGGTCAGCGAGCGCTTGCCCCGATGCAGGTGCCAGAAACGCGCGTGCTCATCGATCAGGTGCTTGTGTCCGCCGCGCGAGATGTCGAGCCGCTTCGGGAACTCGATCTTGATCACGTCCGCGCCGAAGTCAGCAAGCACGCGGGTAGCGTGCGGCCCGGCCCAATCGTGGGTGAAGTCGAGCACCTTGATGCCGGCCAGTGGCGCCTTGCGCGTCGCCCCCGTCGGCGTGGCGCGCGGCCGCGGCGAGTCACTCCAGGCGGGTGGCAGTTCGTCCGTGGTCTGAGCAGGCGCCGGCCGGTCCTGCCAGACAAAGTTGCCGCTGCGAAAAAGCGCGCCTGGCATCCGCACCGGTCCGAGTCCCGGCGCTTCCTGATCGACAAAAAATCCGCGTGCATTGAACTGCGAAAAAGCAAACGCCTCCTGGATCGAGGCCACGTAACCCCAGGCGAGACGATGCCCCTGCCCCACTTCCAGCAGTTCGGCGCGCGTGCGCTCCAGCAGCCAGGGGCGGATCAGGGCCTCGAACTCACGCCGATGCTGGATGCGGCCGCCGATGAGGTTGTACGGCGGCTCGCTGACCCGTGCATCGTCGAACATCGCACTTGCTGCGGCCCAGTGTCGCATCGGCCCGCCGACGATGGTGGCCTCGCCGTCCTTGCACGGATAGGTGCGCCAGGGCACCAGGCCGTGCTCGTCGCCGTTGCGGCGCGCGTTCTTGCCGTGAAACAGGTACTCGGTCAGAGCGACCTCATAACTGTCGAGCGCGGTCTCCTGGATGGACAGGTCGATGATGTCTCCGCGACCGTCGCGTTCGCGTCGCAGCAGGGCCATGCCGCAGGCGACGAAGGCGTTCAGGCCGGCGTTGACGCTGGCCAGCTTCCAACCGGCATTGAGCGGTGCGCGCGTGGGCGCTCCGGTGGAATTCATCAGGCCGGACATCGCGTAGAGCGTCAGATCGTCGGCGGCAAACGCGCGGTGCGGCCCGGTCTGGCCGAAGGGCGTGACCTGGCACAGGATCAGATACGGCCAGCGCGTCGCGACGACGTCGGCGCTGAAACCAAGGTCCGACAGGGCATCGATACCCCAGCCGTCCAGAACCACATCGGCTGCATCGAAAAGGGCTTCGATCCGCGCTCGAAGCGCATCGTCGGACACGCCAGCACCGAGTTCGAGCTTCGCCGTGTTGAACCAGGCGTGTTCCTGCGGCGTCATCGCCACGCCATCAGGGGAGCGACGCAGGCGACACACGCTGGCGCCGAAACCTGCAAACATCTTTCCGCAGGTTGCGGCGGCGAAGCTGTCGCCCAGTTCCAGGAGCTTCAGGCCCGCGAAGATGGGCGCATTGCCGCCGTCTGTTTTCTTTGTCATGCGTATCCGAATCCGGTTGCGAGCTTGGACACTTCCGGCGCAAACCCGGCGCCGTCCCGCCGCCAGGGCAGGCTCCCATCGAGTCTGGGCGCGCCGAACGCGAGGTCGAGCACCGGCTCGGCGATCGGTTCCAGCGCTTCGGCATCGAGTCCGTAGGGCGCGGCCTGCGACCCATAGCCCCAGAACTCCCAGTCCTCGTATTGCACCATCGCGTCGGCGATGGAGTCGTCGAAGCGCAGACCGAGCCCTATACAAAGCTCGCCCAGTGTCGCCTCGGGATTGCCGATGAGTCGCTCCCAGCTCAGGCGCAGCACCCGCTCCGGCCGCGTGCTTCGAACCCAGCGCTCGATGTTGAGATTGGCCCGCAGCCAGGCGAGTTGGGGATCGAGACCCGGCGGCGACAGCGCGTGGTCCTTGAAGTCCGGCGCGAGGTAGAGATGATCGGCAAGCCGGTCCACTGCCACCACGCCCTGGCTCCAGGGGTGACGCACAAGGTGAATGATCGGCGCGTCCTGCACCGCGTCCACCAGGCGCAGCAGTTCGATCGGCCGCAGCACCGAGTCGGCGTCGTACACCACGACCCCGCGCGGAGCGGCCGCGCTCACCAGCGACTGCAGCAACTGCGCGGTGCTCCAGTCCCTGTTTGCCGACAACCAGGCGCGCGCGTCGTCGATACCGGGGTCGTCACGGCGGCCAGATTGCAGGCTTGCGATGGCGCGCAGCAGGCCATCCGCAATCGGACTCTGGCTGTAGTCGTACAGATGCAGCAGCTCGTTGACGGTCGGCGCCATGCCGAGATTGAGTTCCGGCAGCGCGCGCAGGTCGGGATGACGGCCGAGCATCGCGGCCAGCACCGGCGCACCGGAAAAAGGCGCCGCGAGAATCAGGCAGGCCGGTTCGGTCCTGCTCACGCGGCGGCCCCGGCGCCGCGCTTGCCCAGCCAGATTTCACAACCGCCACGCGGGTTCTGGACGTACTGCCACTTGCCGTCGCGGTTGACCGCGATCGTCGGTCCGAAGGGATTGGTGGTGCCGACGAACAGGCCGTGCTTGGTTGAGGCGAAGTTGCGGATGCCCCAGTTGTACTTGTTGCCGAGACCGGAGCGCGATACCGGCTCCCAGCGCTCGCCGTCGCCGGTGCGCCACAACTCGCAACCGCCGTAGTTGCGCAGCAGGTAGGACAGGGTCCAGCGATGGACCAGGGCATGCGCGTCTTCCGGCCAGACGTGCATCGGCAGGTAGGGCAGCAGATTGGCCCAGTTGAAGGTGCCGGCGTAGAGGTACCCCTCGTGCACGCTCATGCGCCAGACGTAGCCGTTGAACAGATTGTCGAAACCCGCCGAGTACCCCGAGAGCGGATAGCGTGCGCCCTGCGGCGTGATGCGTGACTCGCCCATGATGAGTTCCCAGCTGTCGTCCGGCCAGACACGGATCAACTCGGCCGCGGAGGGCCCCACCTTCATCGACCGGTGATACCCGCCATTGAGCACGCCCAGGCTCACGTACAGGGCGCCGCGGAACTCGCACATCGCGCCCACGCCTTCCGAGAGCGGGCCGCGACCGCCGCCGTGCGTCACCACCGGCTTCCATTCGTAGGGTGGCGTGCCACCGGGCGACTTCCACAACTCCGCCCCGGTCTGGGCGTTCACGGTACCGGCGTAAAGGCGGTTATCGAACACCTCCATCTCGAACACGGTGAGATTGGCCGGGTTGCCGAAACCCACCTCGTTGACCGTGACCCACGGCCCCCGCTGCGGATCGTCTGCGGCGTAGATGCTGGCGTCCGAGCCCAGGCTGTCGGAAATGAAACCGGTCTTCACGCCGGAGGAGGTTGGGCTGGTGTGTACGCGGCCCCTGAACGGCTGCAGGGATCGGAACGAGCGCACCGCCGATCCCCAACCCGGGCGCGCGACCATTTCGAACCGACGGCCGTCTTCCGACCGCAACAACTGCGCGTCCCCCGCGCGAACCGGCGACCAGGTGGAGACATACAGGCAGGGCGCATCGTCCGACAGGCCGCGATACACCGACATGCCGCGATAACTGATGAAGTGCGAAATCGTGCCGCCGCCCTTGCGCGGCACGAAGGGCGCCTGATAGACCATCTCCCAGTGATCCGTTTCCGGCGTGTATTCCCAGATCTGCGAGCGGCGGTCGATGTCGTCGAGATCGTCCGGGCATTCCACCGGCCAGGGCGACACTGCGGGTACCGGATAATTGACCCGCAGCGAGGCCACGTTGGCGCGCGAGGTGCCCACGTACAACCGGTCCTGGAACCAGGCCATGCTGTGCGCATAGTGGTTCCAGCCGTCGCCGAAGCCGCTCGGGGCGAGCAGTCGGAAATCCTGCTCGCGCAGCGGCGGGCCGGGGGGCAGACCTAGGGAATCCATGACCAGGCTCTGACGAACAGGAAGCGCAGCAGCGCGCGGGTAAAAACCAGGACCGTCGGTTGCCAGCCGCCATCGATCTTCGCCTGACCGGTCATGCCGCTGAGCAGCAACGCGTCAGGGTCGTCGATCGCAAGCTGCACGCGCACGACCCGGCCCGCGTCGCTGTCCTCAGCCGAGGGCGCGATGCTCTGCACGCGCGCATCGAACGCGCGACCCGCAAACGCCCAGGGCTTGACCGAACCCGGGCCGTCGAGACTCAGGCGCGACACATCGGCTTCCGCCACCGTCACCTCGGCCACCACGCGATCACGATTCTCGATCCGGGCCAGCGCCTCACCGCGGTCGAGCACGTCGCCGAGCGCGTAGTGCAGTCGCGCCGCCAGCACGCGGCCCGTGATGGGAGCGCGAATCTCGGCGTGCTCCAGTCTCTGGCGACGGAAGCCGACCTCGGCCTGGGCCTGGGCGATGGCCGCCTCGGCCGCGGCGATCTTTTCCTGCTGCACGGGACTCGATGCCAGCTCCAGCGCGCGGCGGGCCACCAGCGCCCCCTGGCGCGCGACGTCGGCAGCGCCCTGAGCCAGATCGTGGGTGTAGGCGCTCACGTCGCGACCCCGGAACGCGGTCCGCGCGCGCTGCGCCTCGGCGTCGGCAAACCGCGCCGTGCGTTCCGCGGTCAGCCAGTGCTCGCGTGCCACTTCGACGGCCTCGGATCGAAGGCCCTTCCTGATCAGCGCGAGATCGGCTTCGAGCCGCGCGTGCCTTGCCTCCGCAACCGCCAGTTCCGCACGCAGTCGGGTGTCGTCGAGTTTCACCAGCACCTGGCCTGCGCTGACCTGGTCACCTTCGCGCGCATGCAACTCGCGCACGTCACCGCCGACCAGTGCGAGCACGTCGGCACGCTCTCCAGGCAGCACCACGAACGCGCCGCCCGGTTCGTAGTGATAAGGGATAAGAGCGACGACCAGTGCAGCGCCGGCCACGATCCAATGTTTGCGCTTCGGGCGCCAAGGGGGGGACCTGGGCCGCCCCAGCGGATCGCGCGCGGTGCCGGTACGGACGTATTGCGTGCGCAAGGTCAGGACCAGGATACCGACGAACAGGATGAACCCCACTCCGCCGAAGCGCCGCATCAGCCAGTCGCCCAAGAACACGAACATCATCACCACCAGCAGGACCGCGAACGCGGCCACCAGGACCGCATAGATCAGCAGGGTGTGGCGCGGGATTCTGCGGGTCGCGATCAGCCAGGGGCGATCGAACTTGAAGAGCGCGCTCCAGGCCTGCGCACGCAGGTCCGGATGGCCGAGCTTGTGCGCGATCAGGTAGTGACCTTCGTAGAGCGCCAGGGGATTGAGTCGCAGCACCAGCAGCACCACGCTGACCGCTGCCGTCGCCACCGCCTGCTGTCCCACCGCGGGGAGCGTTTCGCCGTAAAGAAACCAGCCCAGCACCGACAGAACCACCAGCGCGGCAAGGCCGACCAGCCCGCTGCCCACCACCCGCAGGCGATCGACCCGCCGCGCGCGCTCCGCGGCGCCGGAAGTATCGACGAACAGCCGTGGCAGGCGTAGCGGTCGCGCAAACAGCAGACCTACCGCCGGCGACTCCGGCGTGTATTGCGCGATGGTGGCGGCCCGTGCTGCCGCAGAAAACAGGTTGGCAAGCAGCGCGGCAATCACCAAGGGCAGGATCCAGTGGCCGCCACGCACCAGTCCGGCGCCGTGGCGCACCCAGTCGAGATGGTGAGCTGCGACCGCAAACAGCGCGCCGACGAACATTGCCGCGAACAGCGAGAACGCGAGGCGGGACCTCATCGGCCAGATCAGCAAGCGGCCGAGCGCAATGAACGGCGCTGCCGGCAGATGTAACCCCAGGCGATTGGCCTGACCGCGTTGACCACTCACCAGCCCCATCAGGCTGCCGAGAAAGCCGGGGCTGTGTCGCGAGCCGGCGACGGTCGATGGCGGCAAGGCGGCATCGGCGGGAATCTGCGGCTGGGTCTTGCCTGGCCCGATCCAGCCGAGCAGGCGCGCCTCGTCGTCGGATTGCACGGACACCGGCACCGGCTCATGACTGCCAGGCCGCAGGAGTCCCAGGATGGAGAGTTCCGCAGCCAGGCCTTCGAGGCGGTCGGGATTGACGTCCAGGCCCAACTGGTCCCGGGCCGCAGCCCTTATTGCAGCGGCGTCGCGCGAACCGTCAAACAGGCGAGCCAGCGCCAGGTCGGACTGGCTGATACGCACGGGCGCAGCGCCCGCGGTGGCGCTCAGTGCGACTACACCGTCGGCGACGAGCGTGACGGAGGCGGGTTCGGGAAATCTGCGATAGCGCGAGACGAACACGCGGAAAGTCATCCTGGGAGAGGGCGTCAGGCGAAGAATAGCGGCTCGACAAGACGGGTGAGCTTGAAGCCGTCGCCGTCGCGGGCCAACTCGAAGGCATCGGGCCGCAACTCCACCAGTTCGCCCAGCGCCAGCTTTTCCTCGAAGAACGCCAGGGTCGCCTCGGCCCTGGAAAAATCCACCTGATGCTTGAACGGCGCCAGATCGTATCGCCACCACTGGAGTTTGATGAAACGCTCCACCAGATGGTCGGCAAAGCGCAGCCGCACGACTCGCGCGGGCGAACCCACGGCGATGGCGTAATCGGGCACGTCGCGCGTGACCACGCTGCACGCACCGACCACCGCGCCGTCGCCAATGCGAACGCCGCGGCTGACGAAGGATCCGGCGCCGACATAGCCCTCGTGACCGATATAGGTCTCCGCCGGCACGGTCCGCGTGTAGTGCACCGCTTCTGTTCCGTCGGGCGCCAGCCGCTCGAAATCCGGGAGGCGGTACATGTTCGGCAGCTCTTCGGGGCGGGTGAAGGTGAACGGGTGGCTGCTGAACCAGTCCTGTGGATGTTCGGGTGGTCCGAGAATGACGCCCTCACCGATCTGGCCGTAGCGGCCGATGACGCAGCGATACAGGCTGGTGGTGGCCAGACCATTGATCAGCGTGAACGCGCCGATGGTGCAGTCCTTGATCCGGCGTGGATCGAAGACCCAGGCGGGGCGCTCGTAGCGCAGGGTTCCGACGATGGTTTTGCCGGCCACCACCATGAGGCCACGTTTCAGCAATTCGTCCGCGCCCGCCAGGTGCAGGGTCGCGTTCGACGCTTCGGTGACTTTCGCATGTTGGCCGACCGGGGCCGCGTCTGCGACCCCCTTCCTGCTGTCCGGCGTTTCCGCTTCAGCACTCATGAACACCTCATCAATCGCTTGATCCGACGCAAAAAAGAGCGCCCGGGCATGCAGCTAGAATAAGCCAATCGTTCGCCACGCGGCCCGCCGCTAGAACCTCAGCCGCAACCCGCCGGTCAGGCGATCGCTGGAGAACGTGATGCTGTCCACAGTCGAGCGGTTCCGCTGCTTAGCCCCTTCGACGAACACGTCCCAACGGGTGGCAAACGACCAGGACAGACCCAGACCGAATTCGGTGAACTCATCGCGCCGCTCGGTCCGATAGTCACTGTCGACATAGCGGGCGAAGGCGCGTGCGGACCAGTCGTCGAACGAAAAGCGCAGGCGTAGCCCGAACGCGTCCTGCACCGGCGACAGCGCCGCCGATTCCCGGTCATTGAAGATCCTGCGTCCGTTCAGGTTCCAGCCGAGGCGCGACACCCGACCGTCAAACGACAGTCCGGCGCTGTGCTGCCCGCCCTCCGCGTCTTGCGCCCGAGCGTCCAGCGAATCCAGGCGCACGGCTCCCAGTTCGACCGTGGCGGCAAAGTCGTCGGTGGCGTAGGGCGTGGCGAGCATCCGCAACTCGAGGCTCCGTTGGTAGCCCGAATCGTCGACCATCAGCGCGCCGGCATTGGCTTCAAGGGTGATCGGTCCACGCCAGTCCACTCCAACCTGGGTCAAACCGAGATTCGCACCCTGCACGTCGTCGTACTCCACCAGCAAGCCGTTGAAACGATACCCGAGCCCGTCGAGGACCGAGTCCAGGCGGTCCGCCCAACCGATCCGCAGTTCCCAGAAACGGTCCTTTATCGAGGACGGGGCATCGCTGATCGCACCGATCGGAATCACGACATTGCTATCGGTCCCGCGCAAGGCAGCGATCGATCCGCGCGTCCCCTCGCGTGCACCCAGAGAACGGTCGAGCGCGGCTCGCGCCAGCGCGCGGAGGTCGGGTTGGCGGGCTTCCTCCGCCGTACGCCGGAACCAGCGCACCGCCTCCTCGTCCCTGCCTTCAGCGAGCGCGACCAGGCCCAGGTTGTAATGAGACAGATCAGCGGTCAGCGCGTCGGCGGACGCGCGATCGAACGCAGCACGCGCCTCCTCGAACCGTTGCAGACGGTAATAAACGACGCCGAGGTTGAACTGGAGCAGACCGCTGTCGTCCCCCGCCCTTTGCGCCGCGAGAAACAAAGGTAAGGCTTCCTGGAAACGGCCTTCGCGGGTCAGATTCACCCCTTCATCGAAAGGATCGGACAGCGGTATCGCATCGCCCATCGCAGTCGCGCCGTAGAGCGCGAGCATCCAGAAGAGACTCGCGCGGAAGGGGTCCGTGGGTTTGCGCATCGGCCCATTATCCCGCGTCCGCGCGCGGGTACCTGAATAAGGCGGAGTCGGAAAGATCGAAGGCCTGCCCGACAAACCTTCGGGCCGTCTTCACTCGACGATTTGCCCTTCACCCGTGGCGGGTGAGAACCCCGCAGAACCTCATTCGGAACGGTCGCGTCGATCGCGATAGCGTTCCAGGGCTTCCTCGCGCTGCTCCTTTCTTGCCTCACGATTATCCTCACGCAAGGCCTGGCGCTCCTTGGCTGAGTTGCGATCGCCGGATCCCTGAGCCGCGCGTGCCGCACCGATGCCGGGGACGAGGATCCGATTGACCAGGCGGTCGTCGACCTTGTCGTTCTTGCCAAGCACCTGCATCGTCAGATCCAGGCCGGCGGCGTCCTCTGCCATCGCCGTCATCGGGATGCCCGCCAGCACGGCCATTGCAAGCAACGCAACGTACTTTGTAGCACTTGGCGAACTCATTTCCTCAGCTCCGGGCGCAGGATGAATTGGGTATTCACGCCCAGATTGGCGGCAGCTTCGTTGACGTCACCCAGGGTTCCCTGCAGATCCAGCACGCTCTCCAGATCGAGCGTCCTCTGTAAATCCAGGTTTCGATCAAGGTCCAGGGCTCGTTCCAGATCTAGGACGCGATCCAGATCGAGGGTACGGTCCAGCGTCCGGTCGAGCAAGGACACGACGCCGACGCCGGACGAATCGCCGCTGGTGCCATTGCCAGACCCGGTCCGATACTCAAGGTCAGTGCGTTCCACTCCTCTTTCGTCCGGGTTGCGCGACGAGGACTCTCGCCCCGTCGGCAGGAGAACCAGTCCTTGCTGCACCGCACCGTTCTTCTGCTTGGCCTTGGCGATAGGCTGCATGGGTGCGTCCAGTAGCGGGCTGTCCGCGGCGACCGCGGCGACGCCAAAAATCGCCGCACCAACCAGAACCGCCAGCGGGGTGGCCCGTTTGGAGCCGCGCTGCGAATCATCGAAGGACCGGAAGGCGGTGATAACCGCGGCACCAGAGCAATAGTGGCGGTTCATCATGTGCCTCCCTCCTGCGCTACGTCGTCGATCAACTCGGCAACGCCGGCGCTGCCGATCAACTGCGCCTGCAATCTCTGCTCGAACAGCCCCCAGGACACCCGTGCCGTCATCAGGCCGGTCGAGCTGGATTGCGCGATCAGCGGAAGCTCCAACACGTTTTCGCCTTTGCGCAAACCGCCGGCCCAAGTCATGGCCCGGATGCCGGGTTGATCCGCGAGCCACACGTGGTCCGGAAGCTCGACGCTGAAGCGAACCTCCTCGAAATCGCGCGGGGATTCGATGCGCAACCGAACCGACTCGACATGACCAATGGTCATTGCGACCGTCTGAAATGCCGCAGGGTCCACACTGATCGCCTGAATCGTCTGGATGGGCAGGGAAACCGGCATGCCCGCTCCCGGCGCCTGGATCGGACCGCGCAGCATCAGGACCGCTGCGACACCCAAGCTGGCGGCCGCGGCACCCCCGAACGCAAATAATGCATCGCGCTTTCGCGTGCTGCCGCCTTCGATCGCCCCGTTGGCCTGCCGCGCCAAGCGGATAGCCTCGCGGGCAAATCCGGGCCGGAGCCCGGGCACAGGCATGCTGCGCAACGCAACCCGCAGCTTTCGCTCGGAATTTGCCGCGCTGCCGCACATGCGGCATTGACCCCCATGGGCGCGCATCTCCTGCGCGACCTCGGGATCGAGACCCTCATCCAGCCAGTCACTCAGCCGGGCGTTGAAAGTGTTGCAGTCCATGTCGTCTACCTCGACATAGAGAACGTATCTGCGGCCGAAAAGGTTTCATCGGCGCCGGCCAATAACTCCCTGAGGCGCGCGCGTGCCCGATGAACGCGCGATTTGAGGGTACCGATCGGCAGCGACATGACGGTGGTCAACTCCTCCAGGGTATAGCCCTCCACATCGTGCATCAGGATGACCGCACGGTGATCCTCACTCAGGGCCGCGATGGCATCCGAGAGCTTCGCGCGCAACTGCGAGCTTATCGCATCGCGTTCCGGATCGGCCTCCGGATCGACCTCCGCGTCCGAGCGGCTCTCGCTGCGTTCGGCCTCGGACTCATCGGTATCCAGATCGGACAGGTTGATTGGCGCCAGACGGTCCCGCCGCCAACGATCCACGTACTCGCGGTACAGCACCCGTGCCATCCAGGGCTTCGGACGCTCCAGCCCGGCGATCTGGTCCTGGATCCGATACAGCTTGATGAGCACGTCCTGGACCAGATCCTCGGCACCCGCCGTGTTCCGCGTAAACCTGTACGCCAGCCGATACAGGTGCTCGACATGGGGCGCGATCAGGGCTTCGAACGCATCCTTGGTTCGACGCCCGCGCCATCGTTTAAGGAACTCCGACATACCGAACTTTAACTCGCCCGCGATGATTCGTAGGAATTACAGGCACCCCAAACCCGGCAACCCTCCCCCAACCCGTCCGACCTCGCGAACCCACCGGCGTGCGACCCAATGCCCTGGCAGCCACAGCAGACCGGTCGTGCCAAACTGATGCTCATGGACGACCCGCAAAGCCCGATCGAGGACTTGATCGAAGAATTTCTGGACGAAAAGAAGACTGCAACGCGCAGCACGAGGCGTGCCGGCTGGCGACGGGGACCGCTTCGCTCGACATCGGCAGACTGCTCGAGTTCGTGCAGACCTATCCGGCCGAACGCTCAACCCGGGCCGCGGCGCTACGACGTTGACGGGAAGCCTTGCAACCATCACCCATGCCCGGCCCCGTCTGCCGGCCGACGCCCTTCGATTATCAAGGTGCCCCGAAAACATTCTCGCAAACTGTTCGCGGGATGGGCGGATCGCGCACTCGCCAACCACGTCTCCGGGTCACGTCACCGAATGATAATCGATGGATTATCAATCCCCGTCTTCTCGACCGTCTTCTCGACCGGCACAGCCCAACACACTGATGGATGCTTCAATCCTTCCAACTCCCATGGACCTCAAGACCCAGTTCGCGCCCATCGCCGAAGACTTACGCGGCGTGGACGCCGTTATCCAGGCACGACTGTCCTCCGAGGTCGCCCTGATCAACCAGATTGGCAGCTACATCATCTCGGCCGGCGGCAAGCGGCTGCGTCCCGCCCTGGTACTACTTGCGGCAAGGGCGCTGGGCTGCACCAATGAGTTGCCCCTGCTACTCGCCGCCGTCGTCGAATTCATTCATACCGCGACCTTGCTGCACGACGACGTAGTCGATCGCTCCGACCTGCGTCGCGGCCGCAGGACCGCCAACGCTGTATGGGGCAATGCCGGCGCTGTGCTGTCGGGCGATTTCTTGTATTCGCGCAGCTTCCAGATGATGGTCGCCGCCGATCGCATGAGCGTCATGCGGGTGATGGCGGACACCACCAACGCGATCGCCGAAGGCGAAGTCCTGCAACTGATGAATCAGGGCGACCCCGAAGTCGGCGAGGCGCGGTACCTGCGCGTGATCGAACTCAAGACCGCCGTCCTGTTTCGCGCAGCGGCCCGGCTCGGCGCCATCGCCGCCGATGTCCCGGAGGCGGTCGAATTGCGCCTGGGTGCATACGGACACGACCTCGGGATCGCTTATCAACTGGTCGACGACGTGCTCGATTACACCGCCGACCCCGAGATCAGCGGCAAGGCCATCGGCAACGACCTGGCCGAGGGCAAGCCCACGCTGCCGTTGATTCACGCCATGCGTGCAGGGACGCAACACGATGCCGACCTGATCCGTGCCGCAATCCGTGGCGGACAGGCCGAACAGCTCCCCGAAATACTCGCCGCCGTTGAACGGACCGGTGCGATCCCCTACACTCGCGCGCTCGCTGCACGGCACGCCGCCGCGGCGAAGGAAGCGATTAGCGAGATTCCCGACTCGGCCTGCAAATCGACGCTTCTGAATCTGGCCGACTTCGTGCTGTCCCGGGCGAGCTAGGCCACAAACGGTCACGGGGCGTAGCTCAGCTTGGTAGAGCGCTTGCTTCGGGAGCAAGAGGTCGCAGGTTCGAATCCTGTCGCCCCGACCAATCTAATCAATAAGTTAGGTCGGCATTCCGAAATCTGAACTTTTTGCATTTTGGCACTGTGACGTCACAGTGACGTCACAGACCGGCTAAGCCCTCCGAAGCGACCTCTTACCCGTAACAAAAGAGGTCGGATCAGCCGAACGGACTCCCTGATTTCACTTCGCCTTCGCTGGTTTTGGCGGTGCGTCTTCGACGTATTCCGCAATGTCCCCCAGACCGCACCCGAAGTATCGACACAGCCGATCAAGATTGTCCGTGACCGTGCTGGAACGGCTCTGATTAGCCAGGCCCGAAATCACGCCGCGATTGATACCGGTCTCGCGGGCGACCTCTGCCAGTGAAACCGCTCGCCGCTCCCGAATCATCTTCTGGGCGACCTGCTCGCGAATCTTGAAACGGATCATCTGATGCTCCGTTGCATCCGTTCGTATGCACCGCAAGAGGTGCTCATTAGTCTGATCACATCGTCCACTTAAATGGACATGTGACCGAGGCTAGCATGACCCAGCATTACCTGACGACCGAGCAGCTCGCCGCCCGGATTCAGTACGAGCCCAGGACGATTCGCACCAAGCTGAAGGACACGGTGCTGATCGAAGGCAAACACTACTTCCGGCCTTTCGGCGGCCGGAAGATCCTTTACATCTGGGAAGTGATCGAGCGAGACATGCGGACGGCATCGATGGCGAGCGCCATCGCGATGCCGGTTGCCGCTCCGACCGAGAGTGCCCGTGGCTAAGATCCGTGTGCGCCCGGAAACCGGACTGCTCCAGTTCGATTTTCACTATCGCGGCGTCCGTTGCCGCGAACAGAGCAGCCACCTGGACACGCCGGAGAACCGGGCGGTCCTGGAGAGACAGCTCGCCATGATCGTGGCGGAAATGGCCGACGGCACTTTCCAGTACCAGCGGCATTTCCCGGGGAGCCGCCTGGGGCAGCGATTCGCGATGGAGAGCGCATCGTTTCTCGCTCCGCCTGCGTCACAGTCGCAGCCCCTAGTGCTGACGAACGTTACGCCATCGTTCTCGCACTTCGCCGGGACGTGGATGGCGGAGTTAGCCCCTACGTGGCGAGTTGCGACGCGGGAACTTCACCGCACGCTGCTCGACCGCTATCTGCTGCCAGCGTTCAGTGACCGCCCCTTGGGCTCGATCACGCGTGCCGACCTGCTTCAGTTCCGGGCCGAGCTGATCACGACACCTCGCGGGAAGCGCGATAAGCCACTGGCACCCGCGTCCGTGAACCATGTGCTCAAGCTTCTGCGGGCAATCCTGGCGGAGGGAGCGAGCCGACACGACTTCCAGGATCCGAGTGCAAGGCTCAAGCGCGTGAAGGTGCCGCGCTCGGATGTGGAGCCTTTCACCCTGGATGAGGTCAGCACGATCCTGGGAGCTTGCCGTACGGACTACCGTAACTACTTCACGATCCGCTTCTTCACCGGCATGCGTTCCGGCGAGATCCACGGCCTGAAGTGGAGTCGGGTCGACTTCGAGCGACGCCAGATCCTGGTGCGCGAAACCTATGCGCACGGTCGCACCGAGTACACCAAAACGGACGGATCGCAGCGCGCGATCGAGATGTCGTCGATGGTGCTGGAAGCGTTGCAGCGGCAGCGTGAGGCGACCGGTGATGGCGAGTACGTGTTCTGCAACTTGAACCGTCAGCCGCTCGACGAGGGCAATGTCACTAAGCGGGTTTGGTATCCGCTCCTCTCTCTGTTGGATCTCAAAAAACGTCGTCCGTACCAGACGCGGCACACCTGCGCGACGTTGTGGCTTTCGGCCGGTGAGGCACCGGAATGGATCGCGCGGCAGCTGGGACACAGCACGACGGAAATGCTGTTCCGGGTCTATAGCCGCTTCGTGCCGAACCTGACCCGACGGGACGGCGCGGCCTTCGAGGCATTGATTGCACGGGCGGCAACTTCTGCTTCCGCAGCCGCTGCAGCAACAACGCAAGAACCCTTGTGACTAACGCAAGTGCGTTTTCGCCCCCTTCCCTCCGCGCAGTCGAGTTGCAGCGAACCTCGCTGAGCGATCGCGCTATTCACCCGATGTACCAATCAAGGAGCCGTCTCATGAATCTCACCAACACGATGATGCTGTTCAAGACGTATTCGCGCTACATCCCGAATCTCACGCGCCAGGATGGTTCGGCGTTCGATCGCTTTGTGTCGAGCGCAACCCAAAAGGAGGTGACTGATGAAACCTGACATTGAGCGGTCGTCGAAGAAGATGACCCAGCACCAGCTGCTGAAATTGATGGAGGCGGAGGCCAGCGCGGCTGGACGCCAGCGCCAAGCTCGTCGGCTGGCACCCGCCTTGAGTACAGCGTTGGGCGTTCACCCGAACGGAATTGATCTGGTGTGCTGGATTGCAGATGCACATTGCAAATCGAACCTGGAGGCGGTGGCGGTCTGGATTGCCCATGAGCTGGAGGATCCGGATTTCCAACACGAGGCATTGCATACCCCGGAGATCGATCTGCTGGCTCAGCGCCTCAATCGGCGTCTTATGAAGATGGAGGCGTCCCGCGCATGTTGAATTTCACTCGAGCTGTCGATTTGGCCGGTAAAGCCGGTCAGGTGATCCGCGGAGCTTTCTGGGTAACGGAGCGCCGTGAGAAATCTCTGCCTAACGGGCGGATGCTCGTCCAGCTGACCTTGGGTGACGGAACCGGGTCTGTGCTCGGGTTTGTCTGGTCGGAATACCAGGCTGTCGTTGGGCCGGTGGCGGCGCAGACGCCCGTGGTCGTGACGGGCATGGTGCGGCTTTTCGATGGCAAGGCGCAGCTGCAGATTAGGCAGATGCGGCGCGTGGATGCGTCCGATGTAGGGCTGGCATCGGAGCTGCTTCCGGTAGATCGCTGCCCAACCCTTGCACGGCATGCGCTGAACCAGCTGATCGAACTGGAAAAGAGGTTACCGGAACCTCTGGCTGGCTTCCTGAAGAGGGTGCTATTGGACCCTGCAATCGGGATGCGGCTGCTCGGCTGTCGTGGCAGCGTCAGTCATCACCACGCGGTGTGCGGGGGGTTGCTGGTGCATTGCACCGAGCTACTCCCGGCTGCAGAGATGATTTCGGTTGCCGCGCTTCCGCAGGATCCACTGGCGGGTCCGATGGCTCAGCTGGCGTATCTGCTGCATGACCTAGGCAAGCTGCGCTCGGTCGGAGAACACGAACGACCTGCCGATCCACTGGTACTGCGTCACGAGACAATGACGGTCGAGCTGCTTTGGCCGCATCTGCGATGGCTTGATGCGCAGGACCATGAGCTTGCCCTGGCTTTGCGCTACATCTTCGAGCATCTGGCGACACCCGCTTCCGCCAGACCCAAGCAAGCCGAGTATCTGGTTGCTGAGATCGCGGTGTTCCTCGATCACTGCAGTGCGGCGTCGTTCAAAAGGCGGGATCTCGCCGCCTTTCTGAAGCGCAGCCCGGTCTCTTGGGGGATTGCGGCGAAGCAATCATCGAAAGCGGCCAATGACGATGTGATTGGCAACGTCAGGGCGGCTAAAAATCTCGCGTCGTAGCAAGCCCCTTAACTGTAGGTATTGGTAATGAAGGTATTACCCAAACAAATTACCGAGTCAAACGCCATGACTGAGCTTGAACAGAGAATCGCTGCGGCCGCAGAGAAGTTAACGGTCGAAGGCATGACGGTCACCAGCGAATCGGTGCGCCAGGAGATCGGCGGAGGGAGTCTTCGGGATATCTGCCCGGCGCTGCGAAAGTGGAAGGAGATGCAGGTAGCGACCGAGTCCGCGACATGGGCCATCCCGGAAGAAGTGACCGCAGCCTTCAGGAAGGCAGAGAGCACGGCTTGGATGATCGCGGAAAAACGGGCACATGAGCGTGTCTACGCTATCGAATTGGCGTGTGCCCGAAGAATCGAGATGGCAGAGATCGAACGGGATGAAGCCTTGGTGGAGATCTCTCGCATGGAGGCCCAAAGGGATACCGTCTGGAAGGAACTGACGGCGGCGCGCGATGCCGTTGCGCAGACAGCCTCGGAGCTGGGCCGAGCTCAGGCTGAGCGTGATGCGGCTCTGAGCAAAATCGAGTCCATGAGTGAAGCGCTGGCGGCCGAGAAAGGTGCAGCAGCTTCGGCTATCAGTATCGCTGCTGAACTCAGGGGCAGGATCGCGGCGATGAGCGATGCGTTAGCGGGAGCTCGTGAGACAACCAGCGCTCGCGGCCGGGCTATTCATGAGCTTCGCCGTTGAAGGGAGTGTCAGAAATTCTGTGTGTGAGCCGGTTGATGAAATTAATCGGTCAGTGAGAATCTTTCGTCGAACTGGATGGCGAGTTGTGCTCTGGCAGAGTGCCATGTGACGGGCGGGCTCTTCCAGTTCTCGGTGATGTGTCGCAGGGCCAGCCAGATCAGCTTGGTTGCGGCCTGATCGTTGGGGAAGTGCCCCTTGTTGCGGATCGCCTTTCTCACGGAGGCGTTGAGGCTTTCGATGGCGTTGGTCGTGTAGATGATTTTTCGCACATCGGCCGGAAACGCGAAGAACGGAATCACCGCCTCCCAGTTGCGCCGCCAGCTTTGTGCGATGACTGGGTATTTCCGACCCCACGGACCTTGATCAAAAGCATCCAGCTCGCGTGCTGCGGCTTCAGCGTTGTCGGCCCGGTAGATGGGCTTGAGCGCGGCGACGATCGGCTTGCGCTCTTTCCACGAGCAAACTGCATCGAGTAACGGATCAGATGCACGATGCAGGTCTGGACGACCGTGTCTGGGAGGACCGCGGTGATGGCCTCGGAAAACCCCTTCAGGCCATCGACGACGGCGATCAGGATGTCGTGGGTCCCCCGTGCTTTGATCTCGTTCATCACGCGCAGCCAGAATTTGGCGCCTTCGGTCTGCTCGATCCACAGGCCCAGCACTTCCTTGTGCCCGGTCGGGCGCATGCCGATGGCCAGGTACACGGCCTTGTTACGGACTAGGCCCTCGTCGCGGATCTTCACGCGCAGGGCGTCGAAGAAGACGATGGCGTAGGTCGACTCCAGCGGCCGGCTTTGCCAGGCGCTGACCTCGTCGATCACCGAATCGGTGACCGCCGAGACCAGATCGGGCGACACCTCGATGCCGTACAGCTCGCGCACATGGCCCTGGATGTCGCGGGTGCTCATGCCGCGCGCGTACAGCGCGATGATCTTGTCGTCGAAGCCGGGGAAGCGCCGTCGATATTTGGCGATCAGCGCCGGATCAAAGCGGCCGTGGCGGTCGCGCGGGATCGACAGCTCCATCGGCCCTTCCGGCGTGAGCACCGTCTTGGCGCTGCTGCCGTTGCGATGATTGCCGGCGCCGACTTCCTCCTCGGAATCCAGATGAACATCCATCTCGGCATTGAGCATGCGCTCGGCCAGCGCCTTCTTCAGATCGCCGATCAGGCCGCCCGAATCAAGAACCGTCTTGGGGTCTCGCCCCGACAGCAACGAATCCAACAACTCAGCCGAAAACGGTCCTGCAACTTTCTTCGCCATACGTCCTTCCTCGCCCAAGGGGCAGTGTATGGCTCAACTGTTGGCGCGCGCTGAAAACTGACCATCGCAGTGGCGTGTGAATACCCTGGCGAACCATGGCGGGTAGATCACGGCCTTCGCGCTGGAGCAGATCCTGAAATCGCGCCTTGGCGCCTGGGTCAAGCACCGGCGAATCGAGTAACTGGGAAAGCATGTGCGCCGTCATCTGGGGCTCGCGTTGGGGGACCCGATGGCGCACCTGAGCTATTCTCACAAAAACCTGATCCGGCGGAACATAGGCCACGCGCTGGGTCCGACACAAGATCACACACGCTAGGGACCCGGCCGGGTCGCGCCACGAGGAGCACGCACAGCATGGCCATCATCCGATTCGCGCAGCACTCGGGCACCACGCAGGACGTCCCGATCACCGAAGGCACCAATCTGATGGAACTGGCGCGGGCCAACCGCGTGCCGGGCATCGACGGCGATTGCGGCGGCAGTTGCGCCTGCGGCACCTGCCACGTGGTGGTGGACGCGGCTTGGGCGAAGAAGCTCGGGCCCATCGGCGAGGAGGAGGAGCGCATGCTGGACATGTCGGCGGATCGTCAGCCGCACTCGCGACTCGCGTGTCAGATCATCGCCACGGCCGCTCTTGACGGCCTTGCCGTGCGCGTGCCCGAGCACCAGTTCTGAACCCCACCCCCTGACCCCGGAGCCCCCGTCATGATCAAGACCGCGATGCCCGAGTGGGCCGACCAGGCGCTCAACCGCGCGCTCGACAAGGTGCAGGCCAGCGTGCCGATGGATGCGCAGATCAAGGGCATGCACCTGTACCAGAAGGCGCGCCGTCGCGTGCTGCGCAAGACGCCGGCCACGGTCATGGTCGAAACGCCGCTGCCGCCGGTGGAGAGCCTGCCGCTCGAGCGCATCGACCCCACCAGCCCGTTCCTCAACCGCCAGGGGCTGTGGACCTCGTACTTCAAGCGGCTGCGCGCCGAGGCGCCCGTGCACTGGCAGGGCCACACGCCGTTCGGCGGCGTCTGGTCCATCACGCGCTACGACGACATCCTGACTGTCGACAAGGACCACGAACGGTTTTCCGCTGAGCCCTTCATCATCATGGGCGAGCCGCCCGAGGGCCTGGCGCTGGAGATGTTCATCGCCATGGACCCGCCGCGCCACGACCAGCAGCGCAAGGCGGTTCAGAGCGTGGTGGCGCCCAAGAACCTGCAGGAGATGGAAGGGCTGATCCGTTCACGCGTGCAGGAGGTGCTGGACCAGTTGCCCACCGACCAGCCGTTCGAGTGGGTGTCCGCCGTTTCCATCGAACTGACCGCGCGCATGCTCGCCACGTTGCTCGACTTCCCCTACGAGCAGCGCCACAAGCTCGTGTACTGGTCTGATCTGGCCTCCGGCAGCGTCGAGGCCACCGGCGGCACCAGCACGGCCGACGAGATCTTCACCGGTCTGCCGGAGATGGCGCGCCAGTTCATGCAGCTCTGGCACGACAAGGCTGCGCGACTTGCTGCGGGCGAAAAGCCGGGCTTCGACCTGATCACACTCATGCAGTCCAGCCCCGACACGCGTGACCTGATCAATCGGCCGATGGAGTTTCTCGGCAACCTCGCGCTGCTGATCGTGGGCGGCAACGACACCACGCGTAACTCCATGAGTGCGGGCGTGCTGGCGCTCAATCGTTTCCCGCAGGAGTTCGCCAAGCTCAAGGCCGATCCCGGGCTGATCCCCAACATGGTCTCGGAGATCATCCGCTGGCAGACGCCGCTGGCCTACATGCGCCGCGTGGCCACGCAGGACACGGTGCTGGGCGGGCAGTTCATCCGCAAGGGCGACAAGCTGGTGATGTGGTACTGCAGCGGCAACCGCGACGAGAGCAAGTTCGAGAACGCGGACGACTTCATCATCGACCGTCCCAACGCGCGCCAGCACATGGCCTTTGGTTTCGGCCTGCACCGTTGCATGGGCAATCGCCTGGCCGAGCTGCAGCTCAAGATCCTATGGGAGGAACTGCTCGCGCGCTTCGACGACATCACGGTCATCGGCGAGCCGGAAATCGTGCAGTCCAACTTCGTGCGCGGCTACTCCAAGATGATGGTGCGCCTGACGCGTAAGGCAGGCTGACCGTAACTGCGGCGGACCCGTTTGCTTGGCCGGTTCAACTTCCGCCGCCGCTTGCTGCTGCCAGAAGCCGTTATTGGTAGGTGGCATGTCCGGAAATGATAGAAGCGCGAGCTCTTGAGCGATCGTGATTGGTCTCGCCTCGTCTTTCGAGCCGCGGTCAGAGCCCGGAAGCGGCCGATGGACTTAATCCGTAGCTGAGCCGGTAGCGGACCCCCGCGCGTCTCGACGAGATGCTGCGACTTCTGTGTCGCCTTCCGGAGTTCAAAACCATTGCCCAGCGTCGTCACTAATATTACATTGGTGTCACATCAGTGCCGCGCCTATGAAAACAAAAGACCGCTTACTCGCCGTGGATGCCAGTGCCAAGGGCTGGCGCGAGGGCGTTCCCGAGTTCTCGATCGAGGATGTAACGCTGATGCGGCTGATCCGCGTCGCCAGCCTCGGCATCACCGCATTCATCGATCCGGTCCTGCGACCGACCGGCCTCACCGAAAGCTCCTACCACACGCTCATCGTGGTGCTGGCCAGTGGCGACGAAGGCACGACGCCTTCGACATTGACCGAGCAGGTCGGTCAGAACCACGCGAATATGACGCGCATCCTCAGCGTGCTCGCCTCCGAGAAGCTGGTTCGGGTCAGCCAGGACGCACGCGATGCGCGCCGCCGCCGCATCGTCGCAACCGCCGCGGGCCGCACGCTGGTCCGGACCTATGCGGCGCGGTTCGAGCCCATCGTGAAGGCTGCATTCGGGAGCCTAAGCGCGGCCGACAAGCGCGCGCTCCAACGCACGCTGCGGTCGCTCATTGAGTCCATGGACGCGGCAGAACGCATGGTGGGACCCGCCGCGTGACCACGCGCCCGAGTCGCGGCTGGCTGCGACGATCGGGGCAGACCGCCGGCGTGGCGCTCCTATGGCTTGCAGGCGAAGCAGCCGCATCCAACGGCATGAACTCGCCCGGTACCGGCGCGGTGCAACTGGGCATGGCCGGCGCGGGCACAGCGCTGGCGTCGGATGCCTCGGCCACCCTGCGCAACCCGGCGGCGGGCGCGTGGCTGGGCAACACCCGCACGGCCGAACTCGGTATCACGATTCCTGACGGCGGCTATCGAGCCGGCCCGCTCGGCGACAACGCACCCTTCGGCCTGCTGGACCTGAAGCCAGGACGCAACACATCCGTCACCGGCGTCTTTCCCATTCCTTCGTTCGCTCGTAACTGGCGATTGGACGACCGGACCGCCGTCGGCTGGGGCGTATCAGCGTCGGGATTGAAGGCGCTTTCAGAGGGCGGCTCGGCCACCCTGGCGCGCGGCGTGCCAACGCTCGACGCGCGCTGCGACGGGGATTTCGCTGGCGGGCAACCGCTGTCAGCCCTGTCCGACCCGTCGGGGCTCTGTGGTCGTAGCGGCACGACGCTCGGCGTGGACCTCACGCAGGTCCTCGTGTCTGCGCACTGGGCATATCGCGTCTTGCCGAATCTGTCGGTCGGAATCGCGCCGGTGTTCGCCGCGCAGCGGATCGAAATTCGGGGGCTCGGAGCATTTGCGGCGTTCTCCAATTCTCCGGAGCACACGACCAACCGCGGGCTCGACTACTCCTATGGAGGCGGTGCGCGGATCGGTGTGCTGTGGGAACTGGGCCACGGAATCGGCATCGGAGCGGCCTACCAGACGCGTCTGTACCAGACGGACTTCAACAAGTACCGCGGTGCCATCATCGGCGGCTCGCTCGACTTCGCACCCGTCCTCAACCTCGGACTGCAGTTTCACGTGATCGACGGCCACCGGCTGTTCCTCGACTACGAGCAGGTGCGGTACGGCGACATCCGACCCCTTGCCAATCAGGTCGAGCCACAACGCTTCACCGATAACTGCTTCGTCCCGCGTCTGTTCACTCGCAATCTGGAGAGCCCACCCGATCTCGACGCCTGTCTGGGCGCGCCCGGCGGCCCTGGATTCGGCTGGGACACGATCGATGTCTACAAGATCGGTTACCAGGGTGGGCATGACCGGCTGACGTGGCGGGCCGGATTCAGTTGGGGTGGAAATCCTTTGGTGCGAGACCAGACGCTGCCGAAGATCTTCGCGCCCGCCATCACGGACCGTCACGCGGCGCTCGGTTTGTCCTGGAAGCTCTCGCCACAACTCGAACTGGGTTGGGCGTTGATCTACTCCATCAAAAACACGATCCGCGAAACCAACGCCTTCAGCAGCGCGACGCCCACGGTGCTGCAGGGAGGACTTCTGAGCTTCGACGTGAGCAAAGATCCCGAGGATCAGACCATAGAAACGCATATCAGTGTGTGGCAGTCCCAGCTCAGCCTGACGTGGAGCCTGGGGGACGAATGAAACGGCCCGTGCCCGCCGCGATCCTTTGCTCGCTGTTCTCCGCATGTCTTGCGGCCTGCGGCGATCCTCAGCCCCATCCGGCGCGAGCGCCCTCCGAGCACGATCTGCCGACCCTACGCCTCGCCACCGAACGGCTCGCCGAGGACTACCAGACCGTGGGCTCGGTGGTTTCCGACGAGCGAGTCGAAATCAGTTCGCGCCTTCCGGCCTATGTCCGTGCGATCAGCGTGCGCGAGGGCGAGCACATTCGCCGCGGCCAGGTCCTCGTCCAGCTCGACGCTCGGGATCAGGAAGCGGCCGTACAGCAGGCCCAAGCACAGCGCGCGCTGCGCGAAGCCGCGCTGCGCGATGCCGAACGCACGCTGGTGGATACGCAGACCTTGTTGGCGCGCGGCCTGGTGTCTGACGCCGCGCGGCGCAAGGCGCAACTGGAACGTGATACGGCCGACCAGTTGTTGCGCACCGAGGATGCAGCGCTGAGCGCGGCGCAGGCTCAGCTCCGCTACACCGAGATTGTCAGCCCGGTGGATGGCGTGGTCGCCGAAAGGCCCGCCCGTGCCGGTGACTTGGTGACGCCCGGCCGACCGTTGCTGGTGGTGGAATCCGATACCGCGCTGCTGTTCGAGACGGCGGCGGCGGAGTCGCAGGTGCAGCACATCGCCGTCGGCGACGTGGCACAGGTGAACATCGATGCAACGGGGAAAAGCTATCGAGCGACCGTGCTGCGGGTGGTTCCGTCGGGCGATCCGGTGACGCGGCGGTTCACGGTGAAGCTGCAACTGGACGATGCGGCGGGCCTGACGCCGGGACTGTTTGGACGCAGCCGCTTCAAGGTCGGCGAAACCCACGGCCTGCGCGTGCCGGACGCGGCGCTGGCACAGCGCGGTGGACTGACCGGAGTTTTCGTCGTGAGCGAGAAAGACCGGCTCGACTTCCGCTGGGTGCGCACCGGGCGGCACGACGGCGCCCTGACCGAAATCACCGCGGGGCTTCAGGCGGGCGAGACGGTGCTGGCGCAGGTGCCCGAGACGGTTCGCGACGGTGATCGCCTGAAGCGGCAAACGCCTTAGCAGGCCGGGCATGCGCGAACGCCAACTCAACTCGGCTGGCCGGATCGCCGACTACTTCATCGAGTCCAAGCTCACACCGGTCTTCGTGCTGTTCTGCCTGGCGGTCGGATGGATCGCGGCGACGCTGACGCCGCGCGAGGAAAATCCGCAGATTCTGGTCCCGGGTGCGGAGGTGCTCTACACGCTTCCAGGCCGATCCGCTGCCGATGTCGAGCGCCTCGTGGCCGCGCCGGTGGAACGCGCCCTGCGAGAGATCGAGGGCGTGGACCATACCTATTCCACGGCGATGCAGGGACAGGCGCGAGTCGCCGTCCAGTTCGACGTCGGCGTGGACAAGGAAAAAGCCATGGTGCGCGTGTACCAGCGCATCGGCGGTGTCCAAGCGCTGCTGCCGCCGGAGGTTGCACCGCCGCTGATCAAGCGGATTGATGCCGATGACATTGCCGTCGTCACGGTCACGCTGGCCTCGGAGCGCTACGACGACTACGCCCTGCGCCGTCTGGCCGAGCGTGTCGTCGAGAGGCTCAACTCGATTGCCTCGGTGTCGCGCGTCGAGCTGCACGGCGGTGCCTCACGCGAGATTCGCGTCGAGCCCGATCCGGCGCGCCTCGAAGCCTTCGGCCTGACCCTGAGCGAGGGCTTGGCCGCACTGGCCGATGGAAATGCGGCCGCGGAAGTCGGCACTACCGTGCGCGCGGGGCGGACCCTGCGCGTGCAGTTGCGCGGTGAACTGCGATCCGCCGACGAGGTGCGCAGGCTGGCGGTCGGCGTCCATCAAGGCCGCGTGATCTACGTCGATGACGTCGCGACCGTCCACGACGGACCGGCGCAGGAGCGGGACTCCCTGGTGCGACTGGGCTTCGGTCCCGGAGATCCGCGGATTGGGCAAGTCGCCAGTGAAATGCCGGCCGTCACGATATCGGTGGCCAAGAAGCCGGGCACGAACGCGGTCACCACCGCACGCGAGGTGCTGGCCGCCGTCGAGACGCTGCGCCAGCAATTTATTCCGGCGGACGTGCACGTCGTCACGACCCGCGACGACGGCGCCAAAGCCGACGACACGGTCAATCACCTACTGCGTGATCTCGCCGTAGCGGTCAGCACTGTGATCCTGACGCTACTGCCGTTTCTCGGCCTGCGCGCAGGATTGATCATCAGCTTCGTGCTGCCCCTGATCCTGTGCCTGACCCTGTTGCTGGATCTGCTGACTCACCACACCATCAACCGCCTCTCGTTGTTCGCGGTCATCCTGTCGCTAGGCATGATCGTGGACGACAGCATCGTCGTGCTGGAGAACATTTACCGTAGCTACCAGCAGCGCACCGGTGTCGATCCTCGCCGCCAGGCGGTGCTGGCGGTCAACGAGATCGGACCCCCGACGACCATCGCGACGTTCGCGGTCGTATTGGTGTTCGCGTCGCTGAACCTGCTCACCGGGATGAACGGGGCCTACTTCGAGCCGATCTCGTTCAACGTGCAGATCACGATGGCGCTGTCCCTGCTGCTGGCGTACATGATCGTGCCCTGGGCCTGCCATCGCTGGCTGCGCGGGCACGTCCAACCGCATGCACACGCGGATCAGTCCACCGCGCTGCATCGCCGCTATTTCAGGATTCTGACGCCGCTGCTGCACGATCGTCGGCGCCGCCAGACGCTGTACGCGGCGACCGCGCTCGCCCTGCTCGTCTCGCTGATGCAGCCGGTCTGGCCGTTCATACGCCCGGCGGGGACCGGTGGTCCGCCTTCGTCCGGCAGCGTGATGCTCGCCATCATGCCCAAGGAGGACCGCAACAATTTCAGCATCACGCTCGACATGCCCGAAGGCACGCCGATCGAAACGACCGACGAGGTCGTGCGCCGCGTCGGCGCGCTGCTGCGGGATCAGCCGGTGGTCGCGAACTGGGTGAGCTACGTCGGCTTGCCACCGGTGGTGGACTTTGCCGGGCAGATCCGTGGGGCCGGCAGCCGTCAGGCGCCACACCTCGCCGAAATCACGGTCACGCTGATTCACAAGAAGGATCGTAAAACGACCTCGTCTTCGGTGATCGCAGGTCTACGCTCCGCGACGGTCGAATTGCGACGCGCCTACCCGGGCCTGGATGTCACGCTACGCGATGCGCCGGCCGGACCACCCAGTGCGGCGACGGTCATGGCCGAGATTTATGGCGAGGATGCCGAGGTGCGGCGACAACTGGTCGCCCAGGTGCGTGAACGCTTCGAGATGACCTGGGGAGTGGTGGACATCTACGACTCCGAATCGGTTGATGCGCCGCGTATCGATCTACAGGTCGACCACGAGAAGGCGATGTTGTCCGACGTCACCGCCACGGCCGTCGAGCAAACACTGCGTAACCTGCTCGGCACGCGCGTCCTCTCCGAGGCGCGCATCGAAGGCGAGCGGGCGCCGGTGCCCATCTTGGTTCAGGTGCCCCGCGGGCACGATCTCGATCCGCAGCAGCTTGATCGGGTGTACGTGGTCAACGCACAGGGCCTGCGCATTCCGGTTTCGGAACTCGTGCAGCCCGTACGGACGCATGTTGATCGGCCAATCCTGCGCAAGGACAACGAGCCCTACAGCTTTGTGGCCTCCGACGTATCGGGCACTGCAGCGGGCTACGTCATCCTCGACATGAATCGCCACCTGGACGGCTTGGACCTGCCGGGCGGCAAGGTGCTGCGCACCGGCAATCTTGGCCTGCGGGCACAGGCGCCGAGTTCTTTGGATGGGTACCAACTGCTCTGGGACGGAGAGCTGCGACTCACGCTCGATGCACTGGGTGAAATGAGCATGATCCTGATCGCCGGCCTTTCGCTGATCTACCTTCTGCTCGTGGCGGCGTACCGGTCGTTCATGCTCGCGACGCTGGCGATGACGGCAGTTCCACTCGGGTTCATCGGCGTATTCCCCGGGCACTGGCTGCTCGGCATCAACTTCAGCATGGGGTCTGCCATAGGTGTCATCGCACTGGCGGGTGTGGTCATCCGCAATTCGCTGCTGATCATCGACTTCATTCGCGACTACCAACGTGCGGGCCATCCGCTGGAGGAAGCGGTCAAGCTCGCCGGTGCCGTCCGCTTCAGGCCGATCATGCTGTCAGCACTGACCGTCGCGCTGGGAACGCTGATCCTCTATACCGATCCGCTGTTCGCCGGTCTGGCCACGTCGCTGATTTTCGGCACGGTAACCTCGACCGGACTCACGCTGCTGATCCTTCCGACGATGTACTACCGCATCGCCACCACGCATCCGGGATGGCTGTCCGGAAATGCCTTGAATGGCAACGCCGATGCGCAAAGTGACGAGCCATGATCCTGATCAAGGCCCCGGGCTGTGCCACACTGGAACGTACGAGCTGTCGGGGGGAGATCCGGAGGGGATCGACCCAAACGTCATGGCGCCCTCAGAACGCGGCGTCTTATCTCTCAAACGCCGCACACATCTGGATGGAGGTATTGGCAATGGCCGCTAATCAGAAGCTCAATCCCAAGATTCCGGTCCTGGAGCAGTCCTCCGCGGTAAAGGCTTACGCTTCGCTTTGGGCGCCGATGAATCTCTTCCAAGGGATACTCCAGATGCTCCTCTGGTGCCTTGCCGTGATCGTCGTAATTGCTGCCGCTCACGAGCTGTTTCTGCTGGCGGCTCATGAATTCAATCGCGACTATCGGTCGATTGATCGATGCCTAGATGGTGGAGGCTCGTGGAAATACCAAGAACGTATGTGCTCGTTCCCGAATTAGCACTTTCGTCGTCGCTCGGGTCAAGACGCCCAACTCATAGACCGCCAGAGGGTGGTGAGCGAATGGTTACGCCCGCCATCACGCTCCGTCGATATTAAGCGCCGGGCACGCTCATGGTATTGCGCCAGGGTGGATTCAGGTTCTGACGACGCCCTGGTGATGCAAGCGACGTATCTCCGAAGATGAAAGGCTAAGCACGGTGCAAAGCACTTCCTCGGTATCCGCGCCAAGCCGAGGCGCCGGCTGAGCAGGCGCACGGCCAGAGGCGAAATCGAGTGGAGTAGAGGGCGAGAGGAGGTTGCCGATGCCGGGTTGCGCCACGTTGCGGAACATGGGGTTTGCTTCGGAGCAAGCAGGGTCGCTGTCGACGAGCTGTTTCACGGTCTGATAACGCTCCCAGCACACGGACTGCGCGTCGAACGTCGCGGCGACATCGGACAGCGGCCGGGTGGAAATCCAGGGACCAATGATCGCGGCGATCTCATCGCGGGCCTTGAAACGTTCGCCTTCCAGATCGAGATTCATGCCGAGCCGCGCTGCAAGCGCTTTCACAGCGTCTGCAATTCCGGTCGCTATGCACAGCGAGCGCCACTGCTTTGAGGTGAGCCCCACCACCATGATGCGCACGCCGTCGGCGGTGACGAAATCGCGACCAAAGGCGCCGAACAGGTCGTTGCCGTAGCGCGGACGTTCTTGTCCGAGCTGAGCCTCCGCAATGAAACCCAGATGCCCGAGCGCTGCGAGAGCCACGTCTTCAAGCGCGAGCTTGATATGTTGCCCCTCACCGGTGCGGCGACGATGGCGTTCTGCGGCGAGCAGACCGACCGCGGCCATCTGGCCGGTGATCAGGTCCCAGGCCGGGAGCACATGGTTCACCGCTCCCTCGTGCCCGAGCGGACCGGTCAGGTAGGGAATCCCGACCTTCGGATTCACCGTGTAATCCACCGCCGAACTGCCCTTGTGATCGCCCTGGATCGTGAGCTGGATCAGGTCCGCGCGCCTGGCTTTCAGTGATTCGTACTCCAGCCAGCCGCGCGGCGGAAAATTCGTGAGCAGGATGCCGGCGTCCTCGCCCGGCGCTGTAATCAGGGCCTGCGCCAGCTCGCGGCCTTCCGGCTTGTTGATGTCGATGGCAACCGAGCGCTTGGACTTGTTGAGCCCGGCCCAGAACAGGCTGGTGTTGTCCGAGGTGACCGGCCAGCGGCGATAGTCGAGCCCGCCTGTCGGCGGATCGATGCGGATCACGTCTGCGCCGAGTTGCGCCAAGGTCATGCCACCGAGCGGCGCGGCAACGAAGGCGCTGACCTCAACGACTCTCAAACCCTGCAGGATTCCGGGAGTCATCTCAGGCCGCCTTCGGCTTCAGCGCATCTTCGAGCAGGCTGCGCGCAACGACCTTCAGGGCCAGCGTTTCCTCCGCGCCCTCGAAGATCGACAGCACGCGCGCGTCGACGTAGTAGCGGCTCACCGCGACCTCCTCGGCGTAGCCCATGCCACCGTGGAGTTGCAGCATCTCGCGCGTGACCAGCTCGGCCGAGCGGCAGGCAAACAGCTTCACCAGGCTCGCCTCCATACGTCCGCCGCCCTCGTTCATCAACTGGCCGACGGCATAGGTGAGGTAACGGCTGGCGACATAGCGCGCCGCCATCTTCGCGAGCTTCGCGCCGGTCAACGGATAGCTCAACAGCGGCGCGCCGAACACCTTGCGTTCCTCGGTGTAGCGTAGGCCGGCGAGCAGCGCAGCTCGCATCACGCCGCTGGCACGCGCGGCGGTCTGCATGCGCCCGCCCATCATGCCGGCCATGGCGTAGTAGAAGCCGTTGCCGAGCCCGCCTTCTTCGCCGATGACGTTTGCATCGGGTACGAAGAAGTTCTCGAAGGAGACGTCGAAGGAGTGCATGCCGCGGTAGCCGATGGTCGGAATCGCGCGGCCCACCATGCGCCCGCCGCTGTCCTGGCAATAATCAAAGTCGTGGCCTTCGTAGCCCGGCTTCTCCGCCAGCAGCAGGCTCAGGCCCTTGTAACCGAGCGCTCGATCCGGATGGGTGCGCGTGACCACCATCAGCACACCGGCCTTGCCGGCAAAGGTGCACCAGGTTTTGGCGCCGTTGAGCCGCCATCCGCCCTCGGTGCGCGTGCCGCGCAGATTGAGGCTCGCGACATCGGACCCGTAGTCCGGCTCGGTGATGGCGATGGCGCACAGCGGATCGCCCTGGGCGATGCGCGGCAGCCAGCGCTGCTTCTGCGCCTCGGTGCCGCCGGCGAGCAGGGCGCGCGACAGAATCTCGGGGCGGGTGATGAGGCTGCCCGCTGCCGCAAGCGAGGCCTGCGACAACGCCTCGGTGACGACGATCATGGTCAGGCTGTCCTCACCCTCGGACGGTGCCGTGCCGCCGTAGGGTTCGGGGATCGACAGACCGAACACGCCCATCTCGCGCAGCGGCTGGAGCAGTTCTTCCTCCGGCACGATCAGGTCGTGGCGGTGAATCTTCTCGGCGAGCGGCGCGACGGCCTCTGCCGCAAAACGCGCGAACTGGGCGCGGACCAGTTCCAGCTCCTCGCTCAGGCGCACGCGACCGAGCGCCGTGGGATCGACGGCGAGCAATCTGGCGACTTCGTGAAGTGCGGCGCCGGACAGGACTTCGCGTTGCAGCCGGCGCAGCTCGGGATCGCGTGTGATGGCGAACAGCGCCTCACCAGCCAGATCGAGTTCCGCGTACAGCGCCTCGCAACGATCACGTACGAGCGTGATGGCCTCCACCGCGAAGATCAGCACGAGACACCGGTCCAGCTCGCCGGTGCAGGCATCGAGTGACTGCAGCGCGCGCTCGGCCGCGAGCAGTTCGGCATTGGCCCAGGCCAGCTCGAAGCTCGGCACCTGCTCGACATCGAGCTGCTTGGCATCGAGTCGGTTCTCGACGGCGCAGCGCTGCGCCAGCGTGGTGGTGGCCCCATCGAGCGCGCGGCGCAACTGGCCGAGCAGGCGGGTGGCAGAGGTGTGGAGTGCGGCAGTCATCGTCGTTGGAATAGTCTTGATCAATCGCCCGTGTGGATCGCTTCGGCGCGGCGCAGCAATTCACGCGCGCGCAGCACCACCGGCATATCGACCATTCGGCCGCGGAATTCGAGCGCGCCACGGCCCTGGGCCTCGGCCTCCTCGTAGGCAGCGAGCAGTTCGCGCGCGTGCGCCACGTCCGCGGTGGGCGGTGCGAACAACTCGTTCATCACCTGCACCTGGTTCGGATGGATCGCGTACGAGCCGACGAAACCCATCTCACGCGCTCGCGTGATGAGCTGGCGGAAAAGATCGAGATCGCGGAACACCGAGATCGAGCCGGGGAAGCCGAACGGAAGAATCCCGGCGCGGCGGCAGGCGAACACGAGCTGCTGGTTGGGACCGTACAGCGTCTCCGGTGTCGGCTCTGCACCCGCGGAAACGGAGAAATCCTCGGAGCCGAGAATCAGGCCCATCACACGTGGAGAGCTGCCGGCGATCTCGTCGAGTTGCGGTAGGGCGCGGACATGCTCGATCTGCGCGATCAGCAGAATCTGGCCGGGCGCGATGCCGCGCTCGCGCTCCAGCTCGGTGATGCGCGCATCGAGCTTCTGCACCTGCGCGGCGGACTCAACCTTGGGCACCATCAGTGCGCGCACGCCGGGAATCACAGCGGCGTTGACGTCGTCCGGTGTGAGTGCGTCGTCGGTGTTGATGCGGACGAGCGCAGTGGCGCCGGACTGCGAGACCTTGGCCACGGCAGAGGGCAGTGCGGCGCGCGCCTCGGCCTTCTGCGCCAGCGGAACGCTGTCTTCGAGATCGAGCAGGTAAGCGTCCGCGCTGCGCGTGTGCGCTGCGTCCACGAACTTTGGCACGTGCGCGGGAACGAACAGCATCGAGCGCCAGATGGGGAACGTTGCACTCATGACAGGGTCGCCGTTGCGCTCATGCAGAGGTTTCCCTCGTGGTCCGCGCTCCACAGTTTGAGCTGCTGGCCCTCGCGCTTGCCGTTCACGGTAAAGGCATGCGTGTCGAAGGTCGGACGCACAGCGCGAAACTGGAAGTCCGCGATCGGTGCACCGGGGAGGTTAGCCCTGACGAGATCGAGCAGGAGCGTAGCGAGCAATGGGCCGTGCACGACCAGCGCGGGATAGAACTCGCGCTCCACCGCGTAGTGTCGGTCGTAGTGGATGCGATGGCTGTTGTAGGTCAGTGCGGAGTAGCGGAACAGCAGCACGGGGTCGGGCGTGATGCCGCGCGACCAGTCGGCATCCGTCCGCGCGACCTCACCCGGTGGCAACGGCGCGGGACCGGACGGCATCTCGCGATAGACCAGGTTCTGTTCCTCGCGCACACAGAGCCGCCCGCCCTGCGAGATCTCGTGGTCGAGCGTGACGAACACGAGCGAACCGGACTTGCCGGATTTGGCATCGACCGAGCGGATCACCGATCGACGCGTTGCTTGTGTGCCGAGATGCAGCGGACGTTCGACCCGCATCGCGCCGGCCGCCCACATGCGGCGAGGTAGCGGCGCGGGAGGCAGGAACTCGCCGAGTTTCGGATGCCCGTCAGGCGCGGTGGTCGAGGCCGAGGGCGCGTCCAGAAAGTACAGCCACTGCCAGCTCGGCGGCAGTACGCCACCCGCCTTCAGTGGGCTGCTGTGATCGAGCGCCTTGGAAAGCGCTTGCGCCGGTAACGGGTGCAGGTCGTCCACGAGCGTGCGTTCGCGGCCGACCCACTGGCGCAGAAGATCGAGGTCGATCTCACTCACGAGCGAGAGGCTTCGGGCGTGAGCAGGGATAGTCGCAACCCGACACGCCTAGTCAGCCAGGGACTGGGGCGATAACGCGGATCGCCGGTGACCGCCTGCATGTTTCGCAGGATGGTCAGCACGTTCTGGCCGCCGATCTGATTGCCCCAGGCCAGCGGTCCGTGCGGATAGCCCAGACCGAGTTGGACCGCATCCTCGATGTCGGCCACCGAGGCAATGCCGCGCTGCGCGATGTTCGCAGCAATGTTCACGATGGTCGCGAGCACGCGTTGCACGACGAAGCCCGGGCTGTCGTTGATGATGTTCACCGGAACGTCACCGCCACCGAATAGCGCATGCGCAGCGTCGCGCGCCGCAGTGCTCGTCACCGGCGTGAGCATCAGCGTGCGGCGCTTGCCTAGACCCGCCAGCGGATCGAGAGCGACGGTACGGGTGGCGTCCAGCGAGTCTTCGACGCAGACCGTGGTCGCGTCCAGGCCCCAGGGTTGGATCAAGATCAGGTCGGCATCGGCGGACTGAGACACGAGCCTCACCGCGGCAGCCTCCGCGAGCGCCGCGAGCGCGTCGCGTTGCACCGCCGCAGGTTCTATCCACAGCTTCAGGCCAGATGGCAGAGTGGGCACCGCTTGCGGCGGCGGCAGGCTCACAGGCTTGGACTGCGCGTCATAGCTGTACCAGCCGGCGCCTGACTTGCGTCCATACAGTCCCGCGGCAATGCGTGGCCGCACCAGAGAGGATGGACGGAAGCGCGGCTCCTGCTGGAACTGCTCGTAGATAGATTCCATGACCTTGCCGGAAACGTCCAGTCCGGTCAGATCCATCAATTCGAAAGGGCCCATCCGGAAGCCGGCGGCATCGCGCAGCAGGGCGTCGACTGTGGCTACGTCCGCGATCTGATCTTCGAGCAGACGTAGCGCCTCGGTGTAGTAACCGCGACCGGCATGGTTGATCAGAAACCCGGGCTGATCGGCGGCGACCACGGCACGGTGGCCGGCGTGCTCTACGAGTACCCGCAGGACCTCGACTGTCTCGGGCGCGGTCTTCACCGTGGGGACCACCTCGGCGACCTTCATCAGGGGCACCGGATTGAAAAAATGCAGCGCGGCGATGCGATCAGGGTGACGACACCCGGCCGCGATCTCGGCGACAGTCAGCGATGAGGTATTGGTGGCGAGGATGCACCGCCGCGAGACGATGTTCTCCAGCGCAATGAACAGGGCACGCTTGGCGGCCACGTCCTCGACGATGGCTTCAATCACCACGTCGCAATCGGCGAGTTCCTCAAGTGTCTTGCAGGGCCGGATCTCGGCCTTGAAGGCAGCTCCCTGTTCGGCGGTGAATTGTCCACGGACCACACCCTTCTCGATCAAGGCGTGCACCGAGACCAGAGCCTTGGGCACGGCGTCGGCGAATGCGTCGAACACGCGGACCGTGTGACCCGCCTGGGCGAACAGCTGGACGATGCCGCTGCCCATGGTGCCAACGCCAATGACGCCGATTATTGATCTGGATCGATTCATCGGTCCTCTACCTGTTGATGGCGGGGTTCAACGCACTATCCCCCAACCCGCTCGAATATCGCGGCAATGCCTTGGCCACCACCGATGCACATGGTTTCCAGGCCGTAACGCGCGTTCCGGCGATCCATTTCATGCAGCAGGGTCGAAAGGATACGCCCGCCCGTTGCACCCACCGGGTGACCCAGGGAGATACCAGAACCGTTGACGTTGAGCCGATCAAAGTCGGCTGGGGTCAGCTGCCATTCCCGGGTACAGGCGAGGACCTGCGCCGCAAAGGCTTCGTTGAGCTCGATCAGGTCGATCAGCGCCAGCGTCAAGCCGGCGTTGCGCAGGGCCTTGGCGGTGGCCGGCACCGGGCCGATACCCATGCGCGCCGGTTCGACGCCGGCCACCGCCCAGGACACGAGTTGCCCGAGAGGGCGCAACCCATATTCACGGGCGATGTCAGGTGTGGTGACGATACACGCCGAGGCCCCGTCGTTCTGGCCGCTGGCGTTGCCGGCGGTCACGGTGGCTTCCGGATCCTGGCCCAGGCGGATCGGTTTGAGGCGGCCCAGGCTCTCGAGGGTGGTGTCGGCACGCGGATGCTCGTCCACGGCGATGACGCTCGTGCCGTTGGTGGCAGCCACTTCCACAGGCACGATGGCCGGGTCGAACAGGCCGTCGCGCTGGGCCGCCAAGGCGCGTTGGTGCGAACGAACCGCCAGCTCGTCTTGTTCCTCGCGACTGATCCGGTACTCGCGGCGCAGATTTTCCGCCGTTTCGAGCATGCCGCCGGCCACCGGGTAATTCTTTCCGCCGGCCGTGATCCGACCGCGCGCGAGCGCGTCGTGGAACATCACGCCTTCCGCACCCTGGGTGCCCCAGCGTGGTCGCGAGGAGTAGTAGGGCGCGTTGCTCATGGACTCGGCGCCCCCGGCGATCACGACCTGGGACGCGCCGGTAGCCACCTGCATGGCGGCATAGACGATCGCCTGCAGTCCCGATCCGCAGCGACGGTCGAGTTGCAGACCGCCGACTTCGACCGGCAGTCCGGCATCGAGCGCCACCACGCGTCCGAGTGCCGGCGCGTCCGCGGTGCCGTAACACTGGGCGAACAGCACGTCATCGACGAGGGCCTTTGGGAGCGAGGTTCGTTCGAACAATGCGCGCACCACAGTGGCGCCGAGGGCCTGCGCGGGAACGTCTTTCAGTGCGCCGCCGAAACGGCCCACCGGCGTGCGCAACGGCGCGCAGATCACGGGCTTGATCATGAGGATTTCTCCGGAGTGTTTGGACGCCGCCTGGGGAGCTGCCGGCTTCCTGAAGATGCAACACCGGGGCGCATTCGACCATTCCACAGGCGCCTGCACCCACGCGCCGCATCATCGACTCAGCGCGACGCAGCGAAGAGACCTTGTCCGGCCGACGGGGTGCCGGTCCATGTGTATTTCGCAATAGTGGGTATCAGCCACGTAAATGCACGGGCTCGGTACCATCACTCGTGCGCATTCGATCGGCATGAGGAGCAATTCGACTGATCGAAGCCCAGCGAGGGGGATGGCATGCAGCAGTACGAAAGAATTCCGGGTAGCGGCGGTGCGCTGGCCGGAATCAAGGTGGTCGACCTTTCCCGTGTGTTGGCGGGACCCTTGTGCACGCAGATTCTCTCCGACCACGGCGCAAGCGTCATCAAGGTCGAACCACCCGCCGGCGACGAGACGCGCGGTTGGGGGCCCCCGTTCCTCGACGACACCGGGGCTTACTTCGTCGGCGTCAATCGTAACAAGCGCGATGTCGTCCTCGATCTGAATCAGCCCGAGGCGCGAGAGGTTCTGCTGCGCCTGCTCGAGGATGCCGACGTGCTGGTCGAGAACTTCAAGACCGGCACGATGGAGAAATGGGGCCTCGGCTACGAGCAGATGCTAAAGGCTCGTTTCCCCCGCCTGGTCTATGCGCGCATCAGTGGATTCGGCGACGACGGGCCCCTCGGCGGCATGCCCGGTTACGACGCGGTGCTGCAGGCGATGTGCGGCATCATGAGCGTCAACGGCGAACCGGCGACGGGGCGTACGCGGGTGGGCATCTCCATCGTCGACATGGCCACCGGCCTGTATGCCGTGATCGGGATCCTGTTGGCCATGACCGAGCGCACTCTCTCAGGACGCGGACAGGCGATCGAACTGACCCTGTACGACACCGCCCTGAGCCTGCTGCATCCCCATGCGGCGAACTGGTTCATGGATGGCCGCGAGCCGCAGCTGGTGGGCAGCGGGCATCTCACGATCATGCCCTACGACAAGTACAGCGCACGAAACGGCGAGGAGATCTTCATCGGGATCGGCAACGACGGCCAGTTCCGGAAGTTCAGCGAGCACGTCGGACTCGAGGCGCTGGTGGACGATCCGCGGTTCCGCAGGAACGGCAACCGGACCGTCAACCGAGTCGAGCTGCGCAGGTATATCGAGGCAGCGCTGGCGCAACGCGATGCTACCGCGCTGTGCGAGAGCCTGCTGAAGGCCGGCGTCCCCGCGGGCCCTGTGCTCTCGGTGCCCGAAGCTTTCTCGCACCCCCACACAGCGCATCGAAAGATGCGCGTGGAACTCGGTCCCGATCAGACTGGTACGGGCGTTCCCGTGAAGCTCTCTCGCACCCCTGGCCAGGCGCGCACGCCGGCCCCCCGCTTCGGGCAGCACACCCGGGAAGTTCTGATTCAGCTCGGGCTGTCCGAGGGCGAAATTGACCGACTCGTTGCCAGCGGGGCCGCCAAGGTCAGTCCAGCTTCCTGATTCCTCCGCGCGCCTGCCTAAAACCATAATCCATGTCGCATCCACACCCTTCGCTTGCTCAATTCCACTGGAATGATCCGCTCCCGTTCGGTCTTCAGCTGGGCCGCGCCAATACCAAGATCACGGTCTTCAGCTGAGCGGGCGCAGTTGAGCCGAATTCCTGTTTTGTCAGACCTGAGCGGAGCCCAATGACCACCGACGCCGAATCCTTCGACCTGCTTCTCGACACCGTGCAGCGTTTCGTCCGCGAACGGCTGGTACCGGCCGAGGACGAGGTCGAGGAACGCGACGAGGTCCCGGCCGACATCATCCAGAGCATGAAATCCATGGGGCTCTTCGGTCTGTCGATTCCGGAAGCCTATGGCGGTATCGGTCTTTCGATGCTCCAGGAATGCCGCGTCTGCTACGAGATCGGCCAGACAGCGCTGGCGTTCCGCTCGGTGTTCGGCACCAACGTGGGCATCGGATCGCAGGGCATCCTGATGGACGGCACCGAGGTGCAGAAGCAGGAATACCTGCCACGGATCGCGAGCGGTGATCTGATCATCTCGTTCGCGTTGACCGAGCCCGACGCTGGGTCCGACCCCGCCTCGCTCAAGACCCGCGCGGTATTGGAAGGCGACCACTACGTGCTGAGTGGCACCAAGCGCTATATCACCAATGCTCCGCGCGCGGGCGCGTTCACGCTGATGGCGCGTACCGGCGGGCCCGGCGCCGGCGGAATTTCCGCCTTCGTGGTGCCAGCCGGGCTGCCGGGACTGAGCCTGGGTAAGCCCGACAAGAAGATGGGCCAGCGGGGCACCAAGACCTGCGACGTCATCCTGGAGAACGTCCGGGTACCGGCTGCCAATATTGTCGGTCTCACGCCAGGGCTCGGCTTCAAGACCGCGATGAAGGTGCTGGATCGCGGCCGTCTGCACATGTCCGCGATCTCTTGTGGCATGGCGCAACGCATCCTGGACGAATCCATCGGCTACGCACGTGCGCGCAAGCAGTTCGGCAGCCGAATCGGAGACTTCCAGCTGATACAGGCCCTGCTCGCCGACAGTCAGGCCGAGCTGCTGGCGGGATGGTCGATGGTCCAGGATTGTGCCGCGCGCTATGACCGGAAGCCGTCCGGCACGAGTGACCCGGACGTCAGCATGCGGGCTTCCTGCGCCAAGCTGTACTGCACCGAGATGGTGGGGCGGGTCGCCGATCGCGGGGTGCAGATCCACGGCGGGGCCGGATATATCAGCGAGTACAAGGTCGAACGCTTCTACCGTGATGTGCGCCTGCTACGCCTTTACGAGGGAACGACGCAGATCCAGCAGTTGATTATCGGCCGATCCCTGGTGGGGCGGACTTGAGCCTTCTTGCATCACTCACATTCGAGGAGAGATCGATGTCCGCTTTGACGATGCAGAACATTACCGCGAGGGTCGGTGAAGAACTGGGCGTAACCGGCTGGACCACGCTCGACCAGTCGCGGATCCAGGCGTTCGCCGAGTGCACCGGCGACGGCCAGTGGATTCATACCGACGTTGAGCGCGCAAACAAGGAAAGTCCGTTCGGCGGTCCCGTGGCCCACGGCATGCTGACCTTGTCGCTTCTGCCGGCCTGGCTGTTCGAGCTGCCAGCCGCACCGGCCGACGCCGGCGCGATCCTGAACTACGGCTTCGACAAGGTGCGCTTCCTGGCGCCCGTGAAGTCCGGCAGCCGCGTGCGGGGACGCATCACGCTGCTGGCGGCAGCGCCCAAGGACAAGGGCCGGCTGCTGCTGACGCAGGAATACACGGTCGAGATCGAGAACGAGGCCAAGCCGGCGCTGATCGCCGAACTGCTTGTCATGCTCGTGCCCAGGGCATGAACGGCATCGCGGTCGTACAACACAGCATTTAGGAAGGAGAGAACACATGGCCAAGACCAAGGGCTCGCGCAGGGCCAAGCTGCTCCCGCCGCCGTCGCGTTCCGACATGTTGCGCCTGGCGCTGGTCATCCTCGGACGCCTGCGCGGCAATCCCACCCTGCCGATCCGGCACATCGCGGGCTTCGCCAAGGAATTCCTGCGCATCCTGCGCGGCAAGTCCGACGTGGCCCCGGCCGCCGGCGACAAGCGATTCACCGATGCCGGCTGGGAGGCGAGCCGCTGGTCGAGCGCGCTGGTGAAGGTCTACATCGCGGCAAGCCAGGAAGCCTACGCGCTGGTCAAGGAACTGGAACTGGAGGGCCGCGACGCCTCGGCCGCACGCTTCCTCGCCACCATGCTGGTGGACGCGCTCGCCCCGAGCAACAACCCGCTGACCAATCCGGTGGTGCTCAAGCGGGTGCGCGAAACGCGCGGCAAGAGCCTGATGCGTGGTTTCCAGCATTTCCTCTCGGACCGTCTCGACAATGGCGGCATGATCTCGATGGTGGATCGCACCGCGTTCGAAGTTGGCCGCAACGTGGCGGCCACGCCCGGTGACGTGGTGTTCCGCAACGAGGTGCTCGAGCTGCTGCAATACAAGCCGCAGAGCGCGGAGGTCTTCGAGATCCCGCTCCTGGTGGTGCCACCGCAGATCAACAAGTACTACGTGCTCGACCTGTCGCCCGGCAACAGCTTCGTGAACTACGCGGTGAAGCAGGGCTTCCAGGTGTTCATGGTGAGCTGGCGCAACCCCGGGCCGGAACTCGCTCACCTGTCGCTCGACCACTACGTGCGCGGACTCGAGGAGGCGCACCACGCCGCCATGGAGATCAGCGGCGCCTCCAAGGTCAGCTTCATGGGCCTGTGTGCGGGCGGCCTCACGTCCGCAGTGGCGCTGGGCCGTTACGCCCACCAGGGCAAGCTCGACACCGTCAACACGCTCACGCTCAACGTGACCCTGCTCGACATCTCCGGCATGGAGAAGACGAACATGGGCTACTTCCTGACGCCGGACGGTCTGGCCCAGTCGCGTCGGCGTTCGAAGAAGGAAGGCGTGCTGCACGGCCATGAGATGGCCAAGATGTTTGCGTGGCTGCGGCCCAACGACCTGGTATGGAACTACTGGGTCAACAACTACCTGATGGGCCAGAAGCCGGCCGCGTTCGACGTGTTGTACTGGAACAGCGACAGCACGCGGCTACCGGCCGCACTGCACCACGACTTCTGCGACATGGTCGCGAAGAACGAGCTCGGCAATGGCGAGGTGTACCAACTGCCGGACGCCAAGGTGGATCTCGGCAAGGTCGATGTCGAGAGCTTCGTCGTCGCCGGCCGCACCGATCACATCACGCCCTGGGACGCCTGCTACAAGTCGGTGAACCTTCTCGGGGGCCCGTCGCAGTTCGTGCTGGTCAACAGCGGCCACATCCAGACGCTGGTGTGCCCGCCGGGCAAGGGCAAGGCTTCGTACCAGACCGCAGAAGTGCTGCCCGAGGATCCGCACGAGTGGCTGGCGCAGTCCAGGGCCATCAGCGGCAGCTGGTGGGAACTGTGGATCAAGTGGGCCTCCGAGCGGCATGGCATGAAGAAACCGGCCTCGAAGCTTCCGGGGAGCGCCAGAAACCCGCCGATCGGCGCTGCGCCGGGCGATTACGTGCGAGCCTGAGGTCATGCTCCCGCCCGGACTTCGACGCCCCCACCCTCACAACACGACTTCCAGACCCCCTTGAACGCTCCCGACGTCCTGCACCCGCCGCCACGCAAGCTCCTGCTCAAGGAGGTAAGCGTCGGCGGCATGACCCTGCGCGTGGCGCACTGGCCCGGAACCTCCGATCCGGCGCCGATCCTGCTGTTCAACGGCATCGGCGGAAACTTCGAACTGCTCACACCCTTCGTCGCGGCGCTCGGCAAGGTCGAGGTCATCAGCTTCGACATGCCCGGCATCGGCGGCTCCACCTTGCCGCCCTACCCGTACCGGATGAGCACGATCGCGCGCCTGGCCGTGCACGTGCTCAAGAAGATGGGCCACGAGCGCGCGGACGTGATCGGCGTGTCCTGGGGCGGCGCGCTCGCGCAGCAGTTTGCGCACACCGCGCCCAGCCGCTGTCGCCGTCTCGTGCTGTGCGCGACGATGGCCGGCGCTCCGATTGCCTGGCCGGCCGCGCCCTCGGTGTTCTGGAAGCTGCTGACCCCGACGCGCTACCTCAAGCCCGGCAACATGGAAAAGGAAGCCGGTCGCCTGTACGGCGGACGCTTCCGCTGGGACAAGGCGCTGGCGCGCGACTACGCCTCGCGCATCCGCAAGCCCAGCCGCGCGGGTTACATGCTGCAGCTCGGCGCGATCACCGGCTGGACCAGCGCGCTGTGGCTGTGGCGGCTGCGCCAGCCGACCCTGGTGCTCGTCGGCGCGGACGATCCGATCTGCCCGCCCATCAACGGCCATATCCTGGCCAAGCTGATCCCGAATTCGCGCCTCGAGGTGATGGACGAGGGCCACCTGTTCGTGATCGCGCAGCCGCAGATCGCGGCCGACCTCGTGCACGAATTCCTCGACACCGACAACGCCGCCCAGACCACGTCCGAGCATCGCCGACCGTGGAGCGCGGCAATGCATGCGGATGAAGCGTAGCCGCTCCCCAAGGTATTTCACCGCGAAGGCGCTTGGGAACAGAAAGTTGGCAAGGATTTTCCGGTTGACGATTTCCTCCGCATCCTGTCTTTTCCCCTGTGTGCCTCCGCGGTTTTCAATCCCCCCACACTTCCTGCACTCGCATCCGCATCAATGAGCAACCTGCACTCGCATCCGCATCAATGAGCAACCTGCCCGTGGCCGAACGCACCCAATTCCAGAAAGCCCTGCTCGCGGTCCCCGCCTATTGGCCGGTGGAATGGGCGCGGCAGATCCGCAAGCGAGGCCGCAACCTGCCCAGGGACTGGCTCTCGTACGTGCGCCACGCTGGCGCCATCACGTTCCCTGAGCGTCCGGACTGGGTCACGCCGCACTCACTCGCGTTCGAGTCGCAGACGATGCTGCTGCGCGACTTCTCCGACGACGACGCGCCGGCCGACGCCATTCCCGTCATCGTCGATGCGCCCTACGCGGGACATCCTTCGACGATCGCCGACTACGCGGACGGCCAGAGCCTGGTGCAGACGCTGAAGGCCGGCGGCTGCAAGCGCGTGTATGTCACGGACTGGAAGAGCGCGACGCACGAGATGCGCAACTTCGGCATCGACAAGTACCTGTCCGACCTCAACGATGCGATGGACGCCGTCGGCGGGCGCGCGCATCTCGTGGGCCTGTGCCAGGGCGGCTGGCTGTCGGCGATGCACGCCGCGCGATTCCCCGGCAAGGCCGTGTCGCTGGTGCTGGCCGGTGCGCCGATCGACGCGCACGCGGGCCACGGCCCGGTGACGAAGATGGCGAAGCGCACGCCGTTCAGCTTCTACCGCTCGCTGGTGGTGATGGGCGGTGGGCGCATGCGCGGGCGCTTCATGCTGCAGGGCTGGAAGAACATGCACCCGGACGAGCATTACTGGGGCAAGTACATCGACCTGTTCGACAACATCACCAATCCGCAGTACGTGGAGCGCGCGCGTCACTTCTCGCGCTGGTACGAGCACGTCGTCGACCTGCCCGGCCGCATGTATCTCGAAGCGGTGAAACACCTGTTCAAGCTCAACCGGCTGGCGCGCGGCGAGTTCGTGGCGCTGGGCGAGCGCATCTCGCTCAAGAGCATCACCGTGCCGGTGTACCTGCTCGCCGGCGCGGACGACGACATCACGACGCCCGACCAGGTGTTCAACGCCGAGAACCTCGTGGGCACGCCGAAGGAGCTGATCCGCAAGGAGCTCGCACCCGGCGGGCACATCGGCCTGTTCATGGGCTCCAAGACGCTGAAGCAGCAGTGGGCGCGCATCAGCGCGTGGCTCGTCGAGCAGGGCTGAGGCCCGGACGAAGTGCTGGGCCGTTCGCGCGGCTCAGGGCGGGCGCTCTACCCAGGCCAGAAAAGCGAGCGCGGCGAGTACGCCGCGCCCCTGCCTGATCGTCGCCGAGCTGCCCCTCGGCACACACGCTGACGCATCGCCTGGCCGGGAAGCCGCCTCGCCGCAAAAGCACGACCGCGCCCAGCCGGTGGAGGCGGGTTCTTCGACTACGGCATCTTCGCGATGTGGCTCTCGTCCGTGAACTTGTCGTAGAAGATCTTTTCGAGGTTCATGCCGACCTCGGTCATCGAGGCGATGCCTGCGTCGATCATGCCCGGTGGGCCGCACATGTAACCCTCGGCCTGCGCCCAGTCGATACCCGGCATCGCGTCGGTGATGAACTGGGTGACCAGGCCACGCGCACCCTTCCAGGCGCTGTTGGCCGGCTCATGCGAGAGCACGGGCATGAACACGAACGTGTCGGCCCAGTTCTGCTCGATCTGCTTGATCTGTTCGAGGCAGTAGAGATCCGCCTCGGTGCGCGCGCCGAACAGGAACGCACAGGGTCGCTTCACGCGATCCTTGCGCGCCTTCTCTAGCACGCTCATCAGCGGCGCCAGGCCGGAGCCGCCAGCGATGCAGATCATCGGCGTGGAACCGGGGTGCAGGTGGAATGCACCGTGCGGGGCCTCGATGTCGAATGGCACGTCGGCGAGTCGGCCCGCGAACAGGTCTTCGGTGAACGCGCCCTTGGGCACCTTGCGGACGTAGAAGCTGACCTGCTTGCGACCCTCGCGATCCGGTGCATCCGCGAACGAATAATTACGCGCGCGCCGGACGTTGGGATACTTGAGATTCGCGTACTGGCCCGCGACGAAGTTCACGGGCCGGTCAAGCTCGAGCGTGATCTTCTTGATGTCGTGCGTCAGATCCTCGGTGGCCACGATCTTGCCGGTGAACTTCTCCGGCTTCGGTGCGTCGGTGGCCGCGCTCTCGACCTCGACCTGGGTGAGCGCGTCCTTCGGGATAGCCTGGCAGGCCAGGATGAAACCGGCGGCGATCTCCTGCTGCGAGAGCGTGTAGCCGAAGTCGGTCAGCGCGCTGACCCGGCCGGCCTTGAGCTTGCACTTGCAGGAGCCGCAGGTGCCCACGGTGCAGTTGTGCGGAAAAGGAACGCCGTTCTTGAGGGCGGCCTCCAGCATGGTCTGGCCGCTGGGAACTTCGTAACGCGCACCAAAGGGTGCGACCTCCACGAACTTCGCTTCCTTGGCACCGAACAATGACTTGAGAAAACCCATATCGACTCATCCCTGGTGCGGTCGCTTCAATCTGCTGCCGAGGGGCTCGGGCGAAGCGCTTGCGCGAAATAGAACTGCTATGTGATTGCTGACTGGAGGCAAACCCGTCTTCCGGCACTTCAACCGCAGCCCGCGAGGTTCGAGAAATGGGGCAAAGCTATCGAGTAAAACCGCGCCCGTCTTTCGAGTCGTCAGGGCCAGCAAGGCTGCGGTACCTCGACAACGAACCCATCCAACTGCGGAACCCCGATTGACGCAGGGTTGCCTGTGATCGCGGAGCGTCCTGCGGTGAGAGCAGTCCCTTTCAGTGCATGTGCTGGCCGCCATTGATCGCGATATTGGATCCCGTCACGAAGGCCGCCTCCTCTGAGCTGAGGTAGGCGACCAGCCCGGCAATTTCCTCGGGCTTTCCAAGACGGCTCATGGGAATCAGGGGAAGAATCTTGCTGTTGAGGACCTCCGGATCGATGGCCGTGACCATCGCCGTTCCGATATACCCCGGAGAGATGGTGTTCACTGTGACGCCGGTCTTGGCCACCTCCAACGCCAGCGCCTTGGTGAAGCCGTGCATCCCGGCCTTGGCAGCGGCGTAGTTGGTCTGGCCGAACGCGCCCTTCTGCCCGTTGACCGACGAGACGTTGATGATGCGCCCCCACTTGCGACCGACCATGCTCTCGACGACCTGCTTGGTCATGTTGAAGCAGCTGTCGAGGTTGGTCTTGATCACCGCGTCCCAGTCAGCCTTCACCATCTTGCGGAACGTGATGTCCCGCGTGATTCCGGCATTGTTGACCAGCACATCGACCGGCCCCACTTCGGCTTCGATGCGCTTGACGCAGGCGATACAGGATTCGTAGTCGCTCACATCACAGGCATAAGCGTGAAACCTTTGGCCCTTGTCACGCATCCTCGCTAGCCACTCAGCTGCCTTCTTGCTGCCTGGCGAATGCGTGGTGACAACCGTGTAGTCCATCGCCGCCAGCTTGAGGCAGATCGCCTCGCCCAAGCCCCCCATTCCGCCTGTTACCAAAGCCGTCCTGCTCATTGGTTCTCCTCCACGAGTCTGATCTGATTTGATTCTGTTCAGCCGTCTACCGTTTCACGCGGTTTCGCGCTTCGCCGGCTCCTTAGCGCCAGGCATGGCGACGCTGTCGACCTTGGCCCGCTCGATGCTCTGTAGCTTGACGTGGCCGTACCCGCGAATCTGATCCGGGACGCTGGCCACCGCCACGGCGCTGGCGTAGTTTTCCGGGCGAAGCGTGGCGAGCGTTCCGTCGAGCTGGCGGATGTAGTCCTCGATGAGCTGACGCTCCAGCCGCCGCTCATGCGTCATGCCGAAGATGTCGAGCGCCCCCCCGCGCAGGCCCTTGAACCGTTTCATGAGGCCGAAAGCAGCACCCATCCAGGCTCCGAACTGGCGCTTGATGAGGTGCCCCGTGACCGGGTCCTTCTTCGAGATCGCGGGCGGCGCAAGGTTGTACTTGACGCTGTACCCGTTCGGGAACATCGCATCGAGTTCCGCCCGGAACGCCGGGTCGGAATGCAGGCGCGCCACTTCGTACTCGTCCTTGTAGGCCATGAGCTTGTAGAGGAACCGCGCGACAGCTTCCGACAGACCGCTCTTGCCGGGCACCGCCAGCGCCTCGGCAGTCACCACGCGCTTGACGATCTCCGCGTACCGCCGCGCATAGGCCTCGTTCTGGTACTCGATCAATTCCGGAACGCGCACTTCCACGAGGCGGCGGGTTTCACCCTGCGCGCCGACGGACTCGATGATCGCTTTCGCCGCCGCCGACAGTTCCTGCCTGACGATCTTCGGCTTGTAGCTGGCGATCTCGGCCTCGACGAACGCACGGTCGACCACCGCCATGCGGCCCCAGCGAAAGGCCGCCACGCTTTGCTCGACACCGACACCGGATTGACGGATCGCCGTTTCGATGGACTCCGACTTCAGCGGAATCGCGCCGGCCTGGAAGGCCACGCCGACCATGAAGTTGTTGGTCGCCATCGCGTCGCCGAACAGGCCCTCCGCGAGCGCCTGGCCGTCGAGATACACGTTGTGCTCCTTGCGCGTGACGCGGTCGATGCCGTCCGTCAGCGAGGGCACCGTCGGGAACGTCACCTTGCCGTTGGCCACCATGTGGCCGGTGGGCGTCTGCGTGGTCGAGATCACCGCGATGGTGCGCTCGGGAAGACACTTGTCGAGGTTCTTCGGGTCCGTCGCATTGAGAATGTCGAAGCCGAGGTAGAGGTCGGTGCGGCCATCGGAGATCTTGTTCGAGCCATTGAACGGCTTGTGCGAGATCTTGATGTCGGAGATGACCGCGCCCCCCTTCTGCGCGAGGCCGGTCTGGTCGAGGCCGATGACGTGCTTGCCCTCGATCCGCGCCGCGTTGGCCAGCGTCGCCACCACCGTCACGGAGCCGGTGCCGCCAATGCCCATCACGTGGATGCCGACGCCCAGCGAGTCGTCCACCTTCTTGACCGGCTCGGGCAGGGCGCGCTCGAGCGCGGGAATCCGACCCCTTTTCTTCTTCTTCCCATCCGTTGCCGGCTCGGCATTGGGCGTGATCGTCAGGAACGAGGGGCAGAAGCCTTTCACGCAGGAGAAGTCCTTGTTGCAGGACGACTGGTGGATGCGCGTCTTGCGACCGAATTCGGTCGCCACCGGCTCCACGCTCATGCAGTTGGATTTCACGCCGCAGTCGCCGCAGCCCTCGCAGACGCGCTCGTTGATGACGATGACCTCGGCCGGCTCCTCGGCCTTGCCACGATTGCGCGCACGGCGCAGCTCGGCGGCGCATTCCTGGTCATGGATCAGCACGGTGGTGCCGGGAATTGCGGCCAGCGCGCGCTGCGCCTCGTCGAGACGGTCGCGGTGCCAGACCTCGGTGGAGGCCGGCAGGGTGATGCTCGAATAGCGCTCCGGCTCGTTGGTGGTGACGAGCACCCGCTTGACGCCCACCGCGAGCAGCTCGCCCACGATATCGGCCACGCCACGCCCGCCCATGGCCTCCTGGCCGCCGGTCATGGAGACGTGAGCGTTGTAGAGCAGCTTGTAGGTGATGTTGACATTGGTCGCGGCGGCGTACTCGATCGCGAGCCGCCCCGAATGGAAGTAGGTGCCGTCGCCGATGTTCTGAAAGATGTGCGGCACCTCGGTGAACGGTGCCATGCCGATCCACTGCGCGCCTTCAGCGCCCATGTGCGTGCCCATCACGACGTTGCGGTTCATCCACATCGCCATCGTGTGGCAACCGATACCGGCTGAGACCACGCTGCCCTCAGGGGCCTGCGTCGACGAGTTGTGCGGACAGCCGGAGCAGTACCACGCGGTGCGGGTCGTCGTCGCCAATTTGTTTCGTGCGTGGATTTCGTCCACACGCTTGAGCCAGGCGTCCGCCGATTCGACACGGGTCTTGCGCGACAGCCGCTTGGTCAGCGCACGGCCGATGACATCCGGCTCGAACTCGCCGAAATGCGGCAGCAGCTCTTGCTCGTGTTCGTCGTACTTGCCGACGATGCGCGGCGCATTGGTCATGCCGTACAGCACGTTCTTCGCGAACATTTCGAGGAACGGCCGCTTTTCCTCGATGATCAGGATTTCCTCCAGGCCGCTTGCGAAATCGCGCACGATCTTGGGTTCCATCGGAAACAGCATGCCCATTTTGAGGATGCGGATGCCGTAGCGGCGCAACGCATCGTCGTCCAGTCCGAGTTCCAGAAAGCACTGGCGGAGGTCGTTGTAGGACTTGCCGGCGGTAATGATGCCGAGCCACGCTTCGGGATTTGGGAAGACGACGTTGTTGAGCTTGTTGGCCGCCGCGTAGCGCTTGGCAACCTCCAGTCTGCGCGTGTAGAGCGACTGCTCCATCTCGAGCGCTTCGGCGCGCACGTTCATGCCGAGGTTCATGCGTGGCGAGAACGGCTTGCCGTCGAATGTCATATCAGGATCAATGAACTGAAGCCGGTCCGGCGAGATCAGCGCGGTGCCGGTCCCGTCCGCGACGCTGGTCACCATCTTCAGGCCCACCCAAAGGCCCGCCAGCCGCGACATCTGGTAGCCGTGCAAGCCGTAGTCCAGCACCTCCTGCACCGTGCCGGGATACAGCGACGGGATGCCGACGTGCATCAGCATCGGCTCCGACTGGCTGCACAGCGAGGACGACTTGCAGCCTGGATCGTCGCCGACGATGGCCAGCACGCCACCGTTCTTGTCGATACCCGTGTAGTTGGCGTGCTTGAGCGCATCGCCGGACCGGTCGACGCCGGGCGCCTTGCCGTACCACATGCCGGTGACGCCATCGAACTTCTGCTTGCCGACCGCGTGCAGCATCTGCGTGCCCCAGACCGCCGTGGCGGCGAGGTCTTCGTTGAGGCCGTCAACGAAATGCACGTGATGGTCGAGCAGCGTCTTTTCCTGCTTCTGCAGCGCGGCGTCGAACATTCCCAGCGGAGAGCCGCGATAGCCGGAGATGAACATTCCGGTCTTGAGGCCGCGCCGGGCATCGGTGCGCACCTGGTCGAGGCTAAGACGCACCAGTGCGTCGATCCCGCCCAGATGGATGACTCCCTCTTCCTGCGTGAACGGATTATTTTTCATCGGCTTGGTGGTCATAGGAGAGCGTGGTGACGGCGCGAACGTTTATGGATCAGCAAGACATTGGTAGAGACGGCTCAAGTCCGCCCAACCGGGGATTGGCCGATGATCAGTTCAGCTACAGACAACGCAGAAACTGTCATCCCAGTGAAAGCGGAGCAGCGGAACGCAGGGAGCCTTCGTGGTTTCCTTGCAAGCGGCTTGAAGGGGTTCTAACGGAAGCATTCAATTCAGGTCGCCGGACACAGCTTGGCTGCCCGACATCACGTTTGTTGCGATTGATACCGACGAAGTAAGCCCCGGTGTCGTCGAGGAACGGGGGCCCCCAATCGCGCGTCTCGTCGCCGGCGGGCGGTTCGACCTTGATCACGCTTGCGCCGTGGTCGGAAAGAATCTGCGTGCACAAAGGTCCCGCCAACACACGGGAGAGATCGACCACCTTGATTCCGGCCAGCGCACCGCCGCTGCCCGGAATTCTTTCGTACTGCTGCATGCCATCCCCCTCGCTGGGCTTCGATCAGTCGAATTGCTCCTCATGCCGATCGAATGCGCACGAGTGATGGTACCGAGCCAGTGCATTTACGTGGCTGATACCCACTATTGCGAAATACACATGGACCGGCACCCCGTCGGCCGGAAAGCTTCTCCCCCAGACGGCGCCCCAGCACACCGGAGACATCCTCATGATCAAGCCCGTGATCTGCGCGCGTCGCTCCGGGTAGTGCAGAGCAACTGGTGAAACCCTTCGCCAACGCGCCCATTTCTCAAGCATGGAATCCCGCGCTATGTGTTCCTGTTCGCCTATTCCGCCGCGGGCGCTCGCTGGCCAAGAAAGCGCGGACGCGGTCGGACCGCGCCGCGCGGAGCACCTGCTGACGGGTGGGCGAGCCGATCCAGCGCGCTGGCGTGAATGCACCGGGCTCGCTGCTCGGACTTCATTGTTGCCTAGCGCGCCGTCCAGGCTCCGTCCATGGAGATGGCGCTACCACTCATGGAGTTTCCGGACGCAGAGCAGAGGAAGCACACCATCTCCGCCACTTCGGTAATCTCGACGAATCGCTTGTTCGGTTGTGCCGCGAGGATCACGTCCCGGATGACGTCTTGCTCCGACTTCCGATGCACCTTCGCTTGATCGCGGATCTGGCCTTCCACCAGAGGTGTGCGCACATATCCGGGGCAGATCGCATTGCAGGTGATGGACGTTTCCGCGATCTCGAGGGCGACGCTCTTGGTTAGTCCGAGGACGCCGTGCTTGGCGGCGACATAGGCCGACTTAAAAGGCGACGCCACCAAACCGTGCGCCGAAGCAATGTTGATGACTCTGCCCCAGCCTCGCGCCTTCATTCCCGGCAGAGCCGCTTTGATCGCGTAGAAGTTGGAAGAGAGGTTGATCGCGATGATCTGCTGCCACTTGTCGTCGGGGAACTCTTCCACGGGCGACACGAACTGGATTCCCGCGTTGTTGACCAGAATGTCCAGCACGCCGAACAACGCTTCGGTTTCTCGTACCAGGTCGGTAATCTGGCGCGGCTGTGTCATGTCCGCAGCGGAGTAGCCAACGACGACGCCAGTCCGGGCGGCCAGGTCGGACCGGAGATGTTCGATTGCCACGACATCCCCGAATCCATTCAGCATCACATTGACGCCGGATTCGGCGAGGCCGGTGGCGATGCCAAGGCCAATGCCACTGGTCGAGCCGGTGACGAGGGCGGACTTTCCTTTCAGCGCGTAGCGGTTTGTATCGGCGATCATGGTTTACGGTCAGAGACGACAGGAGACGAGGTCTGAGTCACGGGCATGAGCGATCTACCCAGCGGCTTTGATTGGGGGACGCGCCATCGAAGTATTCCGACGTCCCCGGAGAACAAGGCCCGTAAGAATCTTGGTGCCTTCACTTCTCCAGCAGCTGCGCAACGATGCCGGGATTCTCCAGGGTGGAGATGTCCTGCGTGATCTTCTCGCCCTTCGCGATGGAGCGCAGCAGTCGCCGCATGATCTTGCCGCTGCGGGTCTTGGGCAGGTTATCGGCGAAGCGGATGTCGTCGGGCTTGGCCAGCGCACCAATCTCCTTCGCGACATGACGGCGCAACTCCTTGGCGAGCGCCTCGGCCTCCGCGCCCTGCGGCCTCGGACCCTTGCACGTCACAAACGCGAATACGCTCTCGCCCTTGACCTCGTGCGGTCGGCCCACTACCGCGGCCTCCGCCACGCGCGGATGCGATACGAGTGCCGATTCAACCTCCATCGTGCCCAGACGATGGCCGGAGACGTTGAGCACGTCGTCAACGCGACCGAGGATCCAGTAGTAACCATCCTGGTCGCGGTGCGTCGAGTCGCCGGCCACGTACAGATTCTTACCCGGGAACTGCCCGAAGTAAGTCTCCAAATAGCGCTGGTTATCCCCGTAGATCGTGCGCAGCATCGACGGCCAGGGCTGGGTGACGACCAGGTACCCACCCGCCTCCAGCGCCGGGATCGGCTCGCCGGCCTCATCCACGACATCGACGAAGATGCCCGGCAGCGGCTGCGTGCACGAGCCGGGCTTGGTCGCGGTCGCCCCTGGCACCGGGCTCATCATGATCATGCCCGTCTCGGTCTGCCACCACGTGTCGACGATAGGCAGCCGTTCCTTGCCGATCACCCTGTGATACCACATCCAGGCCTCCGGGTTGATCGGCTCGCCCACCGAGCCCAGGAGGCGCAGCTTCGAAAGGTCGTACTTGGCCGGCCACTCCTCGCCCAGCTTCATCAGCGCGCGGATGGCCGTCGGTGCGGTGTAGAAAATGGTGACGCCGTGGTCCTGCGCGATCTTCCAGAAGCGGCCGGCATCGGGGATTGTCGGCGCACCTTCGTACATCAGGATGGTGGCGCCGTTCGACAACGGTCCGTAGGTAACGTAGGAGTGGCCGGTGATCCAGCCAACGTCGGCCGTGCACCAGAAGACATCCGATTCCTGTAGGTCGAACACCCACTGGCAGGTGACGGTGGCACCCAGAAGATAGCCCCCGGTGGAATGCTGGATACCCTTGGGCTTGCCCGTGGAGCCCGAGGTGTAGAGGAGGAACAGCGGGTGCTCGGCTTCGACCCACTCGGGCTCGCACCATGCTGGCTGGTTGGCCGACAGATCAGATGCCAACACGTCCCGTCCTTCCTGCAGCGCCACGCCGTGACCCGTCTGCTGGAATACCACGACCTTCGAAACACTCGGGCAGCCCAGCGCCAGCGCCTCGTCGACCGATTTCTTGAGCTCCACGATGTTGCCGCCACGGGTGCCACCGTCGGCGGTGATCACCACCTTGGCGCTGGCGTCGACGATGCGGTCTCTGAGCGAAGAGGACGAGAAACCGCCGAAGACCACTGAATGAATGGCACCGATTCGAGCACAAGCTTGCATCGCGATCACGGCCGCCGGGACGTGCGGCAGATAGAGCACCACCCGATCGCCCTTAGTCACGCCCAACGACTTCAAGCCGTTGGCGAGCTTGCATACTTCAGCGTGGAGTTGCCGGTAGGTCCATAAGCGGTTGTCCCCCTTCTCACCTTCAAAGCGGATCGCAATCTTGTCGCCGCGCGACCCAAGGTGGCGGTCAAGACAGTTGAAGGACGCGTTGATCCTGCCGTCGGTGAACCAGGCGTAGTTCGGTGCGCAAGATTGGTCAAGGATCGTTCGGAAAGGTGTCTGCCAGATCAGCTCCCTGCGCCCCAGATCGCCCCAGAACTCCACCGGGTCTCGCGCAGCATCCTTCCTCAGAGCCTCCAGCGTCGCGCCGTCGACGCGAGCTTTCGAAATGAATTCCGGGGATGGCGGAAATACCCGGGTCTCCGCCAACACCGAAGTGATGTCGTTGTTCGTGCTCATTGGGAGTGATGAGTTGGATTGTCGACTTTCGAGCCGGGGCTCAGCTCGCTGTCGACTAAAAGGGACTGAGCCAGTTCCACCGAAACTGTTCCCTCTGCATCACGAACAACCGCAGTGATTCGGTACTGACCCAGAGGATCAACCGGGTCCGCCTCGAAAAATATATAAGGCCCACCCAAGTACACCAGATCTCTAGCGGGTGGTTCGCCAGACCAAAGTGTTCGATCAGGTATGGAGCCGTACTCGGTACCGTCGGGTTTGGTCACCGAGAAGTCAACAGCCATCGGGCAACCGCCATCTTTGATCCTGATGCAGTTCGAGAAGAGCAAGACAGCATGTACGCTTTGCCCCCTCTCGACATGATCGATCTTGGAGATGGTCGGATACCGCCCACGACTTACTGAATCAGTCCAATTCCGCACAAGTTGCTCGTGCTGGTCGGTGATGATCAGCTCGGCCCGAAATCTCCCATTTGATTTTCCCCAGTCGTTCCGCGTCTGAGGCCCGGTGCTGGCTGGGCCCGCACAGGCATGCAGCCCTGCCGAGAAGGCCAGCACTAGAAAAATATTCGGCCCGCGAGCGCGCTCACGGTTCGTAAGAAGTTGCACGACCAATCTCCGCCTCAAAAGAATACGTTCAGGTTAGTGTCTGGTACGGTGCTGTGATCGAGCCTGATCTCGCGCTTCGCCAGCAACCACCGATTCTCCACTTTCCGCCAGCAATCCTGACGTCCAGCGACCAGAAAACGGGTCTGGCTGTCGATGCGGCTGCGGTGAACCGTGATCACCGAATGCACCGTCATCTCGGCGTGCACCGTCGTCGGTACCATCTCGACATTGCTCACCACGCGACGCACGAAATTCGGCGGATCCTCAGCCCAGACATACCCGGATTGCAGACGCTTGATGCGCAACGCCAATCGATCACGGGAATCGTTGAATGTGTAGCCGGACCCAAGCGCCAGCGGCGCTGCACGGTCTTTGCGGAATCGCCGGCTGGTCAATGCCATGCGATAAACAATGTCCTCGGTGGTTTGGTCCAACCAGTCCGTGAATCGCTCCTCGTCAAGCAGCCGAGCCTCGCGGTAGAGCGCATCTTCAAGTGCCCGCAGGTCGAGCAGGCGTTGGAGTTCATCATTATCCATCGTGCCCATGTTCAGCCCTCAGTCGACAGACGGTTAATGTTGTAGCTGGGCACGTCTTTCCATGACGCTGCACCGGTGAGTTCCTGCCAGCGACGATAGAAATAGCGCTGGTTGTGCTCACTCACCAGGCCGGTGGCGATGTCGCCGGGGAATCCTTCGCGCCGCGCCGAGCGGCCCAGAGCCATGTGTGTGTACAAATCCATCTGCGCCGTGCGCCATCCGCGCGATTGCTCCGTACAGGCCGCGAGGTTATCGCCGTCGTCGTTGTCGAACAGCCCGGCAGGTCCGAAGGTCAGACACTGGTTGTCCAGGATCATGCTCTTGATGTCATGGGGCATGTCGTTTTCGGTCATCGCCCAGGTCCACTGCTCGACCTTACCCGGACCCTTGGGGTGATAGACCCGAAACCAATTCAAACCCGGCAGCAATTGCAGGTTGGGAAATATGGTGATGTTGAGCTGCGATCCCCAGAGCTTCTGGGCGCGAACTGCGCCCAGCCGTTCCGCTACATTTGCGCGGTTTGCTTCGAGATAATCGACGAAGGGTTTCGGGTTGGGATAGAACGCATAACCCGACTGACCGTCGAGCGCGGCAAGCACCATGTGTCCGTTGAGACCTGCGACGGACATGCCCATGTCCAGCCCGGCCGCGTCCGAGTTGCCCGCCCGCAGGCCTGCCAGGTCCATGGTCTGCACGGCCTGCATCGCCGCGTGATGCGCCCAGCCCAGGTGATAGCCGTCGCCGCAGACGTTCTCGACCGGAAATTTCCAATTGGTGGGAAAGTCGATCTTCTGCGTCTCGCCGACCAGCGCGGTGCCGCCGGGCATGGCATCCAGCCAGACGTCCAGATACCACTTCACGTCCCCCAGGTAGTCGACCAGCGGCGGAGCGTTGGAATCGAAGTTGCCGAAGATCAGGCCCTTATAGCTTTGCACCTGCGCCACCGGCACCAGGCCATGCTTCGAACGGTCGATTTCGCCGAAGTAGGCCTCTTTTTCCAGCGGGACCGCCGCAAGCTCGCCGTCGGCGGTGAACGACCAGCCGTGATAGTTGCAGGTGAACGCACGCGCGTTTCCGCGATCCGCACGACAGAGACGATTGCCTCGATGCGTGCAGGTGTTGAGGAAGGCGCGCACCGAGCGATCCTTTTGCCGCACCACCAACACTTCGTCCTCGCCCATGAAGGTGCGAACGTAGTCGCCCGGATTGGCTATCTGCGAATCGTGCGCGAGGAACAGCCAGCAGCGACCGAAGATGCGTTCCAGTTCGAGCTGGTAGATCTGTTCCTCGGAATAGATGCGACGGCTCTGACGGCCAGTCCTGAAATCGAACAGTGTTGCGGTTTCCATCCTCTAGCTCCTTTTAAGACAAAGTGTTTCTGGCTCCAAACGGCACGCTCGGCGCCGGTCACCCATCATCCTCCAGCCTGGGAATGAAGCCCGCCCAGGCAGACGTATTTGATCTCCACGTACTCGTCGAGGCCATAGCGCGACCCCTCGCGACCGACGCCCGATTGCTTGACGCCCCCGAAGGGCGCCTGCTCGGCCGAGATGATCCCGGTGTTGACGCCGACGATGCCGCATTCCAGGCCTTCGGCGACGCGCCAGACGCGGCCGAGGTCGCGGCCGTAGAAATAGGCGGCGAGCCCGAACTCTGTGGCGTTGGCGAGCGCGATGGCCTCGTCCTCTGTGTGGAAACGGAACAGCGGCGCCACCGGGCCGAAGGTTTCTTCCACGGCCACCCGCATATTCGCGTTCGCGTTCGACAGCACGGTCGGCTCGTAGAAGTTGCCGCCGAGTGCGTGCGGCGTGCCGCCGCAGAGCAGCTGCGCACCCTGAGCCAGCGCGTCCGCGACATGTTCCTGCACCTTCTCCACCGCGGCACGGTCGATCAGCGGGCCGAGGTCGAAGCTGCCGAATCCATCTCCCGTGCTCAGCTTCGTCACCGCCGCGACGAGCTTCGCACTGAACGCCTCGTACACGCCGTCCTGCACGTAGATGCGATTGGCGCAGACACAGGTCTGCCCGGCGTTGCGGAACTTGGACGCGATGCAGCCGAGCACGGCCGCGTCGAGATCGGCGTCGTCGAAGACAATGAAGGGCGCGTTGCCGCCGAGTTCCAGCGAAAGCTTCTTGACGGTGTCTGCGCTCTGACGCATGAGCTCGCGTCCGACTTCCGTCGAACCGGTGAAGCTGAGCGCGCGCACCGCGGGGTTCGACGTCATCTCGCCGCCGATCGCGCGCGCACCGCCGGTGACGACGCTGAACACGCCGGCGGGCACGCCAGCACGCAGCGCGAGTTCCGCGAGCGCCAGCGCAGTGAACGGCGTCTGGCTCGCCGGCTTGAGCACCATCGTGCAGCCCACCGCGAGCGCAGGCGCGGCCTTGCGCGTGATCATCGCGGCCGGGAAATTCCACGGCGTGATCGCGGCGCAGACACCGATCGGCTGGCGCAGCACCACGATGCGCTGCTGCGACTGGTGCGAGGGAATCACGTCGCCATAGACACGCTTGCCCTCCTCGGCAAACCACTCGACGAACGATGCGGCATAGAGAATTTCGCCGCGCGCCTCGGCCAGCGGCTTGCCCTGCTCACTGGTCAGAATGACCGCCAGATCCTCCTGGTTCGCCACGATCAGGTCGAACCAGCGGCGCAGAATCAACGAGCGCTCCTTGGCCGTGCGCGTCTTCCACTCCTGCTGCGCTTGTTCTGCGGTTGCAATCGCGCGTCGCGTTTCGGCCGCACCCATCGCCGGTACGTTACCGACGAGCTGTCCGTTCGCGGGATTGCGGATCGCGAGCGTCGCGCCCGCATCGGCTCCGCACCACCGGCCATCGATCAAGGCCTGCTGACGCAGCAAGCCACTGTCCTTCAGTTCAAGACTCATCGTCGCGACTCCACGAATTCCAGGACCGCCCCGGTCGCTGCTTCAGTGGTCGCGCTGCCGCCGATATCGCGCGTGCGCGTCTCGGGTCGGCGCAACGACGACTCGACTGCGGCCATGATCTGCGCCGAGGCTTCCGCCTCGCCCAGATGCTCCAGCATCAGCGCCGCCGACCAGATCGCGGCCACTGGATTGGCAATGCCCTGTCCGGCGATGTCCGGTGCGGAGCCATGCACCGGTTCAAACATCGAGGGGCTTCGTCGCTGCGGATCGAGATTGGCCGACGCCGCGATTCCGATGCCGCCGACCACGGCCGGGCCGAGGTCGGACAGGATGTCGCCGAACAGGTTGCTGCCCACCACCACACTGAAGCGATCCGGGTTCTGCACGAAGTGCGCAGCGAGAATGTCGACGTGGTACTTGTCGCAACGCACGTCCGGGTACTCCGCTGCGATAGCGTCGTAACGCTCGTCCCAGAACGGCATGGCGTGCAGAATGCCGTTGGACTTGGTCGCGAGCGTCACGTGCTTGCGCACGCGCGTTCGCGCTGTCTCGAAGGCGTGGCGCAGGATGCGGTCCACGCCCACACGCGAGTGCACCGCCTGCTGCACGACGAATTCACGCTCGGTGCCCCCGTACTGGCGGCCGCCGATGTCGCAATATTCTCCTTCGGTGTTTTCGCGCACCACCACGAAGTCGATCTCGCCGGGTTTGCGCCCCGCCAGCGGACAGGGCACACCCTCGAACAGACGCACCGGGCGCAGGTTCGCGTACAGATCGAACTCGCGGCGGATCGGCAGCAGCAGGCCCCACAGCGAGACGTGATCCGGTACGCCGGGATAGCCGACGGCACCCAGGTAGATCGCATCGAAAGCGCGCAGCTGCTGCAGGCCGTCCACCGGCATCATTCGGCCGGTAGCCGCATAGCGCTCGCAGCTCCAGTCGAAGTTGACGAACGTGCAGCGGAAGCCGAAGCGCCGTGCTGCTGCTTCGATCACGCGGATGCCCACCGGGATGACCTCCCGGCCGATGCCGTCGCCTTCGATCACGGCGATGCGGTGCACGAGCTAGTCCTTGAGATAGTGGTTGAGCACCGTCATCACACGATGCACCGCGGTAACCGTGGGAATCGACAGGCCCAGTTCATGGGCCTTGTCGATGAAGGGCCGGAAGATCTCCTCGGCCTCCGTCTTGCGCCCGCGTAGCAGGTCGTCGTGCATGGAGGTGCGCGAGCGCATGTTATTGGCCTCCATGTAGGCGCCGACACCGATCGAGGACTGCACCGCCTCTTCGAATGACAGCAAGTCAACCTCCTGCAGGCGCGAGAACGGCGCGAAGAAATTCTGCGGCTGGTAGCCCAGCGCCTTGTAGACCGAGAGCAGTTCCTTGGTGAGCTGGACGTAATGCTCCGCGCCCTCGCGAATCCTGATGCCGTCCACGAAATACAGAGCCGGAATCGCCGGCAAGGTGGACACCGACCAGCCCGAGGCGCTGGCGATCTGCACGAGCTTCTCCCAGGTCACCTGCACGATGTTGGTGACGGCCGCGGACTCGAGGCCTGCATGGGTGAACGCCGCGCTCAGCTTCTGCACACGGAGGGATTCGGTGCCGTCGAGTTCGCCGAAGTAGGCAGTGGTCGTCGCGGTGACGTGGTTGTCGGCATGACCCGGTCCGACCAGGGTGCCGCCCTCGAGGGTCACTGCACCGATCACTTTCGAAGGTTCGATCCAGCGGCGCAGCTTGTCGGCGCGCAGCGGGTCGTTCTGCAGCGACAGCACCGTGTCCACCCTGGGGCGCAAGCCGGTGGCGCCCTCGAGTGCCCGCTCGGTGTCCTTGCTCTTGACCAGCAGGATCAGGTAATCGAAATGTCCTTCTGCCTCGTCCGCCGTCTTCACCGCGCTGAGGTGCTCGCGGATGGTGAATTCGCCCACGCGGCCGGTGATGCGCAGACCGTTGCGGCGGATCGCGTCGACGTGTGCAGGCCGCGCGATCAGGGTGACGTCCACACCCGTGCGGGCCAGGTAGCCGCCGATCACCGAGCCAAGCCCACCGGCACCGAGAATGCAGACTCTCATCCGGGGTTTCTCATCGCCTGTGTGGCCCGGGCACTCAGGCGACGCCCAGCTGCTTGAGCGTGGCGACGATCTGTTCGGCCTTGTCCGGGGCCAGATCGCGCACCGGCGCGAGCACCGGGCCGGTCTTGAGGCCGATGGCGCCATACCAGACCTTGAGCGTAGCCAGCGCCGAGGCGTAGGTGCCGCTGCGTGCGATCTCCCAGATGAAGACGTCCTCGTAGTATTGGCGCACGTCGTTGAGCGCTTCAGATTTCGCGCGCGCCTCTTCCCACTTCTGCGCCTGGCACAGCGCCATGTACTCCTTCATCAGATGCCGCTTCTTGCCATAGAGAATGTAGGACAGCTCGCCCCAGATCACCTGCCCGCCCCGGCGCAGGTCGTCGCAGTAGAAGGACTCCATCGGCTCCATGACGTTGAAGTCCGGACGCAGGGAGCGGCGCAGCTTGAGCGTCTCTGCACGATTAAGACTGCCCTGCTTGGCACCGATGACGGTGTCGAGTTCAGCCAGCCGCGCCATCAGTTCCAGGCCCATCACCTTGCCCGATACCGGTGTGCGGTAGAGGCAGATTGCGAGATTCGAGCGCGCGGCCATGTACGCGAAGTAGTCGAAGATCTCGTCGTCGGCGCGCAGCTGCACGACCGGATTGATCACCTCCGCGCCCGCGTAGCCCATCTTCTCGACCAGATCCATCTTCTCCAGCGCCTGGTGCACGCTCGGATCGAGGATGATGGTCCACAGGTCCATGCGGCCCTTGACCGCGTCCGCCACCACCTGGTGATAGCGTACCCAGTCCGAGAGTTTCACGTTCCAGCACTCGGAGATGAACCCGCCGACCACCAGGCCGTTGAGGCCCATGTCGATGTAGGCCTCGACGTTGTCGCGGATGCCGGCCTCGTCGAACCGGCCGTCGGCGGTGGTGGGCGTCAGCGGGCACATGTAGAAGTCGCGCACGTTGGCGAGCGCCCACTGCTTTGCTTCCCTCTTGCTGAACTTCATATTGCTCTCCCTCGTCGGCAATCAGATCGGGGTCACCAGCAAGGTGTCGATGCGATGCGTGTCGAACACCACGCTGCGCTGCTTCAACCGCAACAGCCCGTTCGCGCGCACCATCCAATCGACGTACTTGCCGGCGCTGAACACGCGCGTCTCGCCGTCCATGCGGGTCTGCAGCAGCACATAGCTGGTCTGCGAGCGGATGGCCGCCGGGTCTCCCTCAAGCAGCACGGGGAAGCCGAGAACGTGGCGGCTGTAATGCGCCGGGTAGATGTTGGCCTTGCGCAGCGCCACGACGCGGTCGGCGAGCATGCCGCGGTTGTCGCAGAACATGATCGCCGCGGGCAGGCCCAGGTCGATGTTCTCGCGCGGGATGATCCGGTACTCGCAGTCTTCGGTGAAGAACTCCGGCCACTGCTCGAGCCGATCATCGTCGATGCAGTGCGCGTAAGCCGCGTTGAACTCCGCGATCTCGTTGAGCAGCAATTGGCGCTCACCATTCATGGCCGCGGCGGGAGGACTCATGGCAGCACCTCCGCCGCGCCCTTCATCAGCGAAAAGTAACCCTTCCAGAATCCGCGCACCGCGTTCTCGTCCAGGCCGATCGGAGCGACCCTGGAGACCACGTCGGCGCCGCCCATCTCCACGAATGAACGCCAGCCATCGGCGCCGGCCGTGCCCTTCTGGCACAGCTCCACCGCCTCGCCGTCTTCCATCGAGATATAGCCGGCGGGACCGACGAGGTTGATGTTGCGGATGCGATGGCGGGTCATGGCCTCGTCATCGTCCGCGTAGCCGAAGTAGGTCCACACCAGTTCGGTCTCGGCGACGCCGCGCGTCACGATCTGGCGCGTGGCCAGCGTATTCTGGATCTGCTGCAGGACGACCGAAGGGAATAGCGACTGGATGAGCAGCGCGATGTTGTCTTCGAACTCGGGGCGGAACGCGAGCACGCTGGGATCGCTCAGCATCTCGGTGCCGCCAGAGGCGCCGGATATCTCGCGATTCGCCTCCATCTGGTAATTCTCGTAGCCGCCGGTCTGACTCGGCTTGGACACGGTGAACGCGCTGTGGAAACCGACCTCGTCCACCTCGCCCGCACTCTCCTGGCTAGGCCGGTAGATGCCGAAGGTCGGATAGAACAGGTGGAGCAAGCCGCCGTGATAGCCGTCGCGGCTGTTCTCGGAATACAGCTTCCAGTTGCCGCGCATGTTCTGCCGCGCGTAGCCGAGCACACGGACGGGGCGATTGAACACGCGCCGGAGGTAGTAACACATCGCCTCTCCGAGGAACTGTTCCAGCGGCGGGGCCTTCTCGTCGAAGCTCAGGAACAGCATGCCGCAGAGGCTCGCCACTCTGAGCTTCTGCAGACCGTGCTGCGCGAGGTCAAAGTCCTGAGCCATGCCACCCACGCCCTTCAGGCCGCGCCGAAACGGAACGCCACGCAGGTTGCCTTGCGCATCGTAGGCCCACTGGTGGTACACGCACACGAAGCTGCCGTCGGTCACCCGACCGCGCGAGGCTCGGCAGATCAGCGCGCCCTTGTGCGCGCAACGATTGACCCAAGCGTGCAGCGCACCGTCGGCATCGCGCGTAACCACCACTGGCGTGTCGCCGACGAACGTGGACTTGAACGCACCGGGTCCGTCGAGCTCGGCCTCCAGTGCCACGTAAGACCAGACCGGGCCGCGGAAGATGCGGCGCTGCTCTTCTGCGAAGACCTCCGGATCATGGTAGAGCCGGGCGTCCACCGCGCGTGGTACGGATGTCGCCAGCGCATCTCTCATCCGCGTGGTCATTGCGCCTCAGAGTTCCTTCGGAAACCCGGCGCCGGCGGCAAGACTGCCGGCGGTGCGCATCGCGTTGAGGATCATGCGGTGGTCGGCGATTCCCTTGCCGACAATGTCGTACGCCGTGCCGTGTGCCACCGACAGGTGAACATAAGGCGGTCCGATGATGACCGCGGCATTGCCGGAAAAACCCCAGGTCTTGATCGCGATATGGCCCTGGTCGTGGTACATCGCAAGGATCGCGTCGTAGCGGCCTTCGATGCACTGGCGGAAGATCGCATCGGGACTGACCGGGCCCTCCGCACGTACGCCCAACGCGACCGCGCGGCGCACGCCGGGCGCAATGGCGCGCTCTTCCTCCTCACCCATCGCGTGGGGATTCAAGCCGGCCACGCCGATCCGCGGCGCGCCGATTCCCCAGGCACGCAGCCGCTCGTCGAGCGTGACCAGGGACTGGGCGACCAGCTTCTCGCTCAACAAATCGCACACCTGTCGAAGCGACATGTGGTCGGTGACATGGGATACGCGCAAGGGACCACTGACCAGAAACAGATAGCTTTCGCCCGGCGTGACCTTGACCACCTTGTCCAGAACGCCGGCCATCTTCATCGCGACGGTGCTGATCGGCCCCATCACCGTGGCGGCGAGCACGCCTTCGCGGGCGAGACGGTCGGCTTCGTCCAGCCACACCCCACTTGCGCGCCCGCACTCCGCGTTGTCACGCCCGGCGGTGATGTCGCCCGCATCGAGAGCTCCCGAATCCAGGATCTCGATCACTCCCGGCGAGTCGCTCAACTCGGCGACCGAGCCGATCGTCCTCACCTCGGCGGACAGTCCGGCACTTCGCACCGCCTCTTCCATTGCGAAGCGGCTGCCGATGAGCACCGGGCGCGAGCACTCGTGCACGCTACCACTGCACCAGGCCTTGGCCACGACCTCGGGGCCGATCCCGCAGGGATCGCCGATGACGGTGCCGACCAGCGGCCGGTTGGAAGAGTGGCTCATTGTCGATTCAGATCCGAGCTTCAAAGTGTTTCAAAATGGGTAGACGATGTACCGCGGCAGCACCGTGGTGTCGTAGACAGCCCGCTTGCGAAGGAAGCGTGGCTCACCGCGGTCGAGTACCACCGAGTCCTCGTAGTACCCCACCGCCAGCAGGCTGGAACCGCCGCCCTCAGGGGTGGTCGCGATGCTGAAGTTGGAGACCACGCTCAACTTTCCGCAATCAAGTGTCGGCGTTCCGATCCGCTGCACGAGATGGCGCATTCGGTAGGGCTGGAAGGTTCCGGCCCAGACCTTCGTGATGAACGTGACCCGGTCGATCAACCTCGCGCGACAGTCGTCGTACATCAGCGCGATTTCCAAGCCTCGCTCCACGTTCTCGGCGGCGATGCAGAAGTACGCTGCGGCCGCGTCCTGCGCAAAGCAATCCAGCCAGGCGTCCATGTCGCGCCGATCCAGTGCCTCGATGTAGCGGCGCTGCAGGTTGTCGATCAGCGCCAATGAAGTCTCGTCGAGTCCGAGCATGTCAGGCCACCTCGCTGCGCTGGAAGCCCATCAACCGGCAGTAGTACTCCCACTTGGGAAGATTGCCGGACTCGTCGTTCTGCTTGACATCGAACCACACCTCGTCGGTGCGCCTGACACCTTTCTGGAACTCCGCATTGCCGGGTGTGAAGCTGCCGATATGGATACGGTTAAAGATCGACGCATCCTCCATGCTGACCATGCCGCAGGGACCCAGCAGGTTGGAGGACTGGCGGATGCGATGGCGCACCAGTTCCTCACTGTCGTCGACATGCGAGAAATAGGCGTAGTGAACCTCAGTGCAATCTACGCTGATCGGCGTCGCGAAGCGCACGTTGATCACGTCCATGTGCTTGGTGATGACGGTATGCGGGAACAGTTGCGCGATACGCGAGCCGCTCTCGGGATCCGTGGCTTTCAGATCAATCAGGGTCGGGTCCTTGAGAAAGTCGCGATTGACGACCGGCTTGAGTTGCGATTCAAACCCCAGATGCCCATTCGGCGTCGGCGTCTGTGAGCCCTGTCCGCCCTGCCAGCCGAGCAGACGGAAGCCCACGTGCAGCAGCGGCGCGTGGTAGCCATCGTTGTCCGAATAGGCTTTCCAGTTGGAGGCGTAGCGCACCTTCTGATAGCCCAGCAGCTTGAGCCGACCGTCGCCGCCCAGCGCGCCGGCGAGCGTTTTCGCCAAGCCTCCGATCCAGGTTTCGAGCGCGGGGGTGTCCGCGCTCGCAGTCGCGAAAATCAGGCCGCAATATTCCGCCGTGCGCAGCTCGCGCAGGCCGTAATTCTTCTTGTCGAAGCCCGGCGAGAATTCCTCGGTGCCCGGGCAGCCCGCCAGCTCGCCGGTGGTGCGGAACATCCAGCGGTGATACGGACACTCGAACGCCTTGCGGTTGCCGCAACTCGCCGTTTCCACCTGGTTGCCGCGATGCGTGCAGCTGTTGAAAAAGACGCGGATCTTGCCGTCCTCGCCATTGGCGACGATCACCGGCATGCGGCCCAGCAGCATGGTCTTGAAATCGCCCCGGTTCGGAATCTCCGCCCGATGCGCCAAGGGATGCCACTGCGCGCCGTGGAAGATGGTTTCGATTTCACGCTCGTACAGCGCGGCATCAGTGAAGATCGCCTTGGGAATCTCATTGACCGCCTTGGGCCATTGGATTGGTGCATTCACGGAACTACCTCCAGAAAGTCTGACAGCCGGCGGCCACGACGGCCGGTATTGATGACTTCGCCAGTGACATGCGAAGCATCGTCAGAGGCGAGGAATGCGACGACGGCTGCCTGCTCCTCGGCACTCGAAAATCTGCCCATCAAGTCTTCGCCCACGATGAGTTTCATGAACTGCTCTTCCCACTCGGATTCCTGAGGCGTGAGCGCGCGGCTCAGACGCGGTGTCTTGCGTTCCGGCGCGGTCGTTCCGCCAAGCGCCACGCAATTCACCCGGATGCGAAGGTCCACCGCTTCGGCCGCGAGCGCCGTGGTCAAGGCCGCGACCGCGCCCTTGCAGGCCGAGTACGGCACCCTGTAGACGCCGTCCACTGCATTGGAGCCGATGTTCACGATGGCGCCGCCGCTCTCGCGCAGCGCGCGCACCGCAGCGTGCGCGGTCCACAGCATCGGCCAGAACGAGCGCTCCACTTCCTGACGAATCTCGTCGGGCTGGTAGTGCCAGAACGGCTTCTTCCAGATGGTGCCGCCGACGTTGTTCACCACGACATCGAGACGCCTGAATTCGCGCTTCGCCCTTGCCATCACGTCGTCGGCGGCTTCGGGCTGAGCCAGATCCGCACAGACTGCATGGGCTTGGATACCCTCACTGCGCAACATCTCGACCGCCTCGCGCGCCGGTCCTTCAGCGAAATCCGCAATGACGACCCGTCCACCCTCTTGTCCGATGCGCTGTGCACAGGCATAGCCCACACCCTGTGCTGCGCCGGTGACGACGGCGACACGACCGCTGAAGCGCGCAAGTGCAGCGCTCATTGCGCGTCCTCGCGGATCAGATCCGAAGCGCGCCATGCCACGGCGAGTGTCGCTGCATGCGTGTGTGCGGAAACCTGCGTGGGGAACACCGAGGCGTCGATCACACGCAGCCCCTGGATACCATGCACACGCAGCCGTTCGTCCACCGCGCCCACACCCTCGGGGCCCATGCGGCAGGTCCCCACCGGGTGCATCACCGGCCCACCGAAGCGGCGATGGAAATCCAGCACCTCCGCGTCGGATTGCACCGCGAGTCCAGGCGCCGTTTCCTCAGGGGCATATCCGGCCAGAGCCGGCTGCGCGACCAGGCTGCGGATGTAGCGCAGGATGCCCGCGCCGATGGCGCGATCCGCGGGGGCGGACAGGAAGTTGGGCCGGATGCGCGGTGACGCTCTCGGATCGGGCGAGTGAATTTCGATGCTGCCCAGACTTTCCGGCCGCAGTTGATAGCCGAAAATCTGGAAGCCGTGTCCGTCCTCGAAGGCCATGCTCAGCTTGCCGGGCTTGACCAGGAACGGCGCCATCACCAGCTCCGCATCGGGACGATCCAGCGAGGGGTCGGTGCGGACGAAGGCGACGGCATCGTGCGAGCCGGTGGCCATCAGGCCGCGTTTCTTGAACAGGTACTCCGCCATGTTCCGTACGAGGCGAAGGCCCTTGAACTCCGGATTGAGGCTGATCGGCTGATTGATGCGGTACTGCACGACCATCAGGCGGTGTTCACGCAGATGCCTGCCCACGGCCTGCGCGTCCACCACCACCGGCACCCCGCAGGCCTGTAGCACCTCGCCCGGGCCGACGCCCGACACCTGCAATAGCTGCGGCGACTGGATCGCGCCTGCCGCGACGAGCACTTCGACGCGGGCGCGGACCGCCTGCTTCGTGCCCTTGCGCGCACAGGCCACCCCGACCGCACGCCGTCCCTCGAACAGGATCCGTTCAACGAAAGTATCGGCCCAGATTTCGAGATTCGGTCGCGCGCGCACGGCGGGCGACAGGAACGACACCGAGGCGTCGGCACGCTCGCCGTTCTTGATATTGAGCGTGACGTAGCCAATGCCCTCCTGCTCGGGACGGTTGATGTCCTGACGCTTGGGCAGACCCAGCGCAGCACCCGCGTCGATGAAGGCATCGACCAGCGGATGTGGATTCGGGTGCGTGCTGACGTGCAAGGGCCCCCCGACGCCGCGCACCTCGTCGGCACCCAACTCATGGTCCTCGAAAGCCTTGAAGCAGGGCGCCAGATTCTTCCAGCCCCAACCGCTGGCGCCACGGGCTTCCCAGTCATCAAAGTCCTGCGGCTGACCGCGCGTGTAGAACTGGCCATTGACCGCGCTGGATCCGCCGACCATGCAGCCGCGCGGCCAGGATTCGGCCTCCCCGCCGGTGCCCTCCTCGGGTTCCGTTTCGAAGCGGCGTACGCGCTTGGTATCGAAGATCAGCTTGCCGAAGCCCTTGGGCATGCGCACGATGAAATCGCGCCGGTCCGGACCGGATTCGATCAGTAGCACCCGACGCTTGGGATCCTCGCTCAGCCGATGTGCGAGCACGCAGCCGGCGGAACCTGCCCCGACGATGACGAAGTCGAAGGCGGGCGCGTCAGCAGACAAAGTGGCTCCAGGCATAACCATTCGATTCGTCCTAGAAGAAAAACAACAGGTTCTTCCCCTGCACGAAGCGTTGCCCGTAGACCACGCTGCGCGAAAGCAGGCGCAGCGCACCGTCCTCGCCGCGGCGCAGAACGTCGTCGCGCCGATAGTGGAACTGGTCCGACTCGTAGACTCGCCGGTCGCGGATCATCAGGACGTTCGAATACACCCGAAGATCGCCGGGGCGCTCGTCCTCGAACACTTCCGTGTTGGAGACGATGTAGAGCAGGGTCTCCGGCGGATCCGAGCGCCACTGCAGACCCGACTCCGTCTGAGCCACGCGCTTGTCCAGCGCAGCGTAATCGTCGTCGAAATGGAAGACCTCATCCGGCTGCGAATAGCGCTTGTCCTTCGACGAGCGGAGCTGCCGGCTCGACACCTGATAGACCACCTCGGGATGCACCATCTCGTTGAGCCAGGCGCGCGCCTGACCCGTCCCGAGCAGCCGTGCCTCCAGAAACAGGAAGGCTTCGCCCTCCGTTCGCACCGCCTCGCTGACCTTGGCCGCCACCGTCGTGGCTGTTGTGACGTTCGACATTCTGTCTTCCTCTGGTGTGGACGCGCGGATCAGGCTGCAGCCGCCTTTGCGGAGTCGGACGATGCGTCGCCGATCAGTGGCTCGAACCAGCGCGCGTTGTTGGAGTGCACATCCGCCCAGGTCTTGGCGTTGAGGATTTCCTGGTAGAAGCGATAGAAGCCGCGATAGCTCGTTTCACCGATCGCGGAATCTCCAACCACCCCGGGCAGATCCGGATCGATCCGGTCTCCACCCAGGCCCATCTGGCTGTTGAGCGTGCCCTTGCGCGTGACGAAGCCGCGATTGAGGTGCGTCATCGTCTCCATGTTGTCGCTGTCATCGGCCTCGAACATGCCTGCGGTCCCGAAAGTGCGATGCATGGTTCGCGCGATGCCCTCCTTTAGGTGGGCCGGCATGTCCTTCTCGACGATGGCCCAGGTGAAAGCTTCGATCTGGCCCGGTCCGCGAGGCGCCCACATCTTGAAGGTGTTGGTGCCCCACAGATACGAATTGTTGGGAAAAATCGAGGAATTGAAATGTGAGCCGTAGAAGCGCGCTCGGGCCGCCCCCAGTTTTTTCTCGATCAGCGGTTTCTTCCGCGCGTGCCAGGCGAACATTTCCTGGATCACATCGGAGAGCAGGGCCGGCCCGGCGTCGAAGAGAATGCCGACCCCGTGACCATGGCGCGTCGCGACCTGGATGCCGGCGCCTTGCGGCGGCAGCGCGGCGTTACCGGCGAGCATGCTGAGCGGACCCGGCAGCACCTTGAGGCCCGCGGCGTGCGTCCAGCCTACGTGATACGCATCGCCGGCGAAGTTCTCGGTGGGGGTCTTCCAGTTGCAGTCGAGCACCGAGCGGCTGGGCGGGCCTATCAACTCGACGCCGCCGGTGGCATCCATCCACACGTCGAGATACCACTTCATCTCGCCCAGATAATCGGATAGCGAGGGGGCATCCTTGTCGAAGCAGCCATACACAAAACCGCAATAACTTTCCACCCGGGCCTCGATCAGGCCGTTGATCGATTTGTCGAGCTTGCAGCGATATAGCTCCTTCTCGAAGGGCACGTTCTCAAGCTTGCCATCCACGCCGTAGGACCAGCCGTGATAGCTGCATACGAAGCCGCGCGCATTGCCAGCCTCGGACGGGCAGACTTGCGCACCGCGATGGCGGCAGGAGTTGATGAAGGCCTTGATGCTTCCGTCCTTCTGCCGCGCCACTATCACATCGTCCTCACCCATCTTGGTGGTGATGAAGTCGCCGTGGTTGGGGATCGCACTGTCATGGGTCAGGAACAGCCAGCAGCGCGCGAATATGCGCTCCAGCTCCAGCTCGTAGATGTCGCGGTCATAAAAAACGCGCTTGCTCTGCGTGCCGTTGCGAACGTCGACCAGGGTGTCAAACTTGCTCATCGTGTACTCCTTGCGTCGGCGCGTTCAGGCGGCCTTGGCGGTCTGTTGTTGAAGGAACTCTTCCAGGAACTGGAGGCGGTCATTGCCCCACCACATCTCCTCACCGATGAGCATGGTCGGCACTCCGAAGACTCCGCGGCGGTGCGCTTCAAGGTTGATCGTCTCGAAGCGCTCGGCCGCCTCTGCCGAATCGACGAAGCCGAGAAACTCTGCTTCCGGCCATCCCAGATCACGGGCGATGCGCGCCAGCAGCGTCGAATCGTTGAGGTCTTCGCCACCGCGTCCCCAGGCGCTCGCGAAGCCGGCCGTGACGTACTCCAGAGCCTTGCCGCGGTCCTGCGCGAACAAGGTCCCCTTGTTCATGCGTTCGGAGGCAAAGGTCCTCGGAAACTTCAAGGGCACGCCGTAACGCTGCGCCCATCGGTTCATGTCCGCGGTGAGATATTGAAGCTTGGCGGGAACCTGACGATTCGAGGGGCCTGTGTTACCCGCCGCGAGCTTGGCGCGCGGCAGATCAATGGGCACAAAACGCAGCGCATAGCCGTAGCGCTGCGCCAGCGCCGGCAATTTCTGCTGCGTCAGGTACGCAAACGGACTCAGGAAATCGAAAAAAAACTCTATGGTCCCGGACGTGCTCAAGGCCGTCTCCTCCTCTTAATCGCTTTGATTCCACGTGCATCGCGTTGCTTTGCACGGACGGCTGGCGACCCGCGCTGCGGGCCGCCAGCCCCTGTGCTCAATCCCCGCCGTCGAGCTTGATGTCCATGCCGTAGCCAGCAGCCTCGTTGCCGTGGCCGAAGATGTCGCCGTGGTAGTACTCCTGCTGCGCCGGTGCCTTGGCAGCGCCCCAGCCGAGTTCCCACAGCCAGCCGGAGGGGTTGGCGTGGTAGAAGGTCAGGGCCTTGTCGTTGGAATGCTTGCCGAGCTGGACGGCGACGTCGATGTTGCGCTTGCGCACCAGGTCGTGCGCAATGCCGAGATCGTCCAGTTCGGTGTATTCGATCATCATGTGGTTGATGCGCTTCGGCATCGGCCCGAGCCCGAAGGCCACGGAGTGCTGCCGGGTGTTGCAATGCATGAAGGTCGGCTTGGCTGTCATGCCACCCGGCAGCGGCAGGTGGTACTCGACGGATCCCTTCAGCCCGAGCGTGCGATAGAACTTGTAAGCCGCGTCATCGTCGTCCTGGCGCAGGATGCAGTGACCAATTCCCTCGCCGAGCGTCACGAAGCGTCCATACATCGGGCGGCCCGGATGAAAGGGCTTGGCGGCGTCGACACGGGGGCCCCAGAAGATCTCGGTGGGAATACCACCCGGATCCTTGAGCTTGAGCAGGCCGAGCACGTGGCGCTCCTTGGCTTCCGCCTCGGTGCAGGCCCTGACGGCATAGCCGGCTTTTTCGAGCTTCTGTGCCATTTCCGCCAGCTCGTCCGGCCCGCCCACTCGCCAGCCGATGTACTCCAGGTCGTCCGTGGTGCCGACGTGCGCGACGATGCGGTGATGCCACAAGTCCATGCGCAGGTAGAAGCGATCCTTCTCGCCCTCGTCCACCACCTGCATGCCGACGACTTCGGCGGCATATTGCTTCCAGGCGGCGGCATTGGTCACCGACATACCGATATAGCCCAACTCTGTAACCTTGACCTCTGACATGGGATTTTCCTGTGTGTGTGGAATGACGATTCTTGATTCTTGTAGGGCTCTCAGCGACCAAAGACGCCGATCGGGCCTTCCTCGAGATTGATGATCACGCTCTTGGTCAGCGTGTAGTGATGCAGCACTTCCTGCGCAAACTCGCGCCCGAAGCCGCTCTGCTTGTAACCGCCGACCGGCATGCCGGGGACGAAGTTGTAGTAGCGGTTGACCCAGATCGTGCCCGTCTCGATAGCCTGCGAGATGCGGTGCGCGCGGCGCAGGTTCTGCGTCCAGAGTCCGCCACCAAGGCCGTAAGTGGAATCGTTGGCCATGCGAACGACTTCCTCGTCGTCCTTCCAGGTGATCACGGTGGAAACCGGCCCGAAGATCTCTTCCTGCGCGATGCGCATGTTGTTCTTTACGTCGGTGAAGATCGTCGGCTCGATGAAGTAACCCTTGTCGAAGCCGGGAACCTTCGCCGCCTTGCCGCCCATGAGCAGGGTCGCACCCTCCTTGGGACCGAGCTCGAGATAGCTGCTGATCTTGTCGAGCTGCATCTTCGAGGCCTGCGGACCCATCTGCGTCGTTGGGTCGGTCGGATCGCCCAACTTGACCTTGCGCAGATTGGCCTGGAATTTTTCCAGGAAGGCGTCCTGGATCTTCTCGTGCACGAACACGCGGCTGCCAGCGAGGCAGACCTCGCCCTTGTTCAGCACCACCGACATTGCAGCGCCTTCGGCCGCGGCATCGAGATCGGCATCCTCGCAGACGATGTTCGCGGACTTTCCGCCCAACTCCATGGTCTGCGGAATCACGTTGACCGAGGCGTACTGGATGAGCTTCTGCGCCGTCGGCCGCGACCCGGTGAACGCGACCTTGCGCACCTTCGGATGTGTGACCAGGGCCTCGCCGATGTTGGGGCCGTAGCCGGTGATGACGTTGACCACGCCCGGCGGAATGATGTCCGCCATCTCCTTGAAGAATTCCATCACGCCGAGACAGACGACCTCGGAGGGCTTGAGCACGATGGTGTTGCCCGCCGCCAGCGCCGGCGCGATCTTGGCGGCCATCATGATCATCGGCACGTTCCAGGGGATGATCTGCGCGCACACGCCGAGCGGCTCGCGATGCACGATGCCCAGCGCCGTGGCGGTGCTGATCGATTCGCCGTGCAGGTGATACGCCGAACCCGCAAACATCTCGAACTGCTCGATCGCCATCGGGAGATCGAAGTGCATCGCCTCCATCAGCGGCTTGCCGTTGTTGAGCGATTCCAGCATCGCGTAGTCCTGGATACGGGCGCGCATGCGGCGGCTCATCTCGAACAGGATTTCCTGCCGCTGGTTCGGCCGGCTCTGGCGCCAGGACGGCAGTGCCGCATAGGCCGCGTCCACCGCCCGCACCGCGTCGGCCGCGACGCCGGACTGGATGTTCGACAGCAGGGCGCCGGTGGCCGGGTTGTACAGCCCGATCTTCTCGCCGCTTGCACCACCCTCCCATTTGCCGTTGATGAAATGGCCGTACTCGGCCTGGTACAGGGTTGAAGCACCTGTCGATTCTGCCTTGCCCATTTTTGATCTCCTTGCTGTGCTGTAGTTTTCGGTATGTGAAGGCGCCCGTTCAGGACGCCGAAGACGCGAAATTCATGGCGCGCCGGTAGTATTCCCAGTAGCTGATGATGGGTGCCTCGTTGACCAGGTTCTCCTGCGGCTCGCCCTTGCGACCACCCATGGCGATGTAGGACGTGGCGTCACCATCGCGCGCGATGGCCTGCTGCACGAGTTCCACCGCCTCGCCGTCTTCCATCGAGATCAGCCCGCCGGGCCCGACTAGGTTCATCTGCTTGAGTCGGGAGCTGCGCGCCTCCGGGCTGTCGTCGGCGTAACCGAAGTACGTCCAGACCAGTTCCATCTCCTTGACCGAGCGCGGCTGGATGTGTCGCACCGCAAGAGAGTTGGCGATCTGATGGACGACCAGGTTGGGGAAGATCGCCAGAATGACCAGCGACATTCCGTCCGAAAAATCCGGTGTGCCCGCGAGCAGGGAAGGATCCTCCAGGGAGTACTGTCCCTCTTGGTAGGTGCGCAGACCGCCGGTGGCGGACTGATCCTTCGTCTCGGTCTTGGTCGCGGTCAGAAGCGAGTGCCGCCCCTGGGCATCCATCCGGCAGCCGCCCTGCTGCGTCGAGCGGTACAGGCCGAACGTCGCGTGGAACAGATGCAGCAGGCTGCCGTGGTAGGCGTCGCGCGTATTCTCGGAATACAGCTTCCAGTTGCCGTGCATCACCTGGCGCTCGTCGCCGAGCAATTCGATGGGCCGGCCGAAGATGCGATCGAGCATCGCGCACACATCGCTCCCGAGGTAGGTCTCCAGCGGTTCCACCTCCCCCTCGGCCGCGAAGCTCGCGAAGATCAGGCCGCGATACGTGGCGACGCGCAACGGCTGGAGCCCGTGCGCCTTCATGTCGAAGCTCGCCGGCATGCCGCCCTGCCCGCTCACGCCGCGACGAAACGGCACGCCGGTCAGGTTGCCCTGCGCGTCATAGGCCCACTGGTGATACACGCAGGTGAACGCATCCGCTTTGCCGCGCCGGTCGCGACACACCATCGCCCCGCGATGCGCGCAGCGATTAACCCAGGCGCGGATCTCGCCGCCTCGGTCGCGGGTGACCACCACCGGGGTGTCGCCGAGGTAGGTGGCCTTGAAGTCCTTGGGCTCGGGAATCTCCGCTTCCAGGGCAAGGAAGCTCCAGTGCGGCCCGCGGAAGATGCGTTCCTGCTCACTGTCGAAGATGCGCGGATCGGTGAAGACCTGATAGGGAACCTGCATCTGCTCGGTCTGCGGCCAGACAATCAGCCGTTGATCGACGTTCGGATTCATTGGGGCGTTCATATCGGGAGCACCAGCAGCGTGTGAATTCGGTCGTTGTCGGCAATGACCCGGCGGCTCCTGAAGCGCAGCCCCTGGTCGGTGAGCACCAGCGTGTCCGTGGCGCGTCCTACGCTGAAGACCATCGGGTCTCCGTCCATCGCAAGCGTGCGCGTCACAAGGTAATTGCTGGAGACGCTCACCGAGGACTCGGAACGCTCGCCGATGAGCACACCCGTGACGAGGTGGCGGTAGTACTGCTTCGCGTAGACGTTGGCGTGCCGCAGCGACACGACGCGATCTCGCATCATGGCCGTCCCCTCGCACCGCATCGCCGTTGCCGGAAGCTTGCGCTCAGCGTTCTCGCGGGTGATCAGTTCGTACTGTCCGTCGGGTGCGAAAAAGCCGGGCCAGTCTTCGAGGCGGTCCTCGTCGATGCACGCGCAATAAGCCAGCATCAGCTGCGTCGCCTCGAAGGACAGCTCCGCAAGAGGCACCGACCTCAGATCACGAGCGTAAGTCCAGGGCCGAGCAGTCGCGCTGGGATGCGCTTGAGTCGGAGCCGTCATGCCGCCACTCCACGCTGACGCGGCTTCGTGATCGCCGTGTCTTCAATATCAATATCGAGGCCGACCGTCCATGCGGGCACAAGGACTTCTGAGCGACGCAGCTTGTACGGCAGGTCGGTGCCAATGTTGTCGGGTCCGATGATGGCGCAACGAATCTTTTCCACGCTGTTTATCCTTGAATACTCAACACGCCGACGACGATTTTCCAGAGACGCCGGGAAGATTGCTCTGACGTCAGCCGACCATTCCGGCGACGGCCTCCAATCCCTTCCGCGCACATTCGACGTCCTGCTCCTCGGTTGCCCCGGACACACCCACGGCGCCGACGCAGTGACCCTCGTGAATCACAGGAATGCCTCCGCCGAATAGCACCATCCGCGGGCGCAGGGGAACGCCCTGCTGCACTGCAGCGGAGTGCTGAGGCAGAACCTTTGCCCACTCCCCCGTCGCGAGGCCGAAGCTCGCTGCCGTATAGGCCTTGTCGGTTGCGATGTCTGTGGAGTGGAACGGTGCACCAGGAATGCGAAGCAGCGAAATCAGGCTGCCATTGCGATCAACCACCGCGGCGCAGACTTTCAATCCTTGAATACGGCCGTATTCCACGGCGGCATGAGTAATGCGGGCGGCCGCCTCCCACGAGATATTCGATTCCGAAATGGCAATTTGCATGGATCTCCTCCGGCTCTTTGCGCTCTGTGTAGCCGCCTGCCGGCGTTGTAGGAGTATCCGGGAACATCATCACGCCGCCTATCACAGATAAGACTATTCATCATCACGAATGATGATGAAGGCCGGCGCACGACGGCGACATGCCGCTCAAGACGATGGCTCGCACTCGGGCGAGTCGTGGTCATGTCGCAAAGAAAAATGCCCGTTCGCAAAGTCGTAACCGATCACTACGGGATGCACGCTTAGCTTGCTGGCACCTCGGGGGGCCAGCGTCGAATTCAGTTCGGTCCGCCTGCGTTCGCGGAGTTGCAGCCCTTGGCTTCGACCCAGGCCGCCCGACGTTGGCACCGGGCCAACACTGAGTGCCGCCGAGAACTACCGATCAGGAACGACACCCGCGCCCGGCTGGAGCCTCGGGTTGCCACTCCACCTCCATCACGCCTTCCGCGATCCGAACGGGGAACACGCGAATGGCGCCCTTAGCCGGGCCGGTTTTCACCGCACCGGTCTTCACGCAAAAGCGAGCCCCGTGCAAGGTGCATTCCACTTCGCTTCCTTCTAGGTAGCCCTCGGTCAACGCGAACGCTTCATGCGTGCATCGATTTTCGAAAGCGTAGGCACACTCGCCGACACGGCAAATCCCCAGCGCGCCCCGCGTGCCGTCGACCACACGCATTTCGCCGTCGGGCAGTTCTTCAAATCGGCCAGCCTTGATCTTCGTCGCCATCAGAACAAGGGGCTCAGCCCATTGGCGACGAGAAACATGCCGTGACTATAGACGGCCGACTGTGAGGCCTTGTCGACGTTCGTACGCTCACGGACGCGATGCGCGCCCCAGAAGTACGCATCAGATGCCGAGTCGCGAACCTCCATGGGTATTCCTCCACCACACGTTGGAGAAAGAATCGGAAAACCAGCTACCAACTCCGGCTCCATCCCAATACCAGGGTCTCAACATGAGGCCTCGCAGCTTCCTCGCCGCCCAAGCCGAGTGCGGCGGTTGATGAGGGCCCTGCAAATTCTCTTTCCACGTAGTGCCCAAGGGCCAGATGCAACTGGTTGCGTGCATCCAATGCCCAACTTCCACCCGCCGTCATCTGCCAAACCGGATTGGGGGCGAAAAGGTTGAGGGTGATGGAATCGGCGCTCGAGTCAGCCACCGGACGCTTGCCATACGTGGCCCCGGCGCGAAGGGTCAGCCGCGGCGTGACGGAATAGGAAAATCCCGCACGATAACTGTTCCGATCTGCCCAGTTGAATCCGCTCCCTTCCTTGCTCCCGAGCGGCTTACCCTGCGGGTCTTGGAGGCTATTGAGACCACCGTTGCTCAGCGCCCGGATGTCACCCCAGAACACCCTCTGGATGTCAAAGCCCAGTTCCCAAGCCTTCGATGGTCGGACAGCGACACCAATGGCGACATTCTGCGGAATGTCGAAATCCCCGCCTTCGGCGATAAGTCCACGGTAGCGGTCGAATTCATCGAAATACATGCGAGAAGAATACGCCACGCCAAGGTCCAGCCAAGGCGTCAGCCGTCCGAACCAACCCACGCGGACCCCGGTCCCGAAAGAGCCGTCGTAGCCGCGATTGCTCACCGCGTCAGGATGCGCGGATACGCTCTCGAGCGCCTGGAAGCCGTAGACCTTGATGCGCTGATACCCGATCAGCGCCGACAAGCCGACACTCTGCCCCGGGTGGTAGCGCCAGGACACCGTGGGAGCAACGATCACTTGGGCAAGGTCGAAACCCAGTTTCCCGCACCCCAGCAAAAAGTTTCCGGACGCGTCGCCGCAGCGTGTGGGGTTGGCATTGGTACCGGGAATGCCCGTATCGTCACGGAACTCGGTGTTCAGGCCGCCATTTCCGTACAACGTGATGCCCACTGACCACTGCTCGTCTAGCTTGCGAGCGTAGCCCGCTTCCGGCAGGACAAAAAAAGTGTTCTTGCTGGTCGAGGAAAAATCGTAGGGCGTTCCGGTTCCGGTCCGACTGATCTTGCGATGCGGCGAAAACAACAGCAGATCCAGATCAAGCCGGTCGCCTACGAAGGCGAGCTTGGCCGGGTTCGACGAACCCGCAAAGCCGTCCAGGCCCATCGCGATGGATGTGCCGCCCGCCTGGTGCGCGAGTGGACCGTAGCCGAGCAGGTTGTAGCCGCCGCCGGCCTCGGATTCGGCGCAGGCCATCAGCGCAAGAACGGCCAGAACGCGGCCCATATTTCGTAGCGGGACGCGTCGCTGCGGCTTCACTTTCGTCTCCTCCATTTTTATCGTTATAGCCAATCCAACGCTGCCGGCTCGATCCGCATCAAGCTGGATGCGTCACCCGGCTTCGCTAAGGAAATCTCCCACCAGGCGAGCAAACCGCGCCGAGTGTTCGATCTGCGTCCAGTGCCCGCACTTGCCGAAGATGTGCAACTGCGAGTTATGAATCCAGTGCGACAGCTTGTGCGCATTGCTCTCGGGAATGATGTGATCCTCCCGGCCGTGGATGATCAGGGTTTCGTGGGGAAGTGCGCGCAGGTCGTGCACCGGCGTGCAGAGTGCCTCGATGCAGCGCTGGCGCGGCGCCGGGAACATCGAGGCATACGCTTCCTGAAGGCCTGGCTGCAGGCTTGCCTCATAACGCATACGCGCCAAGTCATCGTTAACCAGCGAGCTGTCAAATGCGAACAGATCCATCATGCGCCGCATATTCTCGAACGACGGCGTGTATCCCCAAATCTCATCCAGCGCCGGCGTGAGCTCGAAATCGACGCCGGCGCTGCCCATCAGCACCAGCCGTCGCACGCGCTTCGGGTGGCGTGCCGCGATGGCCAGGGACAAGGCACCCCCGAAGGAGTTTCCAATCAGATCGGCCTGCTTGATCTCCAGCGCGTCCATCAATCCGACCGCGTGCGCCACCCAGGTGTCGAGTCCGTACTTAATTCCGGCCGGGCGCTCGGTGTAGCCGAAGCCCGCCATATCCGGCGCGATGACCCGCCGCGCCTGCGACAACGCGGGGATCACCAGACGCCAGTTGGCCCAGGCGCTCACACCGGGGCCAGACCCGTGGATCATCAGCACCGGGAAACCCGTGCCTACGTCGTGGTAGTTGGTCTCGATGCCATTGGCCTTGATGCGCTTGCCAACTTCCGGGTTGCTTTTCGTCGTTACGGTGGACATGGTCTTCTCCGAGGAAATAAGGACTTCGCGGACTCAGGTCGAGACCGACAGGAAGGCCTCGTTGAGCTTTCGGTCGTGATAGAAAATCGCCGGGCCGAGCTGGTCGTCGGTCCAGGTGATGGTCGGCTTGTCGGGATACCAGATGTAGCCACCCGAGAACACTTCGTTGCGGTTTCCGCTGGGATCGAAGAAGTAGATCGTCTCGCCGCGCGTAATGCCATGGCGCGTCGGTCCCAGGTCCAGCGGAACCTTGCGCTTGGAGATGATGTCCGCCGCCCGGAGCACCTCATTCCAGCTACCGAGCTGGAACGACGCATGGTGCAGGCGGTTTTTCACGGGCTGGCGTATGAAGGCTACGTCGTGGGCCTTGTTGGAACAGGCGAGAAAGGCTGCAATCTGCAACTTGCCGCCATCGGCGACGATCTGCTCGGTGAGATTGAAGCCCAGGATGTCGATGAACAGTTTCACCGAGCCGTCGAGGTCGTCGCCGTAAAGCAGGCAATGGTCGAAGCGCGAAGGTGCCATGCCGCGCAAATCGTCGGGCCAGGGCTCGGGGTTCTGATAACCCGTAGCGCAGCCGACGATGTCCTTCTTCGCGTACAACTCCATCACATGCCCGGTCGGCACCGTGAAGCGGAAGCGTCGGCCGCAGCGCGGGTGCTCGTCGGCCGCAATCCAGGTCGTCTCGGTGGCCAGCGGCGATGCTTCGAGCTCTTTGGACAGCCGCTCCAGCGTTGCCTCGGAATCCACTTTCCAGCCTAGGTAATCCATGCCGGCGGAGTCAGCCTGACGCAGCACGACGCTGTGATGATCGGCTTCGTCCCAGGCTTTCAGATACACGCGCCCCTGCGCATCGCGCCCGGTTTCGCTCAAGCCTAATACTTCGGTGTAGTGCTTGAGGGCAGTATTCATGTCGAGCACGCGCAGGGCAATGTGCCCAGGCCGCATGACGCCAGTCATTGCCATGGTTTCAATCCTCCTTGAAATGGTTGTCTGCACTGCTGGCAGTGCCACTGTAAAAATGAAATCGGCCGGACTTTTGTTCGAAGGCGCGTGCGATCTTGCCGACCACCGCGAGCCGCAGGTCAGTTTCCGGAAACAGCTTGCAGGCTAGGGCCATGCCGGATTCACGCTCTTCAAGACTCACGCATCCTGCGCTCATCGTCCCCGTGCTGTACCGACCTTCGAGCACGCGCACCTTGCACACCCCGCAACCGCCGCCGCGGCATCCGACCGGGATACCGCTGCGACCTCGCAGCATCATTCCCTGAAGCACGTTCTGCCCCTCGGCGCAATCGAACCGCTGACTGCTGCTGCCGAGGGTGATCACGTACCCCATGCTGCTCAGGCCTTCGGCATGACCAGCACCGGCTTGATCGCGGTGCCCTTCTCGGAGGCGTGACAGGCCTCGTTGATCTGATCGAACGTGAACTTGCTGATCAGGCGATCGAACGGGAATTTGCCGTCCTGATACCAGCGGACCATCTGAGGAATGAACTCCTGCGGGTCCGCGTCGCCTTCGATGATGGTCTTGACGCCCACTCCGCGGATCAGCAGGTCCATGAGGTTGATGCTGAGCACGCCGTCGGGTGGCGGAACGCCGATTAGACCCAGCATGCCGCCGGGCAGCAAGGTCTGGAATGCGGTCTCGATGACAGCGGGTCGCCCGGTGGTATCCATCGCGTGGGTCACACCGCCGCCGCTGAGTTCCTTGATGGCAGCGAGCACGTCCGGCGTTTCCTTCGGATTGATGACGTGCGTCGCCCCGAGAGCCTTGGCCAGCTTGCCGCGTTCGGGATTGAGTTCCACCACGATGGTCGTCGCCGCCTCAAGCGCGACTGCCGCGAGCAGACCGGACAGTCCCACCGCGCCACCACCGAAAATGGCAATGGATTGCCCTTTCTTCAAACCCAGCGCTCTGGCCACCGTACCGGCACCAGTCTGGATCCCGCAACCGAGCGGTCCCATGATTTCCAGCGGCAGGGACTTGTCGACGACGACCGTGTTGCGCTCGTGCGCAACAGCGTATGTCGCAAACGACGACTGACCGAAGAAATTTCCATGCATCATCACGCCGCCAATCGACAGCGGCGATGAGTTGTCGTCAGGGCGGACACCGCTGAAATTGTGCGGGTAGAAGCCCTGGCAGAACGGGGGGCGATCATCCTTGCAGGCCTTGCAGTGGCCGCAAGAGTTATAGCTCAGCACCACGTGGTCGCCGACCTTGACGCGGCGGACCTTGGCTCCGATCGCCTCGACCACGCCCGCGCCCTCGTGGCCGAGCACCACCGGCGCCGGCACGTTGAAGCCATCGCGCACCACGATGTCGGTGTGGCAGATGCCGACGCCCGCAATGCGCACGCGCACCTCGAAATCACGCGGCGCTGCAACCTGGATCGTTTCCATCTGGAAAGGCTTGCCCAGCTCACGAACAACCGCCGCCTTGGCCGTCACAGCGCTCAGAGATCCACTCATCATTATTTCTCCTCAAGATATTTTTAATGCGATCTGCGAGCGGCCGGTGCCACGTCGCAAGCTGATCGCGTCGCCCCCGACAAAACGGCTCAGACGCTGTAGACGTCGAGCACGGTCGGGATGGTGTCGTTGTAAACCAGAACCTTCTTCTTCCGGATGCGCCAGCTCGCCTCGGATGGCGCGAGCAGGTACTCGTAGCGGCCGAAGAAATGCGAAGCCGCACCGAACCGGAACGAATGCGTCACCCAGTTGGCCGTGACTTCCAGTGTCCCATCCGGCATCTCGGTCACAAGCACGTTGCTGACCAGATGGCAGGTCCGTGGCAACGGAGTGGAGGCCGCCGAGCGCTCAGTGCGAATACGAAACACCCGATCCTCCAATCCGGTCCGGTCCGGGTAGTACATCAGCGACACTTGGTCATGTGGGTCGCTGACGTACTCGTGCTCGGAATCCCAACTCGGAATCCAGTATTCGGCCGCCTCCTCGAACAGGGCGAGCCAGGCGTCCCACTGGCGCGTGTCCACGTAGTGAGCTTCGCGCGACATGAATTCCTCGACGGAACTTCGCAGGCGAACCGGATCGTTCAGGGTTTCGGCTCGCATCACTTGGTCTCCCGCACGGCGGGCGCCATCAGCTCCACCCAGCGCGTGTGCTGCGGCAGAACGACACCCTCATCCTCAACCTTTGCACCGCTATGCAGCGGCCGCAGGCCCAGGGACTTCGCGCGTTCGTCCGGCCCTGCAATCTCGTGTGCGGCGCCACGGCTGCACTCGCTGAAGCGGATAACGTGATGGTTCTTGTATCCCACGTGGGAGGCGTTGAACTCGGACAGATCATCCGGCGTCGCCATACCGCTGGCATTGAAAAAGTCCTCGTACTGGCGAAGGCGCTTGGAGCGCGATGCGCGATCCTCGCCCACCGAGGCGAAGCAATAGATGGTGACCTCAGTTTTGTCCACGGTCAGCGGCCGAATTACGCGGATCTGCGTGCTCATCTGGTCCATCAGAAACACATTGGGGTAGAGCAGCATGTTGCGCAGATAGCCCGTGGCCCAGTCCGCACGCACTTTTCCCATGCTCTGCTCGAGTTGTTCGCGCTGAGGCCATAAGGGGCTGGCTTCGGGATTCGGCCATTCGCTCCAAAGCACGGCATGGCCGCGCCCGAGGTCGTAAAAGCCACCCACCGAGCGCGAGATGCCACCGGCATCGCGCACCTCGACCTTGTTCGCCGTCGTCTTGCGCTGCATGCGGTTCTTGACCGTCGCCACATAATTGGCGTGCACGGAGTTGACATGGAAACCATCCAGCCCGTTCTCCGCCGCCGACTTCCAGTTGCCGTCGTAGGTATACGTGGAGAACCCCTTCAGTACTTCCACTCCCTGAGGCGACTGATCGACGATCAGATCGATGAACGTCTTGCTCTCGGCAAGATGATCTGCGAGCGGCTCGGCCTCTCCGTTGAGAGTGCCGAAGATGAAGCCGCGATAACTTTCAACGCGCACCTTACGCAGGCCGAGCGCGGACTTGTCGAACCCCTCCGGAAACCCGGCGCGCGATTCAGACACCGCCGAACGCAGGTTGCCGTCAAGATCGAACGTCCAGCCATGGAAGCTGCAGGAGAAATCACCGGTCGAGCCCTTGAGCTTGCGGCACAGCGTCGAACCACGGTGCGTGCAGATGTTGACCAGGCAGCCGACCTTGCCCTGGTCGTTCCGGTTGACGATCACTGGCACCCGGCCAATCCAGGTGGTGAGGTAGTCGCGCGGCTTGGGGATCTGGCTTTCGTGGCCCAGATACACCCAGATCTTTTCCCAGATCAGCGGGAACTCGTGCTCGAACAGCGCCGCGTCGCTGAACAGGCGACGATCCAGCGCTCGTGTGCCGCCGGGGCCGTGGGCCACGAAATTGTCGAATTTCACATCTGCCATATCGTTCATTCTGTAGTCCTCCAATTGTGCCGCTGTGCGAGTAAGGTCCCCGTGGTTTCAGGCGGACACCCACTGCGGCCAGCCTGCATCGGCATTCGCTTCCATGGCGAGCTTTTTTTCCGCCGGGGACGCAAACCGCTCGTCCCAGTCCTTGAGCCGGGGCTTGGCAATGAAACGAAACCACAACGGTGGAATCAGGCCCAGCGCGAAGCACAGGAACAGCGACGGCATCTGCGGCATCTGCGGCTCGGGCTTCAGGTCGTAAAACCGGGTGTAACCGTCGATGTGGTGGTTGATGTGATTGGTGATCTCGACACCCAGTGGGCGCGCGATCGCGCCTAGGTGATTCCAGGCGTGATGCTTCTGGATCGACGAGCCTTCAGCCCGCACCAGGCCGTAATGCTGAAAGTAGTTGAAGCCTTCAAGCAGGAGCTTGGCAAAGAACAGCGTGCCGAGCGCGATCATCATCGCCGCCGTGCCGCCGAAGGCGTAACAGGTGAGCGGCACCGACACCAATAGCGCGATTTCCTGATACATGCGGTTGCTCCAGTGCCAGACACTGAGGCCCTGCCGGCGCAGGCGCTCGGCCTCACCCTCTGCCGCGTCCTTGTAAGAGCCCCAGGAGGCGCGGAACACGAAGCTATAAATGGTCTCGCCGCGCAGTGGCGTGTCCGAATCGCGATGCGTATCGAGGTACAGATGATGGATCCTGACATGCGCGATGTCGCGGTTGGGATCTCCGTAAAACGTGTTTAGCACCTGCGACATCCGTCGCGGAAACCAGTGGCGTCGATGCATCAGTTCATGCGCAACCGGAAGGTTCGGCACCGAGCTGAGCCAGGTCAGCGAAAGCAGCGTTCCGACGATCTGTACCACGGCGCCAGGACCCGTCAGGGGATTGCTGCCGCTGTTGATCGAATAAATCATCGCCGCGTACATCGCAAACATCAGCATCACGTGCATGTAGAGAGGAAGATCGGCAACCCATCCCAGGCCGATCTTCCGTGGCGCCGTGTCTGCGGGCAAGACGAGATCGAGCACCAACAGCACCGGGAACGTCCCTATGCCCAGCCACACCCAGGGTCCGCCCAGCAAGAAGCCGAGCACGCCGCAAAACGTTGTCAGCGGCACGATGTAGTAACGAAGGCTATCCATGTATTGCTTCTCCAGGGTTCGGTTGCAATGAAATTTCAGGCGCTGGGGCTCGCGGCGGCGTACCGCTCGCTAGCGCCATCCAGCCAGCGTGGCCAGCCGGCCTTCTCATTGGCTTCCATCGCCAGCTTTCGCTCGGCGGGCGTGGCGAATCGCTCGTCCCAGTCCTTGAGCCGTGGCTTGGCGATGAATTCGAACCAGATCGGCGGAATCAGCCCGCTCATGAAGCACAGGAACAGGGAGGGCATCTGCGGCGCCTCGGGTTCCGGGCGCAAGTCATAGAACTTCGTGTAGCTGTCCAGATGGTGGTTGATGTGATTGGTGATCTCCAGACCGATCGGCCGGATAATCGCACCCAGATGGTTCCAGGCGTGATGCTTCTGCACGGCCCCGCCCGGCACGCGCAGAAGTCCGTAGTGCTGGAAATAGTTGAGCGCTTCGAGGAAGAGCTTGCTGCCTGCCATGGATGCGGCACAGACCGCCATCGCCAGACCACCGGCGAAAGCCAGGCACAGCAGCGGCAGCACCAGAAGCAGCAACACTTGCTGATAGCTGCGATTGGTCCAATGCCAGGGGCTGCGGCCACCGCGACGCAGACGACGCGCCTCCCGTTCGACAGCGTCCTTGTAAGAGCCCCAGGTCGCCCGAAACATGAAGGTGTACACCGTTTCACCACGCCGGGCGGAGTCCGAATCCTCGGCCGTATCCAGGTGAATATGGTGCGTGTTGACATGCGCGACGTCGCGGTTGGGATCGCCGAAGAAGGTGCAGAGAATTTGCGACATGCGCCTCGGCAGCCAGTGGCGGCGGTGCATGAGCTCGTGCGTGACCGGCACCGTGGGCACGGCATTCATCCAGACCAGCGACGCCAGGCTGCCGGCGATCTGCCAGATCGCACCCTCTCCGGTCAGCGGGTTGATGCCGGTGATCACCGAGCGGATGAACGCCGCGTAGAGGGCGAACATCAGCAGCAGATGCATGTACAGCGGCAGGTCGAGCAGGAAGGTCGAACCCACCTTGCGCGGCGCGAGGTCGCGAGGCAGCACGATGTCGAAGAAGGCCAGGACGGGGTAAGTGACGAAGCCCAGCCATACCCAGGGCCCACCCAGCAAGAATCCCAACACGCCGCAAAACGTCGTCAACGGCACAAGGTAGTAGCGCAGGGTATCCACGATGGGTCATCTCCTCAGCTGGTTCTGATGGCCCCGGGTCTAGCCAGGGGGTCCGCGACCTGCGTAGCAACACGTTTCGCGTGACCTCAGAGTAAGCACCGCCCGTGCCACTCTCATTATTTTATTTTGTTATTTATTTTCAGATGGTTAAATGTGTCTTCGACATGATTTCTGATGCCGTTTTCGGCGATGCCCGGCGGACACGTTACGAGAACGTAAAGTCACGGCCGGCTCGGTACCGGAACGCGGCAGTCCCGTCTGCACGCAATCCAGTCCAAAGCACGGAAGCCTTTACGCTTTCGTGAGGCGCCGATGCGACCCGCACCATTCCGTAGATCGAAACCACTGGACCTCGGGCCGCCGCCGTAACAACAATGCGGGTAAGCCGGCTTTCTCTAGCTGGCACGAGCGATGCGTAGATCGCGGACGCGACAGGTAAAGCGTCTCTCGTTAAGAAATGGTGCGAGGTCAGAGAACACGCGGGTACGGCTTCGTACTCAGCGACTACCTCGAACGGCGAATAATTTGATCTGGGCACAGGCCGCTTTCCTGCTCCGGCCTGACAACTATAAATTTCGGGAACTTGGAGGAGTGATTACATGGATCTGCACGGGCTGATCAACGTCAAGGAAGGCTGGATCGACCGGCGTATCTTCTGGGACCAGGACATCTACAACCTCGAACTCGAACGCCTGTTCGCGCGTTCCTGGCTGTTCGTTGCGCACGAGAGTCAGATTCCGAAGCGCGGCGACTTCGTCACCACCTACATGGGCCAGGACAACGTGGTCGTCGCGCGTCACAGCGACGGCGGCATCCGTGTCTTCCTGAATTCCTGCGTGCATCGTGGCAACCGTATCTGCTTCGCCGACCGCGGCCAGACGCGAAGCTTCGTGTGCAACTACCACGGCTGGGCCTACGGCACCGACGGCAAGCTGCTCGGCATGCACGAGGACAGCCACTACGAGGGCTGGATCGACAAGTCCAAATGGGGCCTGCGCAATGCCAGGGTTTCCACTTACAAGGGTCTGGTCTTTGCCTGCTTCGACAGCGACGCGCCATCATTGGATGACTTTCTCGGCGATTACCGCTGGTACCTCGACATCATTCTCGACCAGTGCGACGAGGGCACCGAGTTCGTCGGCGGCTGCGTCAAGAACATGTACGACGCCAACTGGAAATTCGGCGCCGAGAATTTCGCCGGCGATTCGCTGCACGTGGGCTGGACGCACAACTCCGGCACGCAGTCGATCACCTACGGCAAGCAGGTCAGCGAGCTGATGCCGGTGGATCCCCAGTCCTTCCACGCGAACATGAACGGGCATTGCTGGGAAGGCGGACTCGACGGCATCGGTACTCTGGCCCTGCTGTCGGCGGATCGGCCGTGCATCACAGAGTACTACCAGGCACGCCGCGACAAGATGGCCAAGCGTCTCGGCGAGCTGCGCGCCAAGCGCATCTTCGGTTCCGTGATCTCCGCCACGGTGTTCCCCAACTTCTCCTTCCTGCCTGGCATCGCGACCATGCGCGCCTGGCTGCCCAAGGGCCCCACGCGCATCGAGCTGCGTGCATGGACGCTGATCAACAGCGACATGCCCGACGACGTGCGCGAGGCCGTACGTGACGCCTGCATGCTCAGCTTCGCGCCCGCCGGCCTGTTCGAGATGGACGACGGCGAAAACTGGGAAAACGCGACGCGCTCCAACGAGGGTGTCATCACGCGTCAAGGTCGCCTGCACTACGGCCTGCGTACCGGCACCTCGCGCAATGACGACCCGGATCTTCCGGGCAACATCAGCCGCCCGATGTATAGCGACGTCAACCAGCTCGCGTTCTACCAGCGCTGGCTGGACTTCATGAGCGCCCCGACCTGGGCCGACATTCCGAAGGTTCGCTGAAGAAGAGGAGCGCAGCCATGACCCAGGCCCCGAATGCCACCCACCTCGAACAGATGGTGCTGTGGTTCGAGATCAACCAGTTCTACACCCGCGAAGCGCGCCTGCTCGACGCCGAGGATTACGACGCCTGGCTGAGCACGATGACCGAGGACATCGCGTACTGGATGCCCACGCGAGAAACGCTGTTCCGCAAGGAGGAGAAGGAGCTGGACCCGCAGCACATGAATTTCTACAAGGAGACGCTGACCTCGCTCCGCGTGCGCACCTACCGCCTCAAGACCGGCACCGCATGGTCGGAGAATCCGCGCACGCGCTATCGGCACCTCATCACCAACGTCGAAGTCGAAGCCGGAAACGCGCCGAGCGAGTACAAGGTTGGCTCGAACTTCCTGATCTATCGCAACCGGCTCGAACGCGACGAGTGCTGGATGGTCGGCACCCGGGACGACATCCTCCGTCGCGGCGACGATGGCTCCCTCAAGCTGGCCAAGCGGACCATCCTGGTCGATCAGAACAGCATGCTGAGCAAGAACCTCAACGTGTACGCCTGAGTCGCCGGCGAGGCGGAAGGAAATAGGGAGCGCTCGAATGAACGGGCTTCCCGTCGTGGTTCAAGGATCGTTATGGCCACCTTCCTGATGATTCACGGGGCTTGGCACGGCGGCTGGTGTTTCGAGCCTCTGCGTCCGCTACTCGAAGCGCGCGGCCACGTGCTGATCGCACCGTCGCTGCCTGGTATGGATGGCGGCGATGTTCAGGCGAGTGCCGTCACCCTGGACCTATGGGCCGCATTCGTCGCCGATCTTGCGCGCCAGCAACCAGAACCCGTGATCCTGTGCGGGCACAGCCGCGGGGGAATCGTCATCAGCTCAGTGGCTGAGCGAGCCCCAGAGTGCGTGAGCAGGCTCATCTACATCACGGCGTTCATGCTGCCCCACGGCCAGAGTCTGCGCGCATTCCAGATGGAAGCCCCAAATCCAAAATTCGGCGCCGCCATGCGCCCTGCCGCGGACGGCAGCGCTGTTCGCTTCGAGCCCACCGCGGCGGCGGAGTTGCTGTACCACCGATGCACAGAAGCCATCCAGCGCGATGCCGCCGCGCGGCTCGTCGCGGAGCCCGCGCAGCCCCTGGTGACACCGTTGTCTCTCGGCGAGACCCGGTTCGGACGGATTGCCCGGCATTACATCGAATGCAGCGATGATCGCGCACTTCTGCTCGTGCGGCAGCGTGCGATGCAAACGCGGCTTCCGTGCAGCAGCGTTGCAACGCTCGATAGCGATCATTCACCGTTCCTGAGTTGCCCCGAGGCCTTGGTTGAGGCCCTGGTCCAGATGGAAGGCGGTCGTTAGTCCGGGACGATAACGTCGCGCGCTTCAGATCGGACACCAGCGACGTTCCGATGCAGGCGATCCATCTGGCCCGTTCTCCGCGACCCGGTACGGAGCTGGTGAAACAACGTGCCCATCTACACGTACCGCGCCATGCCGCCATCGACATCCAGTTGCGTGCCATTGATGTAGCTGGACCGCGGTCCCGCGAGGAAGGCGATCACTTCAGCCACTTCTTCAGCGGATGCCATGCGTCGCATCGGCACGCGATACGCGAGGGCCTGGCGCTCGAGGAACGACTCGTACGAGCCTTCGTCCGGGGAGTACCAGGCTTTCCACGCATCGGTTGCCACGACGCCGAGGCCAACGGCGTTCGCGCGAATGCCCTCCGCGGCGTACTCGTGCGCGATCAGTTTGGTGAGCGACAGGCAGGAAGATCGAATCACGCTACTGGCGAAGAAATCCGGATGCGGCTGCTTCGCGAATATCGCGTTGACGTTGACGATGGCGCCGCCTCCGCGAACGCGCATGAACGGGATGGCCACCCTGGCGCTCCGCACCATCGCCATCAGCTTGCTGTTGAATTCGGTCTGCCACTGCACATCGGTGAGCGTTTCCAAGCCGCCGCTCTCCACCCCGGCTGCGTTGTTGACAAGAATGTCCAGCCCGCCAAAGGTCTCGGCCGCGCGCCCGACGACACTCTCGATGTCGTCCGCCTTACTGACGTCGGCGCACGTCCATGCCAATCGGCCGGGGTGTTTCATCCTCAGGGGCTCGAGCGCCGCCGTCGCCGACGATGGATCCCTGGAACACGTGAATACGGAGGCGTTCAGCTCCAGCAGGTGCCGGACCACGGCCATGCCGATTCCGCGCGTACCGCCCGTCACCACCGCGACCTTGTTCGAGAATTCGTCGAGCATCTTTTCTCAGTGCCGTGTTCGGTCGAAGGGACTTCAACCGCTCACTTTTCGACTCATGCCGGGGTCAGATGCACGACCACGGTACTGATCGCGCTTCCTTCCGCTACCAGGCCGTCCAGCCGCCGTCATGCGCAAGGACCTGGCCCGTCATGAACGAAGAGGCATCGCTTGCGAGATAGACCAGCAGACCTGCCAGTTCCTCCGGATCGCCGGTCCTGCCCATCGGCGTCGAACTTTGCAGCCGCTCCACGATTTTTCCGAGAGCCGCCTCGGACATCGGCAAGGCCTCACGGCCCAATTGCGTGCCCAGATGCCAGCCCGGTGCGATCGCGTTGCAGCGGATACCGTCACGCGCGTACTCGACCGCGACCTGCTGGCTGAGCGCGACCACGGCGCCCTTCGATGCGGAGTAATTCGAAGCCACTGCCGAGAGCTCCGGCGATATTCCGCCCAGTCCGGCGATCGAGGCCAGATTGATGATCGAGCCCGCGTGCCGCTCGAGCATCAAGGGTAACGCAGCGCGCGTGCACAGAAAGACGCCGCGCGTATTCACGGCCTGCACGCGATCCCAATCGGCGATGGATAGCTCGTGCAGTCGGCGCGCCGCGCTGGCGATACCTGCGTTGTTCACGAGGATGTCCAGGCGCTTGTGATCCCGCATCGTGACGGCCATCAGCGCATCGACAGATTCGGGGTCCGCTACATCGACGTGGCAGGCACGCGCCACACCGCGTTGCTCAACGATCAGCGCTGCGGTCTTCTCGGCGTCCGATGTGGCGATGTCGGCGCACACAACGCTCGCCCCGGCCGTTGCAAGCGCGCGTGCGAAGACCCGCCCGAGCCCTGAACCGGCACCGGTGACAATCGCGACGCGACCGTCGAGCCGGAAGCGATCAAGCGTGAACGCGGATTGGTCCACGGGACGATTCATTGCGCGGTATAGCCGCCGTCGATCGGAATGATCGCGCCGGTGATGAAGCTGGCTTCGTCAGAGGACAGGAAGGCAACGAGGTTGGCGACCTCTTCCGGCGCCGCGCCGCGACCCATCGGCGTCATGCTGGTGGCCGCCGCGATGAAGCCGCTGCCGATGCGCGCGACCATCGGCGTCATCACCAGGCCGGGGCAGATGGCGTTTGCACGGATCCCGCGCTTGGCGTAGGTCACGGCCCATGCGCGCGTGAGCGAGATGACAGCGCCCTTGGCCGCGGTATACGAATGCAGACCCGGCGTACCAATCAGCCCGCCGATCGAGGACGTGGTGGTGATCACCCCACCCTTGCCCGACGCCAGCATGCTCTTGATCGAATACTTGGCGGCGAGGAACGCGCCTCGTGTGTTCACGGACTGGATCTTTTCCCAGTGCTCCAGGTCGAGGTCTTCGGTGACACCGTCGCCCTCTTCGAACCCCGCGTTGTTGAACAGGATCGAAACCGGGCCGTACGCAGCCTCGACAGCGGCGAAAGTACGCTGGACGATTTTCTCGTCGGAAACGTCGCAATACTCCGCGCGTGCAGTGCCGCCGGCGCTCCGGATCAGGTCGAGTGTCTCCTCGTTGCCCTGCCGATTCACATCGGCCAGGCAGACCTTTGCACCCTCGGCTGCGAAGCGCAGGGCCGTCGCGCGACCCATGCCCGAGGAAGCCCCCGTCACGACGGCGCACCGTCCTTCCATTCTTTTAATCAAGGTTCTCTCCAGTCGCAGCGATCAGGTTCCCTTTGAGGAACCGTTGGTTCAGAAGAACGTGTTCAGGTTCTTGTCGGTGATGACGCGCTCGGGCAGGTAGATCGTGCGCGACGCAATGCGCAGGCCCGCGGACGTCTCGCGGAGGATGTCTTCGCGCCAGCCCACGTGACTGACGCGGTCGCGATCACGGCGGGCGCGAAAGAGCATGAACTTGCTGCGGACATCGTAGGTGCCAGGCGCGTCGCCAACGAAGGTTTCCACGTTCGTGATGAGCCGCACGTGGTGCGTTGGAGGATCGTTGAGCCAGACCAAGCCGGTATCTTCACGCAGCGCGCGCTGCCGCAAGGTCGGAAGCGTCTCGTCGTAGATCAGGCCGTCTCCGCCGAGAGAAGTCGTTCCCGGCCGGTTCTTCCGCTTGGTGTTGCGTGGAATCGGCATGCGGTAGCTCACATCCTCGGTGAGCAGCGCCAGCCAGTCGGCATAACGCTCCTCGTCCAGCACGCGCGCCTCGAGCGAGAGGAAGCGCTCCACCCGATACGCAACGTCTAGCGGGACTTCCTCGCGCGGAACGGCCCTGAGTGCTGGATTACCCATTGACGACCTCGCGTACCGGCTCTGCAGCCGGCTCCGTAGCCGTCGCAGCCTTTGGAGGCAGGATGTCGAGCACCGACGCGGCCGACATGGTGCGCTGCCACTGCTCGTAGAAACTGCGCTGACAGAGTTCGTTGACGAGGCCCGGCGAGGCTTCGCCGGGGCCGTCCCAGGGCACCCTGCGACCCTGGCCCATCCCGAGCCAACCCTTCAACTGGCGCGTGGCGTAGCCCGAGGCGGAATGGGTGATCGCCTCGGTGAAATCTCCGTCGTCGCCTTCGAGCAGACCCGCGGGACCGAAGGTCGCCCGGACATTTTTCTCGATGACCTCTTTGACGGCCGCCGGCATGTTCTTGTCCACCATGGCGAACGTCCAGACCTCGAAGGCCCCCGGACCGCGCGGATGGATGATGCGCAGGAAGTTGAGGCCCTGGATCACCTGCAGATTGGGGAAGATGCCAATGTGCGTCTCGGACCCGTAGAGGCTGCGACCACGCAGTTCACCGAGTCGCTTGATCACGTCCGGGCGGTTCTGCTCCACGTACTCGAGCACCTTTTCGGGGTGGTCGTAAAGCGCGTAGCCCGAACGCCCGTCCAGCGACGACAGCACGGTGTGCGGCGGAACGTTGATCTCGATGGCACCGCTGAGATCGACGCCGGAATTCTCCGCACCGATCCCCAGTACCTGCTCCGAACGCCCCGTCGCAAGCGTACCCACGACACGCATAGCGCCCGCATGTGCCCAGGTGACGTGATAGCCGTCGCCGATCGCATTCTCCACCGGCAGCTTCCAGTTGCCCGGAACCTCCACACGATAAGGCGTGCCGATCAGTTCGAGCCCGCCCGGCGATGCCTCCAGGAGAACATCGAGATACCAGCTGACGTCGCCGAGATATTCGGCCAGGCTGGGGCCCTCCTTGGCGAACGTTCCGAAGATGAGGCCCTTGTAGTTTTCCACTCGCGCGACCGGAGCCAGGCCAAAGCGGCTGCGATCCAGGTTGTCGTAGATGTCCTTCTCCAAGGGCACGGCGGCCAGGCGGCCCGAGGTGTCGTAGGACCAGCCGTGGTAGGAACAGGTAAATGCCTTGGTCTGTCCCCACTCGGCCTGGCAGACCTTGTTACCCCGGTGCATGCAGGCATTGAGGAAGGCCCGGACCTTCTTGTCCTGACCCCGGACAACGATCACGTCATCCTCACCCATGTAGGTGCGAATGAAATCGCCGGGTTCTGGAATCTGGCTTTCGTGCGCCAGAAACAGCCAGCAGCGGTTGAAGATCTGCTTGAGTTCTTCCTGGTAAATCGCCGGATCCCAGAAGATGCTCCTCGTCTGAAGCGCGTCCTTGGCGTTGACCAGGTCGCTGTAGTCGAATTTACTCATGTGAATTCCTGTGGGGCAGTTGCGAAGATTTCAGGAAGAGGCTGTTCAACCCAGTTGTGCTTTCCCGGCTTCCATATCGGCCATGACGGCCTCGGCGGCACTCCAGGCCGGACGCTTGCGCAGACGGCGCAGCCACTCGAGCAGATGGGGATATGCCTTCAGGTCGAGACCCAGCAGAAACGCGATCGGGGTCACACCACCGATCGCGATGTCGGCGATCGAATACTTGCCGCACACGTAATCGCGTCCGGCCAGCTGGGCGTTGAGCGTGGCGAGGTTCGCCAGATACGTCCCCTTCGCCGCCTCGATTGCCGCAGGATCAGGCGTGGGGGCCATCATGGCGAAGAACAGGCCGAGCAGGCTGGGCGCCAGGGTCGCGCCCTCCCAGCTCACCCACTGCTGGACCGTCGCGCGGCTGCGCAGATCCGCGGGAAGCAGCGTCTCTCCCGGTCGCGACTCGCCCAGGTAGCGCAGGATCGCACCCGACTCCCAGAGTACAAAGCCGCCGTCATCAATCGTCGGCGTGACGCCGTTCGGGTTGATCTTGCGATACGGCGCATCGGCGGGCCGGCAGTCGTTCATGCGCGACAGCGCCTTTATCTCGTAGCGATCTCCAAGCTCGCTCAGCGCGATAAGCACCTTGCAGGAATTGCGCGATCCGCCGAAAGGGTCGCCTTCACGCTCGATGTGATAGATCTTGATCATTGTTTTTTCTCGTCAGATTGCGGTCAGGCCACCGTCTATGCAGAAATTCTGGCCGGTCACGAAACGCGCCTCGTCGGCCGCCAGGTAGAGCGCGCAATACGCGATGTCCATAGGCTGTCCGAGAATGCGGACCAGCTGGAGATCCATGAAGTCCGCGATCATCTTCTTGAGTGCATCCTTGTCCGGAAATACCGCGAACGCCGGCGTCTCGATCAGCCCGGGCGAGATGCTGTTGACGCGAATTCCGGCCGACGCGAACTCCGCCGCCCAGGTGCGCGACATGGCGATGACGCCACCCTTGGTCATGCTGTGTGCGAACTGGAAAATGTTTCCACCGAAGGTGGAACCGATGACACCGGCCGCCGAGGCCGTGTTGATGATCGAGCCACCGCCGCGCCGCTTGAGAACCGGGTGCGCGTACTTGGTTGCGTAGTACACCAGATCCAGTTCGTTGCGAATCAGCCAGCGCCAGTCCTCGGTGGAGAACTTGTCGATGGTGCCGTAGCGCACGGCCGAGGCGTTGTTGTAGAGAATGTCGAAGTCGCCGTAGGAATCGACGGCGAATTTGATCCAGTCGCTGACCTGCGCCTCGTCGCCGAGGTCCACCACACGGCTGACCATGTCGCCGCCCTTGGCCTTGACCATGCGAACCGTTTCTTCGCCGTCCGCCACCTTCAGGTCACAGCCGACGACTTTGGCGCCTTCTGCTGCGAACAGTTCGGCGGCCGCACGTCCCTGGCCTCCCCCCGTCCCCGTAATCAGCGCGATCTTTCCCGCCAGGCGGCCGCTCACGCGGTGCTCCGGTCAGCGAAGCGTGTTTTCGGAATGAACTTGCGCACGTCGATCCCGGTGTCGACGACGGCCACGCCCCACTTGTTCACCGCGTTGTCGATTTCGCACATGGCCAGCGCGGCTCGCGCCATGGGCTGATCCTGGTCGGGGATGCTTTGGAGCGGAAACTGGTTGAGGTATTCGATGACTTCCGGCAGACGCGGCAGCATGGCTTCGTAGAAGCGGCGGATCTCGTCCATCGAACTCTTGAGCCGCTTCTCCAGGCGATCCTCGGTGGTCGGCAAACCCCAGGCGGCGATGTCCGCTTCCATCCCAGCCAGATCCGGACGTGCAAGTTGCGCGCTCATTTCTGCCCCTTCGCGGCGTCGGCCTTCTGGCCGGCTTCGATCATTTCCATCATCCGGTTGTAGAAGGCCCGGATCGGAACTTCCTGCATGTTCGCGTGGACCTTGTCGATAGCCCCGCCACGGAAGTTGGCGTGGATGCCTTCGGCGGTGTAGAGGTCCTCCGACAGCACGTCGCGGATCTGAATACGGCCCTGCTCGAAGTTGAACAGGTGCCCGAAGTTGGAAGCACCCTCGGTATGGAAGAAATCAACTTCCCAGATGCACTCGTGCTCGTTGATCGGGGTCGTTCGCTGCAACAGGATCTGGCCTTTCTGGATGAACATCACAATGTTCGGAAATACCAGGAAGTTGTCGAAAATCCACAACGGGTGCGAATCCTTAAGCACCCCTTCGCCGCCTTCGGAAACGAACTCCTTCTCGGACTTGGTGTAGATCGAGGTTGCGCCGTATTTGGCGGAGAGCAGCGTGACATCGGTCTGCTTGCCGCTGTTGGCTTCGGCGGGGCGATACGCAGCAACGCCGCAGGGGACGCCGACGCTGCCCGGGAAGATGTAGGCCGGCGCGCTGGCGCTCGGAATCGCACCCGCGATGGTCTTCCGGTGCGTCATGTCGACGTGATAGCCCTCGATCTGCGCATCGACGAGCAGCTTCCAGTTGGCGTTGAAACGCGCCTTCCAGCCGAACGTCCAGTTCCAGGCCGGATTGGCGAGATAGCGATCAAAGGCCTCCCCCAGCGGCGCAAGGTACTCGCGCAGCGTCCACTGTGGTTTTGGGTCCAGATTGATGAAGACGAATCCGCCCCAGACGTCCACCGAGACCGAACGCAGGTTGGCCTGGCTGCGGTCCAGATCCTGGAACAGGTGCTCATCCGGTACGTTGGTCAGGTTTCCTTCGAAATCGAAGGCCCAGCCGTGGAATCCACAGACCAGGGCGCGCGCTTTTCCGCAGGGCGGCGCAATCAGGCGGGCACCACGATGCGTGCAAGCGTTGTAGAAGGCGCGTAGCTTCAGATCCTTGCCACGCACCACGATCACCGAGACGCTGAGCGCGTCGATGGTGTAGGTGAGGTAATCGCCGGCAGCCTTCATGTCGGTATCGCGGCCGACCAGCAACCAGTTCTTACGGAAGATGTATTTCTTCTCGAGTTCGAGAAACTCGGGGGAGACGTAATGCTCTACTGGCAAGGTCCCGGTGCCTAACACATGGGTACCCAGCTCCGGCAACGCGAAGTTGTCGTTGTTTCCCATCGATCCTCCAGCTTTATCGCTACCTCAAAACGGATAGCGCTTTGCCGAAAGCTAGCGGCTTCCATGCCAGAGAATCGAAGCCCCTAAATTCAGATGGTTAACTGCGCAGAGCAACCGGAGGCTTGGGAAATCCAATGCACGTATTGGAGTGCTCCAGCATCGAGTTTCCGAAAACGTACAGTGTCCAAGGCCTACACTGCGGTCCCTCGTTCTGGCGGGTCTCGCGTACCTCAGGCTTGAACCCATCCGGTCGCGCGTCGTTGGCGGCAGACTGGAGCGCGGTGTCCCACAGCGTCAGCTCCATCGACTCGCCACGCCGCTTGCGTCCCGCTGATGCCAGGAGAATGTCGATCACAGCGTCGATGCCGGTCGCCATATCGACGAATGATGCTGATGCCAGTGCGGCTCGTCGCGGGATCATCTGCTGCTCTTGGTTCCGCGCATCGCTTACAGCGCCGGATCATGACCGGGCAAGCCATCCACCCAACTGGTCGCCGTCACCGCAATTGTTGGTGAAAGCGTAGATCAGGCGTGGAAAGCGCGGCTTGAGCGTGGAACCCATTCTCCGGTGTGATATTCACTATTCGCGCGGGCGTACGCGCGATCTGCTTTGCGCCATCCAGAATCCCCGAGTATCGATGTTGCCAATACATGTGGGCCAATAGAAGTGACCCCTGAGGAGCGAATCATGAGCGGAACCGCTGTGGTGGTTGGCGCCAGCGGCGCGATGGGACGATTCATTGCGCGAAAATTGGCGGCGCGAGGGCTCACGGTGGTGGCGGTGGCGCGAAGCGAAGCAGCACTGCACGCGCTTGCCGAGACAGCCCAGCAGAAAATCATTCCTTGCGCCTGCGACATCGGCAGCGACGAGGCCATCGAGCTCATCCGCGACAAAATCGATGGTCCGGTGCGCATGATCGTTCATGGACCGGGTGTGGCGACCGCCGGCGGAGTCACGGTGGTGCCGACCTCGGCGGTCGTTGATTCGGTGAACATCAAGGTCGGTGGCCTGCTCAGGGTGGTTCGCGCGGCAGATGCACGCCTGGTCGAAGGTGCCAGGATCGTGGCAATCGGGGGACTCTACGGATTCGAGCCCAACGCCCATGCCGCGACGGCCGGCGTGTGCAATGCCGCCCTCGCGAATGCGGTGCGCCAGCTGTCCCTGGCCTACGGCCCGCGGCGGATCACGGCCCACCTGCTGTGTCCGGGGCCCGTGGATACCGAGCGACTGCACCGCATCGCCAGTGGCATTGCGACGCGCGAGAATCTTGCGGTGGAACAGGTACTCGATGGCATGCGCAGCGAGTCACCCATCGGGGCCTTCACCACGGTCGAACAAATCGCCTGGGCAGTGGCGATGCTGCTCGATCCCGAGGCCGATGCGCTGGCGGGCAGCACGCTGTTCCTGGACGCCGGTCGCCGTCGCTCGATTGCCTGAGTCCGCACCCTGGGCTAAGGCGCCGACGGCGTGGCGGCAGTGCCGTGTCGCAGGTGCAGGCGATAGCCGAGCCACAGACCGATGGGCACCAGCATGAACGCGCCAAACAGCAGCACCGACCGGGTTCCAAAATGGTCGGCAGCGACGCCGAGCACGGCGACACCGGCGGACTGTCCGAGGAAGAAACAGGTCGCGAACAGGGCGACGGCCGCACCGCGCCGCGCGGGCATCATCTGCGTCGCATTGGTCTGAAGGGTGTTGTGCAGCATGTAGAACCCAACACCCGCAATGAAATTCACGGGCGCCGCGATCGACAGCCTGGCGTCCAGCGCGACCACCACCATCGCCGCCGACGCAAGCAGGGCTCCGCACACCGCCAGGCGCGATTCACCCAGGCGTGTCAGCCAGCCACGCGCGAGAAATGCGAAGGCCACGCCGCCCAGCGAGAACGTGGTCATGGTCAAACCGGCCGCTGCCAGGCTCGCGCCGCCCACGCGGTGCAGATGCGTGACCACGAAGGTGAAGGCACCGAGAAAGCACAGCGCTTCGACGAACGCCGTGAACAGGATCACCCGCGCCCAGGGCTGGCGCAGAACTTCGAGCAGCGCCTGTCCAGGATGACCGGGCAGCCTCGTGAGCGACCGCGCAGGTTCGCGCTGTCGTGCAAGCAGCGCCGCGACCACCACGAACACCGCGGCATAGAACAGGAATGGCCAGGCCCAGAACGCATGCTCTGCGGCGAGGCCTCCGAGCAACTGTCCCGAGGCCATGCCAACCATCTGGCCGATCATGAAACGTGCGAGCACCGGCTGGCGCCGTTCGTAGGGAATGGCGTCTCCGATCCAGGCCATGGCCAAGGGAATCGAAGCCGCGCAGAAGGCGCCGGCGGCAACGCGCGCGACGACGAACGCCACCAGCGAACCCTCGGCCAGCACGCAGGCCAGCGCTGCGGCGGCGGCGAGCGCCGCGGCCACGCTCATCACGCGCAGCTTGCCGCGGCGGTCGGCCAGGGGGCCGTAAAACAATTGCATCAGGCCGTACGCGGTTGCGAATGCCGTCACGCTCCAGGCCGCCTGCCCCAGGGACACGCCGAAGTCCTGCTGCAGGCGCGGCAGCAGGGGATCGAGCACGCGGGTCATGCCGCTGGACGCGAAGGCTCCCAGCGAGAGCAGTGAAACTGTGCGCCAGGGAATGGCGTCGAGGCCGGCTGCAGGCGCCAGCGAAGGGCCGGGCGTCAGCACAGCCCCATCAAGAGGACGTTCGCTCACCGCGGTGAGGCAATGGGGTCAGTCGCTGGTCGGGTGCCGGCCCAACGCTTGACCACCGGCAGGTGTACGCCGAACTGGTCGAGGATACGACCCACCATCTGCGTTGCGACTTCTTCCAGGCTCTGCAATCCAAGGTAGAACGCAGGCATGGGCGGGAACACCATTCCCCCTGCCTCGGTCACGGCCACCATGTTGCGCAACTGGATCAGGTTGAGCGGCGCCTCGCGGGGCACCAGCACCAGCCGCCGTCGCTCCTTGAGCGCGACGTCCGCGGCGCGCGTGATGAGGTTGTCGCTGCTGCCGTGCGCGATGGCCGACAAGGTGTTCATTGAACAGGGCACCACCACCATGCCCTCGGTGCGGAACGATCCGCTGGCGATCGCCGAGCCGATGTCCTTGTGCGCGTACACGCGGGTCGCAAGTTGCTGGAACGCTTCGCGCCCCACACCTAGTTCCTGCTGGGCGGTGAGCATGGCCGCGGGCGAGAGCACCACGTGGGTCTCCCAGCCGGACACGCCCTGCATGAGCTGAAGCAGGCGCAGACCGAGCAGCGAGCCGGAGGCGCCGGTCACCGCGACCACCAGCCGTTTAGCTGTCTCGATCCGGATCTCGCCTTCGCCGTTCGCGCTTGCGTTCATGCAAGCGCGGTGGCCAGATGCGAGCGCAGCTTGACGAAGCCCGCGTTGCTGTAGCGATCAAGCGCCGCAGCCTGCAGGGCCGGACTGGCTCGCACCACTCCGATGCCCTGCTTCGCCCAGTCGCCGATGAGACGCCGGCCCAGGCGCAAGCCCGCTTCGGCTCCACCCTCGTCGAACAGGATGAAGACTTCCGCCAGCAGCGAGCGCCAGGCCGTGCCCTGTTCGATCACGATCCTGCAGCCACTGCCCTCGGCCGCCTGGTTCGTGCGCCGCACAAAATCGAGCGCGATTTCGCCCTCGATCGGCAGTGCGAAACTCAGGCGCAGCATCCGGCCCTTCGCGCTGTGAAGAAACGTCTTGTAGACCGGCGAGGGACGCCCGGACATCAGCGCAGCGCGTTCCGCGCCAGCGCCAGTGGTACCTACCCCATCGAGCGCCTGCACCGTCACGCCGCCGAGTTGCGCGGCAAGACCCCCGATCATCTTCCACACGGTGTCGACATTCTTCGGCAAGCCGTACAGCGCGCCGTAGATGTTCCAGGCGGCGGCATCTCTGCCGCCGGCGAGCGCCCGCTCGCTCTGGCCGTCAACGGCGACGAGCGTGTTGGGCACGATCATGTTGATGCGCAGGGAGCGCACCGCCTCCATCGCCTTGACGAACGTCTCGTCGCTGTCGATCCGCCAGGCGAAAGGTCGGTAGACCGGCGGCTCGGGCGAAATCCAGAATCCGACCTTGGTCATCGCGGCATGAGAGGTCTGGGTGAAGCTGCCATCGGCGTAAGGCCCAAACCCGTACTTGAACAACTGCCAACTGTTCTCGCCGGGAAGCGCGCCCATTCCCGTACGCACAAGCGAGCCGTCGGCGTGCATCACCTCCATCCCGCACTGCATCATCAGACGGTCGCCGTACGCCGTATAGCCGAAGCTGCGCTCCCAGATGCCGCCCGCGATGGAGGCCTCGGCATCGGCGCCGGCATCGAGCCAGAACTTCAGGCCCTTCTCGGTCAGGTGTGCTGCAAGCTGCGCGTGGCTGACGCCCGGTTCCACCAGCGCGAAACCCGAAGGCGCGTCCACCGCAAGAATGCGGTTCATGCGCGACAGCTCCAACAGCACCGGCGCGCCCTGTCCTGCAGGCACTACGAGCGCATGGCCGGACGCATTCCAGGCGGTCCAGAGCGTGACACCCGCGGCCTTCGCCGCCGGCAGGATCGCCGCAAGTTCTTCGACGTTCGCTGGCCGCACCACCTGCTGCGGATGCGGGCCCGGCAGGCCCACCGCCTGATGCAGGATGCTCTTGTCGCTGAGCGATTCCAGTGCCAGCTTCGCTGCACTGAGCCTCTGCGAAAATTTCTCGATGGCCTTGCTCACGGTGCCCCCCCTCGGCGTTGCGGTTCGATCAGTTGGCGCAGACGACCCAGATCGACGCCCTTCAATTGCGACCACTCGGGACGCTTCCGCGGGTCGATGGTGGTGGCTGGCTCGCTATCGCGCCAGGTGAAGGCGCAGTGCGCACAGTGCCACACGCCCCAGACGCGCTTGCCCTGCTCGTGGCCCTCATGGACCTGGGTGATGCGACGCTCCTCGCAACGGGGACAGATGTCAGTCACGGCGACCCTCCCTGATCCTGCATGGCACGCAGGCGCTGCATGATTTCCTCGACCTCAGGACCGCCCGGGCGGGTGACGAGGTGCGGATCGGCGCCGAGGTTGTCCGGCGCCATGAAACTGGTGGCGTCGATGATGAGACGATGCCCCTTGCCCGGCACTTCCGCCGCCGGGTCGATCGGCACCATCGGCATGTTGGGCAGCACCATGATGTCGTTGGCGCGCGTGCGGGTGGATAGCGCCCACATCACCTCGTTGAGATCGAAGGGGTCGACGAAGTCGTCCACCAGGATGATGTTCTTCAAATACATCACGCCGTGCGGCGTACCCAGCGCCCGCATCGCCACCGACTTGGCGAAACCCGACATCCGGTTGCGCACCGAAATGATGGCGGTCAGCCCGTGCTGGTACATGGCGTTCACCGCCTGCACTTCGGGGAAGTCCTTCTTCAGCGCGGAGTAGATCGGCAGCGAGGTCGGCAGACCGATCAGCGTGTCGTGCTCGGTCCAGCCACGTCCGATGTAGATGTTTTCGAAGATCGGATTGTGGCGGTGGCTGACCGACGTGACCTTGAACAAGGGCACTTTGCGCACGCCGCTGTAGCTACCGGGGAACTCGCCGAACGGCCCCTCGGTTTCGCGCTCGTTGAGGACCATGTCCGCCTCGATCACCATCTCGCTGTCGGCGAGGATGTCAGCCCCGTTGTAGGCCTGGGTCAGGCGCAGCCGCGAACCGAGGATCTGCGAGGCGTAGGCAAATTCGGATTCGTCGTAGCCGACCGGCGTTCCGCCGAACAAGGTCATCGCCGGGTGGTTGCCGATCATGATCGCGGCGCGCAGCGGCTTGTCGTGCGCCTCGGCCGCCATCATCTGGCGGCCACCATCGTGCGCGGGAATCGACAGGATGGTGACCGTGTCCGGCCCCATGACCTGGATGCGGTAGATGCCCACGTTCTGCTTGCCAAAATTATCCGGCTCCAGCGGATCGCGGGTCACGATGCAGGCCTTGGCGATGTAGAAGCCGCCGTCGAACTCGTTGATGCGGTGCAGCGGCAGCAGCTTGTACAGATTGATGTCGCGGTCGATGTGATTCTCGAACACCGGCGACTGCTCGCGCGGCACGCGGTCGAGCAAGGGCTTGTCCGATCCCCAGCGGCGCACCATCTCGAAAAACATCTCCCGCACGGTAGCGGTCTTGGGGAAGCCGAGCAGGATCGCGAGGTTCGCGAAACTGCCGAGCACATTGGTCGCGACGCGATGGCCCGGATAGCCGAGCACCTTGTCGAACAGCACGGCGGGACCGCCCGCGACATCGTTGCCAGCCGCGACGGACACGTTGCGGAGGTCGGGCTCGGGCGACACCGGATCGGTCCAGCGCACCATCTGGCCGTGCTCGACCAGCAGGTCAAGATAATCGCGAAGATTGCCGAGCCGTGCCGCGATCGCCTTTGCTGCTTCCGACAGTTGGACGACGTTTTCAGTGGGCATGCGCGGCTCCGGGCATCTGGATGGTGACCCACTTCCACTCGGTGCAGTGATCAATGTCGGTCACTGCGCCCTCGCGGCCCATGCCGGAATCACCGACGCCGCCGAACGGAACGTGCGGCTCATCGTAGAGCGTGGGTGCGTTGACGTGGACCATGCCGGCGTGCAGCGATTGCGACGCCTTCAGCGCGGATTCGAGGCTGCGCGTATAGACCGCCGCCGAAAGGCCGTAGGCACTGTCGTTGGCGAGCCTCAAGGCGTGATCCAGGTCGTCCACCGGATAGATCGCCGTGACGGGGCCGAATGTCTCCTCGCGAAAACAGGTCATGCCCTCGCGCACCCCGGTGAGAATCGTGGGCCGGCAGCGATTGCCGACCCAGTCACCGCCGGTGAGCAGGCGCGCACCCTTGGACTGGGCATCGGCGATGTGATCGCGTATCCGCTGGCGCTGACGCTCCGAGATGATCGGGCCGATGACCGTGGACGGTTCGCGCAGCGCGCCCAGACTCAGGGACTTTGCGGCAGCGGTGAAGCGTTCGAGAAAAGTCTCGTACAGGGGTCGCGCGACAAAAATCCGGCTGGCCGCCATGCACGCCTGTCCCTGGTACAGGAACATGCCCATGACGGCGCCCGGCACCGCCGCCTCCAGATCGGCATCTTCGAGGATCAGCATCGGGTTCTTGCCGCCCAGTTCCAGCAGCGCACGCTTCAGATGCCGGCCGCAAAGCTCGGAGAGATGACGGCCGACACGCGTCGAACCGGTGAAGTTGAGCGCTCGCACCTGCGGCGCTTCAACCAGGCGATCACCGATCTCATGACCGATGCCGGTCAGCAGATTGAAGGTTCCTGCGGGAAAGCCCGCGTCGCGGAACAGTTCGGCAACCTTGGCGCCCAGCACCGGCGCTTCCTCGGAGGCCAGCATGACCACCGTGTTGCCGGTGGCCAAGGGCCCCGTGCACTGCTTCATCGCCTTGATCAGCGGCACGTTGAACGGCGTGACGCAGGCGAATACGCCGAGCGGTTCGCGCACGCTCATGCCAAAGCGGCCCGGCGAGTCGGACGGCAGGGTCTGGCCACAGGCTCGCCGTGGCAGTCCTGCGGCGGTGCGCAGGTGGCCGACGGCGTACTGGATCTCGAAGCGCGCTTTCATCACGGGCGAACCGATCTCGTCGATCAGCACCTCGGCGAACGCATCGGCGCGCTCCTCCAGCAGCTGCGCGGCGCGCAGCATCCAGGCTTCGCGTTCACGGGCCAGGGTGTGTCGATAACCCTGAAACGCGGCGTGAGCGGCCGCGACGGCTGCATCGACATCGGCATGACCGGCGCGCGCAGCAAGCGCATATTCCCCGTCGTCCTCGGGACGGCGATCAACAAAGGTCCGCGCATCCGCGGCGTCCCGCCATTGCCCGCCGATCCACAACTGGGTTCGGATCGTCACTTCATTTCTCCCGTTTTCGGGTGAGGGCCAGCGTCGAGATATTCCGCCAGCGCCTGCAGCTCCTCGTCGCTGAGTTCACCCGGCCGGAATGGCGGCATCAGGTTGAGGCCCTTCCGGACAATTACGCGCACGAAAGGCGCCGGCAAGGCCTCGCGATCCAGCAGCGAGGCCTGCTGCGGCCAGCGGTCGGCGAGCCGCGCGGTGCCCGGATGCTCGCGGCCGCGGTCGTGACAGGCGCCGCAATGCTGAACGTACAGGGCTGCGCCATCCGGCGCTGCGCTCAGGGGCAGTGGCAACGCGGCGAGTGTCGCAGTCAGCGCGGCGGCGAGCAGCAGCGGCCTCATGACGCGGCCCCGGGACGCTGACCCTGCGGCCAGATGCCCATCTTGCCCGGCGACAGGATGCCGGCCGGGTCCAGCCTGTCCTTCAGCTTTTGATGCAGCTTCTGCTGCGCGCCATCATTCCAGTTGTAGGTGCCGGCGATCCTGTCCATGAAATCCAGGTGCGTGCGGTACTCGCCATAACCCGCAGCGGCGGCAGCGGCGATCAATTCCTCGAAGAGATCGTGCGCACGGCGCTTTTCGTCCTCGTCTCCCAGGTCATAGAGCAGGCAGAAGATGTGGTGCATATCGCGCCAGCCCACGAGCATCTCGCCCACGTAGTCGAATCCCGCCTTGTTGCAGCGGTCGCGGATCAGGTGGTACTGGCGCATGGCGTCATCGCCGGTCACCGGCGAGATCGGCGAGAAGTCCATGTGCCCGCCGTTGGGTATCCAGTTCATCAGGTTGTATTCGGTCATGTTGGGAACGCCGCGCATCAGGAGCTTGCGGTAGTCCCAGGCGGTGTCGCCGACACGATCCTCGTCGAAGTAGAGCTTCGCACCGGGAATGGAGACCAGCGCGTCGCGGATGACCTCTAGGTTGGTCTCCATGATCGGTGGCGGACCGTAGGCCGCGCCGTAGAAATTCCATACGCCGATGCGCAGCTCCTCGCGGATCTTCTTGCGCGCCGAATCCGGCAGCGGCCCCTTGCCGGTGTAGTAGTCGCGCTTCTGCTTCTGCACCGCGGCTTCCCACAGCATCTCCACCGTGGTGGCTGCGTTGGGAATGACCATGTTGAGCTTCAGTGGCCGCACCCGCTCGGTGATCTCGTGCAGATCGTCCTCGCGTTCGTACGTGATCATGTAGGGCTTGTAGCCGGGCGGCTCGGGCATCAGCCAGATGCCGATGCGCGTGACCACGCCGAAATTGGACTGCGTGAACAGCCCATCGGCCCAGGGGCCCATGCCGTACTTGTAGAGGTGCGTGGTGCGGCTGCCGGGCAGCGCACCCATCGCGGTCTGCGTCACCGTGCCGTCGGCGAGAACGACTTCCATGCCGCACTGCATGAGCAGGTGATCGCCATAAGGGGTATACCCGGCGCCGTGATCCACGAGATTGCCGAGCACCCCTCCCCAGCCCGGCGCCGCTGGATCGATCCACAGCTTGGAACCGATCTTCTGCAAGTGCCGGTACAGATCGAAGTAGCTGACGCCGGGTTCCACCACGGCGTAGGCGTGTTTCTCGTTGACCTCGATGATTCGGTTCATGCGCTTGAGGTCCAGCACCACGGTGCCGGCAACCCGCGGCGCCGGCCCGCCATAGGCAAAATTCTTGCCGGTGGAGATGGTCCATACGGGCACGCCATGCTGTGTCGCTGCACGCAGTACCGCCTGCACCTGTTCCACATTCGCCGGTGCCACCGCCGCCGAGGCCTGGTGCGCTGCCTTGGGCGTGGTTGCGTACTGGTCGTGGTAAGCGGTCAGGTCCCATTCGGGATCCAGGAAGACATGACCCTTACCTACGACATTCTGTGCAGCGGCGACGAACGCGCGGAAGGCTTTTTCGCTGACTCCCGGGGGAAGAATTCCAGCCATCACGCAATCCTCGTCGGCCATGCGAGCAGGGAGGCACGCGCCAAGCCATCCCAGCGCTGCGAATTCAGGCGCTGGGTCGTCCGCTCTTCCTGCGATATACCGACCCCCTCTCCCGCGAGATTCACCAGGACTGCGGCGAATTCGGCTTCGGAGCGAGCCTGAGTGAGCACGCTCGACAGCGCAGGGGCCAGGCCAGCCGGCACGTCCAGACGATGCACGCCCTGCCCGTCTGCGCCGTGCAGACCCTGCACGATCACGCGCCAATGGCTGCCAAGCTGGGTGCGCAAGGCAAATACCGCTGCCGGCGCGCCGAACGCGACCAGCGCGGAATGGCCGGTGGCAAGCAAGGCTGCACCCTCGACGTGGGCATTATCGGCCACGGTCTCGAGGCTCAGTGGACGGTGCTCGACGGTCGTCACGGCATTGAGGCCCTGCAACGGCGGGTAAGCGCGATCAGTGAACAGCAGCACCGAGCGCGCACCGTCGCGCGACACTTCAAGAAATCCGGCCCAGGCTGGCAAGGCGGCGGTTCCGCACAGACCGGCAGCGCCAGTCAGGAAACTGCGACGCGTCGTCATTATTCCTCCATCGCATGGTGAAGCCACGGCTATAAGAGCCTGTCCATCTCGCCGGGTGTTGAACACACCGGGAGACCGATCATTCTGAATCGAGAGCCTAACCAAGGCCTCCATTCAGCGTGGTGATAGCCGCTATTCTCGCGCCCACGTTCACCCAATCCTCACGTTGGACGAACATCCCTAAGTTACAAAAAGCGTCAATCATCAATTTCAGGGGTCGCCGCATTCGATGGCGTCCCCATCGCGACCTGGAGGATGTTCGTGGCAAAACGATTGCTGACGGTGGACGACGTGAAAGGTGCGTGGGCGATCATGCCGACGCCGGCCAAGTCTGATGCCTCGAACTGGCGCTCCGAGAATACGGTCGATCTGGACGAGACCGCTCGTGTGGTCGAGCAGCTCATCGCCTCCGGCGTCAACGCGATCCTTTCGCTTGGCACGCTCGGCGAGTGCTCAACCCTGACCTGGGACGAAAAGGCTGCCTTCATGCGTACTGTCGTGGAGACGGCGCGCGGGCGCATCCCGGTCTTCGGCGGTACCAGCTCTCTCTCCACTCGCGAGACCGTACGCCAGACACGCGAGGCGCGTGCCATTGGCGTGGACGGCGTCATGATCGGCCCGCCGATGTGGTGTGCGCCGGACGTGCCGACCGCCGTGCAGTTCTTCCGCGACGTCGCCGAGGCCTGCCCGGACACGGCGATCTGCGTGTATGCGAACACCGAGGCGTTCCGCTTCGAGTTTCCGCGTCCGTTCTGGGCGCAGGTGTCCGAGCTGCCGCAGGTCATCACCGCGAAATACATCGGCATTGGCACCTTGCTCCCTGACATCAACGTCAGCCGCAAGCGAATCCGCTTCCTGCCGCTGGATCTCGATTACTACGGCGCCGCGCGACTCGACCCCGAGTTCTGCACCGCGTTCTGGACCAGCGGCGCGGTGTGCGGACCCAACCCTGTCATGCGCCTGCGCGATGCCGTGGACAAGGCACGCGGCAGCGGCGCCGCCAACGACTGGGCAGAGGCGTACAAGATCACCGGCATGATCGCGCAGACCTACCAGACACTCTTCCCGAACGGCTCGTTCAAGGAGTTCTCGATGTACAACATCGGCATCGAGAAAGCGCGCATGGATGCCGCCGGCTGGATGAAGGCCGGTCCGTGCCGCCCGCCTTACCATCTCGTTCCCGCACCCTACCTGGAGGGCGCGCGCGAATCGGGTCGCCGCTGGAAAGTCCTGCATGAGCACCTCGGCGCGAACTGAGCGCGACGCAGCGTTAGAACCTACATAACGAGGAGAGACGACGATGGGATGGCTAGACAATTCGGTGGCTCTGATCACTGGCGGCGGTTCCGGGCTGGGTCGCGCGCTCGTGGAACGCTTCATCAAGGAAGGCGCGAACGTCGGCGTGCTCGAGTCCAACGCGCAGCGCGCGGAGGAACTGTCCGCCGCTTTCGGCGCCCGCGTGACCGTCACCGTGGGCGACGTCACCCGCTATGCCGACAACCTGAAGGCGGTGGAACAGACTGCGAAGAAATTCGGTCGGCTCGATACCTTCATCGCCAACGCCGGCATCTTCGATTTCTTCCAGCCGCTCGCGCAGTACGAGGGCGACAAGCTGGGCAGTGCGTTCGACGAGCTGATGGCCGTCAACGTGAAGGGCGGCCTGCTCGGTGCGCGCGCCGCCTTGACCGAGTTGGTCAAGTCCGGCGGCAGCATCATCTTCACGATTTCGAATGCAGGTTTTTATCCAGGTGGCGGCGGTCCGGTGTACACCGCATCCAAGCACGCGCTGGTGGGGCTGGTCCGCCAGCTCGCGCACGAGCTGGCGCCGAAGGTGCGCGTCAATGGCGTTGCGCCCGGCGGCATGAAGACCGGACTCAGTGGTCTCAGCGCAAATGGCACGGCGGGCCAGAGCCTGAACCAGATCGACACGCTCGACGAGATGCTGGTGGGCATTACGCCACTGCGCATTTCGCCCAAGCCCGAACAGTACTGCGCGCCCTACGTGCTGCTCGCATCGAAGGAAAACTCCGCACCCACGACCGGCGCCATCATCAATACCGATGGTGGCTTGGGTGCGCGCGGTATCGTCAACGTCAACGGCGGCGAGAGTCTCTGAGGCTCAGGGATTCCGGCGTCTCATTTCAACAATCTATTAGGAGAGAGCAATGAAGCTGTTCTATTTCCCGGGTGCTTGCTCGCTGTCACCGCATATCGTGCTGCGCGAAGTCGGCGCGAAGTTCGACTTGGTCAAGGTGGACCTCGCCGCGAAAAAGACCGAATCGGGCGAGGATTTTCTGGGCATCAACCCGCGCGGCTACGTGCCGGCGCTGCAACTCGACGACGGCTCGGTGATCGTCGAAGGCCCGGCCATCGTGCAATACCTCTCGGATCAGAATCCTTCGGCAGGCCTGGCGCCCGCACCCACCGACCGCAAGCGCTATGAGCTGCAGAGCTGGCTGACCTTCATCGGCACCGAGGTGCACAAGCAGTTCTCGCCGCTGTTCAACCCGAACTCGGCCGACGTGCAGAAGGCGGCGAGCGTCCAGGCGCTCAAGGGGCGCTTCGCCTATCTCGACAGGGAGCTGGCTGCGCGCCCCTATCTGATGGGCGACGCATACTCTTTGGCCGACGTGTATCTTTTCGTGGTCTTGGGCTGGGCCAGCTACGTGAAACTCGAACTGAGCCCCAACCTCCAGGCCTACGTGGGTCGCATCGCCGGGCGTTCCGCGGTGCAGGCGGCGCTCAAGGCGGAAGGCCTCGCCGGATAAACGTTCCGTGACCGACGCGAAGGTGCCCGAGAAAGTCAGGACCCTGCCCGCCAAGGCAACGGCGGACGCGGGCACCATCGAGAAATTCAATCTGCGCGCACGTCTGCGTTTCGACCTCGACGCAGGCAGCATCTGGCTGGACGAGCAACGCATGTTGCTGATGCACGCCAAGGCCTTCGGCGCATTGCGGAAGGAGTTGTACGCCACGCTGGGCCCGCGGCGTGCGCAGGGCGTGCTGTTGCGCATGGGCTACGTGTCCGGCCTGCATCATGCACGAGTGGCACAGGCGCTTTCGGGCGACGGCGAGTCGTTCGATGTGTACCGCATCGGCCCGACCCTTCACGAGTTCGAGGGGCTGGTGAAGGTTCAGATTCAAGAGTACCGCGCCGACCCGGGCGGCGAGTTCTACTGCAGCGCCACGCTGACCAACTCCTGGGAGGCCGAATCGCACCTGGAGCACTTTGGCCACGGCGAGGACTGCGCCTGCTGGAGTCTGGTGGGCTATGCCTCGGGGTTCACCACCCATCTGCTCGGCAGGGAGGTGGTGTTCCGCGAAACCGAGTGTGTCGCCCAGGGCCAGGAGCGCTGCATGCTGATCGGCCGCGCCGCCGAGGCCTGGGCGGACGACCCTTACCTCACCTACTTCCGCGCGCAGAACATCGAACACGAATTCCGCACGATGGAACATGAGATCGAACGGCTGCGAAGCGAGTTGGGCCATCGCCGCGATGCTCAGTCCAGCATCGTCGGCAGTGCCCCGTCGTTTCGCGCGGCGTTGCGCCTGCTCGAACAGGCGGCGAACAGCGCGATCAACGTGCTGCTGCTCGGCGAGACCGGCGTGGGCAAGGAGTTGTTCGCGCGCTGGCTGCACGACAACGGGCCGCGTGCATCCAAACCCTTCGTTGCCGTGAACTGCGCGGCCATCCCGCAGGAGCTGATCGAGTCGGAACTGTTTGGAGTGCGCAAGGGCGCGTTCACCGGTGCGCACGAGTCGCGGCCTGGCCGCTTCGAACGCGCAGACGGGGGGACGCTGTTCCTCGACGAAGTCGGTGATCTCTCGCCTTCTGCGCAGGTGAAACTGCTGCGCGTGCTACAGACCGGCGAGGTCGAGCGTGTAGGGGACGACCAGGTACGCAAGGTGGACGTGCGCTTGGTTTCGGCCACTAATGTGAACCTGCAGCAGGCGATCGCGGAGCGGCGTTTCCGTGCTGACCTCTACTACCGGCTCGCGACATATCCGCTCACCATTCCGCCGTTGCGCGAGCGCCGTGGCGACCTCGCGGCCCTGGCCAGGGCCCTGATCGCGAAGTATGAGCCCGTTTACAACAAGAAGACCCTGGGCCTCAGCGCCGGTGCGCTGCACGCGCTGATGGCGCACCCCTGGCCCGGCAATGTGCGTGAACTGGAAAACATGATTGAACGCGGTCTCCTCCTGGCGCCGAGCGGCGGCGAGATCGAAGTGGGGCATTTGTTTGCCGATGTGCCTCCGCAGCTCACCGCCTGCGCGGGCGTGGACCACGACGGCAAGCTGCAGACCGGCGGTGCAAGGAGCTGTGAGCAGCTGATCGGCGAAGGTTTCGACCTCGCCGCGCACGAAGCCTCCCTGCTGCAGGTCGCGGTACAGCGTGCGGCTGGCAATCTGGCCCAGGCCGCGAGGTTGCTCGGCATCACGCGGCGACAGCTTGCCTACCGTCTCGAACGCGCGCGCCTCGAAGACGCAGGGCCGGCACCCAATTCGTAAAGGATGCGGGGCAGGCTGACGGAATCGGCAATTCAGCGACGTGCCTTTCTCGGGAGTTCAATTGCAGAGTGTTGTTTGTGTTGATGTTCACTGCATGGCATGTCCCCTGCTTCAACAGACGTCGGAATCCAGCGTAATGGCGCGGAACAGACACGTGAACGGGCGACGGTGGAGACGTGAGATGAAAGCACGGGCAACGGCATGGTTCGCGCACCTGCGCGTAATTCTGAAACGTCGATCTCCTGACTTGGCGACCGCAGGGGTTCATGCATTCCAGACCAAGAGCGTGACGCCCTGCGAAGAAGCCGAGGAACCGGTTCGCGCGGAGCGCAAACCTGTGGATCCGGCGCGGCATCTCATGCTGCCGATCTGATATCGCTTGGCTCCGCGCATCGACATGGAATCACTTTCGGAAGGACGTGCGTCGGCAGTCGCGGCGGACGTCGAAAGAATGTCGCCGGATACACCCCGACAGAATCGCGGCCGGGTACGGCTGGGCTTGCCTCTCAAACGGACAGCCAACACCGCCGCGATCCCCCCGTTGGCGTTCCCGATGGACTGGCAACTGATCGCTTCCAGTTGCGCAGCGCTTTCTCCTGCCGCGCGGACGTCAATCCATGCCGTATGGGTTCCGCTGCGCCACGTAGGCTGGGCCGCGAGTCTGAGTGCGGCGAACGTGACGCGGTCGAAGTTGAGCCGCCACTCCGCAACGCAGGGTCTCGAACTGAGCGTCCAGCATCTGCGCTGGGCGTGTTTCTTTTCAGCACTGGGCTGGACGCTGAGTGGAGCTGACGCACTGCGGTCGGCGCGCCGCATTTGGCTGGAGGACCCGGCCTGGCAGGCCCTTCGTCGATATGCGGAGGACGCCCTGGCCTTGCACGATCCACTTGAGCGCGCGTCCGCGATGAACCTGATGATTGATGGACTGCTGCGGCCGCTGCTGGGCGCTCGCGCGTTGCGCCGTTGCGGCGGTGACGAGGCCGGCTCGCTGGCGTCATATTTTGATGCGCTGATCGGGTCGAGTTCGACGCGGGCGGTTGGCGCCGATACCGCGGCCTTGGCGCAGTGGGCTCCTCGGGCTGCTAGCGCCGCGTTACCGCTGGTCGAGCGCGTCTGGGGTCAGGACACCGACGAGAAGCTCGGCGCGGCGATGGAGGAAATCGCTACCTGGGCGTCTCCGGATGGCGATGTTGTCGGAATGGGGTGTGCATGAACCACAACCTCGAAAGCCACGACGGCCTGTCCGAGCCGGACTTTTCGGACCTGATGCGCGATCTGGTCTGGACGCCTGGCTATCGCGATGCCGACGCATGGTTTTCTCCCGCATCCGCGACCGCGGAGGGCATCGTGATCCACGAGACCTCCGGATGGCCCACCGCTCTAGCCGGGTTTGGAGACTGGGCGTTGTCGGTTTCTGATGAGACCGTTACCACCGACGGCGCTGCTCATCAGGAGACCCACCTACCGAAATGGATTTTGCGCCATCTACTCGATGCCAAGGCCGGTCGCATCGTACGCGGTTACTTGGCCGTAGGCCGTTCTCTGCCTTGCGCGCACGTGCTGTGCTGTGCGCTCGCCGCTGATGCCAACCGGCGCATCGAACCTTACGCTTCCATCGGCGACTCGCTGTCCATGAAAGAGTCGACGAGTCTGCGCACGTCAGCACGAAGCTTCTGGCGCGCGGCGATGTCATGTGGGCCTTTCGAATTTCTGGTTGCGATCGGCTTCGTGTTCGAAACGCTGCTGGCGGAGCAGCTGGATTACTGGGAGATAGATTCACGCGCGACCTGGAGCCACCGCCGCGCGGAGCTGGGGCGGGACGTGCTGCACTTCATCCTCGATCAGGACCCCTCGAATCGGCCGCCCGTCCAGTCCTGGCTGGATCGATGGGCGCCGCGCTGTGCGGACCTGTTCAGCATCGCCGATCAAGTCTTTTTCGCAGCCACCCCCGGCGCGATCCGATCCAGCAATGCGCCTCGTCGAGACCCATTTTCCACCCTGGCTGCTTCGCTTGCGGAGCTGGCGCCCTACGGAATCAGCCCCCGCGCAGGCCCTGCGATGCAAGCTCGTTCACGCGCGCTCGCCTGAAAAAACCCACCCATCCGCACCTTCCAAACCATGGAACCCACGCAGTTCAGGCATTTCATCAACGGCGAATTCGTCGGCAGTGCGAAGACCTTCGAGAAACGCCGTCCTACCGACAACGCGCTGATCGGGTATGTCCACGAGGGCGGCCAGGGCGAGGTCGATGCTGCGGTGGCCGCCGCGCGTTCGGCGATGCACGGGCCGTGGGGAAAGATGAGTGTCGAGCAGCGAGTGGAGCTGCTCTACAAGGTCGCCGACGAGATCAACCGCCGCTTCGAGGAGTTCGTCGTCGCCGAACGCGACGACATCGGCCAGCCGCGCTCGATGTTGGAGCATGTCGCGATTCCGCGTGGTGCCGCCAACTTCAAGATCTTCGCCGACGTGGTGAAGAACGTTGCGACCGAGTCCTTCATGATGGCGACGCCGGATGGCGCAGGCGCGCTGAATTACGCGATCCGTGTGCCCAAGGGCGTGATCGGCGTGGTCTGCCCCTGGAACATGCCGCTGCTGCTGATGACCTGGAAGGTCGGGCCGGCGCTGGCCTGCGGCAACACGGTGGTCGTGAAGCCTTCCGAAGAAACGCCGGGCACGGCGACCCTGCTCGGCGAGGTGATGAACGCGGTCGGAGTTCCCAAGGGCGTGTACAACGTCGTCCACGGCTTCGGACCGAACTCGGCCGGCGAGTTCCTGACCCGCCACAAGGGCGTCGCTGCGATCACCTTCACCGGCGAGACGCGCACCGGCGCGGCGATCATGAAGGCGGCGTCCGACGGCATTCGCGACGTGAGCTTCGAACTGGGCGGCAAGAACGCGGGCATCGTGTTTGCCGACTGCGATTTCGACAAGGCCATCGACGGCATCGCGCGCGCAGCCTTCATGAACTGCGGGCAGGTCTGCCTGGGCACCGAGCGCGTGTACGTCGAGCGGCCGATCTTTGACAGGTTCGTCGCGGCGCTGAAAGTGAAGGCCGAAGCGATGAAGCCCGGCGCACCGGACGACACGACCACCGGAATCGGTCCGCTGATTTCGGCGGAGCACCGGCGCAAGGTGCTGTCGTACTACGAGAAGGCGAAAGCCGAGGGCGCGCGCATCGTCACCGGCGGCGGCGTGCCGCAGATGCCGGACGCGCTCGCAAACGGATTCTGGGTGCAGCCGACGATCTGGACCGGCCTGCCGGAATCCGCGACCGTGGTGCGCGAAGAGATCTTCGGGCCTTGCTGCCACATCTCGCCCTTCGATACCGAGGACGAGGTGATCGCCAAGGCCAACGACACGGACTACGGCCTGTCCACCACGATCTGGACGACAAACCTTTCGCGTGCGCATCGCGTCGCGGCCCAGATCGAGGTCGGCATTAGCTGGATCAACAGCTGGTTCCTGCGCGACCTGCGCACGCCCTTCGGCGGCAGCAAGCAATCCGGCATCGGCCGCGAGGGCGGCGTGCATTCGCTGGAGTTCTACACCGAGCAGCGCAACATCTGCGTGAAGCTCTGAGTCCAACCATGAAAACAGAAGACATCCAGAAATACGGCAAAGAGTTGTACAACGCGCTCATCACGCGCACCACGGTGGCGCCGCTGGTCGGCCGCGTCGAGGGCATCACCATCGAAGATGCGTACCGCATCCAGCAGGTGATGGTGGACCACCGACTCAAGGCGGGCGAGAAGATCGTCGGCAAGAAGATCGGTGCGACCAGCAAGCCGGTGCAGGACATGCTGGGTGTGTACCAGCCCGACTTTGGGCAACTCACCTCCGGCATGGTCTACGAGGAAGGCGCGGACCTGCCGCTCGGCGCTCTGATCCAGCCCAAGGCCGAGGCCGAGGTCGCGTTCGTGTTGAAGCGTGATCTCAAGGGTCCGGGCATCACCGCGACCGACGTGATCCGCGCGACCGACTATGTCGTCCCCTGCTTCGAGATCGTCGATTCCCGCATCACCGACTGGAAGATCAAGATCCAGGACACCGTTGCGGACAACGCGTCCTGCGGCGTTTATCTGCTCGGCAAGGCCAGGAAGAAGCCCACCGAGTTGGACCTGGCGCTCGCCGGCATGGTGCTGGAGATCAACGGCGAACTCTTCAGCACGGCTGCCGGTGCGGCCGTGCAGGGCGGGCCGGTGAACGCGGTCGTGTGGCTGGCCAACACGCTCGGGGCACTCGGCATCCCTTTCCTGGCCGGCGAGACGATTCTCTCCGGTTCGCAGTCGATGCTGATCCCGGTGAAACCGGGAGACCGGTTCAAGTGCACGGTCGGCGGCCTCGGTTCCTGTGAAGTGCGTTTCTCGGGAGAAGCACGATGAGCCTCGACAACAAGACCATTGCCGCGATCACCGATCGTATCCAGCACGCGCAGGACAACGTGCACACCCTCAACAAGATCACCGACGAACATCCAGCGATGTCCATCGAGGACGCCTACGCAGTGCAGGATGAACTTCGCCGCCGCTGGATCGCGCGCGGCGATCGCGTCACCGGCCTCAAGGCGGGTCTCACCTCCAAGGCCAAGATGATCCAGATGGGCGTGAACGTGCCCAGCTTCGGCATCCAGATGGCCTCGATGTCGCGGCCGGAGAACAGCGTCGTCGAGATGGACGGCCTGATCCATCCGCGCGTCGAAGCCGAGATCGCCTTCGTGCTGAAGGACGAACTGAAGGGCCGTGGTGTGAGCATCGACCAGGTGATGGCCGCGACGGACTACGTCATCCCGGCAGTGGAAGTCATCGACTCGCGCTACGAGAAATTCAAATTCGATCTGGTCAGTGTGATCGCCGACAACAGCAGCAGCGCGCGTTACGTCACCGGCGGTCGGCCTCGCGACCCGAAAGAACTCGACCTGCGCACCATCGGCGTCGTCATCGAGAAAAACGGTGAAATTCAGGCGCTGGGTGCCAGCGCAGCAGTCCTCAACCACCCGGCCAACGCCATCATCATGCTGCTCGAACATCTTGCTGCGCGCGGAGAATCGCTGCCGGCAGGCAGCTTCGTCATGACCGGTGGGATCACGGAAGCCATTCCTGTCACCCGCGGCGACAACATCACGGCGCGCTTCCAGGACATGGGTAGCGTGTCCTTCCGCTTCGCCTGATCCGGAGATCGCACGCATGCCCGTCATCCAGGTGAATCTCATGCAGGGCCGCACCAACGAGCAGAAGAAGCTGCTCGCCCAACGCATCACGCAAAGCGTGGTCGAGGTCCTCGGTGCCAAACCCGAATCGGTGCGCGTCCTGATACACGAGATGGGACCATACGACTTCTCGGTCGGCGGTGTGCCCATGGCAGAGCGTGATTCCGCAGTCAAAGTCTGACCCTAGGTTTTTCAAAAGCAAACCACCCAAGAGGAGCACCCCAATGAGCTTCAAGATCATCGAAGATCGCTTTCCCTCCGGCCGTCTCGCGAGTCACGCCATGGTGGCGGGCAATCCGAAGAACCCCGCCCTGATCCTGCTGCACGGCGCCGGTCCCGGCGCACACGCAGCGTCCAACTGGCGCCATTGCTTCCCAGATCTCGCGGAACACTTCTACGTCGTGGCGCCCGACATGATCGGCTTCGGCAAGAGCGACGTGCCTGACCCGCTGCCCCCGCACAGCATGACCTGGATGGGCATGCGCGTAGAGCAGACGCTGGGGTTGATGGACCACCTGGGCATCAAGAGGGCCAATATCGTCGGCAACTCGATGGGCGGTGCGGTGACCTTGCACCTGCTGATCGAGGCGCCGGAGCGGTTCGACAAAGTGATGTTGATGGGCCCGGCCGGCGCGCCGATGACGAAGACGCCGGAGCTGGCACGACTGCTGTCGTTCTATGCCGATCCGCGCCTGGCGCGCTACCGCGAGCTGATCCAGAGCTTCGTGTACGACCCGGCTGCGGTGCCCGACCTCGAGAAGATCACCGAGGAACGATTTCGCGTCGCCACCGATCCGGAAGTCCGGCGCGTGCAGGAGGTGATGTTCGAATCCATGAAGGTCGGAATGGACGCGCTCATCGTGCCGCCTTCGGCACTGGCCCGCATGCCGCACGAGGTGGCGCTGGTACACGGCCGACAGGATCGCGTGGTGCCGCTGGAATCCAGCCTGTACCTCTTGCAGCATCTCAAGCGCGCCGAGTTGTTCGTGCTCGACCGCTGCGGGCACTGGGCGCAGTTGCAGCGCTGGGACGCCATGCTGCCGCTGATCCGCACGCACTTCGGCGTCCGCTGAGTAATCGACAGTGCTCGACGACGCGACCATCCGCCAGCTCGCTGCCGAATTGCATGAGGCGGAACGCACGCGCGTGCAGGTGCGCCAGTTCTCGCAGCGGTTCCCGGGCATCGAGTTCCAGGACAGCTACCGAATCCAGCGCGAATGGATGCGGCTCAAGCTGGCGGAAGGGCGCCGCGCCGTCGGCCGCAAGATCGGACTAACCTCGCGCGCGATGCAGCAGGTCGCGAACATGACCGAGCCGGATTACGGCGTGCTGTTCGACGACATGGTGGTCGCCGACGGCAGCAGCATCGCGCCGGGTCGCTTCATCCAGCCCTGGGTGGAGGTCGAGCTGGCCTTCATCCTCAAGCGCGAGTTGCGCGGGCCGGACCTGACGATCGCGCAGGTGCTGGAGGCGACCGACTGGGTGGTGCCAGCGATGGAGATCATCGATGCGCGCATCCAGCGCATCGACCCCGAAACCAAGGCACAGCGCCGCATCGTCGACACCATCGCCGACAACGCGGCCAACGCCGGGATCGTCATGGGTACGCAGCCGGTCCGCCCCGACGCCCTGGATCTGCGCTGGGTCGGCGCCCTGCTGTACCGGAACGACATGATCGAGGAGACCGGTCTGGCCGCCGGCGTGCTCGATCATCCGGCCAACGGTATCGCCTGGCTCGCCGCTAGGCTCAGCCCCTGGGGCGAACACCTCGCGGCCGGCGAGATCGTGCTGGCGGGTTCGTTCACGCGCATCGTCGCGGCCAGCCCCGGTGATCGGTTCCGCGCCGACTACGGGCCCCTGGGCACGCTCACGGTGAACTTCGGTTGAGCGCGCCATGAATACATCTGTCAATGGACTCAAGCAGGCCTTGCGCGAAAAACGCCCGCAGATCGGGCTGTTTCTCTCGCTCGGCGATGCGACCAGCGCCGAGATCTGCGCCGGTGCAGGTTTCGACTGGCTGCTGATCGACGGCGAACACGTGCCCCACGATGCGCACAGCGTGCTCGCGCAGCTGCGCGCCATCGCTGCCTATCCGCAGACCCATGCCGTTGCGCGCGTGCCCTCGTCGGATCCCTTGCTGATCAAGCAATACCTGGACCTGGGTGTCCAGAGCCTGCTCGTGCCGATGGTCGAAAGCGCCGAGCAGGCCGCCAACGTGGTGCGCGCCTGCCGCTACCCCCCGTCGGGCACGCGCGGCGTCGGCGGCGCGCGTGCCGCGCGCTGGGGAGGCTTCCCGAACTACCTGCACGAGGCCAACGAGCAGATCGCCGTGATCGTGCAGGTGGAGACCGGCGCGGGACTTGCCGAGCTCAATGCAATTGCCCGCATTGAGGGGGTCGACGGGGTGTTCATCGGCCCTGCCGATCTCGCGGCCTCGCTCGGGCACCTCGGCCAGCCCGGGCATCCGGAGGTGCAGGCGGCGACGCTCGCGGCCTTCGAGCGCATCCGCGTGGCGGGCAAGGCGCCGGGAATTCTCAGCCGCGATGAAACCCTGGTTCGACTGTATCTGGAGCGCGGTGCGCTGCTGGTCGCCGTCGGCCTCGATGCCCACTTGCTGGCTGCACAGACGCGCGCACTCATAAGAACTTTTCGCTGACCCGCTGCACGTCGGCCCATTTGACCCCAAGAACCGGTCCCGAACCGGAGGAGATAGAAGGCATGAAACTGGAGCACCTCAACCCGCGGCGCGACTACAGCGGCTTCATGGACCTCGACGAAGGTTGGGTGTCGCGCCGGATCTTCCACGACCAGGACATCTACGAAGCCGAGATGCGCAATATCTTTGCGCGCTGCTGGCTGTTCGTGGCGCACGAGACGCAGATTCCCAAGCCCGGCGACTTCCTGACCACCTACATGGGCGAGGACACGGTGATCGTGTGCCGGCAGAAGGACCTTTCGATCAAGGTGTTCCTCAATTCCTGTCCGCACCGCGGTAACAAGGTCTGCTATGCCGACGCCGGAAACGCGCGGCGCTTCGTGTGCAATTACCACGGCTGGGGCTTCGACACCGCGGGCAAGCTCCAGGGCATGCACGAGGAGTACTGCTACGACCCCGGCGACATCGACAAGGCCAAGTGGGGCCTCAAGGAGGTCGCCAAGGTCGGCAGCTACAAGGGCCTGGTGTTCGCCACCTTCGACCCGACCGCGCCGAGCCTCGAGGACTATCTCGGCGACTACCGCTGGTACCTCGACTGTATCGTCGACAACGATGAGGGCGGCACCGAGCTAATTGGGGGGTGCATCAAGTCGATCATCCCGGCCAACTGGAAGTTCGGCGTGGAGAACTTCGTCGGCGACGCTTATCACGCCGGCTGGACGCACGACTCGGGCACCCGCGCGATGAACGAAGGCAACGCCTTTCCGCCCGTCGACATGGTGAATTCGTTCCACGCGAGCGCAAACGGACACGGCCACGAATTCGGGATGGAAGGCGTCGGCGACATCTTCCTGCTCGGGCGCCCGAAGGTGATGGACTACTTCTGCAACGTGCTCCGGCCGCGCATGGCCAAGCGACTCGGCGAGAAGCGCTCGATGATTTTCGGCTCGGTGGCCTCGGCCTCGATCTTCCCCAACGTCTCCTACCTGCCCGGCATCTCCACGTTCCGTACCTGGCTGCCCAAGGGCCCGATGCAGCTCGAGCTGCGCACCTGGGTCATCGTCAACCGCAACATGCCCGACGAGATCAAGGAAGAGATCACCACCGGCGTGATGCAGACCTTCGGTCCGGGCGGCGCCTTCGAGATGGACGATGGCGAGAACTGGGAGAACTGCACGACGACCAATCGCGGTGTCGTCACGCGAGAGGAGAAACTGCACTACCGCTGCGGCATCGGGCGCAAGCTCGACCATCCAGAATTCCCCGGCATCATCTACCGCGGCCAGTACAACGACGCCAACCAGCGCCATTTCTATCGTCGCTGGCAGGACCTGATGAATACCAACGGCACCTGGTCCGACGTTCCGGATCGCAACGGCAACCGCCTCAAGGGTCGGGAAACGCGCGATCTGCCCCTGGGCCTGCAGAGCCTTTGACCGGCTCCCACGAATTGGAGGAGAGAACGATGAATGCCGTCATGCAAGAAGCTGTGAAGCTGCCCGCGCCGTCACTGGAACTGCTGAGCGAGATCCAGCAGACGCTCTACCGCGAAGCCCGCCTGCTGGACGCCGAAGCGTACGACGAGTGGGTGACGATGCTGACCGAGGACCTGCATTACCACATGCCGGGTATCGAGACGCGCTATCGCCGCGACAAGACCGACCAGGTAGGCGATCTCAAGCGCATGGCCTACTACAACGACGGTCTCGAGGATCTGAACAAGCGCCTGCGCCGGCTCAAGACTGGCACGGCCTGGTCGGAAGATCCCGCGACCCGCTATGTCCATTTGATCGGAAACGTCGAGGTGGAGCACACGTCGAAGGCCGACGAGTACAAGGTGTACTCCACGTTCCTGGCCTATCGCTGCCGCAACGAGCGCGATCAGGACACGCTCTATGGCAACCGCGAGGACATCTGGCGGCGCACGTCGCAGGGCCTGCAACTCGCTCGACGCCTGATCGTGCTCAAGCAGAACGTGCTGCTGAGCAAGAATCTCAACATCTATCTATAAGCGGAGACACCTGATGACCGACACCGATATCGAGCAGCGCAACGCCCGGACCACGCGCGAGTTCCTCGCTGCCTGGAGCAAGCTGTCTACCCCGGCTCTGATGCCGTACTTCACGCCGGGGGCGGTCTACCAGAACATGCCCTGGCCGGCGCTGGAAGGCACGGTCGCGATTGCCGGATTCCTGGATGCCTTCTTCCCGATGGCAGACAAGGCGCAGCTGGATACGACGCTGCTGACCACCAAGGGCGGCGTCGTCTACACCGAGCGTGTCGATCAGTTCTGGCTCAAGAGCGGGCCGCACATCAGCCTCGCGATCCTTGGCGTGTTCGAATTTGACAACGCCGGCAAGATCAAGGCGTGGCGCGATTACTTCGATCTGAAATCCTGGCTGGATCAAGGCGGACCGGCGCTCTAGCGAAAGACCGTCCCCGATCACGCAGTCAGCGCGGATGGGCGAGCTCGTCCCCTTGCTGGCCGTGATCGGCGCCGGAGTCGCCTGGCAGAAGCTGTCGCCCGGGGGCGTGGATGCGGCGAGCCTGAGGCACCACCTGAATGCCTTGATGGTGTATCTGCTGGTACCAGCCCTGGTGTTCCGCGTCATGGTGCAGGCGCCGCTGGACCGCCACCTGCTGTCGGTTGTTCTGGGCGGTTGGATCACCATTGCTTTCAGTGGGCTGCTGGCTTGGGGTCTGCATGTCCTGCTGGAACGGTACTCGGATCTGCCGCGCGCCACGCGAGGCGCTCTAGTGCTCGCTGCGATTTTCGGCAACGGGCTGGGTGCCGCCCTGCCCCTGCTGCACCGGCTCTATGGCGGGCGGCAGGACGACGTCGCGCTCGGTTTCGACCTGCTGGCCACGATCCCGGTGTCGTGGACGCTCGGGGTGTATATCGCGATGCGCTTCGGCAGCGGTGGCACGTCAATCAACCCCGCTCGCCAGATCCTGAGCCTGCCGCCGGTCTGGGCGGTGATGGTGGCGCTGCTGCTCAACGCGCTGCAGCTTCCACCCCCGCCGTTGGCGATGGAAGCCATCGATGGACTCGCGCAGGCTGCGCTCGCGCTGATGCTGTTCTCGTTGGGCCTCGCGCTCGACTTCCGGCTGCATCCCGGCTGGCGCTGGATGGCGCTGCCGATCGTCCTCCGCCTCGGTGGCGGCTTGCTGGTGGGCTTGCTGTTCGGCGTCGTCGCCGGCCTACCGGCCGAAGACCATCGCGCGCTGATCTGGGTGTGCGCCGCGCCGCCGTTCATGATGGGCGTGCTGTTCTGCGACCGCTTCGGCCTCGATACTGCCGCCTTCGCGCTGACGATGAGCGCGGGCGTGTTCGTCTACCTGATCTTGCTGCCCCCATTGATCGCGGAACTACCGCTCTGAACCGGCGCCGCGCTTGGCGGAGTGAGCGTTGCCCACAGGCAGCCGGCGATGACCAGCGCGCCGCCGACACCCTGGTAAAGATGAAAGGGCTCGTGCAGAAGGAAAACCGAAGAGGCGAGCGCGTACAGCGGCATCATGTTCATCGCGGCCGCAGCGTGTGCCGCACCGGCGAGATTCACTGCGCGATTCCAGGCCAGCATCGCCACCACCGAGGCGAACACCGCCACGTAGATCAGCCCGCCCCACACGCCGGCGGTCCATTCGACGCTCGCCCAGGAATGCTCGATCAATGCCCAGGGCAGCGACAGCGGCAGAGCGAGGCCAGTGGCGAGCGCGGTAGTGCCGATCACCGAACCACTCCGCATGACCTCGCGTCCCGCCAGCGAATACACGGCCCACAGCAGCACCGCGACCAGGATCAGCAGGTCGCCCGCGCCGAAACGCAGCGCGAGCAGGCGCTCGCGATCACCGCCCGAGAGAATCACCACCACACCGATGATGGAAAGCAGGATGCCGGCATAGGCCGCAAGCGACAGCCGCGTGCCGTGCACGGCCCATGCAAGCAGCGCGGTCACCAGCGGAGCAAGCGCATTGATCAGCGCCGCGTTGAACGCGCCGGTCGTGTGCAGCGCCTGGTAGAGCAGGCCCTGGTAGCCCACGATGCCGGTCGCGGCCATGAGCAGCAGCAGACCCCAGCGTCGCGGCGCGACAGGCGTCGCGGCCTCGGGCTTCGGCATGAAGACCCTCGCGATGGTCGCGAGCAAGACCACGGCGAGCAGCGTGCGCAGGCAGACCAGCAGGCCGGGACCGATGACGTCGCGCAGCAGACGACCGACCGCAAGGTTGCCTGCCCAGCACAGGCAGGACAGATTCACCCACAGAAACGCGCGCAACTGCGACGTGCGCATCAGTTCCACACTCCTGTCGCGTTCCAGATTCCCGTCATTCCTAAATGTCCGAACATCTGCTGATAATGCTGGGCGAGGGTCTTGCCCCCGTCGCCCTTCTGATCGCGCTGGGTTACGTCTGGCGGCTCACCGCACCCGGCGGCCTCGATGCGCTCAGCGCACGCCGTGCAATCAACATGCTGGTGATGTATGCGTTCTATCCGGGACTGGCATATCACGTGGTCAGCCACGCGCGCTTCGGTGTGGACTTCGGGTGGGTGCCGCTGTACACCTGGATCGGCCTGCTGCTCGCGGCGAGCCTGGCCTGGCTGGTGTTCGCGCGCAGCGGCCTGTTCCCGGACCTGGGACGGCGACAACTCGGCGCACTGATTCTCGCCTGTTCCTTCGGCAACATCCTGTCCATCGGCCTGTCGGTGCTCCAGCCGCTGTACGGTACGGGCGCCGCGCGCTACGCGATCTACGCCGACATCCTCGGCATCGCGTTCCTGTTCTGGAGTCTCGGCGCGGGCCTCGCGAGCGCCTGGGGCAGCCACGGGGACGGAACGTTTCGGCTGTCGGTTTTCTTTCGCACCTTCGTGCGCTTGCCGCCGGTCTGGGCCTTCGCGGCCGGGTTCGCGGTGAATCTTCTCGGGCTGCCCAACCCGGCACCCATCGACCGCACGGCCGAGCTGCTCGGTCAGGCCGTGGTGCCAGCGATGCTGCTGACCATCGGCATGTCGCTGTCGCCCGCTGCGCTGCGCCAGCGCCCCGGCCTGCTCGCCGTTGCCGGCCTGCTCAAGCTGGTGGTGATGCCGGCCCTCGTCGCGGCGCTGTGCGTGCCCGTGCTGGGTCATAACGAGATGACGGTGTCCATCGTGCTGCTCGCCGGCATGCCGACGATGATGGCGACCATCATGCTGTCCGAGCGCTTCGGGCTGGACACCGAGCTGCTCGCCTCGGTGATGGTGGCCACCACCCTGCTCTATTTCTTCGTGCTGCCGCTCTGGCTGTGGGTGCTGCTGTAGGGATTTTTGCACCTCAGAACGCCGCTACGCCGACGACGCGCGCGTGCAGCGCGGCGGCGAGCGCGAACGCCAGAAGGCCCAGCACGATCGCGAGCCACGGCAGTTCGCGCCACACCAGGCGATTGCGTCCCTGCAGGATCGCCACGAACGGCAGATAGGAAGTCTGCCGGGCAAACACCTCCCAGGCCGCGCCGTGACGGCGACGATACTTGCGGTCGAGATTGAGCGGCGCGATCAGGCCCTGGAAGGCGAAGCTGCCGAACAGCAGGTGCGAAGCCCAGTCGCCGTTCACGATGAAATGCGCGAGCCCCCACAGGCCCAGGCCGAACAAGCCGGGGTGGCGCGTGATGCGGATCGTGCCCCTCGCCTCGACCTGATCCGGCGGCAACAAGCCCAGCGTGGTCGGGTTGCGCTCTGCGAGGCTCGCCGCGAACAGCAGAAACGAGAGCAACACAAGCCCGAGCGCCAGCGGCTGCAACGCGGTCGCGGTGCCCCAGGTTGGGATAAGCGGCGCGTGCGAATAGGCCCAGCCCATCCACACCAGGCTCAGCGTGATCGCCAGCGAGAAGCCGGCCTTGAACGCCGGCTCCCCGGTGCGGGTCACGACGTGCGCGCGCAGCGGACTCCCGGAGAGCAGCGAGTGCAGTCCAAGAAACAGCGCGGTGGCGGCGATCAGCGAACTCATCTACGGCTGCCCGCACCCGCAGCCAGCGTCATCAAAGACCTTCGATGAAGACGAAATTGGTCCGCGATACCGCCTGCCGCTGCGCGATCAAGGGGCGGTACTCAGGCGAGTCGTACCATGTCCGCGCACGCTCGAGGCTCGGAAACTCGATGATCACTAAGGGTGCCGGACGCCAGTTGCCTTCCATGACATCCATTTTCCCGCGCAGCGCCCGATAGCTTCCGCCGTACTGCTCGATGGTGGGTCGCGCCTTCTCTGCGTATTGCTTCATGCCGGCGGGATCACTCACTTCCAGAATCTCCGCAATCACGAATGCACTCATGTCTTCTCTCCTTCTTCCAATGGCAGCAGGTCAATGAACAGCTCGGGGTGCCGCGGCCCTTCGATCAACGCGCCCAGACCGGAGTCGGCGAGCGCGCGGTCTACCGTGGCTGCCCAGTGCGAGTCCCAGCTCTCATAGACCTCCATCCACGTCTGTTGTCCCTGGGCATTGGTTTCTGGGCGCCGCATCAGACGCGGTCGTTCCAAGCCTTGCGCGGCGATGAGCTCCGCCAGACGCGCAGCCGCTTTGCTGGCAGCGCCGGCCTTGGCCCCGGGGATCCGGTAGTAGACATACAGGCTGGGATTGGAATTGGCGTTCATGGACGGTGTTCGCTCCTGGGCGATGAGGGCCGAAGGATCCGGCCGAAAGTCAGTACATCAGGCACCTGGCTGCGAGGCCGGTCCGCGACGCATGCACAGCACCGCCACTGATCCCAGCACCAGCAGGGCACCGAAGAACCCGAAGTAAACCGGAATGCCCAGCCCGATCAGGATCAGCGCACCGCCAATCAGCGGGCCCAGTACGGAGCCGATCCGGCCGATGCCCACCGCCCATCCCAGGCCCGTCGTGCGAACTTCAGTGGGATACAGGCTGCTTCCCAGGTTGAACAGTTGGCCTTGGGTTCCCATCACGCAGAGCCCCGCCACGAACACGGCCGACAACATCAGCGTCAGGTTTGTAGCCAGCACTCCCACCAGGGCGACGTGAACGGAGCCGACCAGCAGCGCGAGTGCGATCATGTATCGAACCGGAACACCGAAGCGGCTGACGATCCAGCCCAGCCCCAGCAAACCGAACACGCCTCCGAAATTCAATACCACGGAGGCGGTGGTCGCCTTTGCGATGGAATAGCCGGCGTCGACCAGCAAGGTGGGAATCCACGACACCAGGAAATAGATGCCCATGAGATTGGTGAAGAACGCCGCCCACAGCAGGAGCGTGTCCCGCACCATGCCGCCCGCAAACAGCTTGCTGATGGGTACTCCCTTGGGTACACCGTCGGCGGTCGGATGGGTTTCGATGAACACCGCTCCGGCGCCGTAGTCACCCTGGGGATCAATGCGTCGCATGATGTCGCGTGCCTTCGCCGCGCCGGAAGGCCCACGGCTGACCATGAAGCGAATCGACTCCGGAAGCTTCAGCCACAGGATGGGCAGCATCAGCACGGGCAAGCCACCGCCGATCAGGAAAACTGACGGCCAGCCGAACCGGGGAATCGCCCAGGTCGCGAGCAGCCCGCCGATCAGCCCGCCGACCGGCACTCCCGCCAGCACCACGCCGGCACAGATCGCGCGGATGCGCGTCGGCGAGTATTCCCCCACCAGCACCACCAGGCTGGGCAGCGCACCGCCCAAACCGAGACCGGTCAGGAAGCGAAACGCCAGCAACTCGGCCGAGCTGCTGGCGAAGGCCGTGAGGAAGGTGAAGCCGCCGAACAACGACACGCTCAGGAGCACGCTGAACCTGCGCCCGTAGCGATCTGCCACCGGCCCCATGAGCATCGAACCCAGAGCCATGCCGAGCAGGCCCGCCGAGAAGATCGGCCCCAGGCTGGCCCTTTGCAGGCCCAGGTCGGCCGCGATGGCGGGTGCGGCGAAAGCGACGGCCTGGATATCCAGCCCGTCGAGCACGATGGTGAAGCCGGCGAGGAACAGCACCATGATCTGCAACGCGCTCAGCGGCCGCCGGTCAATGATCTCGGCTACATCAATCACGGCGCTGTCCTGCTGGGTGGTGATCGTCATGCGGGATACCTCATAGGAACCGTGCAGCGCGTGGGCCTGCCAGGAGCCAGGGAATCCTTCCGCCGAAGTGAGGATGCGGGCCGCCCGTTCAGCGGTTGGCGAGAATCACGGCAGACAGGGAAAAAACCATCAGGGCGCCTCCCGCCAAGCGCCAGCGGTACTGGCGCGAGGTGAGCCGTTCCAGCCCCGCGAGCCCGAAGGCGCCAAGGATGTAAATCACCGGCAGCACCCACAGCGCACGCGAGGTCTGCACGATGTTGATGATCGTCGCTTTGCCGGACATCGCGAACGCGAACATCAGCAGTACCAATCCCGCGACCTGGGTGAGGGCATAGAACGAAAGATCGCGCGCAAACGCCTTGCTCAGGCGCCAACGTACCTGCACGCGCTGCAGCAGGAGGGGCAGCAGGAGCGCCGTAGGCCCAACCATCACGTAGGCAATCAGTGCGGGCGCCGACAGACCCTGGTGCACGAGATGCACGATCAGCACGTCGATGAAGGCGAACAACGAACACGTCACCAGTACCCAGAACACGGCACGCATGGACTTCGGCGGACGACCGTCCGAGAGCAGGAACAGGCTGGTCAGAGCGCCGAGCGCGCCGAGATACACCGTCGGCCGGTAAGTTTCGCCTAGCCACCACGCGGACAGACCGGCGACCACGAGCAACTTCAGGCCCATCGAGGCCACGACGAAGGACGCATCGCCCGTGCGCATCGCCTGGGTGAACGCGAACTGCGCCACCACGATCGCCGCACTCATCGCGACGATGCCCAACGGTTGTTGTCGCAGCGGATCCAGCCCAATCCAGAACAGAGCCGGCAATGCCAGCACCGCGCAGGCCACCTGGCCGAAGGCCATGATCTGCACCGCATCCCCGCTGTGCAGCCACAGACGCTTGGCGAGGGTGAAACTCACTGCGTGCAGCATCGCCGCAGCGAGCGTCAACCAGAGGTAGGTTTCCAAGGGACCCGTCGATAGGAAGCAGTATGTACGTCAGTACGCATCGCATCAGAACGACCTCGGCAGGCCGAGCACATGCTCCGCGACGTAGGAGAAGATGAGGTTGGTGGAGATCGGGGCGACTTGATACAGCCGCGTCTCGCGGAACTTGCGCTCGACGTGGTATTCCGACGCGAAGCCGAAACCGCCGTGGGTCTGCAGGCAGACGTTGGCGGCCTCGAACGAGGACTTGGCGGCCAGGTACTTGGCCATGTTGGCTTCGGCGCCGCAGGGCTGGTGCGTGTCGAACAGCTCGCAGGCACGCCAGCGCATCAGGTTGGCCGCCTCGACCTCGATGAAGGACTCGGCGATCGGGAATTGGACGCCCTGGTTCTGGCCGATGGGGCGGTCGAACACGATGCGATCCTTGGCGTAGCGGGTCGCGCGGTCGACGAACCAGTAACCGTCGCCGATGCACTCGGCGGCGATCAGGGTGCGCTCGGCGTTGAGGCCGTCAAGGATGTATTTGAAACCCTGGCCTTCCTTGCCGATCAGGTTCTCCTCGGGAATCTCGAGGTTGTCGAAGAACACCTGGTTGGTCTCGTGGTTGACCATGTTCGGGATCAGGCGCATCTCCATGCCCTTACCCACCGCCTGGTCGAGATGCACCATGAAGATCGACATGCCCTCGGATTTTTTCTTCACCTGGTCGATGGGCGTGGTGCGCGCGAGCAGGATCATCAGCTCCGAATGCTGCAGGCGCGAGATCCACACCTTCTGGCCGTTGACGACGTAGCGGTCGCCCTTCTTCACCGCCGTGGTCTTGAGCTTGGTGGTGTCGGTGCCGGTGGTCGGCTCGGTCACGGCCATGGACTGAAGGCGCCATTCACCGCTGGCGATTTTCGGCATGTACAACTGCTTCTGCTTGTCCGAGCCGTGACGCAGCAGGGTGCTCATGTTGTACATCTGGCCGTGGCAGGCGCCGGCATTGCCGCCGCAACGGTTGATCTCCTCCATGACGACGGAGGCCTCGGCCAGCCCCAGGCCGGAGCCGCCGTACTCCTGCGGAATCATCACCGACAGCCAGCCGGCTTCGGTCAGCGCCTTGATGAAGGCTTCCGGGTAGCCGCGCTGCTCGTCGATCTTCAGAAAATATTCGTCGGGAAACCGGCTGCACAGGTCGCGCAAGGGATCGCGAATCTCGACATAACGCTCGCGTCCTTCAGTCGTCACTACTGTTCCTCAACCCCGATTCAATTTAGCCCCTCACTTCTGGCAAATGGGCCAAGCACGCGATCTTTCCGGGGAGCCGCGCTCAGTCGGAGATTTTTATGATCGCCTTACCAAAGTTCCGGCCCTCGAACACGCCACGCATCATGTCCGGCGCAGCCTCGAGTCCCTCCACCATGTGTTCGACCGGCTTGATCTTCCCCTCCAGCATCCACTGCTTCATATCCTTCCTGAACTGGACGTCGAGCGGAGTTCCTCGCAGGTCCTTGGCAACGACCCCGAACATCCTCAGCCGTCGTCGATTGACCTCCTGGACCAGAGTGCCCCAATCCTGACCACGCCCGTCGCTGGAGGACGCGCTGCTATAGGAACCAATCAAACCGCACACGGCAATCCGCGAGTAGTTGCGGAAATGGGGCATTGCGGCCTGCAGGCCACCAGGCCCCACCGCCATCACGATGCAATCCACTCCGGACTTCGAGAACTCTGCTTCCAGTCGCGCACTGAAATCCGGCGCTTTCCGATCGAGGCACACGTCGAAGCCGAGTTGTTCCTCGGCGTAGCGGCATTTTTCCGCCCCGCCACTGATAGCCACAACCCTGGCCCCCCTCAACTTGCCGATCTGACCGGCGATCTGACCCACGCCGCCCAGCGCCGCACCGAAAGCCAGGGTTTCGCCAGGTTTCACCTGAAGCAACTCGTTCACAGCGATATAGCCGGCAAACCCCGACAGACCCAGGGCGCTGAGTTCGTACGATGGCCGCGCCAGTTCCCGATCGACAGCGGTGAGGTCGCTGCCGTCCGTCACGTGATAGTCCTGCCAGCCCCAGGCGCCGTGAACAAGATCGCCCACCGCGAACTTTGGATGGTTTGAGACCTCCACGCGTCCGACCGTAGCTCCATCCATCACGGAGCCCAGCGGCAGAGGGCTGCTGTGCTGGGAAACATTGGTGACACGTCCGTAAAGGTAGGGATCGATGGCCAGCAGCATCGTCCGCACCAGCACCTGTCCGTCACGAGGCTCCGACGTCGGGACGGATTGCATCCTGAACATGTCGCGTGTCGGCACCCCATAGCGGGGCCGATGGGCCACGACAATGCATCGATTTGTCCTGCTCATGAATGACGTCCTCTATAAATCTCAAAGAGTGGACTTCTGGATACGATGGGAAGCTGTATCGACACGCTGCCACAGCGCGAAGTTCTTCATTTTGCTGGCGCCGCGGCGAGGAACTGCGTCAGGTCGATGCTCTCCCCAACTGCGAGATCAGTACGGCGGAGAAAGGCCGGGTTGATGAACCACACCAACAGAGGCATCACCACCAGCGACAGAATCATGTTGATCAACATGATCGCAATCAGCAGTATCCCCATATCAGCCATGAACTTCAGGTCGGACAGGAAAGGCCAAGGCAAGATACCCAGCAGCATGATCACGGCGGTGAACATGATCGCCTTGCCCGTGGTGGTCAGAGATGAAGTGATCGCGGCGCCAAGGTCGCCTCCGTGGACATGGGATTCCTCGCAGATTCGCGACAGCAGATAGATGCCGTAGTCAATACCGACACCCACACCCATGACCGCGACAATCGTGGCATTGATATCGAGTCCGATGCCCAATGTGTGCATGGCGGCCATCTGCAGGAAGTTGGCCAGATTTACCGGGATCAGAAGCAGCACCGAGGCTACCACCGACTTGTAGGCAAGCCCTGCGATCACGGCGATGGCCACATTCACCAAACCAAAGATGAACCAGTGATAGCGATTCACAACGTTATTCATGGCCTGCTGCAGGGCGATGAACCCCGATGCCATGCGCACCCGGAACTTCTCGTGGTCCGCACCAACAATATCCACCGCGCGCTTGGCACTGGCCAGTGCGGCATCCACCGTCTCCTGCTTGTTGTCGGCGAACCAGATCGAGACCGTGGAGTGCTGCGCCTCGAAATCCATGACATGTCCGAAGTTCAGCGGCGTGGAGCCGAATAACACGGCCTGGCCCGCGCTGTAGGCGGCGCGCTTGTTGGGGTCGATCGGCATCCATTGCGGGTTACCCCCCGCGAACAGACGGTTGCCTTCCATCATGTAGTCGGAGAACGATAGCGTCGCGCGAGGTTTGATGCCGGGATCTTGTTCCACCAGATCCTGCAATTCCGTGCGCACGGCCATCGCCTCGTGGGACAGCGCGACTCTCGTTGTACTGTCTTCCGGGTCCTTCGCCTCGATCACCAATTCCAGCGTGTTCATGCCGGGGAAATGAGCGTTGATGGCGCGCACGGCGGTGTTGAAATCGGATTCGAACGCAAGAAGATTACTGCCCTCGACGGGGTTGCCAATCTTGATCTGCAAAGATTGGTACACCGACCAAGCCGTGAGCACCACGACAACGGCAGCCGTTATTTTTGCTGGCTTGCCGTAGGTAATGCTGGCGATGCGCTGCAGCAGTTTCTTCTGAAACAGGTGAATGCCCGACTCTTTGCCTTCGCCGCCCGAGATCTGCTCGAAGTTGTTCGGTAGCGGCAGGTAGGACAGCAGGATCGAGGACAGGAACACGCCGGTCGGCATGATCCACAGCGCCCAGGCGCCGCAGAACAGCGCGTGGTCGTACATGGTTTCGATGGGCGCAATCGCGATGAAGACGATGCCGAACACGTCCGTCATGATGCCGAGTACCGACGGCACCACCATCACCCCCATGCACACTTCCGCGGACTTCCTCTTGTCCTTTATGTGGGCAAGAATTTCGTAATAGCGCTCGGAATACTGAATGCAATGCGAGAGCGTGCGCGCCACCAGCAGCAGGGGCACGATGGTGAGCAGCGGCTCGATAGGTTTGTCCATCCAGCCGATGAAGCCGATGCCCCAGAGTCCGGCCGTCAACGCACAGACCACTGGCATCACCACGCCAGCGATATTGCGCATATACAGCACCAGCAGGAACACCAGCAGGCCCAGGGTGAGACAAAAAATAGCATACGTCTGATTCTGCAACTCGTAGACCCAGCCGGTGAGAGTAGGCTGCCCAGCCAGATAGATCTTGTGATTCTTGTCCTCGGCCTTGGCAATCAGGTCGCGCACGAAATCGAAGGCGACACCATATTCGACATAGTCCTGAAACGTGGCCTGGATCAGGGTGGCGGTGCCGTCCTGCGAGACGAAGAAATTTCTGGCGTTGGGGGACTGCTCGACACGGCGGCGGAAGTCTTCAACTTCCTCGTCGTTGGCGGGTACGCGATCACCCATCAGTGGTCGCACGTCCACGCCTTCGGGCGTTGCTTCGACGTAGCGCAGTTTCTCGGTCGAGATCGAGATCAACTGGTCGTGATCGATAGCGGGGGTTAGATCGACACTGCGCGTGAGATCCCAAACTTTTTGCAAAGTGTCTTGGTGATAGATATCGCCACCCACTCGCTTGACCATGATGTACATGGTCAGCGGATTTCCGAAATTGGGATGGTCGTAGTAAACCTGCACGAAAGGATCGTCCTTCGGCAGCAGGTTCTTGAAGATGGTGCGGACTTCCACCCGCGGGAATCCAGCTACAAACCCGATTGTCACCAATATGAACAGGATCGAGACGAGTCCTCGATGGTCCATGATCCATTTTGCGAGTTTAAATCGGAAGGGAAGCTCGTTCATAGGATGATTGCCACGTTGAATAGCCTTGAAGAATTACTAGGTGGAAGGTGATCGAACAGATCAGTTCGCCCCAAGCCGTATCAGCGCGGTCTGGGTAAGGTAGTTGTCATACATCGTCGGATCGTTGGCCCGACTGAAGTGCGTTTCGTCGACACTCCGCACCTGTTCGAGGCGGGTCACGCGTCCAGTCTGAATGTCGGAGACCGTGGCATGGCACCAGCTCCAGTACGGGTGTGCCCCATCCATGACCTTCCGGTCTCCGGCCTCATAGAGAGAATAGGCGCCATCAAAGGAGCGATAAGGCTGGTCGCGTCGGTCGTATGTCACCATCCCGACGACGACTTGGTTGCGCGCGTCAAACCAGACTTCCTTTCTTGACACCGGTGCTCGCGGAAAACCCGTCGGGCGCGCCTCCACTCGAATCGACTCGGGGATCAATTCGACGTCCGTATTCCAAAATGTGTTGTTCTTCGGTCCGCCGTGCGTCCCGTGTTCCCAGTTCGCATGCTCCGCATTCCAGTTGCCCGACACGCCTGCGAGGTACGGCCCTCGCCCCACGATCTTGAACTCGCCCCAGGTCAGCAAAGGATCACCCGCGGACCAAGCGTCCGATAGGTACAGCGTGGTGCCCGGCAGGAGGGGCTCGAACCGCTGATCGGCCGGAAACTGGCGGATGCGGCGGAAGTCCGCGACGTAGCCGTACAAAGCAGGGAATTTTCGCTGATCGTAGGCCCAGACGTTGAGAAACGACGTGCCTCGGAACTGTTGCGGGGCGGTGAAGAACACCGACTGGAAGCGCAGTTTGTCCTTGTGCGGTGGCCAGTAGGGCTTCGGCTCCATGCTGACCCGCGAAACCGTATTCAGCTCGGCCCATCCGCCGCTGTAGCGAAAGCGAGTTTCGCCGTCAGCAGCGACATCGGCAATCTTGACGGCATAGAACGATGCGTCGTGACGCCCCCAGCTCAAGGTCTGCGCCGCGAACAACTCAATGCCGGTTTTCGCGTCCGGAAAGGGGTTGCCTCCGATCCACGGCTGTCCATCCTCCTTGTTGACGACGTTGCCGGTGGCATCAAATGCACTTTTTCCCTGATTCTTCAGCGTCGCCTCGATGTACTCCCACGGCGACAGACGCATGACATCGGTGGTGGTCTTCACCACACGGAGCTTGCGCCCGTGCTTGAGGATCTGTTCGTAGCGGATCGGTTCCAGTGCGTCCTTAACGAGCTCCACATTGGACTCGTTGATCTCGTCGCCCGTCTTGATCCTTCCCTTGGTAAACCCCTCGATGGAAAGCAATTCATCGGGATAAGCCTTGGAAACTTCGCCGGTACCGGCGATAGCCTTCCAGCTCGGCATCAGCACACCGGCCACGCCCACCCCCTGCACAACCTTCGAGAGGAAGTGCCTGCGGCTGTACTCGTAGTCGTATTTTTGAATTCTCAAGGAACTTCCCGAGTCCGCCTTGCTGAACATCCGTTAAAAAGATGGCAGCCGGCTGAGTCCGGCTGCCAAAACGATAGCGCAGGAAGGATTTGCGCTAGAGGAAGAACCATTACTGTGGCAGTCGAGCGCTCAGCCTAGAACTGATATCCGATTCGAATATTTACCTCGTTGGCGAAATCGACCAAGCTCAAGGTGTTGCGATTCGAGTTGTCGCCCCAGACCGAGTCGTTGATGTAGTTGTAGAAAAGATTCACGGTCACGTTGCCCCGGGGTTTCCACTGCACCGCGGGCTGGACGAGGATGCCGCCCTGGACATCAATCAAAGCCGCTGCACTGTATTCCCAGATGTAGGCATCGGTCGGCTGCAGGAACGCGAACACCACATAGTTGGCGTTATGCACACCGCCGCCACCATTTCGAAACGACCTCGGGTTATCACTCAGCGGCACGTCTTTGTCCAAACGGATACCTTGGTTTTGCGTGCTGAACTGCTCCGCCCCGTAGCCATCGATCCTCAATCCGGCAAGATCGGTCTCTTTGGACCAGAGATACTGGAATACCAGATAGGTCGCAGGGAATGAGTCGGAAAACCGCTGGTATTTTTCGGCGACCAACCCAATCTGCAGATCATCCACCTCAGGTGGATTTGTACGGACATCGGGCGACGTCAGAAGTCGACCCGGGGTGTACGCAGCTTCCACGTTGATAATTATTTGGTCAAAGATCGATCCTGGTTCGCCTTCCGTCACATATCCAGCACCTAGGCCGAAGACATCCTCGCGAAAGTAGTCGCGCTCGATGTGACCTCGCAGACCTTCGCTAGCCATGAACAGCAAGTTGAGCTGGTTGGAAATTTGGTTCACATCGCCATTGGGCGTCAGAGTGAGTAATTCCGGTAGCGGCGCAAAGTCGTCAATAATTCCATTGAAGATCCCGACAGGATCGAGCTTCTGGTTGGGAGCGCCCCAGAACCATTCTTCGGCACTGTGAAGACCGGCCGGCACCACTTCGAAAGGCAGCTGCGCCAGTTGCGGCCCGCATCCCTGTCCCAACGGAGAAGCCAGCACGACTTCGCAATAGCGGTTCAAGACCAGGCCAAGTTCATTGCTCTCGGGCAGCTTCTTGTTGACACCCGAAGGTCTGAACCGGATCCGACCCAGTTGGTCCAGCTTGTTGGTATACATCGCCTGCCAACTGAAGTTGCCGTACTCGGCCTTTAAGCGGACGCCGAAGTTGAGCTTCTCGTTGTACCCTCCATCGGTATAACGGTCGTGCAGCGTAAAGTGGGTGTCGACGACGTTATAGGGCGTGTTGGTGTTGGGTACTATGGTCGGGATGAATTGCTGTGCAAAAAAATCTGCCGTCATCCGATCGGTGGCCTGCCAGGTCACGCGAAGGCCGGGCGCTGACTGACGTTCGTCCGCGTATTCCTCCAGCGCACGGTCCAGAAAGAGGTGTCGTCGCAGGTCCAGCCCGTTCGCCTGGTCCATGATGCGGAAGAAGAGCAACTGCCCCCAAGCGACGGTCTGGTTGCCCAAGCGCGCCGTGATATTGCCGTTTGTCCATTGCAGGAAAAACGCCGGCGCATCGACCATGTAATGCTTCCCGGACCGCTCGAACAGCAGCGGATTCCGATCATCGTCGGTGCGATAGCCCAGGAAGTTCGGGCTGCCGTGATAGAGGCTGGGATCGCCGCCGTCTATACCGCCATTGACGTCGGCATAATCTCCATAGGAGAAGTCGTTGTAACCCAATTTTCCGGGATCATAGACCGCCCGGAATCGCGACTGAAACGACCACCCGCCGCCCCAGTCCAGCGTAGGAGAAACTTCGAAGCGAAGCAGGTGGTAGTTTAGGTCAGGGTCCTTCGCTGGAACATAGCGGGTGAACGTGTCGGCAACGACTGTCGAGTTGCTCACGCCGAGCGGGGCGGGCCCAGTGACGATCGGTGTAAAGCCACCCAGCAGATCTGTAAGTGGATTCAAGCCCGTCGGCACCAGTGTGGTCCGATACTGCGTCGCTGGATTACCGGCGGCTCGTCTTATGGCCACGCCGTTAGCCGGATCTCCGAACTGGTTGAAGCGATTGGCCTGGTCCGACGTGTTGATCGAGGTTTCCACCCTCACCAGTCCGTTGAATGACAAACTTCCACCCAAGAAATCGTAATTGCCATCGCTTTGCGCAAACGCGGTGGAACACAACATGCACGCTGCCGTAGCGGCGGCGGCACCGAGACCATTTAAAGTTTTCATTTCTCGCCCCTCAATAAATTTGAAGACTTGACGCCCGAGTACACGATCTATGCCGCTCGCACACACTCACCAAGCACAACCGGTGGAGAGCGCACCTACCCACTCCGCGCCTAACCCCCAATCTGGATGATTGTTCCAGCATGTCCCACCGCGACAATGCGATCCGAACCGGACTCGACCCTGACACCTTGATACCAGTCAGTCTGCACGTCCCCTTCCTTCACTAGATCCCAGGACATGCCGTTGTTGCTGCTCCGCATCATCACGCGCATACCCGTGATGACCACGTGCCCGTCAGAAGCCGCAGCGACCCCTAGAAAATTCGCCTGTGTCGCCATGGAGCATCGACTCCAACTCTGGCCATCATCACCGGATATGAGCAATTCGCCGCGCTGTCCCACGGCGTAGCTATTGCCCTGGCTGTCGGCGGGAATGTGTAACGCAAAAAGTGTTGGAGCCTTGGCCGCCATGGGGCGGAGCACCGTCCAGGTCGCGGCGGCGTCCGTCGAACGCAGAATTACGCCGTACTCGCCCGCGATAGTGATGACGCCGGCTTCCGAGACATAAGCGCTGTACAGGTTCGGCTCATTTGTGCCGGCCGAATCCGCGACGGCCAGCGTTGACCAATCTGGCGCTGCAGACGCCCAGCTCCGCCCACCATTCGCTGACTTGTAAACGGCGCCAAACTCCCCTACCGCTACTGCCAGACCGCCTGAGTTGACGCTCACCGAGAACAGACGACTCGCCGCGCCAAGGTCTACCTCGAGCCATTTGCCGGGAGATTCCTCGATCTTCACAAGACCGGCCTGCCCTACTGCGACGGTGTGCGGGCCTCGCTTGTCCACCGCGAGCAGCGCCAGCCCTTTCTTTTCCTGTGCCACACGCTTCCAGGTTTCGCCCGCGTCGGCAGACTCGTAGATCGCGCCTCCCACACCCACAGCGACGCCTTTGCCGCCGTCAAAGCTGACGCCGAAGAATGCACTGTGCGGACTGCCCTCCTGGAGCGTCTTGATGATCTTTGTAGTCGTCGCTGGCTTCCCCGCAGCGAGGACGAGGTCCGCTGAACTCAGACCACAGAAAACCGCGAGCAGCCACAATAGGGACTGCCGAATCGGCAAATTCATTATCTCCTCCGAATACTGCCTCGGCCGACGACAACGTCGGCCGAGGCAGTTCTATCTCGCTTATGTTTCGCTGGACTCAGACCGTACCAAGGCGGTTGAGGGCGTTCTGGGTCAGGAACGTATCGAATGCTTCGGCCTCCTCGGCCTCGTCCTTAACCTCGTAACGCGCCTTGTACCCACCCTTAATTTCTTTCGCGAACTGAAGCATGCTCATGCGGCCCGACTGCACGTCGCCAATATGCACGTGCGCCACGGACCAGTGCGGGTACCCGAACTTGTCCTTGTTGACCACGTCACCCTGTATCTGCTGCCCGAAGGCCGCGTCCACCTGCTTCCACACCTTTCCGCGACGATCGTATGTGACGTACCCGGACAACATGCCGTTGCGGGCATCGATCCACATGCGCTTCTTGCCGACCGGCGCGCGTGGATAACCCGTTGGTGACGACTCAACGACTAAGCATTCAGGAGACAGTTCCATCACCGTCTCCATGAAACTCAGGCCCTTGGGGCCACCGTGGAAATGTGTATTTTCCCAGTTCGGGTGTTCCTTGCCCTTCCAGTTGCCCTTGCAGGACACGAGGTGAGGTTCTCGTCCGATCAGCTTGGTGTCTCCCCAGGTGAGCATCGGATCACCCGCGCCCCACGCGTCGGAAAGGAAGAGCGTGATACCCGGCACCAGTGGCTCGAAGCGCTGGTTGGCGGGGAACTGGCGCACGCGACGGAACTGCGGCAGGTAGCCATACAGTTCAGGCAGTTTGCGTTGGTCGTAATACCAAGGGCAGAGGAACGAGGCGCCTGCCTGCTCCTGCGGCGCGGTGAAGAACACCGACTGGTAACGCAGCATGTCTTTCTTGCCTTGGAAGTACCTGGCACCTTCGGTGCGCGCAGTGGTATTGAGCTCCGTCCACAGGAAGTCGTACTGGTACGCGCGGGTCCCGTTGGGATTGATGTCGAAGTCGCGGATCGCGTACTGCGACAAGTCATGCCGACCCCAGCTCAGGGTGATGTTGGCGATCGCTTCGTTCGCCGTCTTCATGTCGGGGAAAGGGGTGCCGCCAATCCAGGGCTCGCCAGTCGCGGCTTCCACCACGTTGCCAGTCGCATCGAACTTGGCCTTGCCGGCGTTCTTCAACGTGGCCTGGAAGAATGTGTAGGGATACATGGTGGACACATCCGTCGTCGGCGGTCCGATGATGATCTTGCGACCCTGTTCAGAAATCTGGATATATTGGATCTCATCCAAGAGGTGTTTGACGTGTTCGACATTCTTCGAGTCGATAGTGTCGCCCACCTTGATCTTGCCCTTCGTGTTCATCTCGATGCTGATCGCCTCATCGGGATAAGCCTTCGAGATGTTTTCCGCAGAGCTGACGATCGTGGGCCACAACGGGGCGAGCACGCCACCACCCAGGCCGAGGGCAACTTTCTCCATGAACACACGACGGCTGTAGTCGTGATCGTACTTTCGAACTCTCATGTTGATCCTCCTTAGATAATGCTTGCCTCAGTCCTTCTGCCGCTTCGACAAAAGAATGGCTTTTATGGTACGCATTTTGGATAACAGCTGGATGCACCCATTCATAAAAATCGGTCGAAATGCAACTGCGCCGTTGGCACGCGGCGGTCCATCATCAGCAGCCGCTGCACCGCGTCGGTCATCGGCGGCGGTCCGCAGAAGTAGTACTCGTAGTCCTGCGCCCGGCGACCCTTGTCCAGCCAGCGCAGCAGCACTTCGTGGATGAATCCGCGCTCGCCGTCCCAGGACGCCGCGCTTGAAACGTCGGAAATGGCCGGCATCACCTCGACTCTCCCGCGCAGGGCCGAGTCTTCGTCCAGCAGTTGGTCGGTACAGATGTCCGTCGGCGTGCGGCCGCCGTAGAACAAATGGATGCGCCGGCTCGCGAGAGCCGGGTCGCGCACGGCCGCGGCTAGAATCGACTTCAAGGGAGACAGGCCGGAACCGCCACCGATGCAGACCAGGTCGCGCGGCGCCTCGGGCCGCAGGTAGGCCAAGCCGTACGGACCGTCGAGCTCGACGCAATCGCCTTCCCGCAGCTGTTCGGCCAGCACGGTCGTGCCGCAGCCGTTGGGCGTACGCTTGATGATGAAGCTCCAGCGTCCCTCCGCGTTCGGCAGGTTGGACATCGAGTAGGCGCGATCGCCGGTCACTCCGGGCAAGCGCAGCAGCGCGTACTGACCGGGCAGAAAATCGGCGGGGCCTTCGCATTCGAAGTCGTACTCGGCCATATCCGGCGTCAGCGCCTTGCGTGCTACCAGCCGCGCAGACCGCAACGCCGCCGTCTTGACGGAAACGAATGCGGGCTTGAGTCGGACTTTGATGCGGCAGTCGCCAGCCACTACGGACTGGCACGCCAACCGTCGCCCCCCGGCTCGGGCCGCCGGAGACAGTCCCGGAGCTGTTTCCCACAACTCGGTGAGCTCACCATCGAGTAGTTCGAAGTGGCAGTTGCCACAGCCGCCGGAGTTACATTCGTAGGGAAAACCCAGTCCTTCGCGCAGCGCCGCTCGCAACAGATTCTGGCCCGGGTCGCACCGGAAACCTGACCCACCCTCAATCTGGACGTGCGCCGTCATCGAGCTAGTCTCAGACTTCCGTGTACAGATCATCGCCATCGTGGACGATGACGTAAGTCTGCAGTGGTTTTTCGCAGGGAAACGACGTGGCTGCACCCGTCCTGACGTTGAAGCATCCGCCATGTAGGGGACATTCGACCACGTCGCCTTCAAAGTAGCCGTCGGTCAGCATTGCAACGTTGTGCGTGCAGACGTTACTGGTGGCGAAGAATGTCCCGGCAACGTTGAACACGGCCAAGGGTGGTGCATCCGCGGGATCCACGCGCAGCATCTGCCCGGGCGCGACTTCGGCTGCCTTGCAGAGCTTAAGTTTGCGCACCATCTTCGGACTCTCCTCTCTACTTTCGTCCTGCTGGTCCGCAGGCTCGCGACAGAGATTGAGCCGGCACCCACCATCATTCAATCCAAGTGAGAAATAGCTATCATCACTGAACTAAATAGTGCGAGCACACGCCATGGATCCCCTGAAATTCGATCTCAACTTGCTGCGCATCTTTCATAGGATGATGCTGGACCGGAAGGTGTCGGCCGCCGCCGAGGCACTCGGTGTGACACAACCCGCGGTCAGCAACGCGCTCAAGCGCTTGCGGGATCTGACCGGAGACGATCTCTTCACCCGCTCTTCGCAGGGCATGCAGCCCACGGTCTTCGCCTCACAGATCGCCGAGCCGATCGGTTACGCGCTGTCCACAATCGACGGCACGCTGAACCAGCCAGCACGCTTCGATCCAGCGACTGCCCGGCACACGTTTCATCTCGGGCTGACCGACATCGGCGAGGTGTACTTGTTGCCGCGGCTAATGGAGGAGACCAGCAGATCGGCTCCCAACGTACGCTTCACGTCGGTGCGCGGGAGCTTTGTCAGCCTGCGCGAACAGATGGAAAGTGGCGACATCGACCTCGCTGTGGGCCTGCTGCCGCAGCTGCAAGGCAATTTTTTCCATCGCCGTTTGATGCGGCAAGACTATGTGTTGTGCCTGCGGAAGGGGCACCCTCTTGCCGACAAGACACGATGGACCCTCAAGGACTATGTTGCGCAGGAGCACGTCGTGGTGGTCTCGCACGGGACCGGCCACGGAAACATCGACACCCTGATGGCGCGCAAGGGCATCGTTCGCAACGTGCGGCTCACCGTGCCGCATTTTATGGCCGTCGGCCATGTGCTACAGGCGACCGACATGGTCGCGACAGTGCCCGAAGCCTTTTCGCGTTTGATCGAGCAAGCTTTCGGCCTGCTCAGCCTGGCCCACCCAGCGGGATTGCCGACCGTGAACATTGACGCCTACTGGCACCGGCGACTGCATCGGGATCCTGCAAATCTGTGGCTGCGCAAGCTGATGGTCGAGCTTTTCGCTGCTTGAGGATCGATCTCTTATGCTGATCACGCTCATACCGGACGGCCGTGTGCTGAACATCGAACCCGGCGAGACCGTGCTGAATGCACTGCGTCGTCAGGGCGAGCCCATTTCGTACAGTTGCCAAGACGGTCGCTGCGGGTTGTGCCGGTGTGGCCTGACCTATCCAGATCTGATTTCATCCGTAAATCCATTGAGCCAGGACCCGGGCGAACAATCTCACATACTCGCCTGTCAGACGGTGCCGCATTCGGATTGCCTCCTCGATCTCCCAGATCGTAACGAAGTCTTGGTGTTGCCTTCCCAAGTGATGCGCGCCCAAGTCGTGGCCATAGAGCCGGTGGCCGATCACGTGCAGCGGCTTCGCCTGCGCCCGAACAAGGCCCTTCATTTCGTGCCGGGGCAACATTTCGAGTTGGGATTTTTGTCGAATCTCGCCCGCCTGTACTCGGCCGCCAGCCTGCCGAACGATCCGGAGCTGACTTTCCACATCCAGGTTCACCGCGACGGCCGCGCCTCTCACCATCTCACCCACATTCTGAAGAAAGGCGACACGATTCGTCTCCGAGGCCCCTACGGCACCGCCTATCTTCGTGAATCCCATTCGACGCCCACTCTGTTTGTGTCCAGCAGTACCGGCCTGGGGCCGATGCTTGCGCAACTGCGATCTCTTGCGGTTGCCGGCACAAGCCATCCCGTGCACGTCTACGCTGGCTTCGCTATGTCCGAAGATGCCTATGGACATGAGGAACTCGAACGGATGGCCAAGACCCTCAAGTCATTACGTCGGTGCGAGCGCGTCATTGGGGGTGGAGCCCTGAGGCGCGGCGACCGACATGGCCTGCTTACCGACATCCTTGCCGCCGACCTCCCCGACCTCCATAGCTGGCGGGCCTATGTGTTCGGATCGCCGCACGCTGTCGACTCAACCGCGCGCCTCCTGCGGCGCAAGGGCATTGCGCCTACCAGACTTCATTCAGAGCCGTTTCTTTATTCCAGCACCTAAGGACACGCTGATCAACAGCACATATTCCGATTGTGAGCGTGTGTGAATTTACGAGGTTTGTTTTCGCGAATCGGCTCGACAAATTTCGCTTCAGAATGGGCTTCTTTAGCGCCATTCATACGTTTTTCTGGCTCATTTCCAAACTCCAGACGCAACGGGGCCCTGTATTGATAGCAACCGTCTGCGCGCGATCACCAGATTGGCCATTCCGAAAAGGGTGAAGAACTGGGCCGTGTTCTTAGCCAGTCCGCGATAGCGCAGCTTGCGCAGCCCGAAGCTATTCTTGATGACGTGGAAGGGATGTTCGACGACGGCGCGGATACTGAATTTGATCTTCTCGATCTGTTCCTGCTCGGGTCCATCGGGCAGCGTGTCGAGCGTTTTGCGCCGTCCGGGGCGCATTGCAACGTGCCAGTCGACGGACTGGCCTTGGTGCTCTTTGCGTTTGCCCACTCCTTGATAGCCCGCATCCCCAAAGGCGTAGATTTCTTGGCCGTGCAGCAGATGATGGGCTTGGGTGACATCACTCACATTCGCCGCCGTCCCGACCAGGGAATGCACCATGCCCTGCTCAGCATCGACACCGATATGCGCCTTCATGCCGAAGTAGTACTGATTTCCCTTCTTCGTTTGATGCATCTCGGGATCCCGCACACCTTCCCGATTCTTGGTCGAGGACGGGGCATTCAGAATGGTGGCATCGGGCACTGCATCGTGCCCCAGATCAATCCCGACAAAACGGCGGATCGCCTGAGAATCGTAAATGGCATCTTCAATGCCCTCATCAGACAAGCCAAAACACTGCTGAGCAATGTACATCCGCAGCATGCGCTCCAGCCCCATCGGTGGGCGACCACGGCCGGTCTTGGGATAGTGGGGCTCCAGTCCAGAAATGAGCGCCTTCCACGGCGTGACGATTTCAATCTCACTCAGAAATCGGTCCCGCCGTGTCTGCTTCTTCTTCACGGCATATTCCAAATCCGAAAACGATTTCTGCATGAGAAATTCACTCCAACAATATCTCCGCACATCGTCGCCCAAATCGGAATGTTGATCAGCGTGTCCCTAACGACAGTCTGAAAAAAATGCTCCTTTGGCGGTCCGAAGTCGGTGGGCGAAACTAGAAAGCGAACATTCGTGCTGGGACCGTTCGCATTCATGCACTTGAGCTCGTCATCACTAACCCTCAGTGAATCCGCCAAATGCTCGGCGTACAAATCAGGCTGTCGATCAACGGCTCATATGCGGGGCGGGATCCTTTTTCGGACCCGAACACATTCGCCAGATCCTCCAGCAACACCCTCACGCCATCGCCCTGCCCCTGCGTGCGTTGCCCGGCTCGGGCATAGGTCGTCATCAGCACCGATCGGAGCTGGCGCGGTGACAGGACCGGCAAGCTTTCGATCAGCTCATCCGACAAGGGCAGAAATACCCAGGCCATCTGCAGGTTCTCGCGGCGTAATTCTTCATCCACCGAGCGGATGATCGCCGGCATCTGTTCCAGAGTCGGACGTGGGACGTCAATCACCTGGACCCGACTCAGCAGCTCGGGCCGGATGTTCTCGACCCGGTTGCAGGCCAGCAGGTAGGAGATCGGCCGGGCGTCGAGTTCCAGATCCAGGTGCTCGTCACGAAAGCGTGCCGCAGACGACGGCTCCAGCAGACTCAGCAGCACCTGGTCAGGCGGGAAATTGCCGACGCGCGCCTTGTCCAGCTCATCGAAGAACACCATCGGTGTCTTGCCATCGGCCATCCGCTCCAGCAGTCGCGCAACACAGCCCGGCTGGGCATCGGCCCAGGTCGAGGCATTGCCAGTAATCACGAAGCCGGCCGTGGTGCCCGACAGGTCCCGAATCTCCAGCTCGCCATCGAGTGCCTGCGCCAGCCTTCGGGCGAAGTGCGTCTTGCCGACACCCGCCGAGCCCAGCATCAGCAGGGGCGGTAGCTGCAGCGGAGCACCGAGTCGCACTTGCAGCTGGATATGCGGGACGATCAGATCCAGCACGCCCGAGAAATTGGGGAAGCAGACACGCAGGGCTTCGACTGCATCGGCGTGATAAGCCTGTGCCAGCGGACGATCCCGCTGTGGGCGTTCCGCCAGACTGTCCAGCATCGACTGACGCTCGTTGCGCTTGCTGTCCGCCGACATCGCGCCCCTGCGCTCCTGCGCCGCGCTGGCCTGACAGATCGACCAGCGCACCATGCCGGGTGGCACGGGCTTGGCTACTGCGGGGGCTTTGGCATCGGAAGGGGTGCTGATGTTGGCGTTGGTATTGGCCGCGGACTTGCGCGCGTTCTCGGACGCTGCCATCCGTGCCGATGACCCTGTCTTGAGACCAGGCGCTCCGTTCGCGTCGTCCGGCCTCGATGTCTCCAGGGGTCCCAGGAAGCGGGCGAGCAGATGGTCGACACCCCAGGCTTTGGCCTGCGGCGGATCCGGCCGGCGCATCTCCTGGCAGTGCCTCGCCAGCTGAATCCGCACCTTGAGGCTGTCGGCCTCGCCTCCCGCGGTCTGGTCGAGTGCCAGCAGGACCAGCGACAGCAGGACGCGTGACGTCAGCTTTGAAGTGTTCGCGATCTGCAGCAGGTCCATCTCGAAGAGATCATCGACGCCCAGACCCCGGGGCATCAGGGGTTGCAGATCGGTCAGGGCGTAGACGAAGCACAGTGGGTGTTCGATATGGCGGGTATCGATGACCGGCTCGGTGCGCAACGGGACCCGCCGGGATTCCAGCCAGTTCTGAAGCCGCGGCGGCAGGTCCTGATGCGCGACCCAGTTCGGATGCCGGTCCAGGCGATACCGAGAATCCGAGGACGGATACCCAGATTCCACGGACTGCAGCGCACGCGAAGTGAATCGCACCGCCAGCAGATGGGCGATCAGCACCTGACGGGCCTCCCAGTGCGGAGACAGGTTCGGGGTCCGGGGACGCAGGTCCTGCAGCAGCGCCCAGATCCGTTCTTCGACGGGCAAGGATTTAAGCTTGTGTGTCTTGATCAGTTTCATGATTCACATCCACCACAGCAGTTTGTTGAGACGCTCGCGTTCTTGTTCATGGGCCTGGCGCAGGTCTTCTTCGGTGGCGCGCCAGCTCTCATCCAGCGTCATCTGCGTGGGCAGAGTTTTCGGATGACGGTGAATGGCGCGGGTCCCTCGTTTGGAATGCCCGACCTGCCAGTACTGGTTGTGCTGGATATCGACCAGGGTGAGTCGGCCTTCATCGAGATACGCACCGGTTTCGATCCAGAGCAGATTGGAGATGGCGGCCGGAATCTTCTGCGTGAGCACGCTGTGGCCGGCGACAATCAGATCGACGCCAGCGACGGGCTGCAGGGATTCCCAGACCCGGGCACGCTGGATGGCATCGAGCTGCTGTGCCGACTTGGAAAGCGTGTAGGCGGCCCAGGCGCGGATGCGCTTTCGTCCCCACAGAGCGGCGGAGGCATTGGAGCCGCCGGTGTCGTCGAGGCCGTCGTAGTGGCGGACCACCAGTGATCGCAGATCGTCCCAGCTCTGCCCGACCCGCACCTCGGCGTGGATCAGTCCGATGCGTCGGCCATCAGGCAGCGGCAGTTCGATGCAGATCGGTAGTCCCGTGATGATGTCCGACAGGGGTGCGAGCTGATCGTGCACGACCGAGCGGCTCCACTCATTACCGTTTCGCGCCCAGATGCGACTGGCGTCAAACGACGCCATTGCCTCAGTCATCATCGCTTCGTGATTGCCACGAAGGGCGATGAACCAGTCCTCGCTCTGCACCTGTCGCAGCAGTCGTTCGCAGTCCGGACCGCGGTCGATCAGATCACCGATGGCGATGAGCCGGTCGATGGCGGGGTTGAAGCTCACCAGCTCCAGGCCGCGATCCAGTAGTGCGCCCTGCCCGTGCAGATCGCCGACCAGGAAGTCGCGACCGCGGACATTGGGAGGGAGCGTGACGAAGAGTTCGGAGAACAGCATGGCCGGGGTCCGGTGAGAGAAAAGGAAAGAGAAGAAGGAACGAAGGAACGAAGAAAGGGAATCGGAAAATCAGAGATCGAGCTCGAGCAGGCGATCCCAATCGAAACCGCCCGTGTGCTCGCCCGGATATCCGCGCTGATGGGTGACCAGCGGAATGTCGTTCACGGTCTTCTGTGCAGACCAATGGGTGTGGCCATGAATCCAGGCGCGCACCGGAGGTCGGATCAGGTCATCGAAGGCGTTGTGGAAGGCGGCATTAGTGATGTCGCCGGCAAACCTCGGATTGATCGTGATCAGGCTCGGCGCCATGTGCGTGACCACGAGCAGTGGATCGGATGCTTTGGATGCTTGGGCGGCCGATGCGATGCGCTGGTCCAGCCAGGCTCGACTGTCGTGGCAGCGCTGCGCAGCGGCATTTGTGGTCAGCGGCAGATCGCCTTGGCGCTTGATGAGGCGGTAGTCGTTCATCATCAGCCAGGCTTCGAATTCGGCGTCGACTCGACGCTCGGTACCGAAGCAATTGAAGTCCGTCCACAGGGTGCAGCCGAGCACGCGCAGTCCGCCGATCTGGACTTCATCGTTCTCCAGGAGATGGACGTTTGTGCCTTGCGCACAGGCCTTGGCTTCGATGATCAGTTCATCAAAATCGTGCCCATAGAATTCATGGTTGCCGAGGACGTAAATCACGGGGCGATCCGGAATCGCCTTGACGGCCCAGCGAATGCCCTGCGTGCCCACACCGATATCACCGGCCAAGACCACGAGGTCTTCTCCGATCGAGGGGATGACCTCCGGCTGGTAGTCGGTGAATTCCAAATGAAGGTCGCTGAGGTAACGGATCTTCATGGGATCACTCCTGTTGGGCATCGCGCTGCGACCAGGGCAGCTGCTTGTAGGCCTCGACCAAGGGCTTGCACGACGCGCACAGCGTCAGCCACCAGCCACCGACCTGCGTGGAATCACCCACGCGGGCGCACTTGCAGCAGGTGCGCAGGCTCTTTTCTTCAGCCTGGTTGATCAGGGTCTGGATCTGTTCGAGAGCAGGACTGGGATTCAGCTCATGTCCTGTCCGGTACATCTTCAGACCGCCAAACTTTTCCTTGAGCTGCGACCAGCGGATGTCGAGTCCCGAGCGATCAACCACTTCGCAGACCTCGGTGACCAAGTGATGCCAGCCATCAGGCCAGTCCTGGCCAATGTGCTGACAAGCGAATTGACGCGGGAAGCGGGCCTTGAGCGCGGCGCGCTGGTGAGTGTCGGAGTAGATGTTGCCGGGGTGGGACATGAGGGGTCTCGGGAATGATGGGCTTCGAGTGCAGTGATCGAGAGCTGTGATCGGGGATTGATTTGGTTTGCTATTCGCCTGCGGGTCGCAGCCGCACGAGCTGATTCATCAGGCCTTCGAGTCCACCGAAAACAGTCAGGCTGCCGACCTTCTCGGTGATCTTTTCCAGCGTTTCGATTTCCTTGAGCCGCAGCAGCGTCGGGCACTCGTCGATCAGTCGTGCGGTGTTGAGGGCCGAGCGCATCGCGAGTGTTTCTTCGCGCCTGCGGATGATCTGGGCCTCGGCCTGCTTTTCGGCCTGGACGACGGCGTTGAGGATTTCGCGCATGTCGCCGGGGAGAATCACGTCCTTGATGCCGATGCCGTTGAGCTCGACGCCGATTTCGGAGAGTCGGCCGCGCACCGCACTGAAAATCTCGGCATCCAGCCCGGCCTTGTCGGTGAGCAGTTCGTCGAGCTTGCGGGCAGCCACGATCTTGCGCAGACCGAATTGCAGTTCGCGGTAGAGGTGATCTTCGTAGCGGACGACGCGGCTGACCGCAGCTTCCGGATCGAGCACACGCAAGCTGGCACTCAGGTTGATGCGCAGGGAGACGCGATCGCGCGTGAGCAGTTCCTGTCCGGAGACTTCGACGCTGCGCAGTCGCAGGTCGATGACCTCAATGCGCACTTCGTTGTGGAAGTTCCAGTAGGCGTGCAGACCCGGCCCGAGTCGGCCGACGCGCTGGCCATGCACCATCAGCAGACCGACAGATTCGTCGGGGATCTGCTGGGTGCAGGCGATGTGATCCTGAAGGTCGAGCTGACGCAGGCGTGGGATCAGATGTGCGGGTACGGCGCGATCGACGGACAGCGGCAGACGTTCGAGCTGCATCGGCTGGCTGCGCTTCCAGTACAGGCGACGCGTGCCCGGCGGGATCACGACTTCGAGTTTGCCGCCGATGGACAGCAGTCCGACTTCGTCGATGCCCGTGTCGGCGAGCAGGAAATGTTCGGGCAGATCGGTGCCCAGGCTTTCCATGATCGCGTCATCGTCGCCACCGCGGTATTGCAGGCTGACCATGCCCTGCACCCGCAGGGTGTAGGCACCGAGCGGATCGAGAATGCTGACAGCACCGGCGGCGAGCACACGCTGAAATCGCCCGTGCCGGTAGAGCATGCCGCGCTCGGTTTCGCCGATTTCAGCTCGCAGCAGGCCGAAGCGTGCGCGCACGATACGGCGATTGATGGCCGTGGGGATTTCCTGGTCTTCGCGTTGCGGCTCGGGGCGCGTGCCGCGCACGAGAAGTGCCGTGGACGGGCGCAACAGGCCGTCGCGAAGTTCAGGAGAATCAGGCTTGATTCGAAATAAGGTCTTCATGGGTTTTGATCGGGTGCAGCGAAAAAAAAGGGGACGGCCCTGACAGGGCGTCGATGGAGAGGCCGTGGAGTCGGCGGCGACGCGGGAGGGGTGAGTGCACTGACGATCAGTCCGAGGACTGGCTTCATGTGCATTCACGGCCTGCCGTATCGATCCGCGACCTGACGACATCCCGGTCTAACGCTCCGCTGTGTGATGTATCGCTGCATACGTAGATGCAGAAGGACTTCACACGCGGGACGTCCCCGGTGACGGTCTTTGGAGGATCCGAAACATCGGTCTTTGCAGGACCTGTAATAAGAAGAGCGGGAGTCGAACCCGCGCCTGCGACTTATGAGATCGCTGCTCATCCAATCCACTGAGCTTTCTTCTTCGGACATCTCGACAGCTCAGGTGACATGCGCCACGAAAACGTCGCGCGCATCGCGCCGGATTTTTGATCCGGTCGCCGTAGACCTGAACTGCTTCGATGTCCGGCACCGGCTCTGGTGTTTGGGCCGATGCCATGGACGGGTTGCCCCGCCACATTTTGAAAACTTTCTCCTTGAACGCCGGAAACGAAAAACCCCCGGGAGGCAGCCTCCCGGGGGCGTTCTGTTCTCGGGAGGTCGGATCGCCGACCTCCGGTTTGGAGAGTCAGTCGATCGGGTAAGTGAGCAAAGTGGTATTCATCGCTGCGACACGCACACACGCGCTCGTGCGGCCTTTATGTGCCGGTGCGCGGGGTATCGCAGTGATGGGTGGGTACGTGGTCATTGAAAGTTGGGTCTGATGTCGTGTGCGCCGGATCGGGCGATTCGGCTGGCAGTGGGTGAAATCTACGCCAGCGATTCGTCGTCGTCACGCAAGCTCTGACCAATGGACTTGTGCTGTGACAAGTCCACTGATCGATGCAGTCATGCACGATGACGACATGAAATATCGTGGTGGATATCGATGCGATCCACTGCGCGCAGTCCCGTAGTGAGCAGCGATGCGCGTCACTTCTGTGGGCACCACGGCTTGGGACAGAACACCTCGATACGCGGGATCAGTGCGAATGCGTCGGCGGTCATGCCGCGTTGCAGGTATTTCACCCAGTCGCGATAGAGCTGGGTACGGCCGCATCCAATTGCTGCAGCGCGCTGTGCGATGAGCTGGCCACGCTGCTTTTCGTCAAGCATCGCCGCCATCTTCTTCGGATCGGCGAGCGGTCCAATTCGAAGCCAGGCCGCCTCGGCCTGTGCGAGGTATTCGGGGCTCACCGCAGAACGAACACGGGCAGGAATGAATGGCCTCCAATGCCATGCCTTGACCGATCCCGCTGCGACTTTTGCGACCAAGTTTGAGAGCGGCTGCGAGGTCGGTAGTTTTTCGGATCCGAGATCGACCCGCCAGGCCATCACCTGCCCAGATGGATCGGCCTGGACATGGATCAGGCGGCACGCAGGGAAATCCTCCATCGGATAGCTCGGGATCAGGCAGCACCCGACGGGCAGCGATCCGCCAATCGCTGAATGCGACACACAAAAAGACATAGAGACCTCGACTTGCTCCAGACGGAGCGCTTCCTAAAAAACTCGCGCACACAGCGCGAACGAACGCTTCAAAGCGCTCGTATGTGGAAGCCGGTCGGGGTCGGGGTTGGGGCCATGTAATTAAGGTCAAACGCTCTTCGCAAAAAGTCAACGATCCGATGCTATTTCGGGTGAGTAGGGGTCTGGAATCGATCTGAATGGAGACCGACGGGTCAGGATCGGGGTGCGCGCCCTACACCAGCATCTGGTGCGATTGCGCGTTTGGGGGTTGCGAAATCGCGAGCCGAAATCCTCGGTGCCCTTTACGGGGGTTACTGGATTCTGTGTGCACCATGGTGGCGCCAGACACGCGAATGCGGCTGAATTCCAGCTTTCGAAGTGGCAGTTCGAGCGGCCGCGATCCGAAGCCCTGCTGGGGGACACCACTCAGATTCAGCGCGCGATGTTTTCTGTCCGAGGGACAGGTGCGGCTATGCGAGTGCCGGAAATCCGATGGAGTGTGCCCAGAACAATGCCGCCACGTTGATCATCGAAGATATCCAGAATGCAGCCTGAAAGGATTTCTTCGCCGTCTTGTGCCGCATGGTCTGCTGTGCGATCAGCGCACCTGGCCACCCTCCCAACAAACCCACCATCAGCAAAGTGCTCTCCTGGGTGCGCCAGCGACCGCCTTGCGCGGAAACCTTGTCCCATGCGTAAAGCACGTAGGCGATCATGCTCATCCCGAAGTAGATCGTGGGGATGTAGAGCGGGACATGTCCGGTTGCCCCAGCAGCAGCGGCCCCTGGCAACGCGACTGCAGCGAACGGTATCGCCCACAGATGCCGCTTGGCTGGTCGCAGAAAGATTTCGCGCTTGAAGCAGGTTTGGCGCGGAGCTACTACTCAGGGATAGAGCGCGGACACCGCAATTTGGCGGCAGTCAATCTGACAAAGATTGCATTGACACTTGAGGTCGAGGTTGGCGCCCTCTTTCCCGATACGTGCAAGCTGAGACAAACCCTTCAGAAAAGCGCCCGACGATAAGTCGTCAGCTTTTAGGGCATCCCTGTTAAGTAAAGTCTACCTGCCGATATTGGAAGTACGCTTTCCTTGATCAGTTCGGCGCTCGGAACTGTGAACGGCTTCACAGTTCAGTTCCCTGCTTGAGTCGCAGTACACCGATGGCATGAGCGTCCCGCGCGCCTCGCTGCCATGTGCGTGCGCACACATCTGGTTGCGCGAGGCACACGATGCCCCCGAGACGATCGGCCTCATCGCCAGAACCGCACCACGCCCTTCAGGTCGTAGGACTTGATCGCAGAAGCGAGCCAGCAGATCGCAAAACCCGGCAGCGTCGAGAAGAAGAAGCCGAGCCAGCTGATCGGCTGATCGATCTCCAGGGCGTCGCACATCACGGCGCACGACGGCAGGCCCAGCACCGCCCAGATCAAGATCAGGCGCCCCGCCCACAGATCGCCCGGCATGTCGCGATCCGGGACAAAGCCATAGGTAATGTCGGCGTGGCAGCCGCGACAAACCCGGTAGCCATAATGGGTCTGATAGCCGCAGAACGGACAGGTGACAATGCTCATGAGATCTCCGGTGTGATGATGGCCAGAGCCATCGGTGGAGATCAGGTTGAGACCGCGGGTGCCTCGCGACGAGGTTTGGATGCAACAGAGCGCTGAGTGATGCGCACCGAGCTACTCAATCGTCAACACTAACTTGGCGGAACCCGCCCGACAGACCAACGGTAACGTCGAAAGCGAAATACTCCGACCGAGTACAGCGCGTTGGAGTCGCTCGCGTTTTCCGGGGTTGTTTAGTCGGCGGCCTCACGAACAATTCATCAATGTCTTGAAAGCGGACGTCCACACCGTGACGCCAGGGCTAGGCAGAAAGGGTCGATAGTCGCGACAGGGGTGTTTGTCGTCTCTACTGCCGGCACCGTTCGGAGATGATGCTGGAGAGCTGACGTTCGCCCCTTGCTGCTAACCGCTTACTGCGTCCCAGAAGCAGACGCGTGCGACGGTTCGTTCCGGGCTGGCTCGGACCGCGCAGAACTGCCAGTAACTGACGACGTCCTGTTACTGTGAGCTTAGGATCGGTCCTGAATATCAAAGCCGCCATGTTTTTCCATATCGACGAATCAGGCAACACCGGCAACAATCTATTCGACGCCGCACAGCCGCGTTTGAGCTACGGCGTGTTATCGAGCTTGACCAATGTCGATGTCCTCGGCGAGCCGTTGATGCTCGAGATTCGTAAGCGCATCGGACAGGAGCGCATCCACGCCAGTCAGCTAAACGTCGCGGGTCTGACGCCGATCGTGCCGTTGCTCGCCGCGATCCAGCGGAAAATGCGCTTCGAGTTTGACTACTACTTTGTAGTGAAGCTTGACTACGCTGTGACCACCCTTTTCGAGGCGGTGTTTGACCAAGGTTTGAACCCGGCGGTCAAATGGGATCTCTATTGGACGCCGATGCGCTACACCGTCATCGCGCGTCTGGCGTCGATCCTGCCTGTCGATGTGCTGCAACGGTCTTGGGAGCTTTCACGCGCCAGGAAAGCGCAGCTCAAGAGCAGTGACATTTTCGCCTTGCTCACTGAAGTTAGAGCCCTCGTACTCGCCGCGCCGTTCGATGAGCGCGCATGTGAGCTGATAGTGAACGCACTCGACTGGGGAATCGCAAATCCCTTACAGCTCGATTACGGCACAGACGACGCAAACATGATCTCGCCCAACGCGATAGGTTATCAATTCGTCTCTTCTGCTATTGCCAGAAGGGTCAAGAAGAAAAATCGGCGGCATCCGGCGGCGATCGTCATCGACCGCCAGAATCAGTTCAATCCAGCCCAGCTTCGCACGCACCAGTTGCTGGGTGCGATGACGAAGGGGATCGTGGCAATGCCGGGCGACGAGCAGCGGACTTTCATCAAGCATCCGCTGCACGCGACCCTATCGCGAGACGAAGTGATGTATCGCGGAATCCCGGACAGCTGGCCCGTCGTTTCTGGCAGTGAGAACTCCATCGGCTTGCAGATCGTCGATGTCTATCTCTGGCTGACGAACAGAGTGCTCACGGGCGCCAATCTCAGTTCCGAGCTGAAAGCGTTCTGGTTCATGTTCGGGCCTAACAGCATGATTGACGGGATCTCAATCGATGGAATGATGCAGCGGTTCTCGAAGTTCGAGGAGATACTGCCGAAACAGGAGAACCTCACCGACGAGCACAAGGCTTCGCATCGGCAATTGGTGGAAAAACATCGAACCAAGGTCCGCAGCCTCAAGCTTGGCGGCGAAGCCTAATCGCTAACTCGCGCACCGTGAAAGTTTAGAGCCGTTGGGCATACGCAGCGCGGCAATCCGTTACTTTCTGATTGGTGGATCCAAGCGTCGTTAGACCTTCCTCCGCAACGCCTTTGGCAGCATCTTGTTCAACTCTTCGTCGGAGAAGAACAGTTCTTCTGCATCTTTCAAAGCTTTCTGCGCCGCTGCGTATGCCCGTGCATTTGTTCTCGGCGCGGCTTTGTAGATCTCCTCAAGTGCAAGGTTCAGGCGATCGCGGTCCAGACGAATCTCGCACTCTGGACGTCCGTCTTTCATATCTACCAAAAGGCTCAGCAGCGCCTCTCTTGCACCCCACAGCTTCGCACCGACTTCGGTATGGAGCTGCGCGCTTTCACCAAGCGACGCCTCTTTGAAATACAACGTAATGCCGAGAAGAATTGCGGACGAGACGGCGCCGATTCCCGTTGCCAACTGCGAGTCGCCGATCAGCGCAGTCAGAAGGCTGCCCGTAGTGATCGCGGATAGGGTTATCTCAATAATCTTGAGGCACTTGTACCGCGCGATGTAATGATCGGCCATTTTCTCGTGCGTCTTCTGCGTGTACGCCGCACGTCCATAGATTTCCCGCAGTTGCGCCTCTAGCGCGGTCGACTCCGCTGCATTAGCTGGGGAAATCGGTTCCATAGAGACCTCTGTAAGTTTGCTTGGCGGAGTAGTCGTGGCCCGCCAGTTGATGGGCGATCGCTTCCTTGGTCCGAAGCTCGGCTTGACGAGCTTTGTACTGGAAGCCACCCCCGTGAACTCGAGACGCGCTACCCGGCGCTGACCAATATGACTGAGCCGCGCTTTGCTCTGCCAGGAAAGCGAAAAAGTCCCGAGTCATCCAATCGTAAAAGCTGTACGACTGCGCTTTATATGTCCAGGAGTCGATGAACTGAAATGCCAAGGTGTCGATCAGCATCCCACTGATCGAGACGGTACAGTAGTCGCGCCACGCTCGGGCCATTCTCGAGAGCTCGACAAGATTTCCCATGCACGCTGTGTCTCGACCGCTAAACGCACTCATCTCCTGCTTCGGTGAGCACGCACGCCACGATCCTCCGCCGTTCGAGTCTGCGAAGGTGTACGTGCCAGCGGTGTTCACGAATGCCGGCAGCACCTCCAGCTTGACCCCGTCATCGAATTGGACGACGACGACCTGGCCGTCCCCGCCAATCTTCGTGTTCGGGTACGTGTTCTGAATTGACGTTCTAACTTGAGCAAGCAAGGCCGATTGGCCATTCAAAGCGTAGGCGTTGAAGCGGGCATAGAGCGCGGCCGGGAGCTCGTAAATCAAGTCCACGTCACTCACACTTGGTATCGCGGTCGACCGCCCGTAAGAGCCGACGTAGAAGCGATAGCCCGTCTTCGAGTCGAGCTGTCGAAAATCAGTGTTGAGTTGCCCGACTATGCGTCCCGTTCGATAAGCAATGGTGCTGCGCGTATCTACACTGATGCGCAAGTTTGCGCAGAAGCTCCTGAACCAGTCTCCCTCGCCCATCCGCGTCCTCGATCGCTGAGAATCTCAATGGCGTCAGCGACTCTCACCCGTTTGGCACCGGATTTCAGAAAACCATTCTGAGAACTCGTCGACCGCGCTAGTGTACTCGCGGCGTCGGTTTAACGTGATCCCGAACTGTCGCATGGTTGCCGGTAGATGACAGTAGAAAATCCCTTGCGGCGCAGACTGCGTATTCCGCGGATGTCGGTCCACGAGTCCGCGTGATGTCGGTCCAGGGTTCCGGCGCAAGCCGGTCCAGTGGAGAGCGGGACGAATGTACTTTGGGTAAGCGGGTGATTCCCGTCAATTCGACAGTGTGGCTGCCGACTTCGTGGTCTTCTTCTTTCGCATCGATTCGCCGGTGAGGTTGAGGCGGTAGCTGTTGTGCACGACGCGATCGAGGATGGCGTCGGCGAGTGTCGGATCGCCGAGGTAGGCGTGCCACTGTTCGACGGGAAGCTGGCTGGTGATCAGCGTGGATTTCTTGTCATAGCGATCATCAAGGATTTCCAGCAGATCGCGTCGCGTCTGCTCGGTGAGCGGTGCCAGGCCGAAGTCGTCGAGCATCAGCAGATCGACTTTGGCGAGGTTGCGGAAGAAGCTGGATCGGTTGTTCATCGCGGTGGCGCGCGTGAGTTCGACGATCAGGCGCGGCAGACGGTAGAAGCGCACGGTGTGATCGATGCGACAGGCGGCGTGTCCGATCGCACAGGCGATCCAGGACTTGCCGACACCGGTGGGGCTGCAGATCAGCACGTTGAGGTGCTCGGTAATCCAGGCCATGTTCGTGATCGGTGCCAGTGTGGTTTTCTGCAGGCCGCGCGGCGTGCGCATATCGAGGTCTTCCAGGCATGCCGCGCAGACGTAGTACGTGAAGCTGATCAAACAGGGGATGTTGTAGCAAGAGGACTCTCCTGACTGGTAGTACGACGGCCCGCGCAGGTCGTCGTGCGCGGGGATGGATAAACCGGGAAGCGTCGATTGCACGGGTGCCTGGATCAGCGCACGCAGCGTGCGATAGCTAGTGCAGCCCAAGGCGAGTGCGCGCTCGCAGGCCGCTTCCAGCCGGGCCGGATCAAAGTCCTTGGCCAGGCGCAGAATTCCCAGCGAGCGGCGCAGGGTTTGCTCGGGATGCACGCGGCCGTGCACCTGCTGACGGATCACAGCGGCGGTGAAAGGTCCGATGCGCTCGGCGTCACGCAGCAGGCGCTCGTGTGAAAGCTCGACGACGGCCTGATGCCTCGGCGGACGATGCTCGGCGGTCGCGGTGAAGCCGCCGCGGATGCCCGAGCGCAGGTGGACGGCGACTCGTTGGCCGCGATGGAAGATCTCCACGCCGGTCGCGGTAAGTCGCACGTCGACGGTCTTGCTGATCAGCGCATGCGGGACCGAGTAATACCGGCGCTCGATCTCGACGTGATAGTCGAGGTGCGCCTTGGCTTTCTTCCATGTCGCGTATTCGTAGGCGCTCGTAGCACTGGCCACCAGCTGCTCCTTCCACGTCGCGATCTGATTCGGATGCACGTCGAAGCATTTGCCAGCTCCGCCAGCATGGCGTCGCCTTTTACGCGGCCAGTGCCACTTTGGCCGTGAACGCCGGTGAGTGGTTCCGGCGAGTCCTTCAGCTCATGTCTGCTCTGATACGAGGCACATCATCCCATCAAAGAGCAGAACTTCCACCTACGCCATCGTGCAGATTCCCAGGACCAGCTCTGGCGGTTCTGCGCGTTCGGGGTTCAGTTTGGGCATGCGTGCTGAAGTTCGGCGCCGAAATGTGGGCCCCATAATCCGGAATTGAACTGATGCGTGGCCGAGTAAAATCATCGGCGATCATGAATCAGACGCGGCTATTTATATTCATTATCAATCGCTTATCAAACTGCGATTCGCACGACCTCGACCGAGTGCTGTCGAATCGCATCGATATATGGCGAGCAACTAAACGGCACCGTTAGATTGAACCGGTCCACCGGAGATCGTCCATGAATCAGCTTTCAAATCTAAACCTTCCTAAGCATCAGGTACCCGCCCTTAATCATCATCTGCACCGCATCCTTGGCATTCAACACCAGCTTGAAGCTTCCATCGTTGGATTGGATTCCAGCCTTGCGGGTCCCACCGGGCAACTGTGGTTGCGGTCGCAGGGGTACCTCATCGCTGTTCACACTGATGAAATCCTGTCACGCGCGGCCACGTTGACTGACGTCTTCAAGAAGATCGTCGCGGGAGCATTGCCGCGCCGATTACCAATAGCGAAACGGCTCTATCCAGCACAGGTGCTTCTCAACGCACTTGGCAAGTTGAATTTGCGCGCGGAGATACGGGCCAGCGACCAGCAGTTGATCAATTGGCTAAATTGGAACGCGTCGATTAACGACCCGAAATCCGGAGAGCTCGCACATGATTCCACGAGCGCTTGGGAGAGCGTGATGTACTCACTGATCGCCGAGGAGCCGATATTTCTGGCCAACGAACGCTCTATCTTCGTTGGCGAAAGTCTGCGCTGCAGCGTGCAACGCATCATCGCACCCGTGCTCGGCTTGGCGGCGCGTTGGGGAGTCGCCGCCCACCATGCGGTGTTGCGGCGTCACCCAACTTCTATCGGATGCCCGGTGCAACTGAACGCGCCGGCGATCCCTGATCGCTACTTGCACTGGTAACCGCTGCGCGAAAAAGGCAATCCGCTGACGCCCTCAACTACGCTGCGCACATCACTCCGCGAAGGTCGAACGCATGTCATCTCAGCCCCATTCGGAACCAACCTCGCTACTGTCGGGACTGACCAAGAGTCAGCACGCAGCAGCGACATCATCTGCGGCGCATTCACTCGTGCTGGCTGGCCCCGGCAGCGGCAAGACCAGCACGATCGTGGCGCGCGGTCAGCATCTCCTTAGCGCCACCCCGGACTACGGCATCGCTGTTGTAACTTTTACTCGCGCCTCAGCAAATGAGGTCCACGATCGCCTTCTTCGCGGAGGAGCGGACAAGAACCGCTGCGTGGTCGGGACATTTCACAACCTGTCGCTCCGGTTACTTCGGCTTTCCGGCTTGAGCATCCCGTCGTCCGACATTTTGGTCCCGGCTGAGCAGGACCGCTTCCTGCGCGACGCCATGGCGACCTGCAATTGGAGGTCTACCGTTACAGAGGCCAGAGCCACCTTGGAGCTTAGTGGCGCCAGAAAATCGAATGTCTTCAAGCCGCACCAAGTCGCGCTGCTCGCGGCGTATGCGAACCGCCTACAAACGCTCAAAAAGTTCGACTTTGCCGACCTAATCAAACGTGTCGTGCTGGACAAGTCCGTTATGCCGCTTCCGGCACACCACCTCCTGATCGATGAAGCTCAGGATATAGACGAATGGCAGTTGGAGTGGGTCCTGCACCAAGCTGCGTCCGGATTGAATACAACTATGGTCGCAGACGACGACCAGTCTATCTATGGCTTCCGCCACGCGCTCGGCGTGCATGGATTGCATCGTTACACGGATGCTTTGAAACCCGTCCGGCAGTTCGTCCTCGAGGACAACTTCCGAAGCGGACCCAAGATCGTTGAGGTTGCACAGGCGCTCATTCGCCACGACCAGCAGCGCATCGACAAAAACGTCTGCTGTCAGGCTCACGTTGATGGCGAGGTAACCGTCTACTCAGCGCACACACCGGAAGACGAACTACTACGTGCCGCACTTGCGACGAAGGACTCTCCTGGTGAGTGGGCAGTACTTGCGCGTACCAATAACGAGCTCGCACACATGGCAATCTCCCTCAGCCAGCGCGGAATTCCATATTGGATTGATTCAGACAGTGACATCTGGCAATCCGGGCTCGGCGCCGCACTGCTCGCTCTCCTGCGTTCTCTACTTGTTCCCGAGCCGACAGCAGAACTCCAGAGAGCCATGATCGATCTGCGGATCAACGCGGCCGGAGATCCGCCCGCTTTTACCTCCGACCCCGTATATGGAAATCATGTCTGGCCCACCTGGGTTGAATCGCAAACACTGAACTTGTCGCGGGAGCAGAAAATTGCGTTGCTAGAATTGCCACGGCGGTGGTCAGCATGGTTCAACAATCATCGCGACGCCACCAAGTCGGTAGTTGAAGACATTGCAAAATGGGTAGAGCCATTTGTGGGCAACAGGGAGGAGCGACTCTTCAGCGCATTGGCGACCTGCTTAGAGAAGCGGAGAGGAGGCATTGCGAACCGGATCCTGTGCCGGAAGCTCAGGGCAGATAAACCACAAGGGGTGGTAACCCTCTCGACCATGCATAGTGCCAAGGGCCTTGAGTTTGACCGTGTCTGGATCTGCGGTCTGGATGCCAGGATTGATGATGATGCTGACTGCGATGTTGCGGAGGAACGTCGCCTGCACTACGTCGGCTTCACGCGGGCGAAGGTCCAGTTGGTGATGTCATACGAGAAAGCCCACGGTCCCAGTCGGTACCTCCGCGAGTCCGGCGTTGCACCGCGCCCATCGACCCGTAACGCGCGACGATCACGCTACCGCTAGAGGCGGACTAGGCGCGACGACAGGTTGATGGCGATCTCGCAAGCGTCGCACCAGCAACACCACGAAAAAGCTAAATGCGATCACCGACCTCTTGCGACCGCGCACAGCACCCGCTTCGACCTTCACGTCATGGTCCAGACGTAAGCGCCCATCCTGCAGTTTGCTGGTTATCACTTCCTTTCCAAGGATCACCCCCATCGTCTTTGATACGCATTCCTGACGATGCGATGTCGTGATCAGAACTGAACCATCGAGTCTCGTTTGACTTTCCAGTGCATTGGCAAAGAATTCCCAGTCCTGCGGAAATTCGGCCGCCTGTAGGTCGCACCTTTTAAGGATGTCTTTCACGCCATTGATTCGCGGAATCCGCCCCGCGGACTCCACCACCCCAAGGCGATTTCGCAAAAGGAGTTGGTAGCGGTACTGCTCCTGCAGTACCAATGTCTCGTTCACTACCACGTCAAAATACTCGTCAGAGAGCCCATACTCCGACATTACTGCTTGCACGGAATCGCCAGAGGCAATCCCAATCAGTAATTCACCGATTAGTTGATAACTTCCAACTGATTTCTTCGATCTGAGCGCAGTTGGCAGCGAAAGTGAGGGCACGAATTCTCTCGAGCCGTTAGGAAGCGGCACCGACGGCGCCTGAATGCCAAGAAGATCAATCAAAGAGTGGGGCGTCGCATTCCTGGCTTTAATTTTTGCACGCGAAAGCATTGTTCGCAGAGCACCGTGGCGAATCAGTGCGATGGCGGAGAGCCCCTGCGTCATTGGCAGGGGCCAGCCGCGATCTGAACCTTCGAGGTAGCCAATTAGATGGGCGTAGTGGGTGAGCGTCGTCAGCGGCGTAGCTTGGCCAAGGACACGTGCCACCGCCTGTAGTTGGATGCTGCTGGGCAGCGCCGAAAGTTGCGCAAGAAATGGTGGAACACCGAGAGCGCGGTACGAGTGAACCCCAAAGTGTTGGGGCATGATGTTGACCAGAGCAGAACAACTGATCGCGTGTCGCCCTGCATGGTATCGCGAGCCATCTCCCCTGACGGCGATCGAAAGTGCTGCGCGCGTGAGGCGTATAGCGTCCTCATTACCTAGCTCGAGCCCGCCGGGAGTAACAAGAGACCGTCTATCTGCATGCCGTCGGCAATTCCCGTCGTGCCCAGCACTGAGCCAGCGCTGGTACTCCAGGGTCTCTTCTGGACACAAATCGAGTAAATCAATCGCACGGCTGGACGACAGTGTTTTGAGCGGATTTGAGCGACGCGGACGGACAAGAAGCGTAAGACCGTCAGGCGTTGCGATGAAGTCTTCCCGGCGACGTGACATACCCTCGCCCGCGCGGAGGCCGTACCTCGAGCATGGGAGGAGTCGCAACGCGCCCGCGCAGTCCTGAAGATTCATTCGGTCGGAGCTCGCCTCGACGAAGCGGTTGGCTGCGCCCTCCTTCCAATGCTGCAGCTGCACCCGCGCGTTGTCGTGCTCTTTTGCAGTTATCAGGTAGGGGAACGCAGGTGCCACGAAAGTCGGGAGGAGATCGGCGATTGCGGCCTCTTCGAGTCGTGCGCCTCCCAGCGTCTCTACCTCCGCAAGAACCTCCTGCATGACGCGCAGCACTCGCTCACGGTTTTTTACGCGCGCGCTAAGCACTATGCGCGTCACGATATCTTCGAGCGATTCCGCATCGAGACGGACAAGATCGTTACTCCCAATCTGCCTTAGCATCGGCTCAAGGATCGCAACCAGATAGGTGTAGATCGACCTCAGTCGAAGTTGCTTTCTGGACTCCGGACGTCTCAGCCACTGGACAACGACGCGAACCAACACCGAAGCGGTACCACTGCAGCCACCTGCGCCCGTCAACTTCTTCTCGATCGCGTCCGCAATTCGGGAATGGCTCATGGCCCCTCCCTTCTGACGAATTCGTTCGTGCACAAAACCCCGCATCCATCGCAGGAATGCCGCATCGCCAGTCGCGACTTTTACGTTTGGTCCAGTTCCGCCGCTTGAGGGCCTCACGTCTTCCGGCACGACAACGATCGGCCCTAACCAGTCACTCGACCGCAGCTCCGACGCGCGGGCGCAATCCAGAGATCGGGATGCGATTCGGCCCTCCTCCCAAGCGCTTCGAAGACCCGGCTGGGTAAGTCGCCGCGCCAACGCGGCGACGTGCAAGACCGTATCGAGCGCGGACAATTCAGGATGAACGTCGCCGAGGATCGTCTTTGGAACCCGGTCAGCGCAGGCGTCCAACAAGTCCTGCGCGGTCACACTCGACGCATCTATTCCTCGCGAACGCCAACCCAGCGACAGCAACGCCAGTACTCCTGTTAGCAGGAATCCTTCGGCGGCCTCGTGCTTGTCGCCGGAAGTGGCTGGCTGAATCCCTGACGCCTCGTTGATCTGCAGCACCTCTCCGAGCGGAACCACCACCTGATCACTATTCGTACCGTACTGCTGCGCGTTGCCTAATGCCCTAATGCAACGAAGCAGGCGATCAGCTGATGTCAGTCCACCACGAATGCTGAGTTCAATGACCGCAAGCACAAGCATCTCCGAGGTCACCGACTTAGCGTCCTTCCCACTGGTCAGGTCCTGGGACTCGGCGAACGACAGCAATCTTGAGGCGGTGGCATAGGCACGAGTTGCCGCGGGCGTGATCAGCGGCGGCTCGACCCGCTTGCGAAACGACATACTCGGTAGTGGCGCGTTCCACCGTCCGGACCGTTTTTGCGACCTGGCCCAAGTCCTGAGGATCTTCGACATCTCGGGTTGCATCACAGGCTCCGAGCAGCTTTTAGCTAATTGCGTCGCGATACGATCCCGTTTTGACGATGACTGCACGCTCTGTGGTTCTGATCCCGCACCCTCCCCCTCTGACCGCGAGGTCAATTGGTCGATGATCGCAACGACTTCTGGGCGGCGCTGATTGCGCTGAGTTCCAATCAAATGTCGAAACCGGGCCCAGCGGCGGGCTGCATGGCCCAGGATGGCCTCCTCAATGTGCAACACCTCAGCACACGACGAGGATGGCACCGCTGGCACTGAATCTTCTCGCGCGTTCAAGCGGATTGTTTCCCACCCATCGCCACGAAGTGCCGCCTCGATTGGGCCAGATGCCCGGCGCACGAATTCCATCGCGGAGTCTGGATCTGTCGAGCCAAACGGAACTGCTTCTATGGAATGACCCATCTGCCGGCGAAGATCGTCCGGTACAAGCCCATTCCGCCGTGCGATAGTCGTGAATCGATGGCGCAGGTGCTCCACGGGGATCTGAAGTTCAGGCCAGAGAATGCGGAGATCGCGACGCCGAAACCGCCTTACCCGATACGCCGCCGCTTGGCCTTTCCGATGTTGGCGGTCGATCACCTGGAACAGGGAGGCCTGACCCGCCTCAATCCGCGCCAAGCTCTCTGCTGATCGACGGCCATAAAGGCTCGACGCAAAAGCACCGCGCAAATTTCGAATCGCTGCCATCAGCTCAAGGATCTGCTTCTTCAACATAGGAGGCACAGCGGCGACGCGATACACCAATCCGTTATCGGTCAGTTTGTCCGCGAAAATGGTCAGCGCGCAGCTCGTCGATGAGTCGGCGGTATCGCCTGGGCTTCGGGGAACCGGAAGATCGAGGATGAAGTCCCCGAGCCGCAACATTCCGAGGTGATACGTGAGCCGATGGGCCGTAGCAGCAGCGAACATCGCGACCGTGATGCCCACGAGCCTATTGTACGAATCAACCAGGTCGTCCAGGGACTTCGCGCGCCGTTGATCGCTCTGGAGCAATGCTGCAACCGCACTTCGCAGTGCGTCATCGCAAATGGCGGCATTAGGCGCTCCGATCAGTGCCTCATCGGCTTCTCCGAAGCTAGGCGACGCCACACCCCAGTCGTCAGGAAGCCAGCTCTTAATGCCTGCTAGATAAGATTGAACAAGCTCCCGCACAGAGAATGCGTAGTAGTGCAGAGCCGCACTTGGGTGATCGAGCAATTGTCCGCTGATCATCTGAGTGCGGACGGTGTCGCCCGAATTGATCCAGATTGCAACAGGCATGACATGCCGAAGTCGGGCCTCCGAGAATCTGGGAGCGGCGCCTTCCAAGCGCTGCTTCAGTAACTCGAAGTGCGCGTTCCATCCATGCTCAGTGAGGCTTGAGATAGTGGGGCCGAATTTTCCAAGGTCCGCCAGTGCTGACCGGATCAAGCTCGGCAGAGGCAGCCAAAATTCCGTGGACGTGGGCAGCAAGCTAGGTTGCGATCGTGGCACTGGTTTGCCGAAGGCTTGATGGTGCGGAATCCGCACCCTGAACGCCTCCGCGGAGAGCCAATTCTCATTCTGATCTTGCGGGCGAAGGGCTAGCCGCGCCATGGCGCTGACGACCGACCTGCGCGAGGATCCAGTCAGCAAAGAGAGGGCGTATGCCAGAGCGCAAAGTCTTATCGCCTCTGTCGCTTCGCGATCCGACCAGGTTGCAGCGAGGGCGCACACAAGCGATAACACCTCGCCCCTGGCAAAGGTGCGCTGAGTACCCGGCAGAAGTGCACCAGCAAGATGAACGGTGTGGCAGCTTTCTGCCAACCACTGCTCGTAGATTGGGCTACCTGTAACTGCATCGGGTCCCTTTTCACCGCTCTCGTCATTATTCGGTACGCGAATAAGCGCTGGCTCGTCATACAGGTCTTCAAGAGGCAGGTCTGGGCCATTCGTGCGGACAGAATGTACCGGGATACCAAACCAGAGCGTAGGGAGCTGTCGACTATTCGCATGTGCGCCGCTGGCGCTCTCGTAGGTCGGCTTTAGTTGAGAACTCCCCGTCAGCAGGACTAGGGCGTAGCGCAGCGCAGCCCCTTCCCATGAACTGAGACCCTGGATTTGGGAAAAATCGATCTCCGACGGGTCAGTGCCCGATTTCAAGCATCGGTCGATGTGCGCCACCGCCTTGCCAGCTGTGACCTGCTTCTTTCCCGGTGACGTCGCAAGTCGACGCAGGGCTTTCTTCCCAAGCTTGGCGCCATTACCTTTGATCCTCGGGCTGCCGTCTCCAGCCAGAACTGCGACGCCGAGCCAGTGCCAATGTTCCTGGCGGCGCGAGAACCCAAAGACAAGATCAAGACTTGGCGCTGGCTCCTCCGATGGCGAATCCGCACCCAAGCTGGCGGCCAGCACTGCCCACTTCTCAACGCCATCAGCCCCAAGGAATAGAGCGGCAAGTGGCCACTTGATGGTGAGCCTCAGCGCATTCGAGATCTCCTTCGGCGAAGGCGCCGGCGTCGTCGGTGCACTTATCATCAGTTAGACGGAGAGACGGGCTCACTTGGATGTTACATCTTGGCGGTCCTTGAAAGTATCCGTAACATTTAACTTGATATTTTCTTCTTGTTAAACAAGTATATAACGAAAAAATGTCTTAAAAAGATAGATTTCTGGTCTATTAACGTGCATTTATGTCTACGTTGCAAGGTAGCTTCGGGAGCAAGATCCTGTCGCCCCGACCAATCTAGATTCGTACAGCGGCGTCCCGAGACTGAACCTCTGATTTTTGTAGTTTTTGCCGAAAGACAATAGAGCACAGGCCAACCAGGTTCGACCTGGATGTGACGCCCAACGGTCAGCCCTTCATCTGCTGTTCGCCAGGCTCAGCAGGTAGTCGGCGGTTTTGACCAAGCGACACGCAAGCCATCTGAGAATGGAAGAAGCATGGGATGGAAGCTACATCAGCCACGACGATGGGGTGTGGTTTTTCGGCCTTCAGCCGCGCGGCAGGATCTCAGCCCCGATCAGTGCGAGATGATGATCGGTACTCCACACCGTCTTGATCTTGTGCGCTTTGATCCAGGCCAGGCTGGCGGCATCGACATAGCTCAGCTTGGCGCCGCGAAAACGATCAAGCACACGCAAGCTGCGTTCGTGATGGTCGACCGTCGCTTCCAGCATGGCGAGGCCTTTTAGGGCGGCAACGAAACTGCGTAACTGCCTGGCGGCCTCTTCGCCGTGACGGTGCAGGAACCATGAATAGCACTCCGAAACCACCAGTAGCGAAGTCGTCCAGCGTGTCCCGGCTCGTCCGAACAGTTCAGCCGCCGGCGTGTGCCAGCGATCGCGCTGGTTCAGCGCGGCAATGAAGATGCCGGAATCGAGAAACACCAGGCTCATGGGGCGTCGCGGCCGTAGACCACGGCATCGACACTGCTGCTGTCGTCTAACGAACCGTCCACGCTGCCGATGAACGCCATCCAAGGCTGCTCGCTCGGTTCCTGTGCCACCGCTGCGGCCACGCTGCGGCGGCACAACTCGGCAAGCGACACTCCCTGCCGGCGCGCGCTACGCTTGGCGCGTTCGTACAACGCTTTATCGAAGGAAATCTGGGTTCGGATCATCATCGTTGGGCCGTGTGTTATCAGGCTCTCAATAGCATGATAACGTGCCCTTGCCGACACGGTCGCAAGTGGTTGATCGGCTGAGTCCGGTTGCGGTCCTCACGACCGGTCGTCTGAGGAAGGTGTCGGGCAACATCGGTGATCTCCGTCCTGAACGGGACGCTGTCACCGTGGCCGACCGGTTTGCTCGCGCCTATCGATGACCACGCATGTCGCTGCAGCGGTTTCGCGTCTTGCCGGGACGGCGAGTCGTCGGAGTGCTGTGGCGCAATTCCGCTCAGCGTGCCTCGTCGTTATGGGCGCGATCCGTCCGCTCCCGTCCGTTGCGCTCCGGATTCGCGAATGCGGCAATGACGTATGTTCCAGACCGGCCGTGGCGTTCCAGCATTCGCGCGTTGTGGGATTCCTGATTGAAAAACCGGCCATCGGCAGCACTTGGGCAGCATGACGTCGCCCGACACCTTGCCAGCACCCGAGCCATCCGACGCCGCGCCGGTCGCACGTGCGATCAACGCCCGCGGCGATCTGGCGGTCATTGCCGAATTCCTGCCCTGGTTGCGGCCCTATCTGGGCCGCATCGTGCTCGCGCTGGCACTGATCGTCGTTGCCAAGCTGATCAATCTGTTTGTGCCGATCGCGCTCAAGCAACTGGTGGATCGGCTCAACGTCGAACCCAGCCTGTTGCTGCTGCCGGTGGGCCTGTTGCTGGCGTACGGCGCATCGCGCATCGGCGTCACCTTGTTCACCGAACTGCGGCAGGTGATTTTCGCGCGGGTGATGGCGCGCGCCTCGCGGCAGATCACGCTCAGGGTGTTCGAGCACCTGCATCGCCTGAGTCTGAAATTCCACCTCGCGCGCCGCACCGGCGGTGTCGCACGCGACGTGGAACGCGGCGGCGGCGCGATCTCGGAACTGCTCGACTGGACCTTGTACTCGATCATCCCGACCTTGCTCGAGGTCGTGCTGGTCACGGTGGTGCTGGTGGTGGCCTACGACTGGGGCTTTGCCCTCATCACGCTCGCCACCCTGATCGCTTACGCAGCATGGACCTTTGCAATAACGGAGTGGCGCACGCGGTATTACCGCGCTTCGGTCGAAGCCAATACGCGCGCCAATGAGCGCGCGGTGGACTCGCTGATCAACTACGAGACGGTCAAGTATTTCAACAACGAAGCGCACGAATCGGCGCGCTACGACGAGAATCTTCAGCAGGTCGAGAACGCGCAAGTCAAGTCAACCAAGACCCTGGCCGTTCTCAACCTCGGCCAGACCTCGATCATCGCCATCGGCGTCACCGCGATGATGTGGCGCGCCTCGGCCGGCGTCGTATCGGGTGCGCTGACCATCGGCGACCTGGTGCTGGTCAACGCCTACCTTCTCCAATTGTCGGCGCCGCTGTTCATGCTCGGCATGATGTACCGCGAGGTGAAGCAGGCGCTGACCAATATGGAACGCCTGTTCGGCCTGCTCGACGAGCGCCAGGACGTGCAGGACTTAGCAGGCGCCAGGCCCCTGGTCACGACGCAGCCTTGCGTGCGCTTCGAGAACGTGCGCTTCGCTTACGACGAGCGCCGGCAGATCCTGCACGGTCTCGATTTCGAGATTCCGCCGGGCGGCACGGTCGCGGTCGTCGGTCATTCGGGCTCTGGCAAATCGACCCTGGCGCGGCTGCTGTACCGCTTCTACGACGTCGACGGCGGGCGCATCAGCATCGACGGCGAGGACCTGCGCGCGCTCACCCAGACCTCGGTGCGCGGCGCCATCGGCATCGTTCCGCAGGACACCGTGCTGTTCAACGACAGCATCTACTACAACATCCGCTACGGCCGGCCGGATGCGAGCCGCGCAGAAGTTGAGGACGCGGCGCGCGCCGCGCACATCCACGATTTCATCCTGCACCTGCCGGACGGTTACGACAGCGAAGTCGGCGAGCGCGGCCTGAAGCTCTCCGGCGGCGAGAAGCAGAGAGTCGCGATTGCCCGCGCGTTACTGAAAAACCCGGCGATCCTGATTTTCGACGAGGCCACCTCGGCACTCGATTCCAAATCGGAGAAGGCGATCCAGGCCGAACTGGATCGCATCCAGGTGGGCCGCACGACCCTGGTCATCGCGCACCGCCTGTCCACGGTCATGGATGCGGATCAGATTCTGGTGATGGATGGCGGGCACATCGTCGAGCGCGGCACGCACGATCAGTTGCTGGCCGCCGACGGCGTTTACGCACAGATGTGGATGTTGCAGCAGCGGGAAGCGGAAGAGGCGCCGATGGGTAGCCCGGCGCCACCTGGCGCGGTCGCCATACGGATGTAGGGCGCGTGTAGGTCGGGTCAAGCCCGCGGCTTCATGCGGGCGGACCCGACATGCGCCCTCCATCGAGCGCCCGACATGCGCCCTCCATTGAAAGGGCGCGCAGCGTCGGTTCCGCGTTCGGCTTGAACCGACCTACCCCGGCTTCACGAACCGCAGGGTCATACGATCGGACTCGCCGATCGCGAGATATTTTTCGCGATCCTTGTCGCCGAGCCGCAGGGTCGGCGGCAGGGTCCAGACGCCTTCGGGATGCTCGGCAAAGTCCCTGGGATTGGCATTGATTTCGGACTTGGCGTCCAGCAGCAGACCGGCGCTTCGCGCAAGGTCGATGACCACCGCCTCGGTCACGTAGCCGGAGGTCTTCATCTGCTCGATCGAGGTGCCCGGTCGCGCCCGGTGTTCGATCACGCAAAGACTCCCGCCCGGCTTGAGCGCTTTCTGGAACGCCGCGAACATCTGCGGCGCGAAGTCGGCTTTCAGCCAGTTGTGGACGTTGCGGAAGGTCAGCACGCGATCCGCCGTGGCGGGCTCCGCGACGGTCCAGCGATCCGGCAGACCGACCTCCCGAATCTCGACGCGGTCGTACAGCGCCGGCTGTTCGGCGAGCTTGGATGCGAAGTCCGTGGCCATCTTCCGCCGCCAGTCCGGAGCGTCCGGAAAATCGGTGACGACGAACCCGGCTGCAATGTACTTGCCCTTGTCGCGCAGGAACGGCGCCAGGATCTCGGTATACCAGCCGCCACCGGGCCAGATCTCGACCACGGTCCGGTCCGCGCTGACACCGCAGAACTCCAGCGTCGCCTTCGGGTGGCGATAGACATCGCGCTCCACGAAAGCCGGGGTGCGATGCGCGCCCGCGACGACCGCATCGAGCGTCGTCTCAGCAAACGTCGGCGTCGCGTTCACGCAGGCGAACACGATCCCCAGCGGAGCCATCCTCATCATCAGGCGCATCGGCATTCGGAATCTCCGGAAGTGGTCAGAGGGGATGTGTCGTTATCGCCATCAGGCGGGCAAGGCGATTCTACAGATGCGCCCCGCCTCCCGGTCGCCTGCCCGCACGGGATGTCGCTGCGGCCGCAGACCCTGTCGGACGCAGGACTACAATCCGCCGCCAACCCGCCGCGTTCCCTTCCGACGACCCTTGTCGATCCTTCGGAGCCTTGTCAGATGAGAAACAGCATCCGGCGCGTCGCCGTCCTCGGAGGCGCACGCATCCCCTTCGCACGCTCCAACACCGCGTACGCCGAAGCCACCAATCAGGACATGCTGACCGCCGCCCTGCGTGGCGTCGTCGACAAATTCCAGTTGCACGGCGAACGACTCGGCGAAGTGGCGGCCGGCGCGGTGCTCAAGCACTCGCGCGACTTCAACCTGTGCCGCGAATCCGTGCTCTCCGCCGGCCTGTCGGCCGAGACGCCGGCCTGCGACGTGCAGATGGCCTGCGGCACCGGCCTGCAGGCGGCGGTCAACATCGGCAACAAGATCGCCCTCGGGCAGATCGAGGGCGGCATCGCCGGCGGCGTGGACACCACCTCGGACGCGCCGATCGGCGTCAACGAGAAGCTGCGCAAGATTCTGCTCGAAGCCAATCGCGCCAGGACCAATGCACAGAAGCTCAAGGCGCTGGCGCGGTTCCGTCCCTCGATGCTCGCGCCCGCCATTCCTGCGGTCAATGAGCCGCGCACACGCATGAGCATGGGTCAGCACTGCGAGGCGATGGCCAAGACCTGGGGTATCTCGCGCGAGGAGCAGGACCAGTTGGCGTTCGAATCGCACCAGAAAGCGGCGACCGCCTACGAGTCCGGCTTCTATGCCGATCTGATCGTGCCGTTCCGCGGCCTGGATCGCGACAACAACCTGCGCGCCGATGCCAGCCTGGACAAGCTGGCCTCGCTCAAGCCCGCGTTCGACCGGGTCAACGGCACGCTCACGGCGGCCAATTCCACTCCGCTGACCGATGGTGCCTCGGCCGTGCTGCTGGCCTCCGAGGACTGGGCCAGCGCGCGCGGGCTCGAACCGCAGGCCTACCTGACACATGCCGAAACCGCGGCCGTCGATTTCGCCACCGGCAAGGAGGGCCTGCTGATGGCGCCGGCCTACGCCGTGCCGCGCATGCTGGCCAAGGCCGGCGTCCGCTTGCAGGACTTCGACTTCTACGAAATCCACGAAGCCTTCGCCGCGCAGGTGCTGTGCACGCTCAAGGCCTGGGAAGACCCGCGCTTCTGCAAGGACGCTCTCGGACTATCCTCGCCGCTCGGCAGCATCGACCGCACGCGCATGAACATCCGCGGCGGCTCCGTCGCGATGGGCCATCCCTTCGCCGCCACCGGCGGCCGAATCCTCGCGACCCTGGCCAAGATCATCGACGAGAACCAGGGCGGCCGCGGGCTTATCTCGATCTGCGCCGCGGGGGGGCTGGGCATCACCGCGATCCTCGAAAGGTAGCGGGGGCTTTAGAGCTTGTCCGTGAACAAGACGCGCCCGCGTGGCAGTCCCATTTTTCGCCGGGCAAGGCGCGAGGAGCGAGGTGTACCCGATGTACATGAGCGACGAGCAACGCCGCCCGGCGAAAAATAGGGCGCCACCCGAAGGGACGGGGCCGTTTTTGCGCATCGCGGCGTCCGTCGCTCCTCATGTACTTCGAGTACACCTCGTCGCTCCTTCCTTGCACTGCGCAAAAGCGACCTCCGTCGCGGACGCGCCTTATTCGCGGACAAGCTCTTAGTCGATCGGGGATCCCGACACGGGATTCCTTGTGCCCGATCGGCGCGCCGCGCTCGATGATGAACCGCGGGACGGCCCTGGACCCGAGCGGCCGAATAAGCTTCCCGCACCCGCGCCGGGCAATTCGAGACCGTTCTGCGCTACCGTTTACGGACCTTGCGCTGCGTGCATCGCCCGGGTGTGCCGGGACTTGGAACCTATTCCAAGTCGCTTCAAGCGCCACACCGGTCAAAGCGCCCCACACAAAAAGCACCATGTCGTCCTCTTCCCTCGCACAGAACCCTGCAAGGAAAGCCGGTTCCCGCCTCCTGCTCCTGCCGCCGCGGGCGGTCGCCGGATTCGTCATTGCTGCGCTGACGGTGGTGTTCATAACGCTGCTGTCCCATCGGTCGCTCCAGAGTCGCGCACAAACCGCCGCGGATGTGGCGGGAACACTCCAGGTCTTGCGGCAGCTCGAAGCGATTCTTTCCACGCTCAAGGATGCCGAGACCGGGCAGCGCGGCTTTCTGATCACCGGCGAACTGGCGTACCTGCAACCGTACACCCGCGCCAAGGCCGAGTTGTCCGGGAAGCTCCAGACCCTGCGGATGCTCCTGTCCGACGAGCGACTCCAGGTGGAGCCACTCGATCGGCTGGAGCGTCTGGCCGCCGACAAGATGGAAGAAATCGGGCGAACCGTGGAACTTCAGCAATCAGGCAATGCGAAGGGAGCGCTGGCCCTGATCCTGACCGACCGCGGTCGCGCCACGATGGATCAGATCCGTTCAACGATCGCCGAGATGGAGGATCGCGAGCGGACGCTGCTCGATCAACGCAACCGGCAATGGGTGCAGGCCGCTGACCTCACGGTGCTGGCCTCGGTGGGCGGATCGGCCTTGCTGCTCCTGCTCATCGCCGGCGCAGCGGTGCTGGCCGCACGTGATTTCCGCCAGCGCGAGAAACAGCAGGCCGAGCTGGAACAGATCAACGCCCATCTCGAAGCGCAGACCCAGCTTCTGGAGAATCAAAGGGACGAACTGGCCGACGCCCAGCGGACCTCGGCCCTCAAGGCCGGCGAGCTGGAACGCAGCAACCAGTTCAAGAGCGAATTCCTGGCCAACATGAGCCATGAGCTGCGCACGCCGCTCAACTCCTCGTTGATCCTCTCCAAACTCCTCGCCGACAACCCGACCGGCAATCTCACCGCCGAGCAGGTGAAGTACGCGCAGACGATCTCGTCGGCTGGCAACGATCTGCTCGCGCTGATCAACGACATCCTCGACCTGTCGCGGATCGAAGCCGGCCGGATGGAAGTGGTAACGGAATGGGTGTCGCTGCCGCGGCTGATCGAGTCCCTGCTCAAGACCTTCGAGCCGGTCGCCGGGCAGCGCGGCCTGTCGTTCACGGTCGCGATGGAGCCGGGCGCACCGGATCGCATCGCGACCGACGCACAGCGGCTCGGCCAGATCCTCAAGAACCTGCTGTCCAATGCGTTCAAGTTCACACCCAAGGGGAAGGTCTCCCTGAACGTGTTCGCGGCCGACGGGGACGGTGTGTCGTTCGCCGTTCGCGACACCGGCATCGGCATTTCGGAAGATCAGCAGGAAGTCGTCTTCCAGGCATTCCGGCAGGCGGACGGAAGTACGCATCGACGCTACGGTGGCTCGGGGCTGGGGCTGTCGATCTCCCGCGATCTCGCCGGACTGCTCGGCGGCGCCCTGTCGCTCCAAAGTCGCCCGGGCGAGGGCAGCGTCTTCACCCTGAGCCTGCCGCGGGTCTACGCAGAAGGGGCCGACGGCCCGCGACCATCCGGTCTCGATGCACCCCGGACGCATGCGCCGGCCGTTCATCAGGCGCGTTCGTCGGAGCGCCTGCTCGACGAGGTCACGCGGTTCCTGCACCCGGTGGAACCGACCCTGCCGGTCCAGCGGCAAAAGATGCCGCAGGCGTCCGGCGATCGCGAGGCCCTCTTCGAGGGTCGCCGCATCCTGGTGGTGGAAGACGACGTCCGCAACATCTTTGCGCTGTCCAGCGTGCTCGAACCCAAGGGCGCGAAGGTGGCGGTGGCGCGCAACGGCCGCGAGGCGATCGATGTACTGGCACGCGGCATGAATCAGCCGACGACGCGGATCGACCTCGTGCTGATGGACATCATGATGCCGGAGATGGATGGCCTGACCGCGATGCAGGAAATCCGCAAGCGCCCGGAGTGGGGAAAGCTGCCCATCATCGCGCTGACCGCCAAGGCGATGAAGGACGATCAGGAAAAATGCCTGGCCGCCGGCGCGAGCGACTACATTGCCAAGCCGCTGGACATCGAGCGGCTGCTGTCGCTCGTGCGGACCTGGATGCCGACGTAGAGATCGTCGTGCAGACTCCGGAAAGCACCTACGTACCGCCCTCCCCGCTCCCGATGAAAGCACCCACAGGTGACTGCCTATGAAGACGCCGGTGAAATGCCTGGTGGTCGATGATGTCGAGGAAAATCTCGTCGCGATCTCCGCCCTGCTGGGTCAGGACCAGGTCGAAGTGTTGCAGGCGCGATCCGGTACCGAGGCGCTCGAACTGCTCCTGGTTCACGACGTCGCCCTGGCCCTGCTCGACGTGCAGATGCCCGAGATGGACGGCTTCCAGCTCGCCGAACTGATGCGTGGCAGCGAGCGCACGCGGCACATCCCCCTCATCTTCGTCACCGCCGGGGGCCGCGACACGCAGCGACTGTTCAAGGGTTACGACAGCGGCGCCGTCGATTTCCTCTACAAGCCGGTGGAGCCTCGCATCCTCAAGAACAAGGCGGACGTCTTTTTCCAGCTCCACCGCCAGCGCCAGCAACTCAGAGAGGAGCTGGAACGACGGTCCGAGGCGTTGCGCCTCAACGAACTGTTCATCGCCATGCTTGGGCACGACCTGCGCAACCCCCTCCACGTCATCAACCTGTCCGCCGAGGCGCTGCAGGGTTTCTCCACCGATCCCAGCGTCCGGAAGATTGCCGACCGGATCCAGTCGAGCGGCAGGCGCATGCACCGGATGATCGAGGACCTGCTCGATCTGGTCCGCGTGCGCCTGGCCGACGGCATCCACCTGCGGCGCGAACCGACGCAACTGAGACCCCTTGTCGAAAGAGTCGTGCAGGAGCACCGCACGGCGTCGCCGACGCGCGTCATCACGATCATCGAGGACGGCGATCTGAACGGCCATTGGGACGCCGGTCGCCTGGAGCAGGCCGTGTCGAATCTGGTCGGAAACGCGCTGCAGCACGGCGAGGGATCGGGACCCGTGACCCTGCGTCTGGAAGGCAGCGACGCGGAGTGGGTCACGCTGTCCGTGGCGAACGCGGGGTCCATCCCCGCCGACGTGTTGCCGATCATCTTCGATCCCTTCAGCAGCCGGAAGAAGCGAACCGACCGGAGCGGCGGTCTGGGGTTGGGTCTCTATATCGTCGACCAGATCGTTCAGGCCCATCAGGGCCGGATCGACGTGCGATGCGACGAGTCCGGGCACACCCATTTCCGGGTGCGGCTGTCGCGGCGTTGAAACGTCCGCTCCCGTGCGCGACAAAAAAAAAGACCGACCCGGCAGGTCGGTCGCTCAGGGGGGCGGCGCCGGAAGCGATGCCGCTCGGGCGCGTGGGTATAACTGGCCGCCAGCGCCCTCCGGTTGGCTTGATCGTCACCAGGCCCTGGAAAGAGCCGCCGTGCAAACCGCCGTGGGCCGATTCCGGTCCGGGCATCCTGCAAGCCGGTCGCCGACGGAGAATTAACCCTCGTCGTCCGAGAAACGCCCTCGCGCGAATCCCGCATGCGGGAATGATCGTTGCGCCTGCAACTTGTCGAAGAGCGGACTCGACGGACACGCGTGAAAAATCACTCATGAACAGTACATTGATGGACCCCACCATGATCGAACCGCGCAAAGTCGCCGCGCGTGCGCGCGCTCCCTGCGCTGAACGTCCGCTCGCAGAGGCAAGCCTCTGATGTCGATCCCCGAGCCGCGTCCCGGGATGAAAGGTCGTGGCTTGACGATGCTGGCACTGGTCGTCGCAATGGCGGCAGCATTCGCCGAACCCGCCCCTGCCCCCTCCGACCCGGCTGCGGGCCTCGCCGCACTGGAGGACCGGGCGCTGGCAGATTGGTCGGAACGACGTTATGCCCAGGCCATTGCTCTCTGGCGTCAGTTGATCGCAGCGCAACCCCAGCGGCGGAGCTACCGGATCGGACTGGTGCGCACCCTGGTCAGCGCTGGCGACCTCGCGCAGGCGCGCAAGGAACTGCAAGCGGCCCTTTCCTCGACGCCCGCAACCGATCGAAGCGACGAGTACAACACCCTGGTGGCGGAGGGCGAGATCCTGGAGGCCGAACAAAGGGACGATGCGGCTGCGGAGGTGTTCGGGGCCGCTGCGGACGTGGCCGGACGCGACGCCCGCTCACGCACCCGCGGGCGCTCGCCGCGCGATCAGGACCTGCCCTGGCGGCTCAACACCGGCATGGTGGTCGACCATTTCGACAACGAGCGGGACCTGGAGAGCCAGCTCCTTTTCGATCTGGGTTTTCGCCATTCGCGCGATCTTTTCAGCTACGCGCTGTACGAGCGGCACAACCGCTTCGACTCTGTCGATCACGTCTATCTGCTGGGCTTCTCCACGCGTGCGACCGAGCGCCTCGCGATCCGGGCCGACCTCGGCGGATCGCCCGGCGCGGATTTCCGACCGCGCCTCGAAGGATCGGTGAGACTCGAGTGGCTGGCCACTCCCCGGCTGCGTCCGCTGTTCGGCTACCGGCTGCTGAATTACGCGGACGGTGACGTCTCCACCCTCACGCCCGGCCTGCGGCTGCTCGGCACGCCGATCGGCGACGTGGAGTTGCAATATGCGCTGACCTCCGAGATCGACGGCGAGCACAGTCACATCGGCGGCGTCCGGTTCGACTGGGTCCTCGGGCCGCAGTGGCAACCCTCGCTGAGCTATTTTTTCGGCGAAGAGGCGCTGCCGCCGCAGGTCCGCGCGGAATTCCAGCGCGTCGCGGCCGGGCTGACCTGGGTCGCATCGCGGGAATGGCAATTGCGGCTCGACTATGCGTACGAGGACCGGGAAGACGCCTACATCGGCCAGTCCGTTGCGCTGGGCGCCGGAATCAATTTCTGATCCTTCTGCACGCCTGTGGACGCGCTACCGCGCGGCCAACGAGCATCTTGCGCAAGCCGCATCTGGAGGGATACGACCATGGACCCGATTCACCATCAAAAAGAGGCCAACAAGTTTTTCGAAGGTGGAATTTTCTACCCCACCGGCCACGTCATCACCGCGTTCCCGACGGCCGAGGACGCGGGGCGGGCACAGGAAGCGCTTGGCAAGGCAGGCTTCGTCGGCGACCACGTCATGAGCATCGATGCCAGGACCATGGCCCGCGAGGCGGGCGAGAACCTCGACTCGCGCGGCCTGCTGTCGGTCGGCGCCAGCGTGCCCACGCGCCAGAAGCAGCTCGAACTCGCGCAGCAGGGCTGTCATTTCCTGCTGATCCACGCGCCGGAGGACGCCGATCACGAAAGGGTCATGCGGACCCTGTCCGACACGCCGGTGCGCTATGCCGTGAAGTATCACCGGCTGGTCATCCAGAACCTCATCGACGGCATCCCCAACACGGCACCGGACGCCGAGCCTGCGCGGGTGCCCTGAGGAGCGGCGCGGGAATCGCCCGGCGATGAGCCGAGCTACGGCCTCTTCTGGCGATTCGCGACGCCGGGTTGGCAAACAACAACCTGACGGGCCATGCAGGGCGCAGCGACTGTCCGCAGAAATCCTGCATTGCGCAGCGTTTCGAAACGCCGTTGATTTTACAAGCCACTGAACTTTCAACCTTTTTTGACCAGGCACCGCACGTGCGTAGAAGACGGAGCCATCCCCGTCACCGGATTCCCGACTCAGGGTCTCCCGGCGGCCGGAGATTTCACCACCTCAGGAGATTGACCATGAACAAAAAGCTATTGACTTCGACGCTCGCCCTTGCCCTGGCCGGAAGCATGAGCTTCGCTGCACAGGCCCAGATGGGACTCGGCGAGAACCTCGATGACCGGCTGGACGCTCGCGGCGAACGCATCGACGAGCGCCTCGACGAGCGCGGCGAACGCATCGACGCGCGCTACGACGCGGCGTCCGACCGGGCATCCGCCGGCGGTCGTGACGGAGCCGCGCGGCGCCTGGACCGTTACGGCGACCGACGCGAGGAGCAACTCGACCGCCGCGGTGATCGCGCACAGGACCGCCTGGATCGGATCGGCGATCGGATCGAACGCCTGGTCGACCGCAGCCGCGACGCTTCAAACCGATAGCAGCCCGTCGGACCTGGGTGATCGCACGCGAAAAAGCGGATGTGCGAGGCCCGTAGGGGTTTCAGATGCGCTTCGCTGATCCACCCTACGCCGGCGCAGGTTTAATCCGGCTCGTAGGTCGGTTCAAGCCGAAGGCGGAACCGACGCTGCGCGCGCTCAACGAAGGGCGCCCGTCGGATCCGCCCGCGAACAACACGCGGGCACCCTCCCTGGCCTACTTTCGAATCGGGACGTCGATGTAGCTGCCACCATACCAGCGGATGCTCAAAGGGATCCTGGTATCGGCCATCGACTCTTCACTGACGTCGTTACCGGCGCCGTAGTTGATCTCCCGGTCAGGCCGCTTGTTGACTCCGAGAACCATGACCACCCGGCTGCCGGCCTGAAGCCGGCGGCTGCTCAGGCGCTCGGTCGTGAACGTCAATTGCTGGCGCACGCCCGCCTTGAGGAGCCGGCGATTGATGCGATCCTTCACATAGCTGGCGCGAAATTCGTAAGGATCGAACAACTGGACGTGGGCGCCGCCGGGTAGCAGTTCGTAGAGCGTGAGTTGGAGGTCCACGTCCTGCTGGTTCGGCAGGAAATCGAGCTGGCCCGCGAGCAGGCCGCTGAACTCGACCGCCTGTTGCAAGGGTTCGCTGACGAAGGTCGTCGCGTGACGAACCGGGAGACTCTTGCCGACGATGTCGATCGGCGGCGGCCCGTTGAAGTCGCTGCGATCCGAGAAATCGACGATCTGCTGAAAGAATGTCGTTGCCGGCGGCCTGGCCTCCACCAGCCGGTGACGCTCGACGGACCCGCCCGCATCCACATCCAAGTAAAACCTCAGCGATCCGTTCGCCATGCCTTCGAGCGACGGCGCATGCCGCCACTCGTTGGCGCCCATGAGCTCGTAGTTGACGCGGTCCTTCAGCAGGGCCGGTTTGGTGCTGTTCTTGAAGATGTGGTCGAACCACTGGTAGCGCAGTTCTCGCAGGTCGATCAGCGCGGCCGTATCGACGCTGTGTCCGTGGAGGACAGGCGATGGCCCGTGCCGGATTGCGCCGTCATCCCAGGGGCCGATCAGCAGCGTGTGCTGGGCGTCCGGCTTGTACCGGTAGTGCTGGCTGAAGTAATGCAAGGCGCCCGCGTCCCCGCCGTAGTAGCCGGCAATCGTCAACACCGGAATGTCGATCTTCGCGAACTGTTGCCGGAACGGGATCATCTTCTGCCAGTACCCGTCGTAGCTCGGGTGGTTGAGCCAGCGGCGGAAGATCCGGTTGGGCTTGCCGAACTTCCGGTCGAGATCGCGGTAGCGCGTCCCGCTCTGGTACCAGGCCTGGTCGAGCGCGCGCCATTGCGCATCGTCGAGGCGCTCGCTGTCCTCGTCCGTCGCGCCGGTGTGGGTCTGCGCCCATCGATACGCCGAGTTCGGGAACACCTGTCCCTGCATCGGAAAGTCGATGCCCGGCGCCATCGCGGCCCAGGTGGCGATGGCCTTGAGCGCGGCCGGCGCCCGCTTCAAGGCCGCCCAGGCGGCGAAACCGCTGTAGCCGTCACCGACCATGCCGACGCGACCATCGCTCCAGGGTTGCCTGGCGATCCAGTTGATCACCGCGCGCGCATCTTCGCCGTCGTACTGGAAGGGAACGACCCGGTTGCCGCTCCCGGCCAATTTGCCGCGCGTATACGCCACGACTCCGACATAGCCGTGGGCGGCACAGCCCTTGGCGTCGTGGCCGGCAAGCTGGATGGTGAATTCGAGCAGCGTGGGGAGCGGTGTGGAGATGCTTTTGGGACGCACCACCACCGCGTGGATCTCCGCTCCGTACGGGGTCTTGATGACCACGTTCTCCTCGGTGACGTAGCGCCGGCGCTCTTCCTCGACGTCGAGCGCCTGCACCAGCGGCTTGAAGCTGCGATGCGCGTCGAAGGACAGGTAGGTCCAGACCAGGTCCACCGCCTCCGCAGAAGGGATGCTGCCCTTGACCCTCCACCGATCAAACGATCTTTGCAGCGCATCTCTGAACACCGGTAGCGGCGTCTCGAACCAGGCCGTGAGCGCGTCCGCATCGCGATCATTGAGCTTGGGCACCACCTCGCGGAAGGAGCGCGTGAATGCCTGCGAGAACTTCAGGCCCTCACGCGCCTCGATCGCGCGAGCATGCGCGTAAATGTCGTACAGCTGCGCGCGATCGACCGACTGGCCTGCACTTGCGCTGCGTCGCCGATCGCGCAGCGATTGGCGCGTGTCATGCGCCGCCACGTAAGTGCCGGCGACCATCTGGAGCGCACCCAGGTTGGTGAGATAGCGCTCCGTATCCTTCTCCTCGTAGACCGGCAGGATTCGCTCGGCCAGGTCGCGCATGACCGAGGCGGCAATCGGATCGCTGGCATTCGGCGGCGGGTGAAACTCGAACTCCTGTGCGGACAGTTGTAGGGGAATTAGGGCAAGCAGCAGGAACAGGCACAGCCATTGCGCCGCGCCCCCTTGCATGAATGTTGGGGCCCTCGGCGCGAATCGCGCCGTAATCACGGAGCAAACTGTAGGGGCTCTGTCCCGACTCGCGCTCTGACGACGAATCGCGGTTCGTTCTGCGAGCGCCAGTCGGGGCAGAGCCCCTCCTACAACGGATTCGCCGAGGGCGTTCATCGAAAACCGATTCACGATCCGGTCTCCGCTTCGTTGTTCCCGGACGGCGCGTCAGCCGCCTCAAGGCCGGCCGGCGGCGGTTCCGATGCTACCTTGACCAGGTGAACGACTCTGGAGAACAGAACGTCGCGCGCCTCACCCGCCCTGCCGATATGGATCACGCTGGTGCCTTGAAGCTCATGAGTGAAGATGTCGATGACGCGCACCATCGTTTCGTCGTCGAGCGATCCGAAAGCCTCATCGATGAGCACCCAGGGTGGCGCCTGCAACACGATGCGGGCGAAAGCCAGTGACAGTTGCTCGTCATGACTCAGCTCCCGGTCCCATCTGCGATCGAGGTCGAGCATCGGCGCCAGGCGCCCCAAGCCGAGCCGCCCCAGGGCGTGCGCGAACGCCTCCTCGCCGAAGCCGTCCACTTTCAGCGGGTAGGCGAGAACCTCGCGCAAGCTGCCGCGCGGCAGATAGGGCGTGCCGCGCGGCATGTACGAGACCGACTCGTCCTTCGGCAGCGCGACGGTCCCGCTGCCCCAGGGCCACAGGCCCGCAAGGGCGCGGAACAGCAATGTCTTGCCGGTTCCGGGGGCCCCCAGGATGAGCAGACGCTCGCCTGATCGGACGACGATGCGTTGTTCCCCGAGCCGGTCGGTGCCGGTGGGCGACACGACCACGAGATCGTCGATGTGCATCGTGCCGCGCTCGCTCTCGGCATAGCTGATGCGGCTTTCCGAGAGCTGCGGCATCTCGACCAGGGTCACCGCCTCGCGGAAGCTTGCGACTCTCATCAGGGTCGCGCGCCAGTCGGCGATCGTGCTGAAGTTGTCCACGAACCAGCGCAGCGAGGACTGCGCCTGGGTGAAGGCCGCGGCCGCCATCATCAATCCGCCGAAGGAAATCTTGCCGGTGAGATACAACGGCGCCGCGACCAGGATCGGCGCCACGGTCGTGGTCCAGCCGAAGCCCGCGGTCACCCAGGTGAGATTGGTCAGGCCCCGGACCAGGCGACGCGTCGCGTCGAGCACATCGGCCAGGTAGCGCTGCACGCGCCGCCGTTCGTCCGCCTCGCCCGCGGCCAGCGAGATGCCGTCGAGATGTTCGTTGATGCGTACCAGTGAAAAGCGCAGTTCCGCTTCGCGCGCGTAGCGGTCCGCGTTGCGGACGATCAGGCTGCGCCCGACCCAGTAACTCAGCAGGGATCCGGCGCCGGCGTAGAGAATGGCCGCCCACAGCATGTAACCGGGGACGGCGTAGTCCGCGTCGCCGACCCGGATGCTGAAATCGCTGGAGATGACCCACAGGACACTCGAAAAACTCGCGAGCAGGATCGTGGCCTGAAACAGGCCCACGCCGAGGTCGGCCGACAGGTCACAGAGTTTCTGCGCGTCGTCGTGCATGCGCTGATCGGGATTGACGCCCATCGGTCCGCCGCGGGCGAGCCAGAACGCCCGGCGCGGCATCATCCAGTGGCCTACGAGGTCTTCCACCAGGCCTTCACGCAGCCGGAACTTCAAGGTCTCCACCAGCCAGCGCTGCGCCACGTTGAACACCAGGAGAATCCCGGCGATCACAAAGAACACGCCAAGCTGGAACAGAAACTCGCGCAGGTCGCGGCGCGACAGGGCGTCGAAGAAGGGCTTGTTCCAGCTATTGAGCCGGATCTGTCCGTACGAGGTCGCGAGGATGACGACCACGATGGCGACGATCAGCAGCAGCAGGGTCCTGGCGACGGGCGAGCCCCGCAGCGCCCGCAGCATCGTGCCGATCTGTCGACCGACGCCCGCGGGAGGCGCGTCGGCGGGCACGGCGATAGCGATCTCGCTCGACCTCTCTTTCATCGAATCGGGCATTTCACCTGATCGGCAGATTCGAGTTCCGACCCTCGCCGCGCTGCGGCGGCGCGGCGCGCGGCAACGCAGGAGATGAAGGCCGCGTAGCTCCAGGCCAGGTGTTTGGCGGAGGTCTGCGCGCCGGTGTTCCGATCGAACTGCTCCGACAGCTCGCCGTTCGGCGGCGTAAAGGCGCGCACGGTTGCGAGATAGGCGTCTCCGCGTTCCATCCAGCGTCCGGCATCGTTCGCACGAACCGCGGCGCGAAAACAGAATTCGGCGGCGCCCAGGGTCGAAAAATAGTAGGCGCCGCCCGAGTAGTAGACGTCACCCGCGTAGCGTCCCATGGCGGGACCCCTGTACGCGGGCCGGTTCTGGTTGATGGGGTAGGCCGCGTCGAACAGGCTTTCGAGCCGCATCAACGTGGCCTGCATACGCGGGTCGCGGACCGAGTGCGTCTCACCCTTCCCGTCCGCGTGGATCGCCGCGAGGATGACGGAGATATCGAGTTCCTTGGTGGAGCGTGCTCCGGAAGCCAGAACGCGCGATCGGTAGTGTGCTTCGTCGGCGAGCCAGAATCCGTCGAGCGTTCGGGAAATCGCCTCGGCGTCTGCGCGATAAACCGCGGCCTCTTCGCGATCGCCCAGCCATTCGGAGCCCTCGTCCAGCGCCGCAGCCGAAACACGGAGGGTGTAGTAGTGCAATCCCTTCTCCTCCTCCCAGATGTCGAACGACGGCTCGCGCCAATGCCGGGACGTGAAGGCCAGATCGGCATGTATCAATTCGGCCACGACGGCCCCGAGTCCCCCGTCGAACGACCCGCTGCGCGCCCATCGCAACAGGGCCAGCGCCCTTAGCGGCGCGCCGTCGTGCTGGGGGCGATTCCAGTTCGAGATGTCGAGCGTGCCGTCGGGGTTGACGCGTGTTTCGGCAACGACCGTGTCGCCGTGAACGGCACCCAGCTCGTCGTCGCTTCTCAGGAACTTCACGAAGTCGTTCGCGACGTTTGCACGCCGCGACGGCGACGCAGCCTGCTCACGGCCGTCCAGCGCTTGAAGCGACAGACTGAACCGCACGAAATCCTCAACCTGCGTAAGCGCCTCCACCCCGATGCTTCCGTCCTCGAACAGCAGGCGCATGGCATCGACGACCACCGCAGAATCCCGGTACCAGTGAAAGAAATAATCGGGATCAGGATCCCAGGACGCGAGCACCGGCGACGCAATGATGGCGCCTTTTCCCGCCCGGATGGTCTGGCCAAAACCCGGACGCGTCTTGACGAGCTCGATGGGCGAAACGCTCCTGAGCATCGCCGTCGCGGCATAGCGGTACTCGCGCTCGATCCACTGGCCGAACGATTCCGTCAACGGCCCTTCCCCTTGCTCAAATGAGGGCTGGTGAAGTCGAGCTTGCGCAGACCCGACTGCACTTCCGGCACGCTCATGAACAGCTTCCACAGCAGGCCGCTGCGATGGTTCTCCATCATCACGACGATGGGACCCTGGTCGATGGCGAGATACACGCTGGAATACCAGCTCTTGCGTTCGCAGAAGGCATCGAGGAAGCCATAAGGCCCCCACAGCTTCTCGCCATGCGCGGTGAGAAAGTGGCGCAGGGTCGTCATCACCTCGCGCGGTGCATACGGCAGGCTGGACAGCGCCGCGGTGGGCGAGATCGTGCCGTTGTCGAGGTCGGGCGCGTGCGCTTCATACCCCTTCGGATCATCGCTCGCCGTGAGGCCCCAGCACGACGCGCCGTAGCCCTTGTGCTTGCCGGGATTGGCGATGCAGTGCGCCCGGTTGATCGCCACGTGCCGCTGGTTCAGTTCCCAGTAGTCGGCATAACGATCCTTGAGCCCCCTGGGATCGAGACCGCAGAACGAATAGTGGGTGAAGAACAGGGGCCCGCCAAAGGGCATGCCGACGGGTAGTTCGATGTCGTAATACGACTTGCCGTTGAGGAAGCCGCGCCCGGCAGCGAAGCCGTGGTGATAAACGACCGGATCGACCGGGTAGCGCGGCGACGACGCTGCAAGAAGGTAGGTGATCAGGCACTCGTTCCAGCCGCGGATCTCGTGATCCATGGCCCAGCCGTTGTTGGGGCTCCAGTGCCAGTACAGGACCTTGCGGCCGTCGCGGGTGTACCAGTCCCACTCCACTTCTTCCCAGATCCAGTTGATGTGATCGCGCAGCGTTTTTTCGCGCTTCGTGTCGCGCTGGAAATACTGCCGCGCGCACAGCAGGCCCATGCACAGGAACGAGGTTTCCACCAGGTCGCCGCCATCGTCCTTGCGGAAGAACGGAATCGTCGCGCCGGTGAGGCCGTTGATGAAATGCGGGAAGGCGCCGTGATAGACGGTGGCGCGCATCAGCAGATCGAGCATGCGCTCCAGCCGGTCCAGCGCGGCGTCGCGCGAGATCCAGCCGCGCTCGACCGCGACGATGATCGCCATGACCCCAAAACCCGACCCGCCGGTGGCCACGAGTTCCCTGGCGGCCTCACGCGCCGGCAGCCGGTCCGGCACCAGACCGCTGACCGGGTGCGCGCCGTCCCAGAAATAGCGGAAGGTCTGGCGCTGAACGAGTTCGATCAGCTCCTCGTCGGGCAGTGCAGCCATCGCCGCGGGATTCGATTCGATCCCCGACGAACCCGCGCTCTTGCCGCGGGATTTCAATTTCGACACGGCATCGCTCCAGGCATGTACACCTCCGGTTTCCCGAGTTTGAACCACTATGAGGAATGACTGCGCGGGTCGGACTCATCGGCAGGTCCACGTAGGTCGGTTCAAGGCCACGGCTTTCTGTGGCCGGAGCCGACGTACGCCCTCGACGGGCCGCGTGTCGGTTCCGGCCACAGAAAGCCGTGGCCTTGAACCGACCTACGCAGCGGCTCGAACCCTGCGCACCCTGACCTCGACGCGATGCTCGACCCCGTCATCGACCAGCCTCACGCAAGGCTCGCCCTGTTGGCTCCCGTCGAGGCTCAGCGACACGCCGGCATCCTCACCGCTCTCCTGCACGACCTCGACGTGATACGTCGTTCCATAATGCCGGTAGCGCATCGAAAATCCTTTCCAGTCTTCCGGCAGGCAGGGCGCGAACCTCAGATGACCCGCCTCCAGGCGGCATCCCAGCAGCGACTCCACGATCAGCCGGTACATCCAGCCGGCAGACCCGGTGTACCAGGTCCAGCCGCCGCGGCCGGTATGTGGTGGCACGCCGTAGAGATCGGCAGCCATGACATAGGGCTCGACCTTGTAGGTCTCGACTTCGGCCGGCGTTCGCGCGTGCGTGACCGGGTTGATCATGTTGGTCAGTTCCCAGGCGCGGCGGCCGTCGCCGAGCCTGGCGAACGCCATCGCCGCCCAGATCGCGCTGTGGGTGTACTGCCCGCCGTTCTCGCGCACACCGGGAACGTATCCGCGGATGTAGCCGGGGTGCTGCTCGGATTGGTCGAAAGGCGGGTCGAGCAACTGGATCAGGCGAGAGTCGCGCCGCACCAGGCGTGCGTCGAGCGAGTTCATCGCCTGTCGCGTGCGCTCCGGATCGCCAGCTCCGGACAACACCGACCAGCTCTGCGCGATGGAATCGATCTGGCATTCGGCGTTGGCCGAGGAACCGAGCGGCGTGCCGTCGTCGAAGTAGGCGCGGCGGTACCACTGGCCGTCCCAGCCGCCGCGCTCGAGGTTCCGCTGCAGCGTCGCCGCCTCTTCACGGCAGCGTTGCGCAAACGTCTCGTCCGCGCGCCGCTGGGCCAGATCGGCGAATTCCAGCAGCACCGAGTACAGGAAAAACCCCAGCCAGATGCTCTCGCCGCGGCCATGCTCGCCGACCTTGTTCATGCCGTCGTTCCAGTCGCCGGAGCCCATCAGCGGCAGACCGCGCTCGCCGAATTGCAGGCCACGCAGAACGGCGCGCTTGCCGTGCTCGTAGAGGCTCGCGACTTTGTTCGAACGAACCGGCAGGTCGTAGTTGGATTCTTCGCCCGGATTGAGCAGCCGGCCTTCGATGAAAGGCAGGGTTTCATCGAGCACGCCGGTGTCGCCGGTCATCGTCACGTAGCGGCAGATCGCCAGCGGCAGCCACAGGTAATCGTCCGAGCAGGTCGTGCGCACGCCGCGGTCGGTGGGCGGATGCCACCAGTGCAGCACGTCGCCTTCCGGGAACTGATGTTGCGCGCAGCGCAGCAGGTGTTCGCGCACCAGCGCCGGCTCGGCGTGCACGAGCGCCATCGTGTCCTGCAACTGGTCGCGGTAACCGAACGCGCCGCCGGACTGGTAATAGCCGCTGCGTCCCCACAGCCGGCAGGCGAGCGTCTGGTAAATGAGCCAGCCGTTGGTGAGCGCATTGAGCGCCGGGTCCGGCGTGTCGATCTGGATGACGTCCAGCGTCTTCTTCCAGTACTCCCACACCGCCGCCAGGGACTTGCGCGCCGAGCCCAGCTCGCGGAAGCGCTTGACCAGCGCGCGCCCTTCCTCGATGTCGCGTCCTACGCCGAGCCGGAAGATGATCTGCCGTTCTTCGCCATCGGCCAGATCGAAGGGCACCTGGATGGCCGCGCAGGGGTCCAGCCCGGCGCCCATCCTGCCGGACAGCCGCGCCAGTTTCAGCGCCGCCGGGTATTGAAGCGTGCCATTACGGCCGAGGAATTCAGTCCGGTCGCCCGTGATCGAACGCGCCAGATCGTCCACGTCGAAAAACGTGACTCGCGACGCGAACTCGGTGTTGTAGGGATTGCGAGCGAACAGCGCGCCGCTGCCGGAATCGACGAAGGTGCTGACGTGCGGCGCGCACCTGGAACGCAGATCGCCGAGCAGCCATTCCACGTAGCCGGTGGCGGACAGACGACGTGCACGGCCGGAAGCATTGCGCAGCTTGAGCACCGAGAACTTCACCGGCGCATCGAGCGCAACGAACACGGTCAGCTCGGAGCTGATGCCGCCTTCGGTGTGTTCGAACACGCTGTAGCCGAAACCGTGACGCGCAACATAGGCGCCGTCGCCGCGGCAGGGCAGCGCGGTCGGCGACCAGACCTGCCCGTTCTCCTCGTCCCGCAGGTACAGGGCCTCGCCGCCGATATCGCTGACCGGGTCGTTGTGCCAGGGCGTCAGCCGGAACTCGCGCGCGTTTTCGCCCCAGGTGTAGGCGCCGCCGCTTTCGGAAATCAGCGTTCCGAAGTGTGCGTTCGCCAGCACGTTGACCCAGGGTGCCGGCGTGAGCCGGTCGGCACGGGTGGTGATGATGTACTCGCGGGCGTCCGCGGTGAATCCGCCGAGTCCATTGTCCAGGATGAGCTGGCGCGGCGGGGCCACGGCTGCGGGTTCGGGCCGATACGGCCGGATCGTTTTCAGACGCGCGACCGGCGCCTGGATCGGCGCAAGCCGGTCGAGCTGCTCGGCCAGGGTCCCCGCGCTGTCGGCGAGGACGATGCGCGCCACCGAGCGCAGCAGCACCCGGTCCTCGTGGGAAATCTGTTCCGCATGGCGCACGAACACGCCGCCCGGCCGCTCGATGGCACTCGCGTCCCGACCCACGGCGACCAGTCCCATGATCTGCTCGTGCAGCAACTGCCGGTAGCCGGCGTGGTCCTCGTTCCAGATCACCAGGTCCACCGCGAGACCCTTGAGACGCCAGTAGTGATGTGCGCGCACCAGCAGCCGCACCAGCTCCATGTTCGCAATGTCCTGGATCTGCAACAGGACGATCGGCAGATCGCCGGAGATGGAATAGCCCCACAGTCCCGACTGGCCGCGACGGTTGGCCAGCAGCACCGACTCCGGTGCGCGCAACTCCGCATTGCTGTAGATGATGTGCGCTGCCAGACGCGAGAACAGACGTGCGTCGGCGGCGCTCGCATTGATCTGCCGCAGCATCACTTCGTTGTGCGTCCAGGCCAGCTCGAACACGCGGTCGGTGAGATTCCGGTCGTCGTATTTCGCGATCAGACCCAGGCACTGCTCGCGGCTGCTGCCGACGCCGTAGACGAGATCGGTGACGACGCTCCCGCCCGGTTCCAGGACGATGCGGCTGCGGATGGCGACGACGGGATCGAGCACCGATCCCACGGTGTCGCTGAGCGGGCCGGGCGCCCGCAATGCGGCGGGCGCGACCGTGGTGTTGCCGCGGCCGATGAAACGCAGACGATCGGTCTCGAAACTCGGCGCGCCGGCCGGCGTGCCGCGCACCACCATCAGGTGAAACATGCAGGGCGTGGCCTCGTCGATCGAACGCGGCCGGCGCTTGCACAGTAGGGCCCGCTGCTCGTGCAGCCACTCGGTCTGCACGAACAGATTGCTGAAAGCCGGATGCGAAGCGTCCGCCCCGGCATGCGCGAGCACCACCTCGGCGTAGCTGGTGAGTTCGATTTCGCGGCGCGTGCGGCCGTGATTGGCGATGCGCACGCGGCGCAGCTCGATGTCGTCCTCGGGCGAGACCACGATCTCGGTGTGACTTTCGATGTCGCCGTCGCGACGGCGGAATTCTGCCCGCGACTCCGAAAAAATCGCCTCGTAGGAATCCGCGCGCGCCAGGGTTGGCTGGTGCGCGACCGACCAGAATTTCCCGCTGGCGACATCACGCAGGTAACAGAACGCACCCCCGTTGTCGCAGCTCGTGTCCTCGCGCCAGCGGCTCACCGCCAGATCCTGCCAGCGGCTGGAGCTTCCGCCGGCATTGCTGACCATGACGTGGTAACGGCCGTTGGAAAGCAGCTGCACTTCCGGTGTCGGTGTATTCGGGCTGCTGTAACTGCGATACGTTTTTTCGGCTTCCACCGATTGCTCCTGAAGATCCGCCGGCTCGATCCTGCGCGCATAGTCGGCGCTCGGCTTGGGGATTTTCTCCTGTAGCAGCAAGAGTGTCGCCTGGACCTCGGGATCGGCGGCGAAACGCATCTGCATGGCCGGCCCCAGCAGGCACTGCGCCAGTGCCATGAAGCTCATGCCCTGATGGTGCGACATGAACGAGCGTACCAGCGCATGCGTCTGGCCGGGCGGCAGCCGTGAGGGCGTGTAGTCGATGGCTTCGAACATTCCGAAGCGGCCCGCGAAACCCTCCTTCTCGATTCTTTGCAGATTGCTGCACGCGGCGGCCGGCGCCACCATCAAGGCCATCACGCTCGCGTAAGGCGCCACCACCAGGTCCTGCGCCAGACCACGCTTGAGGCCCAGACCGGGCACGCCGAAAGCGCGGTATTGATAGTTGAACTGACTGTCGACGCCGTTGTAGCCGGATTCGGAAATGCCCCAGGGCACGCCGCGACTGCGGCCGTAGTCCATCTGGCTCTGCACCGCCGCGCGGCAGGTCTGATCGAGCAAGGTGTCCGCGTACGCCGGCATGACCAGCAGCGGCATCAGGTACTCGAACATCGAGCCGCTCCACGACACCAGGATCGGATCGAAGCCCGCGGTCGTCAGCCTGCGGCCAAGCGCGAACCAGCTTTTCTCGGGCAGTTGTCCTTGCGCGATGGCGACGAAGTTGCACAGGCGCGCTTCCGAGGCGAGGAGGTCGTAGTGGCCGGGATCGAGGCGTCCTTCTTCGACGTGGTAGCCGATGTGCAGCAGATGGCGCGACCGGTCGTAGAGAAATCGGTACTCCATCCGCGCCAGTTCCCGGCATTGCAGGGCAAGCCGTTCGAGCACCGCGATGCGCTCGACCGCGATGGAGGCCACAGGCGAATCGCTGCACGCGAGATCGCGCAGCGAACCGGCGCCATCGGCGCAGCGCCATTCATCGACGTGCGACCGGCATTGGCTTTCGAGCGCGCGGGTCCAGTGCCTCACTTCCTCGTCGGCGCAAGACAGAAGGCTGGCGCCGATCGCCTGTGCGGCTTGCACGAGTTGCTCGGCACTGTCGCGGCCGTGGGCCGCTCCTGCTCGGTCCTGCTCGTGCAGGAGCGGCCCATGGCCGCGACTGCGCCATCCGAGCAGGGCGCGAAACGCTTCGATGGCAGATATGCGTTCCGCTGATCCGGTGCCGGCAGGCGACACGGCCAGAGCATCGGCGAGCAGCGCCAGCGTGTCCTCCAGGCCCTCACGCCAGCGCGGATGAGTGAGTGGCGCATCGATCAGCGCGAGCAGCCCGGGACCCAGGGCCAGCAGGTGCCCGGCGAGATTGCCGCTGTCGACCGTGGAGACATAGGGCGGCGACAGGACTTGCAGGGTCTGGGTGTCGTACCAGTTGTAGAAGTGACCCCGATGGCGTTTCAGTCCTTGCAGGGTCTGCATCGTGGCCGCGGTGCGTTCGATCAAAACGCCCGTGCCGATGTAGCCGAAATCATGGGCGCTCAGATTGGCTAGCAGCGACAGGCCGATATTGGTGGGCGAGGTGCGGTGCGCGATCCGCGTCGCCGGGATTTCCTGCACGTTGTCGGGTGGCAGATGGTGGTCGTCGGCGCCGACATGGGTTTCGAAGAACGACCAGGTCCTGCGTGCAAGCCGGCGCAGGAACAATTCCTGCGCCCTGCTCAGCGAGACCTGGCGCCGCTGCGACGGGCGGCCGAGCCAGGTCACGAGTACAGGGGAACCCAGCCACAACAGCAGGATCGGGCTGGCCCACACCAGCACGTCCGGCCGCCGCACGAACAGGTCAACGGTCATGGCCCCCGCGATCAACGGCGCGCTCCACATCAGGCGCAGCATCGCCGGCAGGGTGCTCGCGGCCTGCCCGTCGGAGGCATGGGAGGGACGCCATTCCAGCAGCCTGGTGCGCGAGACGGCCATGCGCCAGACCGTGCGCAGGATCGCGTCCAGGCTCTGCTGGGCTTCGAACGGCAGACAGGCAAGCGTGAGCCCCACGCCTGCCAGGCGGCGTCCCGTCGCGCGCGGGAATGCGGCGAGCTGTTGACCCAGCTCGGTGTCGTCCGGCGGCCGCAGCAGCCCCAGCAGGCTGGCGAGGAGTGCCGGAACGGTGAGGATGGCCAGCACCGCCAGGGTCCAGAGCAGGGGCGCGGCCAACACGCTCCAGCCCAGCAGCAGGAGCAGGGTCAGCGACATGGGTACGAGGCTGCGCCGCAGGTTGTCCAGGATTTTCCAGCGCGACAGATGCGATAGCGGATTCCTCTGCGCGCCCTCGCGGCCGGGCACCCGCCGCCACAGCCAGGGCAGCAGCTGCCAGTCGCCGCGGATCCATCGATGACGCCGGGCCGCATCGCTGCTGTAGCGGGCCGGATAATCCTCGTACAACTGCACGTCGCTGAGCAGGCCGGCGCGCGCGTGACAGCCTTCCAGAAGATCGTGACTCAGAATCCGGTTTTCCGGAAAACGTCTGCCCAGCGCCTGCTCGAAGGCATCGACGTCGTAAATCCCCTTACCGACAAACGAGCCCTCGCCGAACAGATCCTGATACACGTCCGAGACGCTTTGCGTGTAGGGATCGATACCCGGCTCCCCGCCGCTCATGCGCGCGTAACGCGAGCGATGGCCGCCGCTCAGGCTGGCTTCCACCCGCGGCTGCAGGATGCCGTAGCCGCTCGTGACGCGTCCTTGCACGGGGTCATAGAGCGGTTGGTTCAGCGGATGCGCCATGGCGCCGACGAGCTGGCGCGCCGAGTCGCGCGGCAAGGCGGTATCGCTGTCCAGGGTGATGACGTAGCGCACGCTTTGCAGCACCTTCACCGCGCCGACGACCCGCGAAAAGCGATCGGTCGCGCCCCCGCGCAGCAGCGCATTGAGTTCCTCGAGCTTGCCGCGCTTGCGCTCAAAACCCATCCACAATCGTTCCTGCGCATTCCAGCGCCGTGGACGATGCAGCAGGAAGAAGCGGTCGCCATGACTGGCCGAGGTCGATCGCGCATATTTCTGGTTGAGCGCGGCGATGCCGTTCGCGGCGGCCGAGCTCAGCGCTTCGTCGCCGGGAAGCATTTCCTCCGAGGCATCCAGGAAATCGGTCAACAGCGCAAAGTGCAGATACGCGTCCTGGTTGGCGAGGAAGCGCACTTCCAGCGCCTCGACCATCGCCGCGATGCCGGACGCGCTGCCCAGCATCGTCGGGACCACCACCAGGGTGCGCGACTCCACCGGAATGCCGTGGGCGAAGTCCAGGCGCGGCAACTCGTGCGGCGCGGCCAGCAGGGTTGCGAACCAGTTGACGAGCGCCACCGCGAGATGGCTGGTGCAGATCAGCAGCAACACGCTCAGCGGCAGCAAGGCGTAGCCGCTCACACCCCTGGCTTGCGCCTGTTCGGCGAGAACCAGGGCGCCGGCCAGCGCCAGCATCACGATGGCGCCGACATACACCAGCAGCGGCGCCGTCCGCACGCCACGACCCAGACTTTCGGCCAGCGTGGACCGCACGCCGAGTGCAAGCAGCAGCGACGGCAGGCCGGGGCCGATCAGATGAAAGCCGACATGCGCGGTGCGTTTGCCGGTTTCCGCGCTGCCGGCATCACCCGCCCGCCCGATGGCGCCCAGCGCCACCTCGGATTCCGACCGGCCGCAGCGCCGGGCGATGCGCTCGACCTGGTGCCGGTACCGATCGCGCGTTGCGAAATCCATGCGCCCATAAGCACCGGCGGGATCGCGCAGCAGAATCCGCTCGACCCGGCTGGTGCGTTCGACCAGGTCACGCCAATCGGTGACGGCGAGCAGACGCAGGCTGCCGATGCTATTGCTGATCGAGACCTGATCGGCCGCCTGCTGGTGGTTCTCGGCCTGGATCAGGCGCTCGATCGTCACGCCCGTTTCCGCCAGCCGCTGCTCGATCCAGGTCAGGGCCAGGGCCAGCGCGGCGCTCTGCCCGCCGAGCTGGCGCGTCAGCTCGGCCACGAAGGCGCTGCTCATCGGCGGGTCGGATCGCGCCATGTCGGCAATCACCAGGATCAGGCTCTTGGGATCGCGCGTGACGATGTCCAGCATCTGCGCGGCCCAGGTGTTGGCGCGATCGCGGTCGAGCTGGTCGGCGACGGTGCGCGCCCCGGCGCGGCGCAGATTCTCGATCAGGGCCAGGCGCAGCATGATCGGAATGGCCCACAGCTCGCCGAGCTTGAGTTCACTCTTGGCCTGATAGGCATCGATGAAACGCACCAGGCTTTCGAGGTCGATGCGGCCATCGCTGTGCGCGATGGTTTCCATGGCCAGGTCGTACACGCGCGGCAGCCCGATCGAAGCACCCAGAGCCAGCCGCGGCAATTCGCGGCTGTAGCCTTTGGGCAGATGCTTGCGCGCGAGGCGGATCTGCTCCTCGATCAGGTCTGCGTTGTCGAGCAGCCATACCCCGGCGGGCGTGATGCGACGGTCCTCCGCGACGACCGCTGCCAGCCGCTCGCGCATCAACAGGAGCAGGCTTTCGTTTTCGTCCAGCCGCTGCAGCATCCGGTCGGGTCCGGCATTGGCAAGCACCTGGTGAATGCCGGCGAGCGTACTGCCGTGCTGCTGCATCTGGTCGGCGCTGAACAGCTCGGCACGCATCGGTGTTTCGGTTTCCGCCTCGGCCAGCAGGCGGGCCGAACCGAGGCGCTGCATGCCACGGCGGAGGCGGGAAATCGATCGGGCGAATGCGTTACCAAGGGCGGTCAACATGGACCAGTCTACGTTGCCGCCACCCGCGCGACTTCCAGCACCCGATCTATCATGGGGTTTGTTCTGACGGACTTGTTATGGACCTGGTTCGATGAGTCGCATCGAGACACTGGTCGCCGACATGACGCTGGCCGAGAAACTGGGCCAACTCACGATGGTCGCCTCCGGCTATGCGGTGACGGGCCCGATCATCGTCGGTGACTCGACGTCCTCCATCGCCGACGGCACGCTCGGCAATCTGCTCAACATGGTCGGGCCCGGCCCCACGCACGAGATGCAGCGTCTCGCGGTGGAGAAATCCCGTCTCGGAATTCCCTTGCTGATCGGGCTCGACATCGTTCACGGACATCGCAGCCTGTTTCCGATTCCGCTGGCGGAAATGGCCCTGTTCGATCCGCAGGCCTGGGAGCGGACGGCACGCGAGTCCGCCATCGAGGCCGCAGCCGACGGACTGGCGCTCACTTTTGCGCCGATGCTGGACGTGTCCCGCGACCTGCGTTGGGGACGCACCGCGGAAGGTCCCGGCGAAGACCCCTGGCTGGCAGCGCAGATGGCCAAGGCGAAGGTTCGCGGCTTCCAGGGCGCCACGCTGTCGTCCGGGGATTCGCTCGCCGCCTGCGCCAAGCATTTCTGCGCCTACGGCCCGGTGACCGCGGGACGCGAGTACGCCTCGGTGGACATCTCGGAGCGGACCCTGCGTGAAGTCCATCTGCCGGCCTTCGAGGCCGCAGTCGCCGCTGGCGTGGCCTCGATCATGCCGTCCTTCACCGACCTGGCGGGCATTCCGATGACCGCCCATGTGCCCCTGCTGCGCGACTACCTGCGCGGCGAGCTGGGCTTCGAGGGCGTGCTGATCAGCGATTACAACGCGATCGGCGAACTGATCAAACACGGCGTCGCCGCGGACCTGGCCGAAGCGGCGGCGCTTGCGCTCAACGCCGGCGTGGACATCGACATGATGGCCGACGCCTACCGCAAGGGCCTGCCCGTCGCGCTGGAACGTGGCCTGGTGACGATGCAGCAGATCGACACTTCGGTGCGCCGGGTGCTCAGGCTCAAGGAGCAGCTCGGCCTGTTCGACGATCCGTATCGGCGAGGCTCGAAGCAGGAGACCGCCGAGGCCATCGCCCAACGCCGCGCTCTAGCGCGCGAGATCGGCGCGCGCGCCATCGTGATGCTGAAGAACGACAGGGACACGCTGCCGATTGCCGATTCCATCCGGCGCCTGGCCGTTCTCGGTCCACTAGCCGACGCTGCGATCGAAATGCGCGGCCCCTGGTGGGCTGCGGGTGTGGCGGAGAACCACGTCAGCGTGCTCGCGGGTCTGCGTGAAGGTTTTTCCAAGGGGACCGAGGTCCGGTCCGCGCCCGGAGTTTCGATCGGCGACGAGGATCGGTCGGGCATTTCGGCGGCCGTCGATCTTTGCACGGGCGCAGACGCCGTCCTGTTGTGCCTGGGTGAAGGCGCCAGCATGAGCGGAGAGGCCGCCAGCCGCGCGTATCCCGAACTTCCCGGCCCGCAGGCAGCGCTCGCGGAAGCGGTGTTCGAGCGGGCGAACGCACTCGGCATTCCCGTCGTCGTGATCCTGTTTTCAGGCAGGCCCCTGATCGTGCCCTGGCTGGCCGAAAAAGCGGACGCCCTGCTCGCTGCCTGGTTCCTCGGCTGCGAGGCCGGCAACGCCATCGCCGATGTCCTGACGGGTCGTGTCTCGCCCGGCGGACGCACGCCCATCACCTGGCCCCGCGCCCTGGGGCAAGTGCCGATCTTCTTCGGTCAACGCCCCAGTGGCCGCCCGATGAACCCCGCGGACTTCTTCACCAGCAAGTATCTCGATGTGCCGAACGAGCCGCTGTATCCCTTCGGCCACGGCCTGAGCTACGGCCGCTTCACGCTCGCAAACCTTCGGGTCACGCCGGACAGCGTGACGGAAACCGACGAGATCGGGGTGAACGTCGACGTCACCAATGAGGGCGAGCGAACGGCGACCGAGACCGTCTTCCTGTTCACCCGCGACGTGCTTGCCAGCGTCGCGCGGCCGCTGCTGGAGCTGAAGGGTTTCGGCAAGATCACCCTGCGACCGGGTGAAACAGGGACCGTCAGAATGTCGCTGCCGGCGTCTGACCTGCGTTTCCTGGGAGCCGACCTCGCGCCCGTGTTCGAGCCCGGTAGGGTCGAGATTCTGGTGGGCCCCTGCGCAGACCGGTCGAGGCTACTGGTCAGGAGCCTGCGTTTGTCGGTCTGAATTCATCGGTCGGGTGTGGGTCGGCTCAAGTGCGCGTGTCGGATCCGCCTTCGGCTTGATCCGACCTACAACCGACCTGCGAGACAGATCGAACCGATGCAGACCTTACCCAGGGGCGGCAACGAGATTGAGCGTCCGCTGAAGCGCCCCGCTCAGCACCCGGTCCCGCGCGCCCACCTCGCCCAGCAGCGGCGCCGGAATCCGCCGCCGAAGCGCCTCGATGTTCTCGCGCAGCGCCGGCTGCCGGGGCGGCAGGACGTTCGCGATCCAACCGATGAGGGGGCAGCGTTGGGCGATCGATTCAGCCGACAGTAGCGCATGATTGATGCAGCCCAGGCGCATGCCGACGACCAGCACCACCGGCCACTGGTGGCGCGCGACCCAATCGGCCATCGTCAGGCTCGCCGTCAGCGGCACCTGCCAGCCGCCCGCGCCCTCGACGATCAGCAGGTCGTGCCGGCCGGCCAAGGCCCGATGCACGCGGTCGAGCCGCCAAAGGTCGATGCGCGCGCCCGCGGCCCTGGCCGCGAGGTGCGGTGCGATGGCAGGCTTGAACGCGTACGGATTGATCCGCGCGTAGGGCTCCTCGGTTCGAGCCGCGGCCTGAAGCGCGAGCGCGTCGGCGTTGCGCAAGTGACCGTCCCGGTTGAGACGGCAACCCGAGGCCACCGGCTTGAACCCGCAGGCGTCGATGCCTTCGACCCGCGCCGCACGCAGCAGGCCGCAGGCGATGTGGGTCTTGCCGACGCCGGTGTCGGTGCCGGTGATGAAGAGGGTTTGTGCCCGGATCTGCGCGGGGATCGGCGCCGGCGCGCGTTGCATCACGATGACGCGGTCATGCAGGCGTGCAGCGCTTCGATCAGGCCATCGATCTGCGCATCCGTGTGCGCGGCCGACAGCGTGATGCGCAGACGCGCCGTGCCGCGCGGCACCGTCGGCGGGCGGATGCCGGCCACCCACCAGCCGCGCTCGAACAGCGCGCGCGAAATCGCCATCGTGCGGGCCTCGTCACCGATGATCAGCGGCTGGATCGGCGTGAGCGCGTCGTCGGTTTGCGCTATACCGGCACCGATTGCGAGGCCTATCGAGCTCGCACCGACGATGAAGCGACGGATGTTGTGATGCAGGCGAGCGCGGCGTTCGGGTTCGGCGTCGATGATCCGCAGCGCCTCGCGCGCCGCCGCCGCAATCGCCGGTGGCGGCGCGGTGGAAAACACGAAACTGCGCGCACGCTGGATCAGGTACTCGATCAGCGGGTCGCTGCCGGCGACGAAGGCGCCGCTGCTGCCCAGGGATTTGCCGAGCGTGGCGACGTAGATGTCGGGCCTGACGCCGAAGTGTTCGGCCGCGCCGCGGCCCGTCGCGCCGAGCACGCCGAGACCGTGGGCGTCGTCGATCATCAGGGCGGCGTGGTGCTCGCGGCACAGCGCGGAAAGTCCGGGCAGCGGCGCGAGATCGCCGTCCATGCTGAAGACGCTGTCGGTGACGACGAGGCGCAGACGGGAATCGGGCATCGGACATCGGGAGTCGGTCAACGCCGCGCTGAATCCCGGCAGATCGGCATGAGGCACGCGACGATAGGTCGCCCCGCTCAGCCGCCCGCCATCGATCAGCGATGCATGATTCAACTCATCTGCGATCAGCACATCCTCGCGTCCCAGCAGTGCCCGCAGCACGCCCAGGTTCGCGGCCCAGCCCGAAGAGAACAGCAGCACGCGCGGATAGCCGGTGTGGATGGCGAGTGCTTCCTCCAACCGCCGGTGCTCGCGGTTGTAGCCGCTGATCAGCGCGGACGCGCCGCTGCCGGTTCCCACCTGGTCGAGCGCGCGCGTCGCGGCACGCGCAAGGCGCGGATCGGATGCGAGACCGAGATAATCGTTGCTGCAAAAACTCAAGCAGTCGCGACCGTCCACGCGCACCTGCACGCCGTGGCGGCCTTCGATCACGCGACGGCTGCGGTACAGGCTGGCGTCGCGCAATCGGGTCAGCGATCCGGACAGCCGCAGGTCGAGCACCGACGCGGCAGCCGGCGCAGGCCCCGTGTCCATCGCCACCTAGGCGCCTGGGCGGCAGAAACGCGCGCGGCCGCGGCTTCGCCCTTGCGGCCAGACTTTCCGGTCCGTCTCGACAAGAGTGCTCGGCACAGGTCTGTCGCGGGCATTTCCCCCGCACACAGGCAGACGGGGAGCGGTGGAGCGGGGCCAGCCCGCCCCCCGAGTGATTCCATTAACGGCAGGTCGGCACAGGTGCGGCAACACGGGCGGGGGCATGCCCCGCACCACCGCCCCCCGTCGCCCTGTCGGAGCGGGCTAGCCCCGCGACAGACCTGTGCCGAGC